>JANQFK010000022.1 GCA_028277885.1 Myxococcota bacterium
GGCCAGAAGCGGCCGCCGGCGACGATGAGGGGCAGGAACCCGCCGATGGTGGTGAGGGTGGTCGCGACGATGTGGCGGGTGGCGGTGACCACCACCTCGCGGATCGCCTCGGGGTCGCCGTCCCGGGCGGCCTTGTCGGCCTTCAGGGCCGAGAGCACCACGATCCCGCCGTTGATGGCCAGGCCCGCGAGCCCCATGGTGCCCACGATGGCGAGGAAGCCCAGGGGGTGGCCGAAGGTCCAGACGCCGAGCAGCGCCAGCCCGATGCTCAGGCCCCCCACGCTGAAGATCACGGCGGCGTAGCGGAAGGAGTTGAACGAGAGGATGATGGCGCCGACCATGACCACGAACAGCGGCAGCGCGAAGGCGGCGAGGTTCGCGAGGGCCTCGCTGCGCTGCTCGCTCTCGCCCCCGAGCTCGAGGCGGTAGCCCGCCGGGAGCTGGAAGTCCGACGCGGCCAGGCGCTCCTGGAAGTCGACCAGGGACTCGGCGATGAGCGCGTAGGGCTCGAGGTAGGCCTGCACGGTGTTTGAGCGCTCGCCGTCGAAGCGGGTGATGCCGGCCAGCTCGGGCACCAGGTCGATGCGCGACAGCACGCCGAGGGGCACGCCGGGCACGGTCCGGTCCGAGGTCTCGGCGGGGCGCGCACCGGGCAGCACGTAGTCCGAGGCGATGCGGGCGAGGTCGGCCCGCTCGTCGCCCGTCACGCGCACGCGCACCGGGATCTCCTCGGTGGCCTCCACCACGCTGCCGCCGATCACGCCCTCGAGCTTCGCCTCGAGCTGGTTCGAGATGTCCACGAGTCGCAGGCCCGCCAGCCGGGCCTCGTCCTCGTCGGCCCGCACCATGAGCTTCGGCTCGCCGCCCGAGAGCTGGGCGCGGGTGTAGGTGACGCGGTTCGTCTCCGCGAGGACGGCCCGGACCTCGTCACCGAGGGCGCGCAGGCGGTCGAGGTCGGGGCCGATGATGCGCACCTCGATGGGGGCGTCGAAGGGCGGGCCCTGCTCGAAGGGGATCGCGATCGCCATGGCGTCCGGGAAGGCGGCGATCAGCTCGTCCTGGAGCCGGGGCAGCAGCCGCTCGGTCGCCTCGGGAGAGCGCGTGGTGATGAAGCCGCCGGCGAAGCTCGAGATGCCGTCCTGGTTCCCGATCATCGTGTAGAACACGCGCGGGGCGGACTCGCCCACGAACCAGTGGCTCTCCAGCACCTCGTCGTGGGCCCCCACCAGGGCGTGGGCGCGCAGCGCGGCGGCGCGCGTCTCGGCCAGGGAGACCTGGGAGGGCAGCACCAGCTCGATCTGGAACTGGTTGCGGTCGTTGGGCGGGAAGAACTGCTCGCTGAGGGTCGTGCTGGCCACGAACCCCGAGATCGGCAGCACCAGGGCGACGCCCACTCCCAGGGCCGGCCGGCGGATCACCGCGTCGAGGGAGCGCCGGTACACGCGGCCCAGGCGCGGGCTCGTGAAGCCCTCGCGCCACCAGTGCGGCCTTCCGCTCCGCGGGCGCGAGCGGGGCTCCCGGGGCGTGACGAAGCCGGCCAGGGCGGGGATCACCGTGAGCGAGACCGCCAGGGAGGTCACCACCGAGAGGCCCACGCCCACGGAGATCGGACCCACGAACTCGCCGGCTCCGCCGGGCATGAGCACGATGGGGAGGAAGGCCAGCACCGTGGTGAGGGTGGAGGCCATCAGCGGGACGAAGAGGTGGCTCACCGCCTTCGCGACGGCGTCGCCGGGCGAGCGGCCCGCCCGCAGGTGCTCGTTGTAGTCGTCCACCACGACGATGGCGTTGTCGATGAGCAGGCCCAGGGCGATGATGAGGCCCGTCACCGAGGTCTGGTGCAGCGGCATGCCGATCCAGTTCAGCTCGGCCAGCACGGCGACGAGGGTGAGGGGCAGGGCGGTGGCGACGATGAGGGCCGAGCGCACCCCCATCGTGAAGAACAGCACCGCGACGACGATCAGCGCGCCCGCCAGGAGGTTCCAGGCCAGGGACCCGAGGCGCTCCTCGGTGTAGACGCTCTGGTCGAAGAGCAGCTCGAGGCCGACGCCGCCGGGCAGCTCGGCGCGGAAGTCCTCCACGGTCCCCCGGGCGCGCGCCGCCCACAGGTCCACGCGGCGGTCGGTCTCCATGGTGGCGCTCACCACCACGGCCGCGCGTCCGTCGGCGAAGGCCAGGGTCTCCGGCGGGTCGCGCACGGTCTTGGAGACCCGCGCGACGTCGCCCACGCGCAGGAAGCGCCCGTCCGGCTCCTGGCGCAGCGGGATGCCGCGGATGCGCTCGACCGAGTCGAGCTCGCCCGCCACCTCGATCAGCAGGTCGTTGCTTCCGTGGCGCAGCTGGCCCGCCGGCACCTTGGCGTCGGCGCGGTCGATCGCGGCCGAGATCTCCGAGGCGGTGAGGTTGACCGCCGCCAGGGCGAAGGAGTCGATGGCGACCCGGATCTCCTCCTCGGGCTCGCCGAACAGCTCGGCTTCCTCGGTGCCGGGCAGGTTCTGGAGCCGGGCCTCGAGCTCCTCGGCGAGGCGGCGCAGGATGTCGAGCTGGGGAGCCCCCTCCCGCTCCCACACCAGCCCCGCGACCAGGGTGGTGGCCACCGCGCCGGCGTCCTCGAGGTCCGGCGCCGAGGCGCCCGGCGGAAGGCTCGGCTCCACGTCGTCGAGCCGGTCGCGCATCTTCGACCAGACGCGCTCGACCCCCGAGCCCTCGATCTCGTCCTGGAGCTCCACGCGGATCACCGAGACGCCGGCCCGGGAGAGCGAGCTCAGCTCGGTGATCTCGTACATCTCCAACAGCTCGGCCTCGATCTTCTCGGTGACGAGGGACTCGACGCGCAACGCGCTGGCGCCGGGCAGGTAGGTGACGATGGTGCCGAAGCGGCGCGCGAGGGTCGGGTCCTCCTGGCGCGGCAGCGTGCGCAGCGCGGCGAGCCCGGCCACCAGCACCAGCCCGATGGTGAGCGCGGTGAGTCGGGTGTTGCGGTAGAACAGGTTCGCCAGCATCGGCTACTCGACGGCGCGCACGCGCTGCCCGGGCACCAGGCGATGCAGTCCCGTCGCGACGACGCGCTCGCCGTCCCGGAGGGTTCCGCGTACGAAGGCCCGGTCCGAGTCCACGTGGAGGAGCTGGAGCTCGCGGCGCTCCACCCGCGTCTCCCCGTCCTCGACCACCACCGCGTAGGCGGACCAGAGCCCGCGGCGTCCCTCGGTGAGCGCCGTGATGGGCAGCCAGTAGCCCGCGCTGCTGCGCTCGGTCTCGACCGACAGCCGTCCCAGGCTGCCGTTGCGCAGGTCGTCGGGCGGCTCCTCGAAGGAGAGCACGGCGGTCACGGTGCGGGTGTCGGGCTCGACGCTCGGCACCACGGTGTCGAGGCGGGCGTCGAGGGCGCGGCTCCCGACCTGGACCGGGTAGGACCGGCCCACCTCGAGCTGGGCGGCGGTCTCCGGCGGCAGCCCCACCCGGAACTCCATGGCGCCATCCTCGATCAGGCGCAGCAGGGTCTGGCCCGGTGCCACCACCGTGCCCTCGTCCACGAGCCGCGCCGTCACGCTGCCCGCGTAGGGGGCGGTCAGGCTCGAGAGCTCGAGGTCCACGCGCACGCCCTCGAGCGAGGCGCGCGCCGCGGCGAGCTGGGAGGCAAGGGCGCTCTCCTCGTGGACCGCCTCGTCGTAGCGCTGGGCGGAGATGCTGTCCTGCTCCATCAGGCGCTCGCGGCGCTCGCGGGTGAGCTTCGCCAGGGCGAGGCGCGCCTGGGTCTCGCGCACGCGGGCCGCGAGCTCCCGGCTGCGCGCCGTCAGCTGGCGCTGCTCCAGGCGGGCCAGGGTCTGCCCGGCCTCGACGCGGTCGCCTTCGTCGACCCGCACCTCGTCGAGGCGGCCCCCGCGCTCGAAGCCCAGCTCGCTGCTGCGCCGGCTCACCACGCGGCCCGCGAACCCCTCGCTCACCGCGTAGCCCTCGACGGCCTGCACGGGTCGGGTCTGGACCGGCAGGGGCCCCTCGGCGGCGACGGGCTCCGTGGTGCCGTCGCGTCCGCCGCAGGCGAGCGCCAGGGTCGCGACCCCGAGGAGGGCGAGGCGCCTCACGGCCGCGCCTCCGGCCGCACGCCGTCGAGCAGCATCCGCATCGCGGTCTCCAGGTAGGTGTCGTCGTCGGGCAGGCCGTCGCCGAAGCGCGCGCGCAGCGCCGGCCGTGCCTGGAACCAGTGCTCCACCAGGCCGAAGAAGGCGGCCAGCACCGCGGCCGGGTCGAGGTCGGCGCGCAGCTTGCCCGCGCGCTGCATCTCCCGCAGGCGGGCCACGCCGCGCGTGGTGAGGTCGCCGGACTCGGGGAAGCCGCCGCCGGCACCGGCGTTGGTCCAGCCGTGGAGCCGCGAGACCGGCGGGTTGTCGGTCAGGAAGCGGAACATCATGCCGAGGGACTCGGCCAGGTCCTCGGCGCCGAGCTCTTCGCGGTCGAGGACGCCGTGCTGGACCCGCGCGTAGGGCCGGAAGCGGCGCCCCACGACCTCCTGCCACAGGCCCTCCTTGGAGCCGAAGTGGTGGTGGATCAGGCTGCGGGTCACGCCCGCCTGGGCGGCGACGTCGCGCAGGGCGGTCTCGCCGAAGCCCCGCTCGGCGAAGAGCCGCTCGGCGGCGTCGAGGATCGCCTCGCGGGTCGAGGAGGGGGGGGTCGGGGTGACGGGCGCGGCTTCCAAGACGTCCTCCAGGGCCGCCCGGCAGGGTTGGCCGGCCGGCCAGTCAAGAGGATGCCCAACGGCGCGCGGGCGTCAAACCCGCCCGGGGGCTGGAGCCCAACTACCCGTTCTGGCTCAGGATACTCTGGCAGGAAGGCGTCAGGAGGCCGGCAGGGCGCGGGCCCAGGTCGGGATCCCGCGGGAGAGCTGGGTCTCCAGCTCGGCCGCCGAGCTGGGGCGCGCGAACAGGTAGCCCTGCATGCGGGTGCAGCCCCGCTCGAGGAGCACGTCCCGCTGGGCCCGGTTCTCGACGCCCTCGGCCACCACCGCCACGCCGAGCTCCCGGGCGATCCCGATCAGCCCGGCGGTGATCGTCATGTCGGCGCTGCGCTTCGGGATCTCGCTCACGAAGCTGCGGTCGAGCTTGATGGTGTCGACGCTCAGGTGCTTGAGGGCCGAGAGGGCCGAGTAGCCCGTGCCGAAGTCGTCGATGGCGATGCGCACGCCGAGGTCCTGGATGCGGCGGACCGTGGTGAGGGTGATGCCGCGCTCCTGGAGCACGCTGCTCTCGGTGATCTCCAGCTCGAGGCGGTCCGGGGGGAGCGCGCTGTCGCGCAGCGCCCGGGCCACCACGAGGGCGAAGCTCGGGTCGGCGAGCTGGCGGGTGGAGACGTTCACGCCGATCTTGACGCCGCGTCCGCGCGGGTCGTTCCAGGCCGCGCCCTCGTTGCAGGCGGTGCGCATCACCCACTCGCCGATGGGGTGGATCAGCCCGGTCTCCTCGGCGATCGCGATCAGCTCCGGGGTGGCGACCGTGGTCCGGTCGGGCCCGCGCCAGCGCAGCAGCGCCTCCACGCCGTAGAGCGTCCCCGTCTCGAGATCGATCTGGGGCTGGTAGGCGAGGCCGAAGCCCTCCTCCTCGATGGCGCCGCGCAGGCCGTTCTCGAGCTCGAGGCGCCGGCTCACCACGGAGTTCATGGCCTCGGAGTAGTGGGAGAAGCGGTTCAGGCCCTCGGACTTGGCGTGGTACATCGCCGTGTCCGCGTTGCGCACCAGGGTCTCGGGGTCGAGCCCGTCGCGGGGGTAGAGCGCGATCCCGATGCTGGCCGTGACGCGGTAGTCGCTGCCCTCGAGCGCGCAGGGGGCGCTGATCGCCTCGATGAGCTTCTGGCAGACGCGGCCCGGGTCGTGCTCGCGCTTCACGTCCTGGAGCATCAGGACGAACTCGTCGCCGCCGAGCCGGGCCACCATGTCGCTCGAGCGCAGCACGCCGCGGATGCGCTCGGCCACGGTGCGCAGGAGCTGGTCGCCCGCCGGGTGGCCCAGGGTGTCGTTGATGTTCTTGAAGCGGTCGACGTCCAGGAACAGGACGCCCACCTCCTTGTTGCTGCGCGAGCTGTAGGCCAGGGTGCGGCGCAGCTGCTCCTCGTAGGCGAGCCGGTTGGGCAGGCCGGTGAGGGAGTCGTGGGTGGCGAGGTAGTGCTCCTGGCGCCGGGCCTGGGCGAGGTCGGCGAGGATGCGGTGGCGCTCCACGGCGTGGCGCACGGTGCGGTGCACGAGGCGCGGCTCCGGGTCGCGCTTCACCAGGTAGTCCTGGGCGCCGTAGCGCAGCGCCTCGAGCGCCAGGACCTCGTCGTCCTGGGACGTCATCGCGATGATGGGCACCGTGGCGGCGGCGACGCGAGCCCGGGCGAGCGCGTTGAGCCCCTCGCCCTCCTCGAGGCTCAGGTCGAGGAGCACGCACTGGAAGTCGCCGTCGCGCAGCGCGCGCAGGCCCTGCTCGAGGCCCTCCACGTGGGTGATGTCGAAGTGAACCTCCCGAGCCTGGGAGAGAATCGCTTCGATCCACTTCGCGTCGTCGGCCTCGTCCTCGACGAGCAGGACCGGGATTCGCGGGATCGCGGCGGGACGCGCCGCGTCTGCGATGGCGGTAGCCGACATGAGCTGTGTCATCGGCAATACGCATGCAGAGGGTGAGTTTGAGTGAGGCTAAACACCCCGCTCCAACAGGGGGGGAGCAGTACGGTGACATTGGAAGGAGCCGTCTGCCGGAGCCGGGCCCGCCGCCGGGCCCCGGCGCTAGGAGGCGGAGCGCCCCTCCAGGGTGAGCGCCACCTCCTGGCCGTGGGCGATCTCGAGGGTGTGCTGGTCCGGGTCGGAGATCAGCGCCCAGTAGCCCACGGGGTAGCCCGAGTCGACGGGGCCGTGCACCGCGTGGCCGTCGGCCCGGGCCTTCTCGCACAGCGCATCCACCTCCTCCCGGGTGCGACAGCCGACGCCGAGGTGCGCGATGGGGAGCAGCGGGTTGCGCACCTCGGGCAGCTCGAGCAGCACGATCACGAAGGGACGCGTGCGGTCGCTGATCCAGGCCACCCGCATGCCGGTGTCGCTGCGCTGGTGAACCACCTCCATGCGGGCGTACTCGGCGTAGAACGCGAGGCTCGCGTCGAGGTCGGTCACCGGCAGCGCCACGTGGGTGAGGCCGACGTCGCTCATCGGCGCGCAGTGTAGCGCCTCGTCCCTTCCGCGGGCCGGGCGGGCCTAGACGATCCGGCTCTCGTGGCCCTTCCAGTAGCGATCCCGCAGCAGGCGCTTGTAGAGCTTGCCCGTGGGATGGCGCGGCAGCTCCCGCTCGAAGTCGATGCTGCGCGGGCACTTGACGTGGGCGAGGCGCTCGCGACACCACGCCAGCAGCTCCTCGGCGAGCTCGGGGCCGGCCTCGTCGGGATCCAGCAGCTGGACCGCGGCCTTCACCTCCTCGCCGAACTCCTCGTTGGGGACGCCGAAGACCGCCACGTCTGCCACCCGGGGATGGGTGACGAGCACGTTCTCCGCCTCCTGGGGGTAGATGTTCACGCCCCCGGAGATGATCATGTAGGCCTTGCGGTCGGTGAGGAACAGGAAGCCCTCGTCGTCGAGGTAGCCGACGTCGCCGAGGGTCGACCAGCCGCTCGCGGTGCGGGACGCCGCCGTCTTCTCGGGGTCGTTGTGGTACTCGAAGCTCTCGCCGCCGCCGAAGTACACGGTCCCGGTCTCTCCCGCCGGCAGCTCCTCGCCGTGCTCGCCGAGGACGTGGACCTCGCCCCGCAGCGGCCTTCCCACGGAGCCCTTCTTGCGCAGCCACGTCTCGGAGTCGATGGCGGTGAAGCCGTTGCCCTCGGTGCCGGCGTAGTACTCGTGGATCACCGGCCCCCACCACTCGATCATCTGCTCCTTCACCGGGATCGGGCAGGGCGCCGCGGCGTGGATCGCGCAGCGCAGGCTCGACACGTCGAAGCGGACGCGCTCGGCCTCGGGGAGCTTCAGCATGCGGACGAACATGGTGGGCACCCACTGGCCGTGGGTCACCCGGTGCGCCTCGATCAGCTCGAGGGCGCGCAGGGCGTCGAAGTGCTCCATCACCACGCAGGTCGCGCCGATCCGCTGCATCGCCAGGTTGAAGCGCAGCGGCGCCGCGTGGTAGAGCGGGGCCGGCGAGAGGTAGACGCTGCTCTCGTCGCAGCCGTAGAGCACTCCCATCAGCGCGAGGAGCGGCGGCGTGGTGCCGAAGGGCGCCCCCGCGCCGCGCACCACCACGCCCTTGGGCCGCCCCGTGGTGCCCGAGGAGTAGAGCATGTCGGCGCCCTCCACCTCGTCGGCGATGGGCGTGGCGGGCTGGGCCGCGGTGGCCTCCTCCCAGGAGGTCCAGCCGCGGCGCGCCTCGTCGAGCACGAGGTGGTGCTTCACGCCGGGCAGCCGGCCCGCGAGCCCGTCGGCGAGCTCGCCCAGGGCCGCGGAGGTGAGGAACGCCCGGGCACCGCAGTCCCCCACGATGTAGGCGACCTCGTCGGGGGTGAGGCGCGAGCTGATGGGGGTGTAGATCAGGCCCGAGCGCTGGGCCGCCCAGCACAGCTCGAAGAAGCGCGGGTGGTTCTCGAGGCAGAACGCGATGGATTCGCCCGCGGCGAGGCCGAGGGAGCGGAACAGCTGGGCGCCCTGGTTGGAGCGCTCGTCGAGCTGGCGGTAGGTGGTCGTCTGGCCGCCGTCGGCCATCACGACGGCGGGCTTGTCGGGATGACGGCGCGCGTGCTCTCCGGGGTGCATGGCGTCTCCTCAGGCCGTGGGCCGGCGCTCGAGCCCGTGCTGCTGGAGCCGCCAGAGCAGCAGGTCGAGGCGGTCCTGGCCGAAGAAGGGCTCGCCCTCGAACACGCAGGTGGGCACGCCCCAGTGGCCGCCGGCCTCGAGGGCCTGCTGGTTGGCCTCGATGGCGGCGTCGAAGCGCGGCGTGTCCGCGGCGACGGCTGCCTCGAGCTCCGCGAGGTCGAGGCCTGCGCGCGCGGTGGCGTCGGCCAGGTGGGAGCCCTCGTTCCAGCCGTCGACCTTGCCGTCCCAGATGATCTTCGAGACCTCGTCGAGGAAGGGCAGGCCGCGCCCGCGCTCCGCCGCGGCCACGCCCAGGCGGGTGAGACGGTGGGCGTGGGGCTGCTCCGGGGCGGTGCGCAGTCGGCCGTCCACCGGGGTCTGGACCACCGGGTCGGGTCGCGGGATCCCGATGTCGATGCCGTGGAACTGGCCCAGGCGCACCACGTCGCGCACCAGGTAGGGCGGCCACAGCGGGTTCACGCGGTCGAAGAAGTCCGGCTCGCGCACCGCGATGGGGAGCACCGGCCGCACGTTCACGTCGAGGTCCCACTCGGCCTCGAGCTCCACGATGCGGGCCGTCGCCAGGTACGAGTAGGGGCTGCGGAAGGACCAGAACAGATCGAAGGCGAGGGTCGCCACGGCGCCTCCAGCCCCCCAGCGGCGCCGCCAACGTAGCTCAGGGGTCCGGCGACCACGCCATGGCGGCCGCGACGTCCCGCGCGGTGCCGAAGGGGCCCGGGTAGCCGATGGCGCGGTGGCTCGCGGGCTCGCCGTAGAAGGCCAGGGCCGCCACGGACTTCACGCCCTTGAAGAGGTCGCGCTTCAGGTCGAGGCGGGAGCCCATGCAGCTCGCGAGCACCGCGTCCTGGGCCGGCCCGGCGAGGGTGGTGAAGGGCCGCAGCTTCGGCAGCAGCGGCCACACCCCGAGCTCGAGGGCGAGGAGCCCCTGACCCAGCACGGCGCCGAGGGCGGGCGTCTCGCCCAGCCAGTCGTCGGCGCGGGCCGCCGGGTCGACGCGGCGGGTCTGGATCAGCACCTCGGCGGGCGGGCCGAGCAGCCGGGCGGCGGCGGCGTTGAGGGTCGCGTAGGCGCGGGGAGAGAGAACGCGCAGGCTGCGGTCCGCGGGCGGCCCGAGCTCGGGATCCCGGCAGCCGAGGGGCACGAGCCCGGCCGCCGACGCCGCGGCGACCCCGCGCAGGAAGGCTCGCCGGTGCATGGGAGCCAGTGCGCGCTCGAGGGCGGCGGTGGGCTCGGGACGGGTCACGCGGTGGCTCCACGGGCCGCGAGCACCGCGTCGGCGATGCGCAGCGCGTTGGCCATGATGGTCACCTGGGGGTTCACGCCGGTGTTGCCCGGCAGGCTCGAGGCGTCCACCACGTGGAGCCCCTGCACGCCCCGGGCCCGGCCGGCCTCGTCGCAGAAGCCGTCGCCGCGCCCGCTCATGGACGCACCGCCGAACAGGTGCACGGCGTAGAGGAGCGAGAATGCGCGCGGGTCGAGGGGGACGTCGTCCACGGTGGCGAGGTCCGCCTCCCCGGTGAGGGGCGCCATGCCGTTCACGGGGAGCCAGACCTCGGAGGCGCCAGCGGCGAAGTAGGCCCGCGCGATGGCGGCGAGCCCCAGGCGCAGGCGTGCCAGGTCCTCGGCCACGGGCTCGTAGTGGATCCGCGCCTCGCCGTCGCCGTCGAGATCCACGCGGCCGCGGGTGCGGTCGCGCAGCACCACGAGGGAGCGCGCGAGATGGGGAAGCAGCCCCATCATGCGGGCGTGCTCGGGGCCGAAGCCGGGCAGCGCGCCGGCGGTGGTGACCGGCGCCGTGCTCACGTTCTCGATCATGAAGCCCGGACCGCTACGGCCATTCACGTCGCTGAACTCGCTCACCGCGTAGGCCATGGTCGGGCCGTAGTAGCCGTGCACGGGCTCGGGGAAGCGCGCCGTCACGTGCAGGCTCGAGTGGAGCTGGAGGTCGCGGCCGACCCCGGTCTCGAGCCCGCTGCGCAGGAGCAGGGCCGGGGTCTCGAGCACGCCGGCCGCGAGGCACACCAGCGGCGCCTCGACGCGCAGGCGGCCTGCCGGCCCCCGCGCCCGCACGCTGCGGACCGCGCCCGCCGCAGTCTCCACCCGCTCGGCCCGCACGCCGGTGCGGATGCGCGCGCCGGCGTTCTTCGCCCGCGGCAGGTAGGTGAGCAGCATCGACTGCTTGGCGTTGGTGGGGCAGCCCAGGTTGCACAGGCCCAGGTTCGCGCAGCCGCGCACGTTGCGCGGCATGGCCTCGCCGGCCCAGCCGAGCCGCGCCGCGCCGAGCGCGAGCTGGCGCGCGTTGCGGTTCAGGTTCTCCGGGCCCGTGGGCGCGGCGTGGACGTCGCGCCAGACCGCGTCCACGAAGGGCGCGAAGGCGGCTTCGGTGAGGCCCCCGAGCCCGTGCTCCTCCCGCCAGCCGGCGAGCACGTCCGGCGGCGGCCGCCAGCACAGCGCGTCGTTCACCAGGGTGGAGCCGCCCAGGCCGCGGCCGGCGTAGACCTCCATCCCGCTGTCCGCCGCCACGCTGGCGCGCATCAGGCGCGGCAGCAGGTTGCCGGCGCGGCCCGTGAAGTCCGCCGACGAGAAGCGCTCCCCGGCCTCGAGCACCACCACGTCGAGCCCGGCCTCGGCGAGCCGGGCCGCCACCGGGGCGCCGCCGGCGCCGCTCCCGATCACCACCGCGTCGGCGCGCAGGACCTCCTCGCTCGCCATGGCCCGAGTATAGGAAGCGGTGGACGCGGTACCCTCGCTGCGTGCTCGAGCTCGCCGCCGAGACGTCGCCGGAGTGGGCCCGCTGGGCCGCCGCCCACCGCGACGAGGTCCTGGTGGACCACGCCCACTGCGAGAAGAAGGCGGCGGGCGCGGCGGTGAACCTGATCTTCCGCCACCCCGAGCGTCCCGGCTGGCTGGCGCCGCTCTCGGCCCTCGCCCGGGAGGAGCTCTCGCACTTCGAGGGCATGCTCGCCCACCTCGCGCGTCTCGGCGTGGCGTTCGGGCGCCAGCGTCCCGGCCCCTACGGCGGGAAGCTCCACGCCCGGGTCCGTGGCCGCGAGGGCGAGCGGCTGCTCGACACCCTGCTGTGCTGCGCCCTCATCGAGGCGCGCAGCTGCGAGCGCCTGGGCCTGCTCGCCGCCGAGCTCGACGACCCGGAGCTGGCCGCCTTCTACCGCGGGCTCCACGCCGCCGAGGCGCGGCACCACCGGCTCTACCTCGATCTCGCCGCCGAGGTGGCGCCCGCTGCGGAGGTGGCGACGCGCCTCGCCGAGCTGGCCCGCCACGAGGCCGCGGTGCTGGCCGCCACGCCCCCGCTGCCGCGGCTCCACGCCGGCGGGCTGGGGGGGTGCGATTGACGCGGGGCCGAGCCCTGTGGTACCGAGCCCGCTGGACATAGACGCTGGAAGGTGGCCCCGCTCCCTCGGAGCGGGGCGGCTCGACCTCCCGGGCACGGCGCCGCGCTGGCGCCCGCGACCGGGGGGGAGGGCTTCGGGAAGCCGGTGGGAATCCGGCACGAGCCCGTCGCTGTAACCGGACGCAATCCTCGAAGGACGCCACTGGCCCGCCGGGCTGGGAAGGCTCGAGGACCGGAGTCCGGAAGTCAGAAGACCGGCCTCCCAGCGAGCTCAGCACTTCCTTCGGGAGCAAGGAGGCGAGTCGTCGTGAGCGGCGCATTCCCGGTCGGCATTCCTGCCCGCGCGTCGCGTCGCTCACGCCGTGTCCATCCGCAGGGGGCCAGGTCGGCGCCCGCGGTGCACCGGCCCCCGGCTGGAGCGACCCGCTCCCTCGTACCCCACCGGGCGGCGTCGCCGCGCCGCCCCACCGGAGGCACCCCATGGCCCCTCGCTGGCTGCGCATCCATCTTCCCTTCTTCCTCTCCGCAATCCTGACCGCGACGGCTCACGCCGCTCCGATCGCGCCGGACTTCGTCGAGAGCCAGATCGCCACGCCCGACGTCGCCACCGGCGACCTGGTCGTCGTCGGTGACACGCTCTTCGTCGGGATCGGCCCCTTCCTCGACCAGGCGATCGTCCGCATCGGCCCGGGTGGCACCACGGTGATCGCCGACGGCTTCCAGTCCCTCGCGGGCCTGGCCTACGACGCGGTGGGCGACCGGCTCGTGGCCGGCGACAACGTCGAGCAGAACGTCTTCTCCATCGCGTCGCCGTTCGGGAGCTTCGCGAGCCCCGTGGATCGCGGCACGCCGCTCATCTCCGCGGGCGGCCCGATCCCGGGCATCTCCGACGTGGTGCTCGACCCGGCCGATCCGACCGCGCTCCTCGTCTCGGACGCCGACGACGACTTCGTGAGCCCCGACGGCAAGCTCTGGCGGGTCGCGGGAGGCGCAGCCACGGTGCTGCAGTCCGGCTTCGACTTCGCTGCTGGTCTGGCGGCCGACGTCGGCGGCCTGTTCCTCGGCGAGTCCGACGCCATCACCTTCGGCGGCACGGTGCTCGGCCTCGCGCCCGACGGCACGGGCACGCCCTCCGTCCTCGCCTCGGGCCTGCCGGGCCAGTTCGACCTGGAGTTCGACGCCAACGGCGACCTGCTCTCCACCTCGGGGTCCCTGGTCCAGCGCATCGACGCGACCACCGGCGCCGTGGAGACCCTCGCGACGGGCTTCGTCTTCGCCGCCGGCCTGGCAACGAGCGGCGAGTCGTTCTACGTGATCGAAGGAGGCAGCCCCACCGCCGCGGTCTTTGCCTTCGATCCCGTTCCCGAGCCTTCGGTGGCGCTGCTGCTCGGGCTGGGTCTGGTCGGCATGGCACGGGTGACGGCGCGCCAATGACCGCCGCCCGGGCTGCGGCCGGCCTGGCGGCCCTCGTCTTCGCGGCCCCGCTGCTGGCGGAGCCGGCCCCGGAGAGCGAGCCGCCCGTGGTGCGCCGGACCGGACCGGCCCGGGTCGAGACCGTGGTCCCGAGCGAGCTCCCCGAGGACCCCACCGCGTTCACGACCGTGATCGAGGTGGACGACTTCGAGGCCGAGGCGGCGAGCGTCGAGGAGCTGCTCGGAGACGCCGTCGGCGTGCAGGTGCGCCGGTTCGGGGGCCCGGGGGAGCGCTCCGAGGTGTCGATCCGGGGCTCTACCTCGTCCCAGGTCGTCGTGCTCCTCGACGGCGTGCGGCTCAACACCGCACAGTCGGGAACCGTGGACCTCTCCACCGTTCCCCTCTCCCTGCTCGACCGGATCGAGGTCTCCCGGGGCGGAGGGTCGGTGCAGGCGGGGAGCGACTCCATCGGGGGCGTGATCAACCTGGTCACGCGGCGGCCCGGAGCCGAGACGGAGCGGCGCGTCGAGGGCAGCGCGGGCTCCTTCAGCACCTGGCAGGGGGCCGCGTTCCACCGCGGCCGCGTCGGCGGCACCGAGCTCGTGGCCGGCGTCGACGGGTTCACGACCGGCGGCGACTTCGAGTTCCAGCGCGCCTTCGAGACGCTTCCCGGGGGCGGCTCGGCGCCGCGTCTGCCCAATCCCCTCGAACGCATCAACAACCGCTCGCGCCGCTCCTCGTCCCTGGTCCGCATCGGTCGCGAGCTCGGGGACCGGACCCAGCTCTCGTTCCTGAACCACCTCGCCTACACGAGCCGTGGGCAGCCCGGACTCGACAACACGTCGGACGCCGTCGGGGGGCAGCAGCGCGACGCGTGGGAGCGACGAACGCGAGTCGTGTCCTCCCTGCTCCTGGAGCGCTCCGAGCTGCCGCTCTCGACGATCGGACGCGCGCGCCTGTACCACCGCTGGGAGCGCACCCGCTTCGACGATCCGGCGCCCCAGCTCGGCGGGCCCATCGACACCCTGAACCGCAACGGCGCCTTCGGGCTCGACCTCGAGCTCGACGGCTCGTTCCGGACCGGCTGGATCGACCATCGCCCCCGCTTCGTCGGTGCGCTCCGCCGTGACACCCTCGACTCGAACGAGTCCGACGACCAGCGGCGCCGCTCGCTGGGGCTCGCCGTCCAGGACGATCTCAGCCTGTTCGGCTCGCGCCTGCGTCTGGTGCCCGCCCTCCGACTGGACGACACCGAGGGGTTCGGTGCCGAGTACCTTCCACGGATCGGGGTGGCGGTGGAGCTGCTGCCCGGGCTGCGCCTGCTCGCCAACGCCGAGCGCTCCTACCGGGCGCCCAACCTCGACGAGCTCTTCTTTCCGGACAAGGGCTTCCTGCGCGGAAACCCGGGGCTGCTTCCGGAAGAGGCGGAGAACCTCGATGCCGGCCTCCAGCTCGCCCTGGCCCGGCTGGGTCCGCTCGAAGACGTGAACGTCGAGCTCGTCGGCTTCCGCAACGAGATCGAGAACTCGATCGTCTTCGTCCTGGTGAGCTCGGGCACCGTGGCGCCCGTCAACACCGGCGACGCCCGGATCGAAGGACTCGAGGTCTCGCTCTCCTTCGGCGTGGCGGGCTGGATTCGGGTCGCCGCCAACTACACCGACCTCGACGCCGAGCTGAGCTCGCTGGGCACGCCGCTGCCCGGCCGCGCGGACCGGGAGGCCTCGGTGCGGGTCGAGCTGGGGCCGCCCTCGGGCGTGCTGCGCCTGACCGGCGAGCTCCGGCACACGGGCGAGATCCCGGTGAGCTTCTCGGGGCTCACGGCGCTCTCGGACCGGACCGTCTACGACGCCAGCATCGTCGCCGACCTCACCCGCTTCGCCCCGCGGCTCGGATTGGAGCTGCGGTCCCTGCTGCTCTCCTTCGGTGGCCGGAACCTCACGGATCGGGCCGTGCGGGACGCCCAGTTCTTCCCCCAGCCGGGCCGCTCGCTCTTCCTGGGCTTCCAGGTGGGCTTCTGATGCGGCGCTGGGGAGCGTGCGTCGGGATCGCGACGACGTCCCTGCTGCTGGTCGCGGGGTCCTGCGGCGGCGGCAGCGGCAGCGGGGGGCGCGGCAGCGTCGACCGCTCCGGAAGCGTCGGCGGCCCCGACGGGGTGGCGTGCACGCTGCTGCCGGGGATCTTTCCACCGGGCCTCGACTTCGTACCGGGCCTGCCCGACCGGCTCGTGGCTGCGAACCTCTCGCCGGCCGGCCTGTTTCCCTTCGAAGCCACGTCGCCGCCGGTGGTCTCGGCGCCGGGGGCCCCGCAGATCCCGCCCGACAGCGACGGGGACGGGCTGCCCGACTTCCTCGCCCCCGTGCTCGACGGGGTGCTGGCCGTGAACCCCGACCTCGCGCTGCTCACGGCCAGCACGAACGAGCAGGTGCTGTTTGTCGACCCCGAGAGCGGCGAGCTGCGCTTCTTCGAGATCGAGGTGCCGGCCGGATTCGACCCCGACGCCTACCGCTTCCTCCCGGCCCCGGGGACCAGCGCCTTGCGGACCGCGGTCTCGACCCGGGCCTGCGTGCCCCTTCCGCCCGGCGCCGTGGACTCCGCCGGCGACCCCTTCGCGGGCTCCGCGGATTGCGCCCCCGGTCGTGTCTCGACGAGCTTCACCTCGGGCGTCGCCGTCGCCGCGGGGCGGCTCTTCGTCTCCACCTCGAACCTGGGCGCCCGCCAGGGCGCAGCGGACACGCAGTTCCTGCCCGGCACGGTGCTGGTGTTCGAGCTGGACCTGGGTCTCGACCCGCCGCGGGTGCGCCCCGACCCGGCGGCGCCCTTTCTCCTCACGACGGCCTTCAACCCGACCCACGTGACCCGCGTGGTGACGCCGGGCGGGCGCGAGCTCGTCCTCGTCACCCTCTCCGGCGCGTTGGGGCTGATCCTCGACGACCCCGGCACGCCGCAGCTCGAGGCGGGCGGCATCCCCCTCAGCGACGCGGCGATCGACGTGATCGACCCCGCGACGCTGGAGCCGATCGCGACGATCCCCCTCGGCCTGGCGGCTCCGTCCTTCGACCGGCTGGCGGTGGACCCGAGCGGTCGCGTCGCCTTCACGGGAGGCAACGCGGCGCGGGAGCTCTTCGCGGTGGATCTGGCCGCCCTCGACTTGGCACCCACGACGGGTCCGCCGGCGGTGCTCGACGGGACGGATCCCCGCGCGAGCAACGCCGACGCACGGATCTTCGACGCGACCCGACCGCTCGCGATCCCCGGGATCGCGGGCGGCGCTCCGCCCGAGACCTGCGCGGGATTCGTCACCAGCACCGCCTTCGACGCCGTGGGCGGCGAGCTCTTCGCACTCGACTTCTGCGACGGGACCCTCGCCCGGGTGAGCGTGGACCTCTCGGGCGCTCCGCCGGTCCCCGTGCCGGGCGACCGCTTCGTGGTGGACCGGGTGGTTCCCGTGGCCGCGCCCGTGGGTGCGGGCTCCCTGGGCCTCTCCCGAGCCCCGGGAGCGCTGCGCGTCCGCCCGGGCCCGGGTCAGCCGGACCTCTTCTTCCTCCTGAGCCTCGAGGAGGGGCAGCTGTGCGCCGCCGACAGCACCTCGCTCTGATCGCGTCCGGCCTGCTCGGGCTCGTGGCCCTGCCGGTGCTCGACGTCCCGGCGTCCCGGTCGGAACGCCCGCCGGCCGGCGATGGCCCGGGGAGCGCGGGGCGGGAGCCGCCCCATGTTCCGGCTGCCTCCGGCCCGTCGCGTGCGTCGCCTGCCACGCCGGGCGACCCGGCTGCCCGCGCACCGGTGCGATCGACCTCCGTCGGCGCCGCCCGGGAGGTGGCGCGGCCCGCCGAAGCGGTTGCGGGGGCCGAGGTTCGCGGCGTTGCGGCGCCGGACCCGGGAAGACCCGGCTCCTCGGCGGGGGCGCCGCAGCTCGACGCCATCGTGGCCGACCCGGGTGCGCTCACGGTGCGCGTCACCGGCGTCGATCCGCGCGCGCCGCGGCTCCTCGATCTCTGGCACGTCCGGGAGGATCCGGTCCGTCGCATGACGCTCGGCGGTCCGGTGGAGATCCGCCACGCGGTCGGCCTCGCCGCGCGCGGCTGGAGCGACTCCTCGGGAGAGATCCACTTCCCTCCGGTGCCGGTCGCCCCGGGATCCGTGCGCTTCGCGGCCGCACCCGAGGGCGTTCATCCCCTGGCGGCGCCGGCCTCGCCGCTCCAGGGCGTGACGCGCCCCGCGCCCGAGCCCCCCGGCTTCGAGGTTCTCGAGCAGGGCGGCGGAGAGGTGCGTCTCAGGGTCTCGCCACGGGAGCCGGGCGGGCGCGTCGTCGTCGCCGACTCCGCCCTCGAGCCCCACGCCGTGGAGGCGCTCCCGGCGGGCCCGGGCCCCCGGCCGCTCGTCTTCGAGGTGGACCTCGCGCTCGGCCCGCGGGCCCACTCGCTGTTTCTGGCCCAGGAACGTCCGGACGGACAGCGCTCGAGCTGGGCGCGCGTCGCACTGGACCTCGACTCCAAGGAGGAGAAACCATGAAGGCCCTTCCCACCATCGGAGCCCTCGCTGGCCTCGCCGTCGCGCTCCTCGGCGCCAACTGCACGCCCGCGAAGCCCCGGATCAAGCCCGTCGAGCCCGCCGTCGGCTCCACCGTCACCTGGGCACCGATCGACGTGGTGTTCGACCTGGCCCAGAGCGTCGACGTCGGCACGCTCCTCGTCGAGCTCAACGGAACGGACGTGACCGGCTTCTTCCAGGTCGGGCCCCCCGTCGGTGGGCGCATCCTCGTGAGCGCCGACCGGCTCTGGCTGGACGGGGCCCTCCTGCAGGGACCGAACGTCGTCCGGCTCGAGGCCCGCTTCAACGGCAACGTCGTCTCGAGGAGCGTCCCCTTCGAGGCCGAGGGCGACGCCTACGCCGATGCGCTGGTCCAGTACACCGCGGGGAGCGGCGGGGGGTTCGGGGCGAGCGGCCTGCCCGACGTCGTGACGGGCCCGCCCTCGGGTGCGGGCTACTTCCAGGGCTCGTTCGACGTGGTGTCCCTCGGCCTCGGGGGCTCCATCGAGCTCGAGTTCGTCGACAACGTGGTCGTGGATGGCCCGGGCTTCGACCTCACGATCTTCGAGAACGCCTTCCTCACCCTCCTGGGCCTGATCACCGACTCGGTGTTCAGCGAGCCGGGGCGGGTGCTGGTGAGCCAGGACGGGGTGGGCTGGGTGGCGTTCCCCTGTGCGCTCGACGTCCTCGAGCATCCCCTCTACCCCGGCTGCGCGGGCGTCTACCCCGTGTTGTCGAACGCGCTGTATCCCGCGACGGGCCACGCGTCGATTCCGAGTGAGACGCCCGTCGACGATCTGCTCGGAGTCGATGCCACCACCCTGGTGCCCGAGGGCTCCGGTGGAGACAGCTTCGACCTCGCCGACGTGGGCCTCACCTGGGCGCGCTTCGTCCGGATCGAGGCGGCTCCCTTCGTGGTCGGTCCCGTGGGCGCCGATACCGCGGGCTTCGACCTCGACGCCGTCGTGGCGGCGCGCTCCGCCCCGGCGACGGACCTGAACGGCAACGGCATCCCGGACGCGGTCGAGTAGGCCCTAGCGGGGAGCGTCGATCTCGAAGCGGATGGGGACCTCGATGCGTCCGTAGACCGCCGGGAAGGGGCCGGCCCGGCTCACGGCACGCAGGGCCGCCCGATCCAGCGCGGGCGAGCCCGAGGAGCGCTCGATGCGGACGTCCCGCGCGTGGCGTCGGCCGTCGAGAGCGAAGCCCACGATCGCCTCGCCCTCGACGCCTCGGTGGCGGGCGAGGCTCGGGTACTCGAGGGCGCCTTCGACTCGACGCCGGATCTCGTCGAGGCGGTCGGCGAGGGGCCGGCCCGCAGGGACGGCATCCATGACCGGGGGCCGGGCCGGCACGTCGACGGGACGGACCGACGGCTCCGTGGGCTCCGCTGGGGTCGCGCACGCGAGGGCCAGGCCAGCACCCATGCCGATCCCTGCGGCGAGGACCGCGAGCCGGCCACGGTGGGAGTCACGGACCCTCAACCGGCAGCCCCAACCCGCTCGGCCCGCAGGGCCGCGAGCAGGCGCTCCACGTTCTCCACCCGGGCGTTCTCGCCCATCAGCCCCACCCGCCAGATCGCGCCGGCGAGCTTGCCGAGGCCGCCGCCCACCTCGATGCCGTGCTCCGTGAGGAGCCGCCGGCGCAGCGCCGCCTCGGGCGCACCGCACAGGGCCTCGGGCAGCCGCAGGGTGGTGAGCATCGGCAGGCGGATCGCCTCGGGCACCAGGGGCTCGAAGCCCAGCGGAGCGACGCCCTCGAGGAGCGCACCGGCGGCCTCGCGGTGGCGTGCGGCCCGTGCCTCGAGGCCCTCCTCGCCGACCAGGCGCAGCCCCTCGAGCAGCGCGTAGATCGCCGAGATGGGTGCGGTGTGGTGGTAGACGCGCTCGCCGCCGAAGTAGCCGGCCAGCAGGGTGACGTCGAGGTACCAGCTCTGGACCGGTGTCGCGCGCCCGCGCACCCGCTCGACGGCGCGCTCGCTGAAGCTCACCGGGGAGAGGCCGGGCGGGCAGGAGAGGCACTTCTGGGTGCCGCTGTAGGCCGCGTCCACCCCCCAGGCGTCGAGCTCCACGGGCAGCCCGGAGAGCGAGGTGACGCAGTCGAGCACCACGAAGGCGTCGACGCCGCGCGCCGCCGCTGCGATCTCCTCGACGGGCTGGTACACCCCCGTCGACGTCTCGGCGTGGACGAGGCTCACCACCGTGGGCCGCACCCGCTCGATGGCGGAGCCCATCGCGTCGGGGTCGAGGGCGGTGCCGGGCTCGGTCTCGACCCGCGTGACGCGTGCGCCGATGCGCGTCGCCACGTCGGCCATGCGCTCGCCGAACACGCCCGCCACACCCACCACCACGTCGTCTCCGCGCTCGAGCAGGTTGGCGAGGCAGGCCTCCATGCCGGCGCTGCCCGTGGCCGAGAGCGGCAGGGTGAACGGGTTGCGCGTGCCGAACAGCGGTCGCAGCCGCTCCTGGACCTCGTCCATCAGCGCCAGGAACGCGGGGTCCAGGTGACCGAGCAGGGGCTGGGCCATGGCGCGCCGCACGCGCTCGGGCACGTTCGACGGGCCCGGGCCCAGGAGCAGGCGGGCGGGCAGGGTGGGGCTCGACATGCCCGCGAGAGTACCCGGCCCGCGCGGCGACGCGCCTCGCGCGTGGAGCCGGGCTGCTTGACACCCCCGGGGCCCCTCCGTAGGGTCTTCCGCGTTCCCCCGCCTCATCCCCCACCCGGCCGGTCTGCAGGAGATCCCCCTCGCGTGAGGCGCTGGCTCGCAGTCTCCCTCGCCCTCGTCGTCGCACTGGGTGCCGCCTACGTGCTGGCCACGAGCGGCGCCCACCAGCACGCGCCGGAGATCGACGAGGCCTCGCGCCGCAAGCTGGTCGAGGTGCTGAGGGACGAGTCCCCGTGAGCGCCGACGCCATCGAGGAGGGGCCCGCCGTGGTGCGGCGCCGCGAGCAGTACGAGGGTGAGGAGGCCGAGCGTCTGGCTCCCTTCGCCTCCCTCGCCATGCGCTCCCGCGGCCGCGTCGTGGACGAGCCGGAGCACCCCTACCGCACCGCCTTCCAGCGCGACCGCGACCGGATCGTCCACTCGCGGGCCTTCCGCCGCCTCGAGTACAAGACCCAGGTCTTCGTCTACCACGAGGGCGACCACTACCGCGACCGGCTGACCCACACCCTCGAGGCCAGCCAGATCGCCCGGACCGTGGCGCGCGCGCTGCGCGTGAACGAGGACCTCGCCGAGGCGGTCGCCCTGGCCCACGACCTCGGCCACACGCCCTTCGGCCACGCCGGCGAGCGCGTGCTCGACGAGCTGCTCCGCGACGACGGCGGCTTCGACCACAACCGCCAGACCCTGCGCATCGTGGACTGGCTCGAGGAGCGCTCCCCGGGCTTCCGCGGGCTCAACCTCACCTGGGAGACCCGCGAGGGGCTGCTCAAGCACGGCTGCCGCTGGGAGCACCCGGTGCCGGTGCCGCCCGCCACGCCCCAGTCCAGCCTCGAGGCCCAGATCGCCGACGCCTGCGACGAGATCGCCTACACGAACCACGACCTCGACGACGGGCTGCGCTCGGGCCTGCTCGACCTCGAGCGCCTCGAGGCGGTGCCGCTGTGGCGCGACGCACGGCGTGGCGCCGAGCGGCGCGCGGGGCCGGCGCGGGAGCGGGTGCTGCGCGCCCAGACCATCGTGAGCCTGATCAACGCCCTGGTGACGGACCTCGTGGAGACCACGGCGAGCCGGCTCGAGAAGGCCGACCTCGCCGACGCCGACGCCCTGCGCCAGAGCGACGAGCGCCTGCTCGGCTTCTCGGAGCCCATGGCGGCGGCGAAGGCCGAGCTCAAGGCCTTCCTCCACGAGCACCTCTACCACCACCCCCGGGTGGTGCGCATGACGCGCAAGGGCGAGCGGGTGCTGGCGGACCTGTATCGCGTCTACCGCGAGGACCCGCGCCTGCTCCCGGAGCACGTGCGCGAGCGCTTCGCCGAGGACGGCGAGGCGCGCGCGACGGCGGACTACGTGGCCGGCATGACGGACCGCTTCGCCCTGGTGGAACACCGCAAGCTGCTGGACGTGCATGAGCCCGCCTGAGCCGCGGGCCGAGGACGTCGAGGTCGCGCTGGTGACCGCGCCCGACGCCGAGACCGGCGAGCGCATCGCCCGTGCCCTGGTGGAGGAGCGCCTCGCCGCCTGCGTGAACCTGGTGCCCGGGCTGCGCTCGATCTATCGCTGGGAGGGCGCCGTCGAGAGCGCGGAGGAGGTGCTGCTCGTGGTGAAGACCCGCGCCGATCGCGCCGAACGGCTTGAGGAGCGGCTGCTGGCGCTGCACCCCTACGACGTCCCCGAGCTGCTGCGCATCCCGACCCGCGGCGGGCACGCCGCCTACCTGCGCTGGGTGCTGGCGGAGACCGGCTCGTGAGCCTCGCCGACGCCCTGGAGCGGGCCGCCGGGGAGCTCCCCGGCGAGGCCGATGCGATCCGCCCCGCGAACGGCGACCCGGTGCGCCTGCTCGAGAGCCTCGACGCCGGCGCGGCGGGCCGTGTGCTGGGCTGGCTGCTGGCCCACGAGGCCGACGCTGCCGAGGAGCTGGTCGAGGCCTGGCTCGAGCACGACGCCGGCCTCGCGGCCCTCGGCGCCCTCGACGAGGGCGGCCTGCCCAAGGCCGGCCGCAAGCTGCTGCGCCGCGCCCGCCACCGGCTGCGCTCCCGCGGTGTGGCGCTGCCCGAGGCCTCGCCCGAGGAGCGCGTCGCCAAGCTGCCCGAGGTCGACGACGCCATCGAGGCGGCGCTCGTCACCGCCCTCGACCCCTCGGGCGCGCGCCTCGTCTACCGCGTCGAGCCCGATCCCTCGGGCGGCGCGCGGCTGTTCGAGGTGGCGATCGACGACCGCCGCGGGGTGCTCGACGCGAGCCTCTACAGCGCCAGCCGCAGCCGGGTGCGCGCGTTCCTGCGCGAGGTGACGGGACGCTCGGGCCTGGTCGCCATCGAGGTGCCCGGCGACGCGCTGCGCGCGCTGCTGGCCCGGGCGGCGGCGCGCCACCCCGCGGACCGGCGGCTGCCGGGCGACTTCGGCGACTGGAAGGGGCGCCTCACCGCCGGCGGCGAGGAGGCCGCGACGCCCGGGCAGATCGTCGCCGAGGCCCTGGGCGAGGAGCTCGAGCCGACGCGCCTGCGGGAGGTCGCCGAGCGGGTGAGGGCGGGGGCGCTCGGGCCGTGGCCCGAGCCCGCCGAGGTGCTGCGGCCGGTGGCCGATCGCATCCGCGAGCGCGCCGAGAGCCCGGTGCTGGTGAACGCCCAGCAGCGCCGCGAGCAGGCCGAGGCCGCGCTGGTCGAGGCGCTCGACGAGGTCTACGCGGGGGAGGCGGCGGCGGTGGCGGCGGAGCGCTTCCGGGAGTGCGCCTACGTGCTCTGGCGGCGAGACGAGGAGGCCGCCGCGCGCGACTGCCTGGCCGCCGCGGCGAGCTTCGCCAAGCTGCCCGCGGCCGAGAACCCGGTGGCGCGTGCGCTGCTCGAGGTGGCGCTCGGCCCGTTGTTCGAATCCATCGATCGGGACGCGCCCTCGGCGTCGGACGAGGCCGACGAGGCCGAGCCCGAGGGCTCCCCGATCCTGACCAAACCCTGAGGAGGGACGATGCTGCTCGGTCAGGGACGCTACTGGCAGGCCTCGGTGCGCAAGGGCAGCGAGGCGGTCGTGCTGGGGCTGCTTCGCGACGGCCTGCCCGAGGATCTCCAGGAGCTGCGGGACCTGCAGATCGAGGTGCCGTTTCCGCGCTGGAACGGGGTGCTGAAGCACGCTCGCTCGGACCGCAAGCTGCTCGGGGGCATGCTGCTCGACTACGTGCGCAACAAGGCGGCCGGGGACCAGCTCGCCGGAGCCCTCGCCGACGACCGCCTCTACGGCGAGCTGCGCCGCGTGGTGGTCGACACCAGCGCCGCCCTGGTGGAGGAGGGCCTGCTGGCCCTCTCGCCCCCCGACGTCCCGGACTCCTGACCCGCGGCCCCGGGCCCCGGCCGAGGCCCGGCGCTCGGACCCCCAGCCGGGCCGCCTCGAGGCCCGGCGCCCAGGCCCCGAGCCGGGCCGCCTCGAGGCCCGGCGCCCAGACCCCGAGCCGGGCCGCCTCGAGGCCCGGCGTTCAGACCCCGAGCCGGGCCGCCTCGAGGCCCGGCGTTCAGACCCCGAGCCGGGCCGCCTTGAGGCCCGGCGTTCAGACCGTTAGGTAAGAGGGCTCATCTCGACGCCGCCCGCCGAGCTCCCCGGCCGGCCCTTCCCGGCCACCGGCCGGATGGAGGAAACCCCCCATGCGAGGACGCTTCGGCCGCCGCCGCACGCGCGGCTCCAAGCCCGAAGGCGCCGCCATCGAGGCCCACTGGCTCGACCGCATCCGGGAGGCCGGGCTGGTGCCCGTGCCGGCCCTCGAGCCCCTCTCCATCGACGACGTTCCCGACTCCTTCGCGCTGGTCGCCCGGGGCAGCGCCGAGGACGGCACGGCCTGGCTGGTGACGTTCTCGCCGACCTCGGGCGGCGATGCGCTGCTGGCCGGGGTGGCGGCGGTGACGCGCCTGGCCCGGGACGAGGCCTTCGGCGGCCGGGCGGTCGCGGTCTCGCCGGTGTGGCGCGCCGCCGACCGGCGGCGCCTCGCCGCCCTGGCCGCGCTCCCCGTCGGGCTGCGGGCCCTGCCCCTGGCCGGCGACGGCGAGCCCGGAGTCGAGCCCGAGAGCGCGGCCCCGAGCCTCGTGCCCGTGGAGCGGGTGGGGGCCCAGCTCCCGGCCCCCGCGGATCGCGACGTCTTCGAGCGGGCCCTGGAGGGCCTGCGGGGCCTCGCGGCCAAGCACGGGGGTGCGGTGCGCGGCGCCGGCCGCTCCGCGGAGCTGGCGATCCTGGCGCGCCGCGTGGCCGCGCTGCACGCCGACGAGGGCCCCCGCCTCGAGACCTTCCTGCCCACGCGCTCGAGCGTCCGGCTCGACGAGGCGAACCTCTCGGAGGCTCTGGATCGACTCGAGGGGTACGTCCGCAAGCGCCTGAACGAGCGAAGGGTTCGCGATGGCGAGGAGGGCCTGCGCGGACGCGCGCTGCCCGGCCTGCGCCGGGCCGCCGAGCTGCGCTTCGCCGAGCCCTGGCCCATGGGCGGTGCCGATCTCGACTGCCTCGATCTGGCCGGCGTGGCGGCCGACGGCACCCCCGTTGTGGGGGCGATCCGCGAGCGCCTCGATCTCGCGGCCCTCGGCGAGATCCTGGACGGCGTGCTCGCGCTGGACGGCGTGCTGCCGGCGCTGCTGGCCCGGGCCGAGCCGCCGGTCCGCATCCTGCGCCCGCAGCTGCTGCTGGCCGCCCGGGAGACCGCGGCCTCGGTCGACGATGCGCTCTCGGGGCTCGCCCTCGACGCCTCGCTCTTCGATCTGCGCGAGGCCGCGGGCGCCCTCGAGCTGGTGGCGCGGGGCAGCCGCGGCGCCGGCGTGGCGGCCGCCGTGGTGCCGGCCGTCGAGGCGCCGGCGGCCTCGGGCCGCCGCGAGTCCGGCGGCGAGGCGCGCGCGGCTCGCGGCGAGCGCGGCCGCGGTCGCGGCCGGGAGCGAGCCGCTCCCGACGAGGGGGCCGTGGGCGGCGAGGAGGGCGAGCGCCGCGAGCGTGACGGTCGGCGCGGCAGCCGGGGCGGCCGCCGGCGTCGCGGCCGGGGCCGGGGCCGCGGCACCGCGGCGGCGGTCGCCGCCGAGGACGTGGACGGGCCGGCGGAGTCGGGCTTCGAGGAGGTCTCCCTCTTCGACCTCGCCGACGAGGGCGGTGGCGACGCCGAGGAGAGCCGGGGCGACGACGCGCCGCGCGGCCGCAGTCGGCGCCGCGGCCGGCGCCGCGGCCGCCGCAGCGGCGAGGCCTCCAGCGAGGCGCGCAGCGAAGGCGCTCCAGAGGGCCGCGACGATCTCGAGGACGGGGACGAGCTTCCCGCCCTCGCGCCCGAGGCCCCGGAGCTCGAGGAGGACGTCGAGTCCTCCTACGACGCCGAGGAGCTCCAGGAGGAGCCCCTCACCGCCGCCGAGCGCATCCGCCTGGAGCGCGAGCGGCGCCGGCTCGCCCGGGTCGCGAAGACGGGCCCCGACACGCCGGAGCCGCCCGAGGCGCCGGAAGGGGAGGTGGAGCCCGAGGAGGTCGAGCTGCGCCTGCCCCGGGGCCGCGCCGCGATCCTGGCCCTCGCCGACCGCGAGTCCATCGCCGCCGCGGTGCTGCTCGCCCGCGAGGTGCGCAACATCGAGGGCCTCTGGGTCTACCCCCAGGAGGAGCTGATGACCTTCTTCCGCAGCGTCTGCACCGACCTGCGGGAGAACACGCCGATCTACGTGGTGGGCTTCGTGGCGCGGCCGGCGCGCGACGCCCTCCAGGCGGCGGCGCTCTACCGCGATCGCCTGGTCTGGTTCGACCACCACGACTGGCCGCCCGAGGACCTGGGCGCACTGCGCGACGCCATCGGCGAGCCCATGGTGCACGTGGTGGAGGGCTGCGGCAGCTCGCTGCCCCTCGCCCTCGCCCAGTGCACGCGGCGCAGCCGCTTCACCGACAAGCTGGTGGACCTCGTCACCGGCCGCTTCACGCAGCACGACTTCGAGCGCTGGGGCCGGCTGTGGTGGTCGCGGCTGGGCGCGATGGCGGAGCGGCCCGGGGACCACCGCGCCGACGTCGAGATGCTGCTCGCCGGACGGCCCTCGGACCTCGCCAAGGAGGCGGCGCGCCTGCCGGCACCGCCGCCCCCCGACGAGGTCGCCTGGGTGGCCGAGCGCGACTTCCGCCTGGTGCACTTCGGCGGGTTCGTGCTGGTGGTGGCCGACGTTCCCGGCCACCTGAGCCTCAACCTGGTCTCCCGGGTGATGCGCGAGCGCTACGGCGCGGCCATCAGCCTGGCGCGCAGCGAGGGCGGCGACGTCTTCGTGCTGGGCGCCGACGAGGTGACGGGCCGGCGCGCCATCGACGCGGGCGCCATGGTGGACCACCTGGACGCGAAGTTCGCCTGGGTGGAGGCGCTGCCCCAGGCCGACCACGTGGCGCGCTTCCGCGCCGACGTCGCGGAAGCGCCGGAGCGCCTCGACGAGCTGGTCTCGGAGATCGCCATGGGGCGCTCGATCCTCGAAGGCTGAGCATGGCCGCGGTGAACGCCGTCGAGATCTTCTCCTCGGTGCAGGGGGAGGGGCCCGACGTCGGTCGCAGCACGCTCTTCGTGCGTTTCGGCGGCTGCGACCTGCGCTGCCGCTGGTGCGACTCCCCCCACACCTGGCAGCCCGCCGCCAGCTGCCGGGTGGAGACCGCCCGCGGCACCGGGAGCTTCCGCACCCTCGACAACCCGCTCGCCCTCGACACCGTGGTGGAGTGCGCGAAGGCGCTCGACGCGCCGGCCCACGCCATGCTGGCCCTCACCGGCGGCGAGCCCCTGCTGCAGCCCGAGGCGGCCGCCGGCCTGGCCCGCGCCCTCGGCGCGCTGGGCCCCGAGGTGCTGCTCGAGACCCACGGCGTCGCCCACGAGGCGCTGCCCGAGGTGCTGCCCCACGTGGACGTCGTCTCCATGGACTGGAAGCTCGCCGGCGAGGTACGCCGAGCCTCGGACCCGGCGCGCGGCGCCGTCGCGCCCTTCGACGACGACCACGAGCGCTTCCTCGGCGTGGCGCGCGCGGCGCCCCGGGTGGTGGTGAAGATCGTCGTGACGCCCGCGAGCGCGGACGCGGAGATCGACGAGGCGGTGGGGCGCATCGCGCGCGTGGCCCCGGCCGCCGTGCTCGTCCTCCAGCCGGTCACCCCGCGCGGTCCGGTGACCGAGCGGCCCGACGCCGCGCGGATGCTCGGCCTGGCGGCGCGCGCCGGCCAGCGCCTGGCCGACGTGCGCGTGATCCCCCAGACCCATCCGGTCTGGGGTGCGCTCTAGCGGACGCGTGCGCCGCCCTCGCGCCCTCCGCCCTGCGGCTGGGCCGCCGCGGCGTCGGACTCCAGCAGCAGGCGGACCGCCGTCGCCAGGTCCGGAGCCGCACCGGCCTCGCCGTGGAGCTCCGGGGCGCGCGGGGCCGCGCCGGGCACGAGGTGGACGGCGCCGCGCAGTCCGGCGCGGCGCGCCAGCTCGAGGTCGAGCTCGCCGTCGCCGATCATCCAGCTCGCCCGCAGCTCGGCGCCCAGCTCGTCGCGAGCGCGCACCAGCATGCCCGGCTCGGGCTTGCGGCACGGGCAGCCCGCCTCGGGGCGGTGGGGGCAGTGGTAGGTGCGCTCGATGGCGACCCCCGCAGCCTCGAGGTCCGCCAGCAGGAGGTGCTGGAAGCGCTCGAAGTCCGCCTCGCCGAACAGGCCGCGGCCGATCCCGCTCTGGTTGGTCACGATGGCGAGGCGGAAGCCGGCCTTGCCCAGGCGCCGCAGGGCACCCGGGACCCCGGCGAGGAGCGCGTAGTCCTCGGGGCGGTGGGGGTAGCCGGTGTCGCGCACCAGCGTGCCGTCGCGGTCGAGGAACACGAAGCGGCTCACGCGCGCAAGCTAGCAGGGGCTCCCCTGCGTGGCCGAGAAACCACTCGAGATCCGAGGCCCCAACGCTCCGAGGTGGTTCAGGAATCCGGGTCCTTCGGTGAGGCGCAGATTCCGAGCAGGGCGCAGCGCGGCTCGGGCGCCTCGGCGGCCTCGCGGGCGGCGGCGAGCAGCTCCGTCAGGTCCCCGTCGAGCTCGGCGAGGCGCTGCGCGTAGGCGGGGAGGTCCGACTGGTAGGCACCCACCAGGGCCTGGCAGGCGTCGTTGAGCCGCACCGCGGCGGCCAGCTTCGCCGCGTCCCGGGAGCCGAGGGGCAGGGCGGCGAGGCGCTCGCGGGTCTCGGCCTCGAGGCCGGCGCGGCGCCGGTCGCGCTCGGGCCCCGCGGCAAACTCGGCGTAGAGGTCCGCCACCGCGCCGCGGAAGCGCGCCAGGTCGTCGGCGATGCGGCGGTCGTCGGCGACCCGTGCGCGCTCGCGGCGGGCGTCCTCGCCGTCGGGCCCCGAGGCCGCCTCCCAGAAGCGGATCGCCGCCTCCTCGCCCACGAAGGTGGCGAGGCCCTCGTTGAAGTCGGCGTCGCCGGCCACGAAGACCGTGGCGTGGGTGAGCTCGTGGAGCAGCACCTCAACCAGGAGACCGTCCTCGAGGCGCAGCAGCGGCGTGGTGAGGGGATCGTCGAACCAGCCCAGGGTCGAGTAGGCGCGCACCGGGGAGACGCAGGTGTCGAGGCCGCTCGCCGCCAGGCGCTCCGCCTCGGCCCGGGCGCGGTCCGGGTCGAAGAAGCCCTTGTAGGGCAGGCGGCCCACCACCGGGAACCAGAAGCCGGCCGGCTCGATCTCGCCCGGGCGGGTCCCCACCACGGTGGTCACCACGGCCTCGCCCGGCACCTCGACCAAGCTCGTATACTGCCCGTCCACGTCGAGGCCGAGCTCCGCCCCGAAGCCGCGCACCCGCTCCACCAGCTCCAGGCGCGCGCGCAGCGGGGCGGGGGTGGCGGCGTCCTCGAGCAGGCGCGCCACGGGCTGCCGGCCCCAGAGCAGGCGCATCTGGCCGCCGGCCACGTGGGCGAGGTAGCAGCCCTGCGCCGGCGCGAGGGCGAGGAGGAGGGCCAGGGTGAAGGCGCGCTTCGTTCGCCTCGCGGTGGCCGCCGCCACCCCCGAGCTCGCCGAGCGTGCCGCCGCCGAGGCCTTCGGGGCCGGGGCCTCGGGGGTCGAGGAGCTCGACGGCGGGGACGGGACGGGCACGCGCTGGCTCCTCTACGCGCCGGCCGAGCGCGCGGCGGCGCTCGGCGAGGCGCTGCGGGCCCTGGGCGAGCCCGGCCTTCGCATCGGCGATCCCGAGCCGGTCCCGGAGCGCGACTGGTCCCGGGACTGGCAGATCGGGCTGCGCGCGACGCGCATCTCCCCGCGCCTCGCGGTGCGGCCCGAGAGCGTCGCCCTCGAGCCGGAGCCCGGGCAGCGCGTGCTGGTGATTCCGCCCGCCCAGGCCTTCGGCACCGGCGGCCACGCCTCGACGCGCCTCGCGCTCGCCTGGCTCGACGCGCTCACGGAGGGCCCGCTGCGCGGCGCCCGGGTGCTCGACGTCGGCTCCGGGAGTGGCGTGCTGGTCCTCGCCGCGCTGGCCCTCGGTGCGCGCCGCGGGGTGGCGTTCGACCTCGACCCGGTCGCGGCCCGCGCCACCCGGGACAACGCCGCGGGCAACGACCTCGCCGACGGGCTGCTCACCTTCTGCGGCGGGCCGGCGGCGCTCCGCGCGCCGGGTCGCTTCGAGGTCGTCGTGGCGAACCTGCTGCGCAGTGAGGTCGAGCCGGTGCTCCCGGAGCTCGCGGCGGCGCTCGCGCCCGGCGGTCGGCTGGTGCTGTCGGGCCTGCTCGACCGCGACCGCGAGCCCCTCTCGCGGGCGCTCGCGAAGTGCGGCCTCACCGCCGTGGGGGAGCGCCGCGAGGACGACGGCGGCGACGTGTGGATCGCGCTCCTCACCCGGCGGCGACCTGCTTCCGCCAGTGGTCGAGGAGACGGCTGAGGGTGTCCTCGAAGGCGATGCGGGGCTGCCAGCCCGTGACCTCGCGCAGCCGCGAGGCGTCGCCCACGCCGGCGTCGGCGGGACGCCAGCGCGCCGGGTCCTCGCGGATCGCGGGCCGCTGGGAGGTGAGGGCCAGCAGCCCGTCCAGCACCGCGCGGATCGGGCGGCCGCGGCCGCTCGCCACGTTGTAGACGCCCGCGGGCGTGGTCGGGTCGAGCAGGCGCAGGTAGGCGTCCACCACGTCGTCGACGTCGAGGAAGTCGCGCACCGCGTCGAGGTTCCCGACCGCGACGCGTCCGTCGCCCCGGCCGGCCTCGAGCTCGGCGAGCTGGCGCGCGAAGCTCGACTCCACGAAGGCGTCCGGCCGGCCGGGCCCGGTGTGGTTGAAGGGCCGGGCACGGACCACGTCGAGGCCCCGGGCCGCGCGCAGCGCGCCCAGGCGGTCGGCGGCCGCCTTGCTCCAGGCGTAGGGCGAGGCGGGGCGCAGGGGCGCGGACTCGTCGAAAGGCGGGGTGCCCGGCGCGGCGCTGCCGTAGACGGCCCCGGAGCCCACCAGCAGCACCCGCGCGGCGGGGGCCGCGGCCGCGGCGGCGTCCAGCACCGAGCGCCCGCCGAGGAAGTTCACCCGGAAGGCGGCCTCGGGGGCGCTCCAGGAGTCCGGCACGAAGCTCAGTGCGGCGAGGTGGGCGACGGCGTCGGGTCGGAAGCCCGCGAGGGCGGCCCCGACCGCGTCGGGCCGCGTCACGTCGAGCTCGCGGTCGGTGGCCTCCACGGCGTCGCCCCGCGCGCGCAGCCGCGCGACCAGGCGGCTCCCCACGAACCCCGCCGCGCCGGTGACGAAGACCCGCATCGGGACCAAGCTAGCGGCCCCACGCGGCGAGTTCGCGCGGGGCCCCGCGGGCCGGGTTGACCGCGCCCGGCCGGGACGGTACGAGGAGGGCCATGATCCTGGGAGTGTCGGGCCCCTACGCGGCGGGCAAGAGCGCCGTGGTGGCGTTCCTGGAGGCGCGCAGCTTCTACGGGCTCTCGCTCTCGGACGTGCTGCGCGAGGAGCTCTCGGCGCGGGGCCTCGAGGAGACCCGCGAGCGCATGATCGAGCTCGGCAACGAGCTGCGGGCCGCCGAAGGGCCCGGCGCGCTCGCCGTGCGCCTCGGCCGCCGCTTCCAGCCCGACCGCAACCACGTCATCGACTCGATCCGGCACCCCGCCGAGGTCGAGGCGCTGCGCGCGGCGAGCCCGCACTTCCAGCTGCTGTGGGTGGAGGCCGAGGAGGGGACGCGGCTCGAGCGCCTCCAGGCCCGCGGGCGCGGCGGCGACCCCACCAGCCTCGGCGAGATGCGCGCGCTCGAGGGCCGGGAGCTCGCCAGCGACGACCCCGCGGCCCAGCAGCTGCTCGCCGTGCGGGAGCTCGCCGACGAGGTGATCGCCAACGACGGCAGCCTCGAGGACCTCCACCGCAGCGTGCAGGCCGTCCTCAAAAAAAGTCTCTACTTCGACCGGCCGAGCTGGGACGAGTACTTCATGAGCATCGCCCGGGTGGTGGCGTCGCGCAGCAACTGCGTGAAGCGAAAGGTGGCCGCGGTCATCACCCTGGACAAGCGCATCATATCCACGGGCTACAACGGCACGCCCCGGGGCGTGCGCAACTGCAACGAGGGCGGCTGCCCGCGCTGCAACACCTTCTCTCCGGGCGGGGCGGACCTGGGCGAGTGCCTGTGCTCCCACGGCGAGGAGAACGCCATCACCCAGGCCAGCTACCACGGCGTCTCGGTGGCCGGCGGGACCATCTACACCACCTTCTGCCCCTGCCTGCTCTGCACCAAGATGATCATCAACTCGGGCATCGCCGAGGTGGTCTACAACGCCGACTACCCGCTCGGCGACGTCTCCCTGGCCCTGCTGCGCGAGGCGGGCCTCAAGGTCCGCCAGGTCGAGCCGTCGGGAGACGCCCCGGGAGGCTGACCCCGCCGGGCCTTTCGCTAATCTCCCCGACCCCGTGGCGGTGTAGCTCAGGGGTTAGAGCAGCGGTTTCATAAGCCGCGTGTCGGTAGTTCGATTCTACCCACCGCCACCAGCTCTCCTGGAGACGGCGTGAGCGACGTCCGAGTTCCGCTCCTCGACCTGCGACCGCAGTACGCCGGCCTCCGCGAGGAGATCGCGGAGGCGATCCAGGGCGTTCTCGACTCCCAGCAGTTCGTGCTGGGTCCCGAGGTCGAGGCCCTGGAGGCGGAGGTCGCGGCCTACAGCGGCGCCGCCCACGGCGTGGGCTGTGCATCCGGCTCCGACGCGCTGCTGCTGCCGCTGATGGCCCTGGGCGTGGGGCCCGGCGACCAGGTCGTGGTGCCGACCTACACCTTCTTCTCCACGGCGGGAAGCGTCTACCGCCTGGGCGCCGAGCCGGTCTTCGCCGACATCGAGCCGCGCACCTACAACGCCACCCCCGAGACCCTCGCCCGGGCCGCCGAGCGCTGCACGCGACTGAAGGCGATCATGCCCGTGCACCTCTACGGACAGGCGGCGGACGTGGACGGCATCGCCGCCCTGGGCGCGTCCCTCGGCGTTCCGGTCTACGAGGACGCCGCCCAGGCGATCGGCGCCGAGGACGCCCGCGGACGGCGCGTGGGCGGGGCCGGGCAGACGGCTTGCTTCAGCTTCTTCCCGACCAAGAACCTCGGCAGCTTCGGCGAGGGCGGCATGGTGACCACCGACGACCCCGACCTCGCCCGGGAGCTGCGCCAGCTCCGGGTCCACGGCATGGAGCCGAAGTACTACCACGCGAAGGTCGGGCTGAACGCCCGGCTGCACGCGCTCCAGGCCGCGGTGCTGCGGGTGAAGCTGCGCCACCTGGAGCCCTGGCAGGAGGCGCGCCGCCGCAACGCGAGCCACTACGACGAGCTCTTCCGCAACGCCGGGGCCCGGACCTCGGCGGTGCCGCTCGCGGAGGGCGGCCTGCCCCTGCGCGTGCCCGCGATCCCCGAGGAGCCCGTGCGCCACGTCTTCAACCAGTACGTGGTCCGGGTGCCCGCGGAGCGCCGCGATGCGCTGCGCGCCCACCTGACCGAGCACCGCATCGGCAGCGAGATCTACTACCCGGTCCCGCTCCACCTCCAGGAGTGCTTCCGCGAGCTGGGCGGCAAGCCCGGCGACCTCCCCGAGTCCGAGGCCGCGGCCCGCGAGACCCTGGCGCTGCCCATCTTCCCGGAGCTCGAGAAGCGCCAGCGCGAGCACGTGGCCGCGACGATCGTCGACTTCCTGTCCTAGGGTCCCTCGACCAGGCGGTGCTTCTGGACCTTGCCCGTCACCGTGCGCGGCAGCTCCTTCTCGGCCACGAACTGCCGGGGGACCTTGAAGACGGCGAGGCGCTCGCGCCCCCAGGCCTGGAGCGCCTCGGGGTCGAGGCTCGCGCCGGGCGCCAGCACCACGTGGGCGCGGCCGACCTCCCCCCAGCGCTCGTCGGGCACGCCCACCACCGCGATGTCGGCCACCGCGGGGTGCTCGCGGTAGGCAGCCTCCACCTGGGCGGGGTAGACGTTCTCGCCGCCGGAGATGTAGAGCTCCCGGGCGCGTCCGGTGAGGAAGAAGAACCCCTCGGCGTCGCGGTGGGCGAGGTCGCCGGTACGCACCCAGCCCGCGCGCAGGGTCTCGGCGGTGGCCTCGGGGCGGCGCCAGTAGCCCAGCATGGTGATGGGCCCGCGCACCACGATCTCGCCGCTCTCGCCGACGTCGGTGTCCTCCCACGCCTCGGGGCCGCGCTCGAGGGTCGCGGGGCGCACGATGCGCACCTCGGCGTGGAACACGGGCCGCCCGACGCTGCCGGCCTTGCGCACCGCGTCCCCGGCGTCGAGGCAGCACAGGATCGAGGTCTCGGTCTGGCCGAAGCCCTGCTTCAGCACCAGCCCCCGCGCCTCGAAGGAGCGGATGCGCTCCACCGGGATGGCGGCGCCGGCGGTGAACAGGAAGCGCAGGCTGTCGAGCGAGACGGGCGACGCCGCGCTCTCGAGGGCGGCGTCGAGGGCGTCGAACATGGTCGGGACGCCGCCCAGGTAGGTGACTCCGTGCTCCTCGACGGCGCGCCACACCGCCTCGGCGTCGAAGCGCCGCTGGAGCACCACCTCGGCGCCGGCGTAGAGGGCCGGGATCGCCAGGATCTTGAGCCCGAAGGAGTGGAACAGAGGCACCACGACGAGCACGCGGTCCCGCGCCGTGAGCTCGAAGAAGAGCTGGGCGTTCAGGCTGTTGAAGAGCGTCTTGCGATGGGGGAGCAGCGCTCCCTTGGGCCGCCCCGTGGTGCCCGAGGTGTACATCAGGATCATGGGGTCCTCGGGGCTCACCGCCTCGACGTGGGGGTCGGGTGTGGCGGCCGCGAGCGCCTGCTCCCAGGCGTCGGGCGCGCCGCCCACCGCGAGTCTCCGCTCCGGCGGCTCCTCGGCGGCGTCGCAGGCCGCGGCGGCGAGGGCCTCGAGGGAGGCCTCGTGGACCAGCACCCGGGGCGCGCAGTCGTCGAGGAGCTCGCGCACCTCGGGTGCGGCGAGTCGCGCGTTCACCGGCACCGCGATGGCGCCGAGGCGCGCGGCGGCGAAGACGAGCTCGAGGTAGGCGGAGCGGTTCGCGAGCAGCAGCACCACCCGGTCGCCGCGGCCCACGCCTGCGCCGCGCAGCCAGGCGACGGCGCGCCGGCAGCGGTCCTCGAGCTCCGCCCAGGTGAGCCGCCGCTCGTCGTCGACGACGGCGACCCGCCCGCCCCTCAGCGTCGCGCGGCGGGTGAGCCAGCCGCCCACGTTGTGGACGGGCGATCGCACGGCGCCCGGGATACCCGAGGCCGGCGCGGGCTGCCAGCGCGCGCGGGCAGGCGATCCAGGGCCGCGAGGGCGTCGATCACCCGGGCCAGGTCGGCCTCGCCGAGCTGGGGCCCGATCGGCAGCGAGAAGGTCGTGGCCCCGACGTGCTCGGCAACCGGGAAGCGGCCCGGCGCGTGGCCCAGGGTGCGGCGGTACCAGGGCTGCAGGTGGACCGGCTGGTAGTGGACGGCGGCCCCCACGCCGCGGCGCCGCAGCTCGAGCAGCCCCTCGTCGCGGTCGATGCCGTCGGCGCTGACGGTGAAGAGGTGCCAGGCGTGGCGGCCCGGTCCGTCGGGCGGCGGTCCCGACAGCCGCTCGAGGCGGCCGAGGGCCTCGCGGTAGCACGCCGCCTGCTCCTCGCGGGCGGTGAGGAAGCCCTCGAGCCGGCCGAGCTGCACCCGGCCCAGCGCGGCCTGGAGATCGGTCATGTTGTACTTGAAGCCGAGCTCCTGCATCTCGCTGCGCACCAGCTCGCGCGAGCCGTAGCGCTTCCAGGCGTCGTTGCTGAGCCCGTGGAGGCGCAGCCGCCGGTAGCGGCGCGCACGCGCCGCGCTGCGCGTGGTGAGCATGCCGCCCTCGCAGCTCGTGAGGTTCTTGTTCGGGTAGAAGCTGAAGCAGGCGTCGGTGCCGCCGCCCACGGGCCGGCCGTCGGCGTAGGTGGCGCCCACGGCGTGGGCCGCGTCCTCGATCAGGGCCAGGCCGTGGCGCGCGGCGATGCGCCGCAGCGGCGTCATGTCGCAGGCCCGCCCGGCGAAGTGGACGGGCAGCAGGGCCCGGGTGCGCGGCGTGAGGGCGCGCTCGACCTGCTCCGGGTCGAGGTTGAAGGTGTCGGGCTCGACGTCGACCAGGACGGGCCGGGCGCCGGCGTGGAGGATCGCGTTCGCGGTGGCGACGAAGGTGAGGGTCGGGGTCACGACCTCGTCCCCGGGGCCCACGCCCGCGCCGAGCAGCGCGAGGTGGAGCGCCGCCGTGCACGACGAGACCGCGACGGCGTGGCGCGCCCCCACCGCGGCCGCGAACTCCTCCTCGAAGGCCGCCACCTCGGGTCCGGTCCCGATCCAGCCGCTGCGCATGACCCGCAGCACGGCCGCCTCCTCCTCGGGGCCGAGGCTCGGGACCCCGAAGGCGAGGAAGGCAGGGGAGGGGTGCTCGGCGGCCGCCATGGCCTCGGGGATCGGCAGAACGGGTGCGGATCCTGAGAAGAACGGACGCGAACTCCCCGGAATCACGGAGTGGCGGCTCCCCTCAAGGCCCGAGGCCCGGCCTCCGATCCGGGAGCCATGCGCCCCGCTCGCGTCCTCTACGTGGTGGAGACCCTGGCCCCCTGCGGCACCACGGATCTGGTGCGCCAGCTCGCTTGCCAGCTCGACCGGCGCCGCTTCGCGCCCGGGGTGCTGGCCCTGCGCGCGGAGGGCAGCGGGGGGCCGCCGGCGCGAGAGGCCGAGGGCGCGCGGCGCCTCGCCGAGGCGGAGATCCCCGCCGACACGTTGGCCCTGGATCCCGGCGTCTCCTTCCGTGGCCGCATCCGACCGCTGGTGGCCCGGCTCGCGCGCCAGCGACCGGACGTGATCCATGCCCACAGCCGGCCGGGGGACCTGTGGAGCACCTGGGCCGCGGCCTCGGCCGGCGTGCCCGTGCGGCTCTACACCCGGCAGGCGACCTACGGCGGTCTCGCCGCGGCGACCCGGGCCCGCTACGCCCTCACCGCGCGGATCGCGACCCGGGTGGTGGCGCCCTCCGAGGCGGTGCGCAGCCATCTGGTCCGGCGCGAGGGCGTGCCGCGCGGCCGCATCGAGCTGATCCACGACGGCATCGACCTCGAGGCCCTGGCCCGGCCCGTTCCGGCCGCCGCCGTGCGACGGAGCCTCGGGGTGCCCGAGCACGCGCCCCTGGTGGGCTGCGTGGCCTCCCTCGAGCCGCGCAAGGGAGCCCACCACCTGGTCTCCGCCGCGGCGCGCCTGCGCGCGCGACACCCGGAGGCGCGCTTCGTGTGGATCGGCGACGGCCCGGAGCGCGAGATCCTCGCTCGGCGCATCGCGTCCCTCGGGCTGGCGGACCGCTTCCTGCTGCCGGGCTTCCGCGCCGACTTCGCCGACTGCATCGCGGCCCTCGACGTCTTCGTGCTGCCGTCCCTGTGGGAGGGGTTCAACCTCTCGCTCCTCACCGCCTGTGCGCTCGGCCGCGCCGTGGTCGCGACCCACCTCGCCTCCAACCGCGAGATGATCGTGCCCGGCACCACCGGGCTCCTGCCCACGCCCCCGGAGCCGGTGCTCGAGGCCCGCGACGACGACGTCGACCCCGACGCCCTCGCCGACGCGATCCACGGCCTGCTCCAGGACTCGGAGCGCCGGGCGCGGCTGGGGGCCCGGGCCCGCCAGCACGCCTGGGCGCGCTTCGGCGCCCGCGCCATGGCGGCCCGCCACGAGGAGCTCTACGGCCGCCTGCTGCGCCGGCGCGCCCGAGCGCGGGCCGCGGCGCCGCTCCACCCCACGCCCTGAGCCGCGCGCCCGCCTGTGGTACGACTCCGGCACCACCGGAGGCCCCATGAACCTGCTGGGACAGCCCGCCCACGTCGGCCGCCACTGCGGCAGCCACGAGTACGACGTCACCCCCGAGGTCGTGGCGTTCTACGCCGACGCCCTCGACGACCGCCACCCGCTCCAGGCCGACTTCGCGCCGCCGCTGCTCCACCACTCCGAGTGCTACACCGTGCTCGGCGAGTGGTACCTGAAGAACCTGTTCGGGAACCTCCACGCCCGCCAGGACTGGGAGCTCTTCGCGCTCATCCGGATCGGCAGCCGGGTGCGCACGCGCTCCACCATCGTCGAGCGCTACGCGAAGCGCGGACGCGACTACGTGGTGAACGAGACGGACCTGATGGACGCCGCCGACGGCCGCCTGCTCGTGCGTGGCCGCACCCACCAGTCCTTCCTGCCTCCCGAGAAGGAGAAGGGCGACGGCTTCGTGGTGGACGAGAGCACGGCGAAGAAGAAGGAGCCGCGGGCCCCGTTCCCCACCGCCACCGGCGAGGACCTCGAGCCCGTGGTGAAGACCGTGGACGCCCGGCGCTGCTGGATGTTCTCCGGCCCCGGGCGCAACTACCACACCGACGCCGAGGAGGCGCGCAAGCTGGGCTTCCCCAACATCGTGGTCCAGGGCATGATGAGCACCTGCTTCGTCTCCGAGGTGATGCAGCGGCGCTTCGGGATGGGCTGGCTCGAGGGGGGCAAGCTGAGCGTGAAGCTCACCAACGTGCTCTGGGTGGACGAGCGCGTCACCGCCCACGCCCGGGAGCGCGAGCGCCACGCCGAGGGCACCCGCACCCGCGTCCACTGCGACGTCTGGATCGACAAGGACGACGGCACCCGGATCCTGCTCGGCGACGCGAGCGGGCTCGAGTAGCTCCAGCCCGGCCCGCTACTCGCCGCCGGCCCGGCGGCGCTCCTCCTCCCAGGACGGCACGGCCTCGAGGGTGACCGGCTCGTCGCGCGGGAAGGCCCGCCGGTGGAACCGCTTCACGCGCTCGAACGCCCGGCGCAGGCCGCGCTTCAGGTCCTCGAGGATCTCGTAGCTGGCGGGCACCAGGAATAGCGAGATCAGCGTCGCGAAGGCGACCCCGAAGGCCAGGGACGTCGCCATGGGGATCAGGAACTGGGCCGAGAGGCTCTTCTCCAGCAGCAGCGGCGTGAGCCCGGCGAAGGTGGTGAGCGAGGTGAGCACGATGGGGCGGAAGCGCGCCACGCCGGCGTCGCGGATCGCCTGGCCGACGGTCGCGCCCTCGCCCCGCCGCTGGTTCACGTAGTGGACCAGCACCAGGCTCGAGTTCACCACCACGCCGGAGAGCGCCACCACGCCGAAGATCGACATCATGCTGAGCTGGCGCACCGCCGGCACCAGCGGGCTCATCAGCAGGTGGCCCAGGATCGCGCCCACCAGGCCGAAGGGGATCACCGCCATGATGATGAGGGGCTGGGAGTAGGAGCGCAGCGGCACGGCGAGCAGGGCGTAGATCAGGAACAGCGCGAAGCCGAAGTTCCGGAACAGCGCGGCGAGGGTCTTGCGCTGCTCGCCCTGCTCGCCCTCCAGGGTGAAGGAGAGCCCCGGGTGCTCGGCGAGGAGCGTGGGCAGGAACTCGCGGTTCAGGCTCGCGAGCACCTCGTTGGGGGTCGCCTGGGTGAGGTCCACGTCGGCGGTCACGTTGATGACGCGCTGGCGATCGGCGCGCTTGATCGTCGCGTAGCCCCGGCCCCGCTCGGCGCGCGCCACGGTGTAGAAGGGGACCTCGCCGCCGTCGGGAGTGCGGATGCGCAGGTTGTCGAGGTCGGCGAGGGAGCGCCGCTGGCGCTCGGGGTAGCGCACCATCACGCGCACGTCGTCGCGCCCGCGCTGGATGCGCTGGGCCTCCTCGCCATAGAAGGCCTGGCGCACCTGCCGGGCCAGATCGGCCAGGGTGAGGCCCAGGGGCTCCGCCGAGGGCAGGATGTCGAGCTTGATCTCCTCCTTGCCGCCGCGGAAGGAGTCGGCCACGTCGAAGACGCCGGGGTACTCGGCGAGGCGCCGCTTGAGCTTCTCCGCCGAGGCCTGGAGGCGCTCCACGTCGGTGGCCTGGAGCTGGATGTCGATGGGGTCGCCGGCAGAGAACAGGTCCGAGCTGAAGACCAGCTCCTCGACGTCGGGCAGCTCCGGGGCGAGGGCGCGCCAGCGCTCCGAGACCGCGGCCGCGGTCAGCGGCCGCTCGTCGCCGCCGAGCAGCTCGATGCTCACCTCGCCGAGGTGGCTCCCCGAGCCGCTGCCGGCTCCGCCGCCCGCCCCCCGCGACCCGATGGAGGGCTGGGAGCCCACGCTCGCGAGCACGTGCTTCACCACCGGTGCCACCCCGGGATGCTCGACGTCGAGCTCGCCCTTCACCTGCAGGGCCGCCCGCTCGAGCTCGCGGATCGCGGCGGCGGTGGTCTCCACCGGGGTGCCCTGGGGCATGGTGAGCGTCGCGCTCACGTAGTCGCTCTCCACGGGCGGGAAGAAGGCGAAGCGGATGTGGCCGCTCGCGACCATGGACAGGCACACCAGGAGCGCGGACACGCCGACGGCCAGGGTCGCGTAGCGCCACTCGAGCACGCGATCGAGGGCCGGCCGGTAGCGGGTCTCCGCGAAGCGGCGCAGGCTGTCGGCGAGGACGCCCTGCACCCGCTTCCAGCGCGCCCGCACCGAGCCGGGCCGCGCCGTCCGCTCCTTCTTCTTGACGGCGTGGTGCCCGAGGTGGGCGGGCAGCACCAGCTGCGCCTCCACCACGGAGAAGAACAGGCACGCGATCACCACCATCCCGATGGCGCCGAAGATCTGGCCGAAGGGGCCGGGGGAGAAGATCAGCGGCAGGAAGGCGGCCACGGTGGTGAGCACCCCGAAGATCACGGGGACCGACACCTCCTGGGCGCCGCGGACCGCCGCCGGCAGCGGCGCCTCGTCCCGCTCCTGGTGGGTGTGGATGTTCTCGCCGACCACGATGGCGTCGTCCACCAGCAGGCCGAGCACCAGGATGAAGGCGAACAGCGAGATGACGTCGATGGAGATGCCGAGGCCCGGAAAGAAGAGCAGGGCGCCGAGGAAGGAGATCGGCACCCCGATCGCGACCCAGAAGGCGAGGCGCAGGCGCAGGAAGAGCGCCAGCACCACGAACACCAGGATGAAGCCCCCGAGGCCGTTCTCGATCAGGATGCGCAGCCGGTCCCGCAGCACCTGGGAGCTGTCGCGCCAGACCGTCAGGTTGAGGCCGTCGGGCAGGTCCGGGCTCGCCTGGGCGACGTAGGCCTTCACCTGGCGCACCAGGTCGAGCACGCGCTGGTCGCCGACCCGGAACACCTGGATCAGCACCGCGGGCTGCCCGTTGAAGCGGGCGTAGCGGTCGTCGTCCTCGAAGCCGTCCACCACCTCGGCCACCTCGCCGAGCAGCAGCCGGGTGCCGTCCTCGCGGGTCAGCACCACGAGGCTCTCGAACTCCTCGCCCCGGTAGGCCTGGCCCTTGGTGCGCAGCAGCACCTCGCCGGCGCGGGTCTTGATCGAGCCCCCGGGCAGGTCGAGGGACGAGCGGCGCACCGCATCGGCCACCTGGTCGAAGGTGAGCCCGTGGCGCCGCAGCGACTCCTCGGAGACCTCGACGGAGATCTCGTAGTCCCGCGCCGCCGCCAGGTCCACCTGGGTGACGTCGGCCAGCGCCGAGATCTCGTCGCGCAGGCGCTCGCCCCAGACCTTGAGGGCCTTCTCCTCGGCGTCGCCCCACAGCGCGATCTGGACCGCGTTGCGCTTGATGGTGAAGTGGTTGACGATGGGCTTCTCGGTCTCCTCGGGGAAGGTGCTGATCGAGTCCACCGCGTTCTTGATGTCCGCCAGAGCGCGATCCACGGTGAAGCCCGAGAGCAGCTCGGCGGTGACGCCGCAGGCGCCCTCGGCCGCGCTCGAGCTGATGCGCTCGATGCCCTCGATGCCCTGGATCTCCTCCTCGATGCGGACGCAGACGCCTTCCTCCACCTCCTCGGGGGCCGCGCCCAGGTAGGTGACGCCCACCTGGATCACCTCGACCTCGATGTCGGGGAAGGTCTTCTGCTGGATCAGGGGCAGGGAGGCGAGGCCGCCGACGACGAGCACGCCCATCAGCAGGTTGGCGGCGACGGAGTTCTCCGCGAACCAGGCGATCGCGCGCTTCACGGCCGGCTCCGGGCGAGCTCCGCGCTCTCCACCGCGATGCGCACCGCCATGCCGTCCACCGCGGCGGAGAGCGGCGACACGCAGACCTGCTCGCCTGCGCGGAGACCCGCGCCGATCACGACGCGCTCGCGCTCGGTGCGCAGCACCTCGACGTCGCGGAAGCGCAGGCGTCCCTCGGCGTCCACCACCAGCACGCGGTCGCCCTCGCGCAGGGCGGCGCGGGGCAGCACCACCGCGTCCGCGACCGAGCGGCCCTCGATCTCCGCCTCCACGAACAGGCCCACGGCGAGCGGCGGCGCGGCGCCGGCCTCGCCGCGGCCGTAGGGGTCCTCCACCCGCGCGACGGCGTTCACCATCCGGCTGCGCGGGTCGATCTCGCCCTCGGTGCGCACGATGCGTCCCGTCCACACCTGGGACGCGCCGGCGAACTCGGCTCGCAGCTTCACCGTCGGGCCCGCCTCGTGGGCCTCGGGCTCGGCGGCGGCGGCGCGGCGGCCGAGGGGCAGGTCGAGGAAGGCGAGCTCGCGGTCCGGCAGCGGCAGGCGCACCTCGGCCCAGTCGACGGCGTAGAGGGTCGCCACCGAGACGCCCCGGGAGACGAACTGGCCCACGTCGACGCGCTCCTCGCGCACGCGGCCCGCGTAGGGGGCGACGAGCTCGGTGCGCTCGAGGTCCCGCTCGGCCCGGGTCACCCGGGCGCGGGCCTCGCGCAGCGCGGCCTGGGCCACGCGGGCGGCGTTCTCCGCGTCGTCGATGCGGGCCTGGCTGGTCACCGACTGGGCGGCGAGGCGGCGCTGGCGCTCGAGCTCCTTGCGGGCGCGGGCGGCCTCGCTCGACGTGCGCGCCACGGCGGCGCGGGCGCTCTCGAGCTCGATCTCGTAGTCGGTGCGCTCGACGCGCAGCAGCGGCTCCCCCTCCTCGAAGGAGCCCCCCGAGACCAGGCCCGGGGAGAGCCACACCACCTCGCCCGACACCTGGGGCACCAGCTCGCTCTCGGTGCGCGGCACCACGGTGCCCTGGGTGTGGACCGCGAAGCGGACGGGCTCGGGCGCGACCGTCACGACGCGCACCAGCGGGGCCACCGCCTCGGGCGGCTCCGGCTCCACCACCGGCCGCGTGAGCCAGACCAGCGCCGTGGCGAGCAGCCCGGCGCCGAGGACGTAGAGGGCGATCACGGCCTTGCGGAAGCTCATGCGGATCCTCCTTCGGGCGCCGGGGCGGCCGGCCGCGTCGCGCGCATCCCGGCGGCGACGAAGTCCAGCATCCGCTGAAGCAGGCTCTCGTCGGAGAGCTCGCCGAGGTCGAGGGGCGTGCCCGGCACGGACTCGAGGTGGCCCGCCATCACGTGCACCATCACGCCCACGGTGAACTGCCAGCCGAGTGCGATCGCCTCGGGGCCGTGGCCCGGCAGGGCGCGATCCAGTGCGCCCATGAAGCGGGCCCCGATGCTGCTGAACATCTCGCGCTTGATGGCGTTCACGAGCTCCGGCGGATCGGAGTAGAGCCGCGCCGCGACGCGCCGGTAGCGCATGCGGGACTCGACGCTCGCCGAGCGCATCTCGAAGCCGGGGCGCAGGAAGGCGTCGAGGACGGCCTCGAGCGAGGGGCGGGCGCCGTCGGCCTCCAGGGCGTCGAGGCGCTCGATCCGCAGCCGGTTCACCGGCTCGAGGCGCCGCATCAGGGTCGCGCGGAGCAGGCCCTCCTTGGAGCCGAAGTGGTAGTTGACCGCCGAGAGGCTCGAGGCGGCGGCGCTCGTGATCGCGCGCATCGAGGTCCCCTCGAAGCCGCGCTCGGCGAACAGGTCCTCGGCGGCGTCGAGCAGGCGCTCCCGGGTGTCCTGGCCGCGATCGGGGCTGCCGGAGCCGTCCGGGGTCTCGGTGGGGGTGGGCTGGATCTCGCTGGCCAAACGGCGTCTCCAAACGGGCGGGCTCCCATGGGCGCTCGGGAGCCCTCGAACGGTCGTTCGGAACGTACGTTCCAGATCTGAAGCTGTCAAATCGGGGGAGGGGGGCCGCGCCTCGGGAGCGGGGCGGCCGGGACGGCCGCCGGCGGGCTTCCTGGGGCCTAGCTGGCGGGCCGGGCGCAGCCCAGCGGCGGCTCCGGATGTGGGGGCCATCGGGGGCGGCTACTCGTCGCCACCGCCTCCGGCCGCCCGGCTGATCTGCTCCGCCTTGATCTTCCCGGGCTCGAACTTCGCTGCCTTGTCCTGCATGTGGTCGAGCAGGCCCTCGACGTCGGGCGCGGGCTTGCCCCGGGGCCGGAAGGGCCGGATGCGCGCCACCACGAAGTTGCGCAGGTAGGGGCTGTCGAAGCCCCGCTCCTTCAGCCCGGCGATGATCCCGGTCACCTGGGCGTCGATGGCGAGCAGCCGCTCGGCCCAGCCCGCGCGGCGCTCGAGGGCCGCCGCGATGCCGCCGTCGGAGAACGCGTCGCTGGCGCGCAGCGCCGGCGCGTAGGCGCCCCCGGCGAAGCGCGCCCGCCCCTCGTAGCAGAGGCCCAGGGTGACGAGGGCCGCCTCCTCGAGCTCGAGGGCGTAGCGGCTCTCGGGCGCTTCGGGCTCCGCCTCGGCCAGCCCGCGCGCCATGCGCACGGCCTCGAGGGCGCGCTCCTTCACCGTGTGGGCCTTCTCGGTGTTGAGGGCGAGGATGCGGTAGGCGAGGGCGGGGTCCGCGGAGACGAGGGCGGTCACGCTCCTCGCGCCGAGGCGCGTGAGCGCGGTCAGCCGGTGCAGCCCGTTGGGGGTCCAGAAGCGCACGGGCGCGGGGGTGGCGTCCGGCGCCGGCACCGCGACCAGCGGATCCAGGAACACGTCGAGCTTCTCGATCACGTCGGTGAGCCGCTTGGCGTGGGCGTCGGAGAGGTCGCGCTGGAAGGGCGTGGGCGCCACGCTCTCGACGGGGAGCGCGGCGAGGGCCAGCCAGTGGCCGCCGAGGGGGTCGCGGTAGTGGGCCAGCGCGCTCCCGCCGGCCTCGCGGATCGCGTCGTCCAGGGCCTCGGCGGCGGCGGGCGGGTCGCCGGCCGCCACCTCGGCCGCGGCCAGCCCGCGCGAGCCCGGCTCCGCGGCCTTCTTCCGCGTGGTCTTCCGCGTCGCCTTCTTTCTCGCCGCCACCGGGCACCTCCCCGAGCGAGCATATAAGATCGCGTCATGATCCAACGCGCGGTCCTCGCGGCGGCGCGCGCCCACGGCCTCGCGGGTCGGCGGGTCCTGGTCGCCGTCTCCGGCGGCGTCGACTCCACGGTGCTGCTGCATCTGCTGCGCGAGGGCGCGACGGCCCTCGACCTCGAGCTCGCCGTGGGCCACGTCGACCACGGGCTGCGCGGCGCGGCCTCGGCGGCCGACGCCGAGTTCGTGGGCCGGCTGGCGGCGAAGCTCGACCTGCCGTTCCTGTCGGCCCGGGTGGCGCCCGGGTCGCTCCGCGCGGGCCGCCCCAGCCGCGCGCGTCCGACCCTCCAGGAGGCCGCGCGGCGCGCCCGCTACGACGCGCTGGACGGGCTGGCCCGCCGCACCGGCGCCGAGCGGATCGCCACCGCCCACACCGCGGACGACCAGGCGGAGACGGTGCTGCTGCGGCTGCTGCGCGGTGCCGGCCCCGACGGCCTGGGCGGCATCCCGGAGCGCTCCCCGGACGGCCGGCTGGTGCGACCGCTCCTGGGCGTGACCCGGGCGCAGATCCTCGCCTGGGCCGGAGAGCGGGGCATCGACTGGCGCGAGGACCCCAGCAACGCGGACCCACGCTTCGCCCGGGCGCGGCTGCGCGGCCGGTGGCTTCCGGGCCTCGCCGAGGAGTTCAACCCGCGGCTGCTCAGGGCCCTCGCCGATCTGGCCGAAGCGCAACGCAGGGACGCGGAGTGGATCGACGCGTGGGTGGAGCACGAGGCGGCGAGGCGGCTCCGGATGGAGCCCGACGGGCTGGCCATCGAGGCCGGGGGGTGGTCCGCGCTTCCCGAGGCCCTGGCGCGGCGCCTGGCGCGCCGTGCGCTCCGCGAGCTGGGTGGCGGGCGTGAGGTCTCCCGCACCCATCTCCATCGCATGCTGGAGTTCCTCCGCAGCGGCCGGCGGGGCGCCGAGCTCCAGTTCCCTGGGGGAATCGTGCTTCGCCGGGGCCGCGACGGGTTCCGCCTCTCGCGGCCGGTGGGGCGCGATGGCTCCGGCTAGGACCCGCGGGGGTGCGGCGCCACGGCGCATGCTACCCTCCGGATGCTCCCAAGCATCAGAAGGATCGAGGACGGGCAGCCCCGGGGGGAGCAGCGAGGACACTCGTCGGCCCCATCGTCCCCGGGTGGAGAAGCGGCGCCAGGAGACCAAGTGAACCAGCAGTTCTACAAGAACATGGCCCTGTGGGTCGTCCTCCTGTTGATGATCCTGCTGCTCGTCACCGTGCTGCGACAGAGCCAGACGACCCCCGCCGAGATCACCTACACCGAGTTCCTGGCCCGCGTCGAGACGGGCGAGATCGAGCAGGTCACCCTCGAAGAGGGCCACGTCACCGGCCGCTACAAGACCGGCGAGGACTTCGCCACCTACATCCCGCCGGTCCACGAGACCCTGGTGCCCCAGCTGCTCGAGAAGGGCATCGTGCTCGAGGCCAAGCCCAAGCGCGAGTCCTCGGTCTGGCAGCAGATGCTGATCTGGTGGGTGCCCTTCCTGGTGATCATCGGCCTGTGGGTGTTCTTCGTGCGCCAGATGCAGGCCGGCGGCGGCAAGGCGATGAGCTTCGGCAAGTCCCGCGCCCGGCTCCTCACCGAGAACCAGCAGCGCGTCACCTTCGACGACGTCGCCGGGGTCGAGGAGTCGAAGATCGAGCTCGAGGAGATCATCGCCTTCCTGCGCGACCCGAAGAAGTTCACGCGCCTGGGCGGCCGCATCCCGAAGGGTGTGCTCCTGGTGGGCCCGCCGGGCACGGGCAAGACCCTGCTGGCCCGGGCCGTGGCCGGCGAGGCCGGCGTCCCCTTCTTCTCGATCTCCGGCTCGGACTTCGTGGAGATGTTCGTCGGCGTCGGCGCCTCGCGGGTACGCGACCTCTTCATGCAGGGCAAGAAGAACGCGCCCTGCATCATCTTCATCGACGAGATCGACGCCGTGGGGCGCCACCGCGGCGCCGGGCTCGGCGGCGGCCACGACGAGCGCGAGCAGACCCTGAACCAGCTGCTCGTGGAGATGGACGGCTTCGAGAGCAACGAGGGCGTGATCCTGATCGCGGCCACCAACCGGCCCGACGTGCTCGACCCGGCGCTGCTGCGGCCCGGCCGCTTCGACCGCCGGGTGGTGGTGCCGCGCCCCGACCTGCGCGGACGCCTCGCCATCCTCAAGGTGCACACGCGGCGCGTGCCGCTCTCCGACGACGTGGACCTCGAGATCCTCGCCCGGGGCACGCCCGGCTTCGTCGGCGCCGACCTCCAGAACCTGGTGAACGAGGCCGCCCTGCTGGCCGCGCGCCGCGAGGCCCAGCGCGTCGGCATGGTCGACTTCGAGCACGCCAAGGACAAGGTCCTGCTCGGCACCGAGCGCCGCAGCATGATCATGAGCGACGAGGACAAGCGCGTGACGGCCTACCACGAGGCCGGCCACGCCCTGGTCGCGATCCTCACCGAAGGCTCGGACCCGGTCCACAAGGTGACCATCATCCCGCGCGGCATGGCGCTGGGCGTCACCCAGACCCTGCCCGTCGAGGACCGCTACAACCTCACGCGCAAGCAGATGGTCGCGATGATCAAGCACGCCATGGGCGGGCGCGCCGCCGAGGAGCTGGTCTTCGAGCACCTCTCCACCGGCGCCTCCAACGATCTCCAGCAGGCCACCAAGATGGCGCGGGAGATGGTGTGCCGGTACGGGATGAGCTCGAAGATCGGCCCGGTCTCCTACGGCGACGACGGCGGCGACGTGTTCCTGGGCCGCGACTTCGCCACCCGCCGCGACTACAGCGAGCGCAAGCAGCAGGAGATCGACGAGGAGGTGACGAGCCTCCTCCACGACAACTACGCCGACGCGCGCCGGCTGCTCGAGGAGAACCGCGAGGTCCTCGACCGGGTCGCCGAGGCGCTGCTCGAGCGCGAGACCCTGGAGACCTCGGACCTCGAGCTGCTGGTGGCCGGCCGGGAGCTGCCGCCGCTGCCGCCGCCGGAGGTGACGCCCGGAGGCAGCGAGCCGCGGCGCGAGGCCGAGCGCCCGAAGAAGGACTTCCCCGGCGACAAGCTTCCCGACCCCGAGCCGGTCCCGAGCTAGCCCCGAGCGCGCCGAGGACCGCCTCCCAGGGAGAAGCCCGTGACCCAGCACCCGACGATCCTCCCGCGCGACCGCGTGACGATCGTCGGGGTGCTGAACGTCACCCCCGACTCCTTCTCCGACGGCGGCCGCTTCGTGGGCGACACCGGCCTCGACCTCGAGGCCGCCGTGGCGGCGGGCGCCGCCCTGGCGGCCGAGGGCGCCCGCTGGATCGACGTGGGCGGCGAGTCGACCCGGCCCGGCTCGCGCGCCGTCCCCGTGGAGGAGGAGATCGCGCGCACGCGACCGGTGATCGAGGCGCTCGCCAAGGAGCTCCCGGTCCCGCTCTCCATCGACACCCGCAAGGCCGAGGTCGCCGAGGCCGCCCTCGAGGCCGGCGCCCGGGTGGTGAACGACGTCTCCGGCGGCGCCCACGACCCGGCGCTGCTCGCCGTGGCGGCGCGCGCCGGCGCCGGGCTCGTCCTCGGGCACCTGCGCGGCGAGCCCGCCACCATGCAGGATGGGATCGCGTTCGACGACGTGGTGGCCGAGGTGGGGGACGAGCTCGAGGCCGCCGTGTCCCGGGCGCGGGACGCGGGCGTGCCCCGCGCCCGCCTCGCCGTCGACCCCGGCATCGGGTTCGGCAAGCAGCTCGACCACAACCTCGCGCTGCTCGCCAACGTGGGAGCGCTGCGCCGGCGCCTGGGTCTGCCGGTCCTGGTCGGTCCCTCGCGCAAGTCCTTCCTCGGCGCCCTCACCGGGGATCCGGCCGCCGAGCGCGACCTCGCCAGCCACGCGGCCTGCGCGGTGGCGATCTTCGCCGGCGCCGACGCGGTGCGGGTCCACGACGTGGCCGGGGCGCGGCGCGCCGTCGCCGTCGCCGAGGCGCTGCGTGGCGCGCGCGCGGCGGGGGAGGGGGCGGCGTGATCGAGTTCCTGTGGCAGCGCGTGAGCGACCTGGCCTCGGACCTGCTCGCCTTCCTGACGTCGAGCTTCGATCCGTTCCGCGACACCCTCGACATCGTCCTGGTGTTCCTGGCCGTCTACTGGGTGCTGCTGCTCATCAAGGGCACCCGCGCCGTGCAGATCCTCGTCGGCGTGCTGGCGCTGATCGCGGCGCGGCTGGTGGCCGAGCTCGCCCAGCTCGCCACCCTGTCCTGGATCCTCGACACCTTCTTCGTCTACGGCGTCCTGATCATCATCATCATCTTCCAGGCCGACATCCGGCGCGCCCTGGCCCGGGTCGGACGCGGCTTCTTCCGCGGCGTCTCCGAGCACCAGGAGTCCCAGATCCTCGAGGAGATCGTGCGCGCCGCCCAGGTGCTGGCCCAGAAGCGGGTGGGCGCCCTCATCGCGCTGGAGCGGATGAGCGGCCTGGAGGACCTGATCGAGGCGGGCACGCCGCTCGATGCGGTGGTGTCGAAGGAGCTCCTCACGGCGATCTTCCTGCCCTACTCGCCGCTCCACGACGGCGCCGTGGTGGTGGGCGGCGGGCGGGTCACCCACGCGGGCTGCATCCTGCCCCTCACCCTGCGCACCGACCTGCCCGAGGGCGTCGGCACCCGGCACCGCGCCGCGGTGGGGATCACCGAGGAGAGCGACGCGGTGGTGATCGTGGTCTCCGAGGAGACCGCCGCGATCTCGGTGGTGGTGGGGGGCGAGCTGATCCACGGCCTCGACGCCCCGCGCCTGCGCGAGGTGCTGCGCGACCTGTTCGTGCGCGGGGACGGCAGCGGCGAGGCCGAGCCCGACGCGCCCGAGCCCGAGCCCCCGGGCTCGGAGGCCGCCCCCGGTGCGGCCGCCGATCTCGAATCCACCGGCTAGCATGTCGCGCGGGGGGAACCTGAGGTGAGGTGGCTCTACGCCAACCCGGGCTACAAGCTGCTCGCGCTGGCGATCGCGCTCGGCCTGTGGGGTCTCTCCCACAGCTCCTCGGACGAGGAGCGGGGCATCGAGGTGCCCGTGGTGATCACCGGGGTTCCCGAGGACCTGGTCGTCACCGAGAAGAGCGCCGAGGAGGTCAACCTGCGCGTGATGGGCACCCGCGCCGCCCTGCGCAACCTCGCCGCCGGCGAGCTCGAGTACCCCATCGACCTCTCGGGCGCGAAGCCCGGTGAGACCGTGGTGGAGGTGGAGGCGGAGTCCCTGAACCTGCCCCGGGGCACCCGCGTGGTGCGCCGCTCCCCCTCCCAGGTGGCCCTGTCCCTCTCGCGGCGGGGCAGCCGCTCCGTCGAGGTCCGGGTGGACGTGGAGGGCGAGCCCGCCGAGGGCCACCGCATCACGGCGGTCGAGGTGGAGCCCCCGCGGGTCCGAATCACCGGCGCACGCGCGGAGGTGCTTCGGTTGAGCGCCGTGATGACCGAAACGGTGGATGTGAACGGTGCCGAAGCCGACGTCGAGCGCGAGGTGCGGCTCTCCCTGGGCCAGGGGAACGTGTGGCTCGAGGAGCCCACCAAGATCCAGGTGAAGGTGCGCATCGCCACCGAGCCCACCGAGGCCGAGGGGGCCGGGGCCGAGCCCGAGGAGACGGCGTGAGCTCCCGTGGCCGGCTCTCCCTGTTCGGGACCGACGGCGTGCGCGGCACCGCCAACGTCTACCCGATGACCGCCGAGATGGCCCTCGCCCTGGGCCAGGCCGTGGCCCACGTGTTCCGCGGGGGCGGCAACGGCAACCACCGCATCCTGATCGGCAAGGACACCCGGCTCTCGGGCTATATGTTCGAGGACGCCCTGGCGGCGGGCATCTCCTCCATGGGGGTGAACGTGATCCAGGTCGGCCCGATGCCGACCCCGGGCATGGCGTTCCTCACCGCCGACATGCGCTGCGACGCCGGCGTGATGATCTCCGCCAGCCACAACGGCTACCGCGACAACGGCATCAAGTTCTTCGGCGCCGACGGCTACAAGCTCGCCGACGAGCTCGAGGACCGCATCGAGGACCTGATCGCCTCGGGCGAGCTCGACGGCCTGCGCGCGGGGCCCGACGACATCGGGCGCGCCCGGCGCATCGAGGACGCCGAGGGGCGCTACGTGGTCTTCCTCAAGAAGACCTTCCCGCGGGACCTCACCCTCGACGGCCTGCGGGTGGTGCTCGACTGCGCCAACGGCGCCGCCTACAAGGTGGGCCCCACGGTGCTCGAGGAGCTGGGCGCCGAGGTCTTCACCATGGGGGTGGAGCCGAACGGTCGCAACATCAACCGGGACTGCGGCTCGCTCTATCCCGAGAAGGTGGCGGCCCGGGTGCGCGAGCTGCGTGCCGACGTGGGCATCGCCCTCGACGGCGACGCGGACCGCTGCGTGGTGGTCTCCGAGCGCGGCGAGGTGGTGGACGGCGACGCCGTGCTGGCCCTGTGCGCCCGGGACCTGGCCATGCGGGGCGAGCTCAAGGGCGGCAGCGTGGTGGCCACGGTGATGAGCAACCTCGGCCTCGAGAAGGCGCTCGAGGAGCTGGGGGTGGGCCTGGTGCGCACCCAGGTGGGCGACCGCTACGTCGTCGAGGCCATGCGCAATGGCGGCTACAACCTGGGCGGCGAGCAGTCCGGCCACATCGTCTACCTCGACCACAACACCACCGGCGACGGGCTGCTCACGGGGCTCCAGACCCTGGCGATCATGCGTCGCGCCGAGCGGCCGCTCTCGGAGCTGGCCGGCCACATCAAGCGCTTCCCCCAGGCCCTCGTGAACGTCACCGTGGCGGAGAAGCGGCCCCTCGAGTCGCTGCCCGACTTCCAGGAGTCGGTCCGCAAGGTGGAGGACCGCCTCGCCGGCCGCGGGCGCGTGCTGATCCGCTACAGCGGCACCGAGCCCAAGGCGCGGGTGATGGTCGAGGGCGACGACGAGGCCCAGGTGAACGAGCTCGCCGAGGACCTGGCCGCGAGGCTCCAGCGCGCGCTCGCCGGGGCGGGAGCCTAGGGATGCCGCGCCTCACCGTCGTGCTCGACGCCGTGGCCGCGCTGCGCGAGGCCGCCGACGCGCCGGACGCCGATCCCACGGCCTCGGCGACCCTGGCCGAGCTCGCCGGCGCCGACGCGCTGCAGCTGGGCGTCTGCGAGGAGCTGCGTCCCGTGGGCGAGTCCGACGTGCGCCAGGTGCGTCGCGCCGCATCGGCGCTCGAGCTGCGCATGGCGCCGGCGCCGGGCCTGCTCAAGCTGGCCCTCGAGGTCCAGCCGGATCGCGTGGTGCTGGCCAGCGAGGCCAGCTCCGGCGGCGGCCGCGCCGCGCCCCTCGACTTCCGCTCCTGGGGCACCGCCATCGCGCCCGCCGCGCGCACGCTGCGCGAGGCGGGCATCCGGGTGGGGGCGCTCGTCACTCCCGAGCTCGACGCCGTGAAGGCGGCCCACGCCGCCGACCTCGAGGCCGTGGACCTCTACACCGGCTCGGTGGTGGACCTGCCCGCCGCCGAGCGCGCCGGCGCCGCGGAGACCCTCGGCGACGCCGCCCGCCTGGCGGCGAAGCTGCGCCTCGGCGTGGGGCTCTCCGGCGGGCTCGGCTTCCGCAGCCTGGGCTGGCTGCTGCCGGCGCTGCCCAGCGTGCAGCGCATCGCCGTGGGCCGCGCCTTCGCGGCGCGCGCGCTGCTGGTGGGCATCGACCGAGCGATCCGGGATCTGCGGCAGGCCTTCTGAACCTCAGGGCTCTCTGAACTCCGCAGGGGCTTCGCCCCTGCTGCGCGCGCAGCCCGCCGGAGGCGGGCCGCGCTTGCATGCTTGCCCTCGCACACGCCGGGGTGGGCTCGCGTCCTTCGGACGCTCGTTCTCGCGGGCGATTCCATCCTGGCGCGAGGCCTCCTCGTTCGGGCTCCGTCTTGGCGTGCGGCTTCTGCTTCGCGGGCTGGAGGCCGTGCGGGGGGACCCTCGTGCGGGTGCGTGCTAAGACCCCGGCATGCTTGGTGACGTCTGGCCGTTGGTCTCGGCGGGGACGATGCGGGGGCTCGATCGGTTCACGATCGAGACGTTGGGGGTGCCGGGCGAGCTGCTGATGGAGTCGGCGGGGCGAGCGGTGGCGGTGGCGGCGCTGGGGCTGGGTGCGGCGGAGCGCGGCTGCTGGGTCGTGTGCGGCGGCGGCAACAACGGTGGCGACGGCTGGGTGGCGGCGCGTCACCTGCACCTCCAGGGCGTCCCGGTGCGTGCGGTGAGCGTCGTGGATCCGGAGGGGCTGCGCGGGGACGCGGCGGCGAACCTCGCGCGGGCCCGGGCCGCGGGCGTGGCCGAGGCCGGCACGCGCTTCCGCCCCGAGGCCGGGGCCGTGGTGGTGGACGCGATCTTCGGCACGGGGCTCGCGCGCCCGCTGGAGGGCGATGCGGCCGCGTGGGTGAAGCGGGTGAACGCCGCGCGCACGCGCGACGCCTGTCGCGTGCTCGCCGTCGACCTGCCGAGCGGCCTCGACGCGGACACGGGCCAGGTCCAGGGCGTCGCGGTGGCGGCCGACGCGACGCTGACCCTGGGCCTTCCGAAGCTGGGGCTCGCCCTCGAGCCGGGCCGGGGGCTCGCGGGCCGCATCGAGGTGGCGCGGATCGGGATCGCCGACGAGACGCCGGAGCACACCCCCGAGGCCGGCCTGCTCACCCGCGCCGGCGCGGGCGCGCGCCTGCCGGCGCGCCCCGCGGCGGGCCACAAGGGCAGCTTCGGCCACGTGCTGGTGATCGCGGGCTCCCAGGGCAAGACCGGTGCGGCGGCGCTGGCCGCCGAGGGCGCGGGCCGGGTCGGGGCCGGCCTCGTCACGTTGGCCTGCCCGGCGGGCCTGAACCCGATCCTCGAGGCCAAGTGCACCGAGGCCATGACGGCCCCGGTGCCCGAGACCTCGGCCCACGCCTTCGCGCTCGAGGCCGAGAAGCCGCTCCTCGACCTCGTCTCGGGTCGCGACGTGGTGGCCCTCGGGCCGGGGATCGGCCGCGCCGACGAGACCACGGACCTGGTGCGGCGGCTCGCGGCGGAGATCGAGCGACCGCTCGTGCTCGACGCCGACGGCGTGGTGGCCTTCGCGGACGAGCCCGAGGGGCTGGCGGCGCGGCGCAGCGCGACGGTGGTGACGCCGCACCCCGGCGAGGCGGCGGCCCTCGGCGTGGGACGCACCGCGGAGATCAACGCCGACCGCGTCGGCGCGGCGCGGCGGCTCGCCGAGCGCACCGGCGCGGTGGCGGTGCTGAAGGGCGCGGCCACGGTGGTCGCCGCGCCCGACGGGCGCCTCGGCGTGAACCCCACCGGGGGGCCGGCGCTGGCCACCGGCGGCACCGGCGACGTGCTGACCGGGGTGATCGCGGGCCTGCTGGGGCAGGGGCTCGACGCCTTCGAGGCGGCGCGGGTCGGCGTGTTCCTGCACGGCCACGCCGCCGACGTCCTCGCGGCGCGGCGCGGCGAGGTGGGGGTGCTGGCCGGCGACCTCGCCGGGGCGCTGCCCGAGAGCGCCCGGGCGCTGCGGCTCGACGCGAGGCAGGGGCAGGGATCGGGCCCGAGGGCCGGCGATGCGGTGGCGTTCCCGGAGCCCGGCTGAGACCCGCGCCGCCGCCGCCGCACTGGCTCGCGCGGTCGGGCCGGCCGGTGGCGTGATCGTGCTGGAGGGCCCCCTCGGCGCGGGCAAGACCGTCTTCGCCAAGGGGCTCGCCGAGGGCCTGGGCCTGGACCCCGACGGCGTGGCGAGCCCGACCTTCGTGATCGCCAGCGAGTACCCGGCCCCCGACGGCCGCCGCCTGGTGCACGTGGACGCCTACCGCGTGGAGAGCGAGGCCGAGCTCGAGGCCGCCGGCCTCCTCGACTGGCTCGTGCCGCGCACCCTGGTGGCGGTGGAGTGGGGCGACCGGGTGCGCTCCGCGCTGCCCGCGGACCGCCTCGAGCTGCGGCTCGAGCCGGGCGACGCCGCGACGCGCACCCTCCACCTCGACGCCACCGGGCCCGATTCCCGGGCGGTCCTCGAGCGCTTCGCCTCGGCCCGGCGTGCCGTCGAAGCGGGGGCGCGCGATACTCCCCCGGCCCGCCACTAGCGCGGGCAGCGTCGGGAGCGAGCGTGGCCCTGATCGTCCAGAAGTACGGTGGCACCAGCGTCGCGGATCCGGAGCGGATCCGGAACGTGGCGCGACGCGTGGTGGAGACCGTGGACGCCGGCCACCAGGTGGCGGTCGTGGTGTCCGCCATGGCCGGGGAGACCAACCAGCTCGTGGAGCTGGCCCGCGACCTCGGCGGCGCCGAGCCCGACCCGCGCGAGTACGACGTGCTGGTCTCGACCGGTGAGCAGAAGACCATCGCGCTCCTCGCCATGGCGATCCAGGGCCTGGGGCGCCAGGCGCGCTCCTTCACCGGCGGCCAGCTCGGGCTGCGCACCGACACCGCCCACACCAAGGCGCGCATCCGCAGCATCGACAGCGAGCGCCTGCTCGCCGTCCTGCGCGGCGGCAGCGTCGGCGTGATCGCGGGCTTCCAGGGCGTCGACGACGAGGGCAACATCACGACCCTGGGGCGCGGCGGCTCGGACACGTCGGCGGTGGCGGTGGCCTGCGCGCTCGAGGCCGACGTCTGCGAGATCTACACCGACGTCGACGGCGTCTTCACCACGGACCCCAACATGGTGCCCGGGGCCCGGATGCTCGAGCGCGTCTCCTTCGAGGAGATGCTGGAGATGGCGAGCCTCGGAGCCAAGGTGCTCCAGACCCGCTCCGTGAAGTTCGCCATGCGCTACGGCGTGCCGATCCACGTCCGCTCCTCGTTCCACCACGGCGAGGGGACCTGGGTGCTGCCGGAGGAGGAGGTGATGGAGAAGCTGATGGTCTCGGGCGTCACCTACAACCGCGACGAGGCGAAGATCCGCGTCGTCGGGGTGAAGGACGCACCGGGCGTGGCCGGGGGACTGCTGCTGCCCTTCTCCGAGGCGGGCATCGTGGTGGACATGATCGTCCAGAACGTCTCCCAGGACGGCACCACGGACCTCACCTTCACCGTGCCCCGCCGCGACTATCCGGCGGCCCTCGAGCTCGCCCGGCGCGCCGCCACCCAGAGCGGCGCCCGCGACGTGGAGGGCGACGACCGCATCGCCAAGGTTTCGGTGGTGGGCATGGGGATGAAGGACCACGCGGGCGTGGCCGCTCGGATGTTCCAGGTGCTCGGCGAGGAGGGCATCAACATCCAGCTGATCAGCACCAGCGAGATCAAGATCTCGGTGGTGATCGAGGAGAAGTACACCGAGCTCGCCGTGCGGGCCCTGCACGCCGCCTTCGTGGAGGGCGGCGCCGAGGCCCCCACCGAGGAGCGCTGAGCCCGCCTCTCCCCGCCTTCACCCGGTCCCGCGGGTCCCCCCCACTGGACGAGCCCCTCGCCTCCCGAGGCGGCGCCGAGCCCGGCGCCCACGCGGCCGCCGGGCGGGTGCGCGCGGCGACCTGGCTCGCCCTGGCGCTCGGGCTGGCGGCCTGGCCCGCCGGCCCGGCTCCGCCGGTCGACTGCCCCCACCCCCGGCCCGCCGGGCCCGGGCCGGGCTGGACCCGGACCGTGCGCTGCGACCGGACGGGCCCCGGCCCCGGGCTGCGCGGTCCCGCGCGCCAGCTCTTCGGCCTCGGCCTCGACCCCAACGCCGCCGACGCCGCGACCCTCGAGACCCTGCCGGGGATCGGCCCCGCCCGGGCCCGCGCCATCGTGGAGGCACGCCGGGAGGGGCCCTACTGCCGGCCTCGGGACCTGGAGAGGGTGCCGGGAATCGGCCCCATCACGCGCGGTCGCCTCGAGTCCCGGCTCCGGCTCCGGGCGCCCCCGGGCTGCCACGGAAGTGCCGCGGGCCCGTGACGAACCGGGAAGAATGGTTATGCTGCCGACCGTTCGGACGCATCCTGCCGATCCACAACGGATTCTCCGCTCCGGATCGTGTCGCGGGATCGCTATTGCGTAGGGGGACTGTCGATGTTGCGAGTTCGTTTTGCCTGCGTGGTCGTCGCCACCGCAGTAGCGACCCTGGGTTGTGCCACCACGTCCGCGCCGGATCCGAAGGTCTGCGCGGCGCTCGGCGCCATCGCGGGGGCCGGCGGCGGAGCCGCGGTCGGCCTCTCGAACGACAAGGGGAGCGACTGGGACTCGGCCACCGGGACCGGCGCCATCGGCGCCATCGGGGTGGGAGCCGCCGGCTACATCCTGTGCACGCTGCTCCAGCCCAAGGAGGAGATCGCGATGGCTCCGGCGCCGCCGCCGCCCGCGCCTCCGCCGCCGCCGCGCGCCGCCCCGCCGCCGCCGGCCCCGCCGCCGAGCGAGGGCGTGCGCGAGCGCATCGTCCTGCGCGGCGTGAACTTCGACTTCGACAAGGCGGACATCCGGGCCGACGCCGCCGTGATCCTGGACGAGGCGGCGTCGATCCTGAACCGCAGCCGCCGCTTCCAGGTGCGCGTCGAGGGCCACACCGACTCGACCGGCCCCGCGGAGTACAACCAGGGCCTGTCGGAGCGGCGCGCCGCCGCCGTGAAGCGCTACCTGGTGGAGCAGGGCGTCTCGGCCTCGCGGCTCCAGACCGCGGGCTTCGGCGAGGGCAACCCGATCGCGGGCAACGACACGCGGGACGGGCGCGCGCTGAACCGGCGGGTCGAGCTCCAGGTCCTGGAGTAGGGCCACGTCCGACTGGCTGGAGCGGCTCCGCCGTTTCACGGCGGAGCAGTTGTGGAGCCGGGAGCCGCTCCAGCCGGCCGCGCTCGCCTGGGCGCGCAGCGGTCTCCAGTTCGCCTTCATGGTGGGCCAGGGCTTCGTGCGCGACCACCTGCTGCTGCGCGCCCACTCGCTCACCTTCCTGAGCATCCTCTCGGTGGTGCCGCTGCTCGCCCTGGCGGTCTCCATGGTCGAGCTGTTCGGGGTGACCGAGAACCTCACGGGCTTCTTCGTGGGGTTCATCGCCGCGGGGGCCCCGGAAGCGGCGGAGCGCATCCCCGAGCTGGTCACCCAGCTGAACTTCGGCGCCCTCGGCACCGTGGGCGCCGTGGCGCTGCTCTCCACCACCGTGCTGATGATCGGGAGCATCGAGCGCTCGCTGAACGCGATCTGGGGCATCCACAGCCAGCGGCCCTGGGTGCGCCGGATCCCGGACTACCTGGCGGTGCTGCTGGTGGCGCCGCTCCTGCTCGGCGTCTCGATCTCCCTGGGCACGAGCCTGCGCAGCCAGTGGCTCGTCCAGCGCCTGCTCGACTACCCGCTGTTCACGCAGCTCTGGGACCTGGGCCTGCGCCAGGCGCCGACGCTCTTCGTGATCGTGGGCTTCACGTTCCTCTACTGGTTCCTGCCCAACACGTCGGTGCGGCTGGCCTCGGCCGGGCTCGGCGCCGTCTTCGCGGGGCTGCTCTTCACCCTGGCCCAGCAGGCCTACGTGGGGCTCAACGTGGGCGCGGCGCGCTACAACGCGCTGTTCGCCGGCTTCGCGTGGTTCCCGCTGTTCATGGTCTGGCTCTACTTCTCCTGGGCCATCACGCTCCTGGGCGCCGAGGTCGCCTACGCGCACCAGACCCTGCGCCTGTACCGGCGGGAGGTGCGCGAGGCCGGGGCGGGCGCGGCGGCCCGGGAGAGCATCGGGCTCGCCATCGCGCTCGAGGTGGCGCGGGCCTTCCGCGACGGGTCGACGCCGTGGAGCGACGACGCGCTCTCCGAGCGGCTCGACGTGCCCGTGCGCACGGTCCGCGCCCTGCTGGCGCGGCTCGGCGAGGCCGGGCTGCTGGCCGAGCTGGGCGGGGAGGGCCGCAGCGGCACTTGGCAGCTCGCCCGCCCCGCCGACCGCATCCGCGTGGCCGACGTCATCGAGGCCCTGCGCGGCCCGCGCCTCACCCCCGCCGCGGAGCCCGAGATCGCGAAGGTGGTGACCGAGGTCTTCGCCCGCATCGACCGCGAGACGGCGGGCCAGGCCGGTGCCCAGACCCTGCGCGAGCTCGTCGAGCTCGCCGACCGGCCCGTTGACCCCCTCGGGAGCGGGGAGTAGGGTCGATCCTTCTCCTCGGAGAGGGCCTCGTGCGCGTCTACCTCGACCACAATGCGACCACGCCGCTGCACCCCGCGGTGCGCGACGAGATGGGGCGCGTGCTCGGCGAGGTCTTCGGCAACCCGTCGAGCGTGCACGCCGAGGGCGCCGCCGCCCGCGCGGAGCTGGAGCGCGCGCGGGCCCGGACCGCCGCCGCCGTCGGCGCCGACCCGGCCGACCTGGTCTTCACCGGCAGCGCCACCGAGGCCAACAACACCGCGGTGTTCGCGGCGACCCGGGACGGGGGCCACGTGGTCACCACGGCGGTGGAGCATCCCTCGGTCGAGGCCCCGCTCGCGGTGCTCGAGGAGCGGGGCGTGGCGGTCACCCGGGTGGGGGTCGACGCCGACGGACGCGTCGACCCCGCGGCCTTCGAGGCCGCCTTCCGTCCCGACACCGTGCTGGCCAGCGTGCTGTGGGCCAACAACGAGACCGGCGTGATCCAGCCGGTCGCGGAGCTCGCCGCCCTCGCCCGGGCCCGCGGCGCGCTGCTGCACCTCGACGCCACCCAGGCCGTCGGCAAGCTCCCCGTGGACTGCGCGGAGCTGGGCGCGGACTTCCTGGTCGCCTCGGCCCACAAGTTCAACGGACCCAAGGGCGCCGGCTTCCTCGTGGCCCGGGGCGGCGAGCTGCGCCCGCGGCTCCACGGCGGCCCCCAGGAGCGACGCCGGCGCGGAGGCACCGAGAACCTCGCGGGCATCGTGGGCCTCGGCGTGGCGGCGGAGCTCGCCGCCCGCGACGGGCCCGAGCGCTCCGCGCGCCAGGTGCGCCTGCGCGACCGGCTCTGGGAAGGGATCGCGTCCAAGGTGCCGCGGGTGCGGCGCAACGGGAGCACCGGGCACGTGCTTCCCAACACGCTGAACGTCGAGTTCGTCGACACCGCGGGCGAGGTGCTGCTCGAGGCCCTCGACCTCGAGGGCGTCGCGGTCTCGTCCGGCGCCGCCTGCGCGTCGGGCTCGATCGAGCCCTCGGCGGTGCTGGTCGCCATGGGACGCCGCCCCGAGCAGGCCCGGGCGTCGCTCCGCTTCAGCGTCGGCCTGGGCAGCGACGAGGCCCAGATCGATCGCGTCCTGGCGCTGCTGCCGGACCTGGTCGCCCGGGTCCGGAGCGCCGTGGCGCCGTGAGTCCGGGCGGGCGCGCGGCCAGCGGCCCGGGCGCCGGGACGCGGGTGGTCGTCGGCTTGTCCGGCGGCGTGGACTCCTCGGTGGCCGCGGCCCTGCTGGTGGAGCAGGGCTATGAGGTGGTGGGCGTGACCCTCCACCTCGCCGGGAGCGCGAGCCGCTGCTGCTCCCTCGACGACGCCGACGACGCGCGCCGCGTGGCGGAGAGCCTGGGCATCCGCTTCTACGTCGCGAACGAGACCGAGCGCTTCCGACGCGAGGTGATGCAGCCCTTCGCCGACGCCTACCTCGCGGGCCGCACCCCGATCCCCTGCGTGGCCTGCAACCGGCGCTTCAAGTTCGAGCGCCTGCTCGGCCGCGCCCGCGCCCTCGGCGCCTCGGCGGTGGCGACGGGCCACTACGCCCGGGTCGAGCGCGACCCCGCGAGCGGGGCCTGCCGGCTGCTGCGGGCGCGGGACGTGAGCAAGGACCAGTCCTACTTCCTCTACGACCTCGGCCAGGAGCAGCTCGCCCACGCGCTCTTCCCCCTCGGCGAGCTCGACAAGGCGCAGGTGCGCGCCCGGGCCCGCGCCCTGGACCTGGTCACCGCGGACAAGCCCGAGAGCCAGGAGATCTGCTTCGTGCCCGACGGCGACTACGCGCGGGTCGTGGAGGCGCTGCGGCCGGCGGCGCTTGCCGGCGCCGGCGAGATCGTGGACGGCGCCGGTCGCGTGCTGGGCCGGCACGCCGGCGTGCACCGCTTCACCGTGGGGCAGCGTCGCGGTCTCGGGCTCGGCGGAGGCGAGCGGCTCTACGTGCGGGCCCTCGAGCCCGAGCGCAACCGGGTGGTGGTGGGACCGGTGGAGGACCTCGACTCCCGCGGCGCCGAGGTCGAGGCGGTGCGCTGGATCTCCGGCCGCGCGCCCGCGGCCGACCTGCGCGCCCGGGTGCGGGTGCGCTACCGCCACGACGGCGCCGACGCCCGCCTCGAGCCCCTCGCCGGGTCCCGCGCCCGCGCCCACTTCGACGCGCCCGTGCGCGCGGTCGCGCCCGGCCAGGCGGCCGTGTTCTACCGCGGCGACGAGGTGCTGGGCGGCGGCTCCATCGCCGCCTCCCTGGCCTGAGGGCCCGGTCGGTGGACGCCGCGGACCGGGTGCGCCGCCTGGAGGACCGGCTCGACCACCGCTTCCGGGACCGGGGCCTGCTCGAGGCGGCGCTCACCCACCCCTCCTACTCCGCCGAGGAGCCCGAGGCCGAGGGCAACGAGCGCCTGGAGTTCCTCGGCGACGCGGTCCTCGACCTCGTGGTCGCCGGCCTGCTCTACGCCCGCCAGCCGCGCTGGAGCGAGGGCCAGCTCACCCGGGCCCGGGCCGCCCTCGTGAACACGGTCTCCCTCGCCGAGCAGGCCCGGGCCCTCGAGCTCGGTCGGGTGGCGCGCCTGGGCCGCACCGAGCGCGGCGCCGACGGCGGAACCGACAAGGAGTCGATCCTCGCGAACCTGTTCGAGGCGGTGCTCGGCGCGCTCTACCTCGACGGCGGCTTCGAGCCCGTGCGGGCGCTGGTGTCGCGCCAGTTCTCCGAGGTCCTCGACTCTGGCGAGGACGTGCTGGCCCGGGATCCCAAGACCCACTTCCAGGAGTGGGCCCACGCCCGGCTGCGCACCACCCCGCGCTACCGCGCGCTGACCGACAGCGGGGTGGAGGACGCCGAGGACCGCTTCACCGTCGAGGTGCAGGTGGGGGGCGAGGCCTGGGGGCAGGGTACGGGGCGCACCAAGCGGGCCGCGGAGCGGGCTGCCGCTGCCGATGCCCTCGACCGCGTGAAGGACGCCGAGCGCGCCGATGCCTGAGGGCGTCTCCCGCGCCGGCGTGGTGGCCCTGCTGGGCCGGCCCAACGCGGGCAAGTCCACGCTGCTGAACCGGCTGCTGGGCGAGAAGCTCGCCATCGTGACGGCGCGCCCCCAGACCACCCGCAGCCGCATCCTGGGGATCCTCACCCGGGGCGACGCCCAGCTGCTGCTGCTCGACACCCCGGGCTTCCACGAGTCCCCCAAGGCGCTGAACCGCGCCCTCAACGCCGTGGTGGAGGAGGCCCTCGAGGACTGCGACGTCGCCGTGCTCGTGGTGGACCCCGGCGCGGGCTGGGATGCCGCCCACGACGCGGTACGGGCCCGGATCGAGAAGCGCGGGGTGCCCTGGCTGCTGGTCGGAACGCGCTCGGACCGGCCGGGGCCGGCCGGGGCGTGGCCGCCGCCGGGCGCCGCCGGGGCCCACGCCCTGCGGGTCTCGGGGCGGACGGGGGAGGGCGTGGAGGCGCTCCTCGACGGCCTGGTGGCCCGGCTCCCCGAGGGCCCGCACTTCTATGCCGAGGACGAGCTCACCGACCGGCCGCTGCGCTTCCTGGCCGCCGAGCTGGTGCGGGAGGTGGCGTTCGAGGAGCTCGCCCAGGAGGTGCCCTACTGCCTCGCCGTGGAGGTGGAGGAGTTCGACGAGTCCGGGGAGGACGGCGTCCGCATCCGCGCGAACCTCCTCGTGGAGCGCGCCTCCCAGAAGCCCATCGTGCTCGGCCGGGGCGGGTCGCGCATCAAGGCCATCGGCAGCGAGGCGCGGCGCCGCATCGCCGAGCTGCTGGGGCGGCCCGCCCATCTGTCGCTCTGGGTGAAGCACGAGCCGCGCTGGAGCCGCCGGCCCAAGCGCCTGAAATCCCTCGGCTACCACTGACTCCCGGTCCGCCGGCGGGTCGATTGACGCGCCGCGCCGCGGTAGGATAGGGTGCTCGCTTTCGAGCGGTCCCGATCGGTCGATCGATCGAAGCCACCCTCCAACGACAGCCACCGACGAGAGGAAACACAGCCCCATGAGTGATCAGGACGTCGTCATCGCCAGTGCCGTGCGCACCCCCATCGGCACCTTCCAGGGCGCCTTCTCGTCGCTCTCGGCCTCGGACCTCGGCGCCATCGCGGTGAAGGAGGCCGTGCGCCGCGCCCAGGCCAAGCCCGACCAGGTCGAGCGGGTCATCATGGGCAACGTGCTCTCCGGCGGCATGGGCCAGGCTCCGGCGCGCCAGACCGTGATCAAGTCCGGCCTGCCGGTCTCCGCCGGCGCCGTCACGGTGAACAAGGTCTGCGGCTCCGGCCTCCAGGCGGTGATGTTCGCCCGGCGCGAGGTGCTGATGGGCGACGCCGACGTGATCGTGGCGGGCGGCATGGAGTCCATGACCAACGCGCCCTACGTGCTCCCCAAGGCCCGCGGCGGCTACCGGATGGGGAACGGCCAGATCGTCGACACCATGATCAACGACGGCCTGTGGGACCCCTACGACGACATGCACATGGGCAACTGCGGCGACATGGTGGCCGAGAAGTACGGCTTCACCCGCGAGGACCAGGACCGCTTCGCGACCACGAGCTACCAGCGCGCCCAGGCGGCCCAGAAGGAGGGGCGCTTCAAGGAGGAGATCGTCCCCGTCGAGGTGCCCCAGCGGAAGGGCGAGCCCCTGCTGGTGGACGAGGACGAGGACCCCAAGCGCGTGAACCTCGAGAAGATGGGCAGCCTGCGCCCGGCCTTCTCGAAGACGGGCACCGTCACCGCCGCCAACGCGTCGAGCATCAACGACGGCGCGGCCGCGCTGCTGGTCTGCTCCGCCGAGACCGCGAAGCGCAACGGCTACGCGGTGCTCGCGAAGATCGTGGCCGACTCGTCGGCCGCGGTGGAGCCCAAGTGGTTCACCATCGCGCCGGTGGATGCGCTGCGGAAGCTCTACGAGAAGACCGGCAGCCAGCCCGGCGACTGGGACCTCTACGAGATCAACGAGGCCTTCTCCGGCGTCACCCTGGCGGCGGTGAAGGAGCACGGCCTGGATCCCGAGACCGTCAACGTGAACGGCGGCGCCGTCTCCCTCGGCCACCCCATCGGCTGCTCGGGCGCCCGGGTGCTGGTCACCCTGATCCACGCCCTGCGCGACCGCAAGAAGAAGACCGGCATCGCGACGCTGTGCATCGGCGGCGGCGAGGCCGTGGCCCTGGCCGTGGAGGTCGCGTAGCCATGGACCGCATCGGCGTGATCGGCACCGGGACCATGGCGACCGGCATCGTGCAGCAGGCCGCCCAGTCGGGCTTCCCCGTGGTGGTGCGCGCCCGCAGCCAGGAGTCCCTCGACGGCTGCCTGGGCGGCGTGAAGAAGGCCCTCGGGCGCCTGGTCTCGAAGGAGAAGATCACCCAGGCCTCCGCGGACGAGGCCCTGGGACGCATCCAGGGCACCCTGGCCCTCGAGGACCTCAAGGGCTGCGACTTCGTCCTCGAGTCCGTGGCCGAGGAGCTCGAGATCAAGCAGCCGATCCTCGAGAAGATCGACCAGATCGTGGACGACGCCTCCATCATCGCCACCAACACCTCGAGCCTGTCCGTGACCAAGCTCGCGTCCCTGGTGAGCCGCCCGGCCCACTTCATCGGGATGCACTTCTTCAACCCCGTGCCGATGATGGCCCTGGTGGAGGTCGTGCGCGGCATGCGCACCTCCGACGCCACCCACTCCCGCGTGGTGGACCTCGCCGAGCGCCTGGGCAAGACGCCGGTGGACGTCAAGGACTCGCCGGGCTTCGTGGTGAACCGGGTGCTCTTCCCGATGATCAACGAGGCCGCCTTCGTGCTCCAGCAGGGCGTGGCCAGCGCCGAGGACATCGACGCCGCCATGAAGGGCGGCTGCAACCACCCCATGGGCCCCCTGGCCCTGGCCGACCTCGTCGGCCTGGACGTGGTCTACGCCATCCTCGACAGCCTCTACCGCGAGTACGGCGAGCCCCGCTACGCCCCCTGCCTCGAGATCAAGAAGCGCGTCGAAGCCGGCTTCCTCGGCCGCAAGACCAAGCGCGGCTTCTACAACTACGAGAAGTAGGCCGCCGGGCCCCGTCTCGTGACGCCCGCATCGATGAACGCGCCGCGCCGCGAGCGCGCGGCGTGATGCCCGCAAGGAACGAGCAACGGGCGCCGGAGGCGCCCGTTGCTCGACCCGCCCCGAAGCCCGGGCGTGCAACTGGGCAAGCCGCCCTAGGCGGCGCGCAGCGACGGCGCCCGGCTTGGCGGGCGCTGGCGCGGAGTTCAGAAGGGTGAAGAACGTCCGCGACACCTTGGAGCAGATTCGCCGAGGAGGCGATCCCAAGTACCACGAGAAGGCCCACGCCGAGGGCAAGCTCTTCTGCCGCGACCGGCTCGCGCTGCTCCTCGACGAGGGCTCCTTCGTCGAGGACGCCGCCTTCGCGAACAGCCTGGCGCCGGACCTGCCCGCCGACGGCGTCGTCACCGGGAGCGGGCGCGTGGGCGGTCGCCCCGTCTGCGTGATGGCCAACGACTCCACCGTGAAGGCGGGCTCCTGGGGCAAGCGCACGGTGGAGAAGATCCTGCGCGTCCAGGAGCTCGCCGAGCGCCTGCGCGTGCCGCTCCTCTACCTGATCGACTCGGCGGGCGCGCGCATCACCGACCAGGTGGAGATGTTCCCGGGCCGGCGCGGGGCCGGGCGCATCTTCGCCAACCAGTGCCGCATGTCGGGGCTGGTGCCCCAGGTGTGCCTGCTCTTCGGCCCGTCGGCCGCGGGCGGCGCCTACATTCCCGCCTTCTGCGACGTGGTCTTCATGGTCGAGGGCAACGCGAGCATGTACCTGGGCTCTCCGCGCATGGCGGAGATGGTGATCGGCCAGCAGGTGAGCCTCGAGGAGATGGGCGGCGCCCGCATGCACTGCTCCGTGTCGGGCTGCGGCGACCTGCTGGCGAAGAGCGAGGAGGAGGCCATCGCGGCGGCCCGGACCTACCTCGCCTACCTGCCGGGCAACGCCGGGGAGGCGCCGCCGCGCCTGGAGGGCCACGCCCCGGCCAAGGACTGCGACGACCTGGCGGACGTGATCCCCGCCGAGGAGAACAAGCCCTTCGACATGCGCGAGGTGCTGGCGCGGGTGGTCGACGCCGACTCGTTCTTCGAGATCAAGCGGCTCTTCGCCGGGGAGATCCTCACCGGGCTGGCGCGCATCGAAGGGCGGCCCGTGGGGATCCTCGCCAACCAGCCCAAGGTGAAGGGCGGCGTGCTCTTCGTCGACTCCGCCGACAAGGCGGCCCGCTTCATCACCCTGTGCGACGCCTTCGGCATCCCGCTCCTCTACCTCGCCGACGTGCCGGGCTTCATGATCGGCAAGCAGGTGGAGCGCGAGGGGATCATCCGCGCCGGCGCCAAGATGATCATGGCGGTCTCCGAGACCCGGGTGCCGCGGCTCTCGGTGATCGTGCGCAAGGCCTACGGAGCGGGGCTCTACGCCATGAGCGGGCCGGGCTTCGCGCCCGACGCCTGCCTGGCGCTCCCCAGCGCGATGATCGCCGTGATGGGGCCCGAGGCCGCGGTGAACGCGGTCTACTACAACAAGCTCCAGGCGCTTCCCGAGGAGGAGCGCGCCGCCGAGGTGGAGAAGCTGCGCGGTGAGTACCGCGAGGACGTGGACGTGCAGCGCCTGGCCAGCGAGCTGGTGATCGACGACGTGGTGGAGCCCGCCCGGCTGCGCGAGGAGCTGGTGGCCCGGCTGGCCGCGGTCGCGGACCGGCCCCGGGACGCGGCGCCTCCCAAGCGCCGCAGCGTGACGCCGGTCTAGGGGGCCGACCCGGGATGGGTCGGCTTCCGCCCGGAGGGCTCGCTCAGCCAGCTCGCCGGGGCCTTCGCCGCCGCCGGCCCGCCAGCCCGAGCAGGCCCAGGCCGAGGAGGACGCTCGTCCCCGGCTCGGGGAGCCGGGAGACCGAGACGAAGTGCCCGTCGTCGTCGGCGGTGCGGCCGCCGGCGCCGGGGTAGTGGCCGGCCGTGAAGCCCGAGAGCGATCTCGGGAGGCCCAGGCGGACTGCCGCGCGCAGCAGCGCGGTCGGTCGGACGGGGCGCCAGATCGATGCGAGGGGGTGCTGCTCGGGAGACCGCGGGTGGCGGCCGGGCGCGGGGTCTCGGGCGGAAGACCGGTTCCTTGGAGTGGAAGTTGCGCTCCAGTGAGTCGTGCGGGGAGAGGCGCCGGGCGGCCCGCGGAGCGGCCCGCGGGTTGTTGGAGCTGACAGTTAACGTAAACTGGCAAACCGGACGATCCCCTCAGCGGAGGCCCCATGCTCAGCATTCGCGACGTCTGCGCGGAGACCGGGCTGTCGCCTCGGACGGTGCGCTACTGGGAGGAGCTCGGGCTGCTGCCGGGCGTCCGGCGGCGGGCCGGGGGCCGCCGGGTCTACGGGCCCGACGAGCTCGAGCGGCTGCGCTTCATCCAGCGCCTCAAGACCCTGGGGCTCTCCCTGGCCGAGATCGGGGAGCTGAACGCGGTCTACGCCATCGGGGGCTCCACGGCCGCGATGCTGGCCCGGCTCGACGAGCTGCTGGGTCGTCACCTGGGCGAGCTCGACGCCCGCATCAGCGAGCTCTCGGACCTGCGCGACCAGATCCAGAAGTACCGCGACCACGCGGCCAGCCGCCGCGACGGCGTGGAGGCCTCCCCATGAGCAGCGCCGCCGCCGACGTCTCCTCCCTGCGCGACGCCGCGGCCCGGGTGCGGGTCGTGACCGCGGCGTCCCTGTTCGACGGCCACGACGCGGCCATCAACATCATGCGCCGCATCCTCCAGGCCCAGGGCGCCGAGGTGATCCACCTGGGCCACGACCGCTCGGTGGACGAGATCGTCGAGGCCGCGATCCAGGAGGACGCCGACGCGGTGGCGGTCTCGTCCTACCAGGGCGGCCACGTCGAGTACTTCCGCTACCTGGTGGACCGCCTGGGCGAGCTCGGCGCCGGGCACGTGCGGGTGTACGGCGGCGGGGGCGGCACCATCGTGCCCGAGGAGATCGAGGCGCTCCACGCCCACGGGGTGGCGCGCATCTTCAGCCCCGACGACGGCCGCCGGCTCGGCCTCGAGGGCATGATCCGGAGCATCGTCGAGGAGTGCGCGCGGTTGCCGGCGCGGCGCCTGGGCGACGCCGTGGAGCGGCTGGCCGCCGCCGAGCCCGGCGCCGTGGCCCGGGTGATCAGCGCCCTCGAGGTCGACGGTGAGGAGAGCGCCGCCCTGCGCGAGCGCCTCGCGGCGAGCCGTCCCGACGATCCGGCTCCGGTGCTGGGCTTCACGGGCACCGGCGGCGCCGGCAAGTCGAGCGTGGTGGACGAGCTGGTGCGCCGCTTCCGCCTCGAGTTTCCGGAGCGCAGGATCGGCATCCTGCTCGTGGACCCGACCCGGCGCCGCTCGGGCGGCGCGCTCCTGGGCGACCGCATCCGCATGAACGCGATCCACGGCGAGGGCGTCTTCGTGCGCTCCCTGGCCACCCGCGCCGCCCACCGGGCGGTCTCCGCCGCCGTGGCCGACGCGGTCCTCGCCCTCCAGGCGGCCCGCTTCGACCTCGTGGGGGTCGAGACCGCGGGCATCGGCCAGAGCGACTCGGAGATCGTCGACGTCGCCGACTGCTCGGTCTACGTGATGACGCCGGAGTACGGCGCGCCCTCGCAGCTCGAGAAGATCGACATGCTCGACCTCGCCGACGTGGTGGTGCTCAACAAGTCGGACCGCCACGGCGCCGAGGACGCGCTGCGCGACGTGCGCAAGCAGTGGCGGCGCAACCACGCGGCCTTCGACGCACCCGAGTCCGAGCTGCCCGTCTATCCCACCACCGCCCGGGCCTGGAACGACCCCGGTGTCGACCGGCTGTGGGAGGCCCTGCGCGAGCGGCTCTGGCCCCGGGAGGGGCGGCGCCCCGCCGCCCTGGCACCCGTGGAGGTCGTCGAGGCGACCCCGGTGATCCCGGCGTCCCGGGCTCGCTACCTGGCGGAGATCGCCGAGTGCGTGCGCGGCTACCGGCGCGACAGCGAGGCGCGGGTCGAGCAGGCCCGGGACGCCCACGCCCTGGCGCGCAGCCTGCGCGCCCTGGGCGACGCGGTGCCCGAGGGTGCTCGCGCCTACGGGGCCGAGGCCTGCGCCGAGGGCGCGGCGCAGCCGGCCGTGCTGGCCCTGCGCCGGCGCTACGACGAGGCCCTGGCCGCCCTCGGGCCGGAGCTGCGCGAGGCGCTCGCGGACTGGCCCGCGGAGCGCGCGCGCTACGCCGCCGAGGAGCAGGAGTACCGGGTGCGCGGGCGCGCCATCCGGGTCGCCAACCACGTGGCCTCGCTCTCGGGCACCCGGGTGCCGAAGGTGGCGCTGCCCCGAGAGGAGGAGTGGGGCGCCGTCGCGCGCTACCTCGCCCTCGAGAACCGACCGGGCCACTTCCCCTTCACCGCTGGCGTCTTCCCCTTCAAGCGCGAGGGCGAGGACCCGACGCGCATGTTCGCCGGCGAGGGCGGCCCGGAGCGCACCAACCGGCGCTTCCACCTGCTCTCCCGGGGCCAGCCCGCGGCGCGGCTCTCCACCGCCTTCGACAGCGTCACGCTCTACGGGCGCAACCCCGACCCGAGGCCCGACGTGTACGGCAAGGTGGGCACCTCGGGCGTGTCGGTCTGCACCGTGGACGACGCCAAGAAGCTCTACTCGGGCTTCGACCTGTGCGCCCCCACCACCTCGGTCTCCATGACGATCAACGGGCCCGCCCCCATGGTGCTGGCCTTCTTCCTGAACGCCGCCATCGACCAGGGCGTGGAGAAGCACCTGCGCGAGCGCGGCGAGCTCGAGGCCGTGCGGGCGCGCCGTGGCGGCGACGCCGCGCTTCCCCGCTACCAGGGGGAGCTGCCCGAGGGCCACGACGGCCTGGGGCTCGGCCTGCTCGGCATCCCGGGCGAGGAGGCGGTGGATCCCGGCACCTACGCCCGCATCCGCGACGACGTGCTGCAGCGGGTCCGGGGCACCGTCCAGGCCGACATCCTCAAGGAGGACCAGGCCCAGAACACCTGCATCTTCTCCACCGACTTCGCCCTGGGCATGATGGGCGACATCCAGGACTTCTTCGTCGCCAACCGCGTGCGGAACTTCTACTCGGTGTCGATCTCGGGCTACCACATCGCCGAGGCCGGGGCGAACCCCATCAGCCAGCTCGCCTTCACCCTCGCCAACGGCTTCACCTACGTCGAGTACTACCGGGCGCGGGGCATGGCGGTGGAGGACTTCGCGCCGAACCTGTCGTTCTTCTTCAGCAACGGGCTCGACCCGGAGTACTCGGTGCTCGGGCGGGTGGCGCGGCGCATCTGGGCCGTGGCCCTGCGCGAGGGCTATGGGGCCGACGAGCGCAGCCAGAAGCTCAAGTACCACGTGCAGACGTCGGGCCGCTCGCTCCACGCCCAGGAGATGGCGTTCAACGACATCCGCACGACCCTCCAGGCGCTCACCGCCATCCAGGACCACTGCAACAGCCTGCACACCAACGCCTACGACGAGGCGGTCACCACGCCGACCCCGGAGTCCGTGCGCCGCGCGGTGGCGATCCAGCACGTCATCAACCGCGAGCTCGGCCTCACCCGCAACGAGAACCCGCTCCAGGGTGCCTACGTGATCGACGAGCTCACCGACCTCGTCGAGGAGGCGGTGCTCGCCGAGTTCGAGCGGATCTCGCGCCGGGGCGGGGTGCTGGGCGCGATGGAGACCCACTACCAGCGCGGGCGCATCCAGGAGGAGAGCCTCCACTACGAGAGCCTGAAGCACTCGGGCGAGCTCCCCATCGTGGGCGTCAACACGTTCCTGGCTCCCGACGGCAGCGAGGAGGCGGTCCGGCCCACGGGCCTGATGCGCGCCAGCGAGGCCGAGAAGCAGGCCCAGATCGACTCCCTGGCCGGCTTCCGCGCGCGCCACGCCGCGGCGGCCCCGGCGGCGCTGGAGAGCCTGCAACGCGTCGCCCGCGGCGGGGGCAACGTGTTCGAGGAGCTGATGCGGACGGTGCGCGTGGCCAGCCTGGGCGAGATCAGCGACGCGCTGTTCGACGTGGGCGGACGCTACCGCCGGGCCATGTGAGGCCGCGGCGAGGGGGTCGCTATGCTCCGCGCGTCGCGGGCGAGACCCGGAGCGAGGACGGACGATGAGCCAGAACGATCGGGAACGCTGGGACGAGCAGGCGCGCAAGGAGCTGCGCGGCCGCGATCCCGGGGAGCTGCGGGTCCGCACGCCGGACGGGCTCGAGCTGCGCCCGCTCTACACCGCCGAGGATCTCGAGGGCCTCGGGCACGCCGACACGCTTCCGGGGCTCTTCCCCTTCCTGCGCGGCCCGAAGGCCACCATGTACGCCAACCGTCCCTGGACGGTGCGCCAGTACGCGGGCTTCTCCACCGCCGAGGAGTCGAACGCCTTCTACCGCGCCAACCTCGCCGCGGGCCAGCAGGGCCTCTCCGTGGCCTTCGATCTCGCCACCCACCGCGGCTACGACTCGGACCACCCGCGCGTGACCGGCGACGTCGGCAAGGCCGGCGTGGCGATCGACTCCGTCGAGGACATGAAGATCCTGTTCGACGGCATCCCCCTCGACCAGGTCACCGTCTCCATGACGATGAACGGCGCGGTGCTGCCCGTCATGGCGTGCTTCGTCGTGGCCGGGGAAGAGCAGGGCGTGCCCGCGGAGAAGCTCGCCGGGACCATCCAGAACGACATCCTGAAGGAGTTCATGGTCCGCAACACCTACATCTACCCGCCCGAGCCGAGCATGCGCATCGTGGCCGACATCATCGAGTACACGGCGCGCAGCATGCCGAAGTTCAACTCGATCTCGATCAGCGGCTACCACATGCAGGAGGCCGGGGCGACCACGGTCCAGGAGCTCGCCTTCACCATCGCCGACGGGCTCGAGTACGTGCGCGCCGCGCTCTCCAAGGGCCTCGACGTGGACGACTTCGCCGGGCGCCTCTCGTTCTTCTGGTGCATCGGGATGAACTTCTACCTCGAGATCGCCAAGATGCGCGCCGGCCGCCGCCTGTGGGCCGAGCGCATGCGGGCGGAGTTCGACCCGAAGAAGGACCGCTCCCTGATGCTGCGCACCCACTGCCAGACCTCCGGGGCGAGCCTCACCGAGCAGGACCCGATGAACAACGTCATCCGCACCACCATCGAGGCGATGGCGGCGGTGTTCGGCGGCACCCAGTCGCTCCACACCAACGGCTACGACGAGGCGGTCTCCCTGCCCACCGACACCGCGGCCCGGGTGGCGCGCAACACCCAGCTGATCCTCCAGGAGGAGTCCGGGATCCCCGCGGTGGTGGACCCCTGGGGCGGCTCCTACTTCATGGAGAGCCTCACCGAGAGCGTGTACCGCGCGGCCTCGGAGCTGATCGACGAGGTGGAGGAGCTGGGCGGCATGACCCAGGCCATCGCGGCGGGCATGCCCAAGCTCAAGATCGAGGAGGCGGCCACCCGGCGCCAGGCGCGCATCGACAGCGGCGAGGACGTGATCGTCGGCGTGAACAAGTACCGGATCGACGAGGAGGAGGACCTCGAGATCCGCGACATCGACAACACCGCGGTGCGCGAGGCCCAGGTACGGCGCCTGGAGGGCATCCGCGCCAGCCGCGACGAGGCCGCGGTGAAGGACGCCCTCGCCGAGCTCGAGGCCCTGGCGCGGGAGGGGGAGGGCAACCTCCTGGCCGGCGCCGTGAAGGCGGCCCGGCTGCGCGCCAGCGTGGGCGAGATCTCCGACGCCCTCGAGCGGGTGTACGGACGCTATCGTGCCGAGGTGCGATCGGTCTCCGGGGTGTACGGCGCCGCCTACCAGGGCGACGAGGGCTTCGAGGAGGTCCGCCGGGAGGTCGAGGGCTTCGCCGGGGAGCAGGGCCGCCGTCCGCGCATGCTCGTGGTGAAGCTCGGCCAGGACGGCCACGACCGCGGCATGAAGGTGATCGCCACGGCCTTCGCCGACCTGGGCTTCGACGTCGACGTGGGCCCGCTGTTCCAGACCCCCGACGAGGCGGCGCGCCAGGCCGTCGAGAACGACGTCCACGTGGTGGGCGTCTCGAGCCAGGCGGCGGGGCACAAGACCCTGGTGCCGGAGCTCGTCGAGGCGCTGCGCGCGGCGGGGGCCGGCGAGATCGCCGTGGTGGTGGGGGGCATCATCCCGCCGCGGGACTACGCCGAGCTGCGCGAGGCCGGGGTGTCCGCGGTGTTCGGTCCGGGGACGCCGATCCCCAAGGCCGCCCGCGAGGTGCTCCAGGCCGTCCGCGACACGCGCCGCTGACGGTGTCCGAGGAGGTCGAGCACCGGGTCCAGGGCGTGCGCCGGGGCGACCGGCGCAGCGTGGCCAAGACCATCACGCTGCTCGAGAGCACGCGCGAGGACCACGCGCAGCAGGGCCAGTCCGTGCTCGAGGCCCTGCTGCCGGGCACGGGCCGCGCCGTGCGCCTGGGCATCACGGGCCCGCCCGGCGTGGGCAAGAGCAGCTTCATCGAGAGCCTGGGCCTGGAGCTCATCGCCGCCGGGCACCGCGTGGCGGTGCTCGCCGTGGACCCCACGAGCCCCGTCTCCGGCGGCAGCATCCTGGGCGACAAGACGCGCATGGAGCGGCTGGCCCGGGAGGAGGCCGCCTTCATCCGTCCCTCGCCCTCGGGCGGCTCCCTGGGCGGCGTCGCCCACCGCACCCGGGAGGCGGGCCTGGTCTGCGAGGCCGCGGGCTTCGACGTGGTGATCGTCGAGACCGTCGGGGTCGGCCAGTCCGAGGTGACGGTCCGCTCGATGGTGGACTTCTTCCTGGTGCTGCTCCAGCCGGGCGCCGGCGACGCGCTCCAGGGCATCAAGCGCGGCGTGCTGGAGCTGGCCGACGGCCTGGTGGTGAACAAGGCCGACGGGGACCAGAAGCGCCTCGCCGAGCGCACCCGGGGCGAGCACGCCCAGGCCCTCGAGCTGCTGCGCCCCGCCTCGGCGGCCTGGAGCCCGCGGGTGCTGGCCGCCAGCGCGCTGACCGGCGAGGGCCTCGCGGCCGTCTGGGAGATGGTGGAGGCCCACCGGCAGGCCCTCGAGGCCAGCGGCGAGCTCCAGGCCCGGCGGCGCGCCCAGGCCCGGGAGTGGCTGTGGAGCCTGGTCCGGGAGGGCCTCGAGCAGGCCTTCCGGGGGGATCCGGGGGTCGCGGCCCGGGTCGAGGCCCTGGAGCGCGAGGTCGAGGACCAGAAGACCTCCCCTGCCGCCGCTGCGCGGAGCCTGCTGGCGGCCTTCCGGGGCTCTCCCGAAGCCGGCTCCGGGGGGCGCTCCGGGGCCTGAACCCCGCGCCGGGGGCCCGCTTCATCTTCTGCCGCCATCGGCCGATGAGTCCTGCGGAGGGGCCCGCACCCCTCGGCAATGCGCAGGATGGCGGGGCAATGGTCCAGATCAACATGGCGGCGCGCGAGATCGTGCTGAAGATCGTCTACTACGGTCCCGCCCTGTCCGGCAAGACGACCAACCTGCAGCAGCTCCACGCCATGATGGACGCGGGCTCCCGCGGCAACATGGTCACCCTGGACACCGCCGACGATCGCACCCTCTACTTCGACTTCCTGCCCATCCAGTTCGGCACCACGAGCGGCTTCGCGGTGAAGCTCAAGGTCTTCACCGTTCCCGGCCAGGTGATGCACAAGTCCACCCGCAAGGTGGTGCTGGCCGGGGCCGACGCCGTCGCCTTCGTGGCCGACTCCCAGCGCTCCTCGGCCAGCGCCAACGCGTACTCGTGGCGCGACATGGAGGCGAACCTCAAGTCGAACGGCATCGACTTCGACGCCATCCCCAAGGTCGTGCAGTTCAACAAGCGCGACCTGCCCGACATCAAGCCCCTGGCCGAGATCCGGGCCGCCTGGGGCTCGATCCCGACCTATCCCGCCGCGGCGGTGCGCGGCGAGGGCGTGCTCGAGACGTTCCGGGAGCTGCTCCGCCGCACCTACCGCAACCTCGACTCGAAGCACAGCTTCGCGACGAAGTTCGGGGTCTCGGAGGAGGACTTCCTGAAGGGCGTGTTCGCGCACTTCAAGGGCGACCCCGCCGAGTCCGCGGAGCCCGCCGAGCTGGTCTGACCGCAGGACCTGACTCCGGGTCCGTGTTCCCCTCGGGCGGTCGTCGAACGGTCGTTTGACACGCCAGTCAACCGCCTATACCGTCCTGCGTGCGCTCGCGACGAGCCGCCCCGCCGCGCCCGCCCCCGACGGAACCGCCCGGCGGTCCGTACGGCAGGAGCCCCGCGATGACCGATCCCGCGCCTTCCCGGCCCTCCGGGCCGTCTTCCAAGTCGCCCACCCGGCTGCCCTACGACGCCACCGACGTGCTGTCCTCCGTGGAGGACGCCATCGCGGAGATCCGGGCCGGCCGCATGGTGGTGCTGGTCGACGACGAGGACCGGGAGAACGAGGGCGACCTGTGCCTCGCCGCGGAGAAGTGCACCCCCGAGGCCATCAACTTCATGGCCAAGTTCGGGCGGGGGCTGATCTGCCTGCCCATGACCGAGGCCCGGCTGCGCCAGCTGCGCCTCGACATGATGGTGCCCGACGCCGAGAACTCGGCGCCCCTGGGCACCGCCTTCACGGTGTCGGTGGAGGCCCGGGAGGGCGTCACCACGGGCATCTCCGCCGCCGACCGCGCCACCACGGTCCAGGCCGCCATCGCGCCGGAAGCGCGGCCCCAGGACCTGGTGCGCCCGGGCCACGTGTTCCCCCTGCGCGCACGGGACGGCGGCGTGCTGCGGCGCGCCGGCCAGACCGAGGGCGCCGTGGACCTCGCGCGCCTCGCCGGCCTCGAGCCGGCCGGGGTGATCTGCGAGATCATGAACGACGACGGCTCCATGGCGCGCATGCCCGATCTCGTCACCTTCGCGCGCCAGCACCGGCTCAAGATCGTCACCATCGCCGACCTGATCCAGTACCGGTTGCGCAACGAGAAGCTGGTGCGCCGCGCCGGCGAGGCGTCGCTCCCCACGGTCCACGGCGGCGACTTCCGCTCCATCGTCTACGAGAACGAGATCGACCGGGTGGACCACGTCGCCCTGGTGAAGGGCGAGATCCGCCCCGAGGACGAGGTGCTGGTGCGCGTGCACAGCGAGTGCCTCACCGGCGACGCCTTCGGCTCCCTGCGCTGCGACTGCGGCGAGCAGCTGGCCGCGGCCCTCAAGATGATCGCCGAGGAGGGGCGTGGCGTGCTGCTCTACATGCGCCAGGAGGGGCGCGGGATCGGGCTCAAGAACAAGATCCGCGCCTACGGGCTCCAGGACGACGAGGGGCTCGACACGGTCCAGGCCAACGAGCGGCTGGGCTTCGCCGCGGACCTGCGCGACTACGGCGTGGGGGCCCAGATCCTCCATGACCTCGGCGTGCGGCGCATGCGCCTCATCACGAACAACCCGGGCAAGCGCGCCGGGATCGAGGGCTACGGCCTCACGATCGTCGAGCGCGTGCCCCTCGAGATCCAGCCCAACGACCGCAACTTCGAGTATCTCCGCACCAAGAAGGAGAAGCTCGGCCACGTCCTGCACCTGATGAGCTGACGGCCGCCCGGCCGCCAGCGGTAGGAGCCCCCATGTTCGAGTCCGTGGACGACGTCATCGGCCAGCTCGCCGAGCAGGGCTACATCGCCGACAAGAGCATCGCCACGGTGGTGTTCCTGGCCGCGCGCCTGGAGAAGCCCGTGCTCGTGGAGGGGCCGGCCGGCGTCGGCAAGACCGAGCTCGCCAAGGCGGTCTCGAAGGCCAGCGGTCGCGAGCTGGTGCGGCTCCAGTGCTACGAGGGCCTGGACGAGGCCAAGGCGCTCTACGAGTGGGAGTACTCGAAGCAGCTCCTCTACACCCAGATCCTCAAGGAGAAGCTCTCGGAGACCATGGCGGGCGCCACCAGCCTGCGCGACGCCGCGGAGCGCGTGGGCGCCGAGGACAGCGTCTTCTTCTCGAGCCGGTTCATCGTGCCGCGGCCGCTCCTCCACGCCATCACCTCCGACGACCCCTCGCTGCTGCTGGTGGACGAGGTGGACAAGTCGGACCCCGAGTTCGAGGCCTTCCTCCTCGAGGTGCTGTCGGACTTCCAGGTCACCGTGCCCGAGGTGGGCACCTTCGAGGCGGTGCGGCGGCCCTTCGTGTTCCTCACCTCGAACGACGCCCGGGAGATGAGCGACGCCCTGAAGCGCCGCTGCCTCCACCTCTACATCGACTTCCCCGACGAGGACCTCGAGCTCCGGATCCTCGACACCAAGGTGCCGGGCATCGAGCGGCGCCTCGCCGAGGAGCTGGTGGGCGTGATGCAGCGGCTGCGCAAGCTCGACCTGAAGAAGACGCCGTCGATCAGCGAGACCCTCGACTGGGCCCGGGCCCTGCTGGCCCTGAACGCCACGGAGCTCGACGAGGACCTGGTGCGGGAGACCCTCAACGTCATCCTCAAGTACGAGGGCGACATCAAGAAGGCCCAGAGCGAGCTGGGCCGGCTGATCACCCGCAAGTCCGAGGAGCCCGCCGGCGAGGCCAAGCCCCGGGGCGCCGCTCCGGCGTCGCCCGCGGCTCCCGCCGCGCCCGCCCCGGGTCGGCCGACCAAGAAGGGCACCCTGCACTAGCCGCGGCGCGCGGACCCAGCGATGCAGAAGAAGATCATCGACTTCACCAACCTGCTGCGGAAGAGCGGGGTGCGGGTGTCCGTGGCGGAGTCGATCGACGCCTTCGAGGCGCTCGACGAGCTCTCCATCGAGGACCGCGAGGTCTTCCGCGACGCCCTGCGCAGCACCATGGTGAAGCGCGGGGACGACATCCCCACCTTCGACCAGCTCTTCGAGCTCTACTGGTCGGCCTTCTACGACAGCCTCAAGGACGCCTTCGAGCAGGCGGGGCAGGGGCTGCCCGGCGACATCGACCTCGAGCAGCTGCTCGAGCAGATCCGCCAGGGCATGCAGGGGATGGAGGGCGAGCTCGACCTCTCGGAGCTCGCCCAGGCGCTCCTCACCCAGGACCTCTCGAAGCTCGAGCAGCTGATCCGCGAGGCGGCGGAGCAGGCCGGCGCCGGCCGCATCGAGAACATGCTCCAGCTCGGGTTCTTCACCCGCCGCACCATGGAGCAGATGGGCGCCGAGGGCGCCACCCAGGAGCTGCGCGACCTCGCCCAGCGCCTGCGCGACGCCGGCCTGGGGGACGCCGAGGTCGAGGCCCTGATGGAGCTGGTGAACCGCTTCGCCGAGGCGCTCCGGCGCAGCGTGCGGAACTACACCGAGCGCGAGCTCCAGCAGCAGAACTTCGACTACATGGAGCGCTTCCGGCGCGAGTCGCTCCTCGAGAAGAGCTTCTACAACCTCACCGAGGAGGAGATCCGGCGCATGCGCGAGGTGGTGACCCGCCTGGCCCAGCGCATCAAGAACATCCTCTCGATCCGGCGCCGGCGGCTCAAGAAGGGCAAGCTCGACCTCCACGCCATGCTGCGGCGCAACATGGCCCACGGCGGCGTGCCCTTCGAGGTGATCTACAAGCAGCGCCGCAAGGACCGCCCCAAGCTGGTGATCCTGTGCGACGTCTCCTCCTCGGTGGCGAACGTCTCCCGCTTCATGCTGCAGTTCGTCCACAGCCTCCAGGAAGCCTTCACCAAGATCCGCTCCTTCGTCTTCGTCTCGGAGCTGGGCGAGGTGACCCAGCTCTTCCACGACGAGGAGATCAACGCCGCCATCGAGAAGGCCCTGGACGGCGGCGACGTGATCAACGTCTACACCCGCTCGAACTTCGGCCACGCCTTCCACGACTTCTGGAAGAACCACCTCTCGGCCATCGACAAGAAGACCACGGTCCTCGTGCTGGGCGACGCCCGCAACAACTACAACGACCCGCGGGCCTGGTGCCTCCGGGACATCCACAGCAAGGCCAAGAACGTGGTCTGGCTGAATCCCGAGAGCCCCAGCGCCTGGGGGTTCGGCGACAGCGTGATGGACCGCTACCTGCCCCACGTGGACGTGGCCGAGGAGTGCCGCAACCTCCGCCAGCTCTCGAAGGTCGTCGACCGCCTCGTCCTGTAGTCCTGTAGAGGGACTCTCCCGGATACCGGATAGAGAAACGCCCCGCCGGGCTCTTGCTCGGCGGGGCGTTCTACAGGGGGGAGGGCGGTGGATAGATGATGGGGGGTGAGAGGTTGGACATTTCGATTAGAAATGCCTTATCCACCGCCGCTCCATAACCTGATCGATTCGGTCGCTGGCTCCTTCCCCCCGGCGGGCTCGCGCCCTGCCAACGGCGGCATTATGCGCATCGCCGAACGCCCATGTCAAACGGGATTTGTGGAAATCCTGCGGATCCGGAAACCCCCTGATTTCCAAGCGCTTGCGGGGGCATGTCAAACCTCGTTTCTGAGCCCCTGCGCGCCCCCGGCGCTCTGGAGGGCGTCCCGGGCCTCCGGTAGGTTCTCGGCCGCTCGTCCCCTCGGAGGTCTCGCCTGGTGAGCAGCCGCTTCCGCATCCGGACCTACGGCTGCCAGATGAACGTCCACGACTCCGAGAAGATCGCCAACCTCCTGCACCACCACCGCTGGAGCGAGGCCCGGGGGGAGGACGAGGCCGACCTCCTGGTGATCAACACCTGCTCGATCCGGGAGAAGGCCGAGCACCGGCTCTACAGCGACCTGGGCGCGCTGCGGGCCTGGAAGCGGGCGGCGCCGGGGCGGGCGCTGGGGGTCGGGGGCTGCGTGGCCCAGCAGGAGGGCGACGCCCTGCTGCGCCGGTTTCCCCACCTCGACTTCGTGTTCGGCACCCACAACCTGCGCCGGGTGCCCGCCATGGTGGAGGCGGCCCGGGCGGGCCAGCGCAGCGCCCGGGTGGACGAGTCGCGCTCCCTCGAGCGCTTCGACTGGCCCGAGCGCCACCCGGCCACCTCCGAGCACTCCCCGGGGCGCGCCTTCGTCACCGTGATGGAAGGCTGCGACATGTTCTGCACCTTCTGCGTGGTGCCGCTCACCCGGGGCCGGGAGATCAGCCGGCCGGCCCGGGACGTGATCGCCGAGGTGGAGGGCCTGGCGGCCCGGGGGGTCCGGGAGGTCACGCTCCTGGGCCAGACCGTGAACGCCTACGGGCGCCACGACGTGCGGCGGGGCCGCGCCGCCGCGGCCGGCACCCTGGGCTTCGCCGAGCTGCTCGAGCGCCTGGCCGGCGTGCCGGGCATCGAGCGCATCCGCTACACGAGCCCCCACCCGCTGTTCTTCGACGACGCCCTGGTGGCGGCCCACGGCCGCCTCCCCGCGCTCTGCCCCCACGTCCACCTGCCGGCCCAGAGCGGCTCGGACGAGGTCCTCGAGCGCATGCACCGCCGCTACCGCGCCGCCGACCTGGTGCGCATCGCCGAGGCGCTGCGCGCGGCGCGGCCGGACCTGGTCCTCACCACGGACCTCATCGTGGGCTTCCCCGGCGAGAGCGAGGCCGACTTCCGCGCCACCCTCGACCTGGTCGCCGAGATCGGCTTCGTGGACGCCTACTCGTTCAAGTACAGCCCGCGTCCGGGCACCCGGGCCGCGGAGCTGCCCGGGGCCCCGGAGCCGGCCGTCGCCCAGGCGCGCCTCGAGGAGCTCCAGGGCCTCCAGCGCGGTCTCACCCTGGCAGCCCACCGGGCCCGGGTGGGGACCCGGACCCGGGTCCTCCTGGAGGGCCCGAGCCGCCGGGGCGGCACCCAGCTGACCGGCCGCGACCCCTACCACCGGGTCGTCAACCTCGACGCCGCCGAGGCCGGCCTCGACCCGGAGCGCGCCGCGGGCGTGCTGCTGGAGGTGGAGATCGTGGAGGCGACGCCCCACTCGCTGATCGGGGCCCCCCGGGTGACCGCGGGGCTGCGGACGGGCCCCGGGCAGGCCAAGTTCCGCAAAAGTCCGAGCGGTCCCGGGCCGATGAGAACCGTGGCTGCGCGCTCGGGGGTGCGCATGCCCGGGATCGACTGAGCCTGCCCGGAGGGGGAGCGGATGTCGCGCACGCGGATCCTGGCCATCGACGACCAGCTCTACTTCCGTGTCTACCTCGAGGACCTGCTCGACCAGGAGGGCTACGAGGTCACCACGGTGAGCAGCGTCGACGAGGCCCTCGCCCAGGCCGAGCGCGGCTCCTTCGACGTCATCCTCACCGACCTCGCCATGCCGGGCGCCGACGGCGCGGAGCTGGTGCGCCGGCTGCGCGAGCGGGCCTCGGAGCCCGCCATCGTGGTGCTGACCGGGGTGGGGGACGTCCACGTGGCCGTGGAGGCCATGAAGGTCGGCGCCACCGACTACCTGCTCAAGCCCATCGACCGCGCGGTCCTGGCCCACACCCTCGACGAGCTGCTCCAGCAGCGCCAGATGCGCGAGGAGCACGCCTCGCTGCTCGAGGAGAACCTCGAGTTCATGGGCGCGGTGTCGCTCTACGAGCGCGCCCTCGCCCTGTTCTCGGTGCTGAACCCCGAGACCCTGGCCGACCGCGTCGTGGAGGGCCTCTGCCTCGAGACCCACGCCCACGGCGGCGTCCTCTGGCTGGCGCGCACCGACGACCCCCAGCGCCTCAAGCTCACCGGGGCCCGGGGCCTGGTGCGGGTGGAGCAGGAGACCGAGGAGCTCGCCCTCGACGCCCTGCCCGAGGCGCTGGCGCCCCTCCGAGACCCCGAGGGCGGCCCCTTCGAGGCCGACGTGCCCGACGCGGGCGGCGAGGGCCGGGCCCTCTACGTGCCCCTGCGCCTCGAGGGACGCCTGCTCGGCTGCGCGCGGCTCACCGACAAGGTGGACGGCGAGGCCTTCGACGAGCTCGACCACGCCGCCGCCGGGAAGTTCGCCGGCTTCGCGGCCCGCGCCGTCTTCAACGCGCTGGAGATGCGCGCCCTCGAGCGGCGCTCCTTCCGGGACCCGGTCACCAAGACCTACACGCGCGCCTACTTCGACGACGTGGCGCGCAACGAGCTGCAGAAGGCCAGCCGCTTCGGCCGGCTGTTCTCCTTCCTGGCCGTCGAGCTGGACGGCGCCTCGCGGCTGCGCGGCAAGCTCTCCGACGCCGAGATGGCTCACTGGCTCGAGGGGCTGGCCTTCCAGATCGGGCGCTGCCTGCGGGCCACGGACCTGCTGGCCGCCGAGTCCGAGAGCCGCTTCTGCATGCTGCTGCCCGAGACCGACGCCCTCGGCGCCGCGATCCTGAAGCGGCGGGTGCGCGCGACCCTCGAGCGCTCGGAGGGGCTCCAGAACCTCGACCCCGCGGACCGCCCCGCCGTGGGGGTGGCGTCGGCGACCCATCCGGCGGACGGCACCGAGCTCGACGAGGTGTGGCGGGCCCTCACCCTGCGGCTCGCCCAGGACCGCGGCAGCGCGCTGCGCTCCCTCGAGCTCGGCTCGGCGAGCTTCCAGGCCTGTCTCGAGACGCTGCTGGGCGAGGCCCGGGCCGGGCGCGCCGAGACCGTCGAGCAGGTGACGCGGTTCCTGCTCGCCGAGATCGCCCGCCGTCCCCACGAGCGCGGCGTGTTCTTCGTGGCCCCGGGCCCGAGCCTCCAGGGCGCCCTGCGCGACGGGCTCGACGCGTTGCGCGGCCTCGAGCCCCGCACCGAGATCGTGGTGCTCGACGAGCACAAGGACGCCACCTACCCCGGGCTGCCCATCACCTGGGTGGAGCCGGGGCGGGCCGGGGATCCGCCGCCCTTCGTGGTGCGCTTCGGGGAGGGGGCCCCCTACGCGCTGGTGCGCGACGCCGGCGCCGACGGCGACGAGACCGCGATCTACCACACGAGCGACCGCGCGCTGGTGGAGCAGCTCGCGTTCCAGCTGGGGAGCGATCTCGGCATCCCCATGGGCGAGTAGGATGGAGCGCATGCGAAGCGGGGAGGGGGGCGCGTGAGCGGCGCGGTGCTGATCGCCGACGGCAGCCGGAGCCGGGCACGCCAGGTGCGCGAGGCGTGCAGCGCCCGCGGCTTCGCCACCACCTGGGTGCCCAACGGCTCCGCGGCCCTGGAGTCCGCGCTCTCCGAGGTGCCCGCGGTGGTGGTGGCGCCGGTGGACCTGGAGGTGATCCCCGGCGGCAAGCTGGCCGAGATCCTGCGCGCCAACCCGCGCACCCAGGACGTGCGCTTCCTGCTGATCGGGCGGCTCCAGCCCGGCGCCCCCGAGGCCGCCCACGTGGACGAGGTGCTGCCGCCGGGCACGGACCCGGACCAGGTCTCGCTGCGCGTGGAGGTGATGATCGCCCAGCGGGCCCGGCTCGAGAGCGCCTGGCGCCACGCCGACGGCGATCACGAGGTGCAGGGCCGGCTGGCCCAGATCCCGCTGGTGGACCTGCTCCAGCTGTTCCACATGAACCGCCGCACCGGCACCATCGAGGTGACGCGCCGCGAGCCCGGCGGCCGGGAGGAGCGCGGCAGCCTGTGGGTGCGCGACGGCAACCTGGTGCAGGCCGCCATGGGGAGCGTCGAGGGCGAGAAGGCGCTGTTCCGGCTGCTGGCCTGGCAGGAGGGCTCCTTCGCCTTCACGCCGGGCCCCGTCGCCATCGCGCCGCGCATCCTCACCCCCACCCGCGCGCTGCTGATGGAGGGCATGCGCCAGCTCGACGAGTGGGACCGCATGCGCTCGAGCCTGCCGCCCCTCGACTCCCAGGTGGCCCTCAAGGTGCGCAGCGGCGAGCTCCCCAACGTGGTGCATCCGCTCACCCAGGAGATCCTGCTGCTGCTCGAGATCCACAGCACCGTGCGCGACGTGGTGGACCACTGCTCCCACCCGGACTACCAGGTGCTGCGCACGCTCCAGACCCTGATCGAGCGCGACGTGGTGGAGCTGCGCAAGGGCAGCCCGGCGCCCCAGCGCCGCGGCAGCGACGGCCTGTTCTCCCCGGCCCAGATCCGCCGCCTGCGCGACTGGCTCCAGCGGGGGCGGCCGCGGGGCGAGGACGTGTGCGAGGCGAAGCTGCTGGTCGCCGCCGCCGATCCCGCCGCGACCCGCGACTTCGCGCGCCAGCTCGCCGTGCTACCGGGCCTCGAGCTCGAGGAGCCCTTCCGGGGCGGCACCGCCCGGCCCGACGACCTGGTGCCCGTGGGCCGCCTGGCCGTGGACGCGGAGCACAGCCTCCAGCTCCTCCACGTGCCCTCGGATCCCGACTTCGCGCCGCTCTGGCCCGTCGCGGCCCACGGCGCCCTGGGCGTCCTGATCCTGCTCTCGGACCCGGTGGACGCCTCGGAGCAGGCGCTGCGCCCGCTGGTCGAGACCCTGCGCGGGCTGCCCGGCACGCGGCTCTTCCACGTGATGCTGCTGCGCAAGGAGGAGCGCCTCGGCGCCGAGGACATCCACGCCAAGATGTCGCTCCTCGACGACTCCTCGCTGTTCCTGCTGCCCCTCGAGGGTGGCAAGGACCCGGTGGCGCTGCTGCGCACCATGCTGGGACGGGTGGTGCCGTGAGCGGGCAGCGGCTCAAGCGCTACGAGATCCTCTCCTCCCTCGGCGAGGAGGAGAAGGAGGTGCTGGAAGGCCTCCTCGAGGAGATCGAGCTCGAGGCCGGCGAGCCGCTCTTCAAGGAGGGCCACGAGTCCGAGGGGCTGGTGCTGGTGGAGACCGGCGCGCTGCGCCTCGAGAGCGAGCGCGGCGAGCTGGCCGGGAAGGTCGGACCGGGAAGCGACCTCGGCGGCCTGTCCCTCATCGCCCTGGGCATGCGCGAGGTCACCGCGGTGGCGTCGGAGCCGACCCGCGTGCTCGTGCTGTCGCGCTCCGCCTTCCTGCGCCTCGCCGACGACGCGCCGCGGGCGGGCTGCCGGCTGCTGGAGGCCGTCCTCGCCGAGACCGCGGCGCTGCTGCGACCGCAGCTCGACCGTCTCGTGCCGTCGGAGGACACGGGTCCCGCTTGACCCTGCGAGGGGCCCGCTCTATTCTCCGCCGTCAACACGGGGCCGGTGAGAGGGCGCTCCGTCCCCCGGGACGCCGCATCTCCAGGCTCCGCCTCCCGTCCTCACTGGAGTTCGCTCACCGACGATGACCGACGGTCGGATTCGCGAGGGGTTGACGTTCGACGACGTCCTCCTCGTGCCCGCGGGCTCCGAGGTGCTTCCGCGAGACGTCGATCTCCGGACCCAGCTGACGCGCGAGATCTCGCTCGAGATCCCCCTGGTCTCGGCCGCCATGGACACGGTGACCGAGCACGAGGCGGCGATCTGCATGGCGCAGAACGGCGGCATCGGCATCGTGCACCGCAACCTCTCCATCGAGGGCCAGGCGGCGGAGGTGGACAAGGTCAAGCGCTCCGAGTCCGGCATGATCGTGGATCCCATCACGATGTCGCCGGAGCAGCGCATCCACGAGGCCCTCGAGGTGATGCAGCGCTACCGGATCTCCGGCGTGCCCGTCACCCGCGAGGGCCGCGCGGTGGGCATCCTCACCAACCGCGACCTGCGCTTCGTGAAGGACACCTCCAGCCTGATCTCCTCGGTGATGACGAGCGAGGGGCTCGTCACCGTCCCGCCGGACACCAGCATGGAGACCGCCAAGGAGCTGCTCCACCGCCACCGCATCGAGAAGCTGCTGGTGGTGGACGCCCAGGGCATGCTGCGCGGGCTCATCACCATCAAGGACATCGAGAAGAGCGAGCGCTTCCCGGCGGCGTCGAAGGACGACCGGGGCCGCCTGCGCTGCGGCGCCGCGGTGGGCGCCGCCCCGGACCGCCTGGAGCGGGCCCAGGCCCTGGTGGACGCCGGCGTGGACGCGATCGTCGTGGACTCCGCCCACGGCCACTCCCAGGGCGTGCTCGACACGGTGACGGAGCTGCGCCGGCACTTCGCGGAGCTGCCCATCGTGGGCGGCAACGTCGCCACCGGGGAGGGCGCCGAGGCCCTGATCAAGGCCGGCGTCTCCGCGGTCAAGGTCGGCGTGGGGCCGGGCTCGATCTGCACCACGCGGGTGATCGCCGGCGTGGGCGTCCCGCAGTTCACCGCGGTGCAGGACGCCGCCCAGGTGGCGGCGGGCTTCGGCGTGCCGGTGATCTCCGACGGCGGCGTCAAGTACTCGGGCGACGTCGTGAAGGCCCTGGCCGGCGGGGCCTCGGCAGTGATGATCGGTTCGCTGTTCGCCGGCACCGACGAGGCGCCGGGCGAGGTGGTGCTGTTCCAGGGGCGCTCCTACAAGGTCTACCGCGGCATGGGCTCCATCGGCGCCATGGCGGCGGGCAGCCGCGACCGCTACTTCCAGTCCGAGGTCGAGGAGACGGCGAAGCTGGTGCCCGAGGGCATCGAGGGGCGCGTCCCCTACCGCGGCAGCATGTCGAACAGCGTCTACCAGCTGCTCGGCGGCCTGCGCTCGGGCATGGGCTACTGCGGCGCCGCCAACCTGCCCGACCTGCGCGCCAAGGCGCGCTTCGTGCGCATCTCCGGAGCCGGGCTCCAGGAGAGCCACGTCCACGACGTGATCGTCACCAAGGAAGCTCCGAACTACCGGATCGAGTAGCGCTCGCGAGCCGGAGACGGGATGCCCCCCGACGCCCACCGCGACCGGATCCTGATCCTGGACTTCGGGTCGCAGTACACCCAGCTCATCGCACGACGCATCCGCGAGCGCGGCGTCTACTGCGAGATCCACCCGCCGCGCATGACCGTCGACGGCGAGGGGTTCGGGATGGACGCCGCCGCGGTGAAGGACTGGAGCCCCGCCGGGCTGGTGCTGTCGGGCGGTCCCTCAAGCGTCCTCGACGCGGGGGCGCCGGGGCTCGACCCCGCGGTCCTCGAGCTGGGGCTCCCGACCCTCGCGATCTGCTACGGCCTCCAGCTCCTCGCCCACGACCTCGGCGGGCGGGTCGAGAGCGCCGAGGACCGGGAGTACGGCCGCGCGCGCCTGCGCGTCGAGCGCCGCGACCCGCTGCTGGGTGACGCCGGCGCCGAGAGCCACGTCTGGATGAGCCACGGCGACCGCGTGCTGGCGCTGCCCGAGGGCTTCGAGGTGGTGGCCACCAGCGACAACTCGCCCTTCGCGGGCGTGCGCCACCCCGGCCGGCGCATCTGGGGCCTGCAGTTCCATCCCGAGGTGGTCCACACCGAGGGCGGCGGCGAGATCCTGGCGCGCTTCGTCCACGAGGTGTGCGGCTGCGGCTCCTCCTGGACCATGGAGGCCTTCATCGACGAGGCCGTGGGCCGGGTGCGCGAGCAGGTGGGGGAGGGCCGCGCGATCTGCGGCCTCTCCGGCGGCGTGGACTCCTCGGTGGCCGCCGCCCTGGTGCACCGCGCCGTGGGCGAGCGGCTCACCTGTATCTTCGTGGACCACGGCCTGATGCGCGAGGGCGAGCGCGCCCAGGTCGAGAGCGAGTTCCGAGAGCACCTGGGCATCGAGCTGGTCTGCGTGGACGCCTCGGCGCGGTTCCTGGCCGCGCTGGCGGGCGTGACCGATCCCGAGCGCAAGCGGCGCATCATCGGCCACCTCTTCATCGAGGTCTTCGAGGAGGAGGCGCGGCGCATCGGCGCCGAGCGCGGCAGCGTGGACTTCCTGGTCCAGGGCACGCTCTACCCCGACGTCATCGAGAGCATCTCGGTGCGCGGCCCCTCGGCCACCATCAAGACCCACCACAACGTGGGGGGGCTGCCCGAGCGCATGCGCCTGCGCCTGGTGGAGCCGCTGCGGGAGCTCTTCAAGGACGAGGTGCGCGAGGTGGGGCGGCGCCTCGGCCTGCACGAGGTGCTGGTGGGGCGCCACCCGTTCCCGGGCCCGGGCCTCGCCATCCGCGTGATCGGCGAGGTGACGGCGGAGCGCCTCGCGATCCTGCGCCGGGCCGACGCCATCCTGATCGAGGAGATCCGGCGGGCGGGTCTCTACGACGCCATCTGGCAGGCCTTCGCGGTGTTCCTGCCCATCCAGAGCGTCGGGGTGATGGGCGACGAGCGCACCTACGAGGACGCCATCGCGCTGCGCTGCGTCACCTCGGTGGACGCCATGACGGCGGACTGGTCGCGGCTGCCGCCGGAGGTGCTCGCGACGGTGTCGAGCCGCATCACCAACGAGGTGAAGGGCGTGAACCGGGTGGTGTACGACGTCTCGTCGAAGCCGCCGGCCACGATCGAGTGGGAGTAGGGGTGCCCGAGCCCTTCGTCCACCTCCACCTCCACACCCAGTACTCGCTCCTTGACGGGGCGATCAAGCACAATCCGCTGTTCGAGCGGGTGAAGTCCCTGGGCATGCCGGCGGTCGCCATGACGGACCACGGCAACCTGTTCGGTGCGGTGGAGTTCCAGGAGAAGGCGCTGGCCAACGGCGTGAAGCCCATCCTGGGCTGCGAGGTCTACCTCGCCTCGGGCTCGCGCTTCGACAAGGAGAAGCGCGAGAAGGACGCCGGCGGCTTCGACGCCATCAACCACCTGCTGCTCCTCGCCATGAACGAGACCGGCTACCGGAACCTCGTCTACCTGGTCTCCAAGGGCTACCTCGAGGGCTTCTACTACAAGCCGCGCATCGACCTCGACCTGCTGCGCGAGCGCAGCGAGGGCCTGATCGCCACCTCGGGCTGCCTCTCCTCCATGGTGTGCCGCGCCATCCTGGGCGGCGAGGTGGAGACGGCCTGGCGCCGGGTGGAGGAGTTCTCCTCCATCTTCGGCGACCGCTACTACCTGGAGCTCCAGCGCCACGGCATCCCCGCCCAGGACCAGGTGAACGCCGAGCTCGTCAAGATGGCCTCGGACCTGCGCCTGCCCCTGGTGGCCACCAACGACGCCCACTACCTGGAGGAGCACGACCACGCCCACCACGAGGCGCTGCTGTGCATCGGCACGGCCACCAACCTCGACGACCCGAAGCGCTTCAAGTTCGACGGCGAGGGCTTCTTCGTGAAGTCCGGCGACGAGATGCGCAGCGTCTTCCACGACCACCCCTCGGCGCTGACCAACACCCTCGAGATCGCCGAGCGCTGCCACGCCGAGATCCCCATGGGCGAGTACCACATGCCCGAGTTCCAGGTCCCGGCGAGCACCACCCGGGAGGCGGTGCTCGCGGCGGACTCCTGGGCGGGGCTGCGCCGACGCCTCGGGATGGAGCCCGACGAGCCCTTCGCCGAGCGCCAGCGCGTGTACGTGGAGCGCATGAACCACGAGCTCGGCGTGATCCAGTCCATGGGCTTCGCGGGCTACTTCCTGATCGTGGCGGACTTCATCGCCCAGGCGCGCCGGGGCGGCATCCCCGTGGGTCCCGGGCGCGGCTCTTCGGCGGGCAGCCTGGTCGCCTACTCCCTGGGGATCACCGGCGTCGATCCCATCGAGTACGACATCATCTTCGAGCGCTTCCTGAACCCCGAGCGCGTCTCCATGCCGGACATCGACGTGGACTTCTGCATGCGGCGCCGGGACGAGGTGATCCGCTACGTCGCCGACAAGTACGACGGCGAGGGCCCCGACGGCCGCCGGGTCTCCCAGATCATCACCTTCGGAAAGCTCCAGGCCCGGGCCGCGATCCGCGACGTGGGCCGCGTGCTCGGCATGTCCTTCGGCGACGTGGACCGCATCGCCAAGCTGGTGCCCGAGACCCTCGGCATCACCCTCGACGAGGCCCTGGCCCAGTCCCCGGACCTGCGCGCCCGGGTCGACGCCGACGGCCAGGTGGCGCGGCTGTTCGACACCGCCCTGCGGCTCGAGGGCCTGACCCGCCACGCCTCCACCCACGCGGCCGGCGTGGTGATCGGCAACGGTCCGCTGATCGACCTGGTGCCGCTCTACCGCGACTCGAAGTCCGGCGACGTGATGACCCAGTGGGACATGCGCTGCGTCGAGAAGGTGGGGCTGATCAAGTTCGACTTCCTCGGCCTCAAGACCCTCACGGTGATCACCGACGCCGAGCGTCGCGTGCGGGAGTCGGGATTCCCGGACTTCTCCATCGACGCCGTCCCGCTGGACGACGAGCCCACCTACGACCTGCTCTGCCGCGGCGACACCGAGGGCGTGTTCCAGGTGGAGTCGTCGGGCATGACGGACCTGGTGCTCAAGCTCAAGCCCCGGGCCTTCAAGGAGCTGATCCCGCTGGTCGCGCTCTACCGTCCCGGGCCCCTCGGCTCGGGCATGGTGGACGACTTCGTGAGCCGCAAGCACGGGCGCACCAAGGTCGAGTACCTGGTGCCCGAGCTCGAGGAGCTCACCGCCGAGACCCTGGGCGTGATCGTCTACCAGGACCAGGTGCTCCAGATCGCCAACCGGCTGGCCGGCTACAGCCTCGGCGACGCGGACCTGCTGCGCCGCGCGATGGGCAAGAAGAAGCCCGAGGAGATGGCGGTCCACGCCGAGCGCTTCGTCTCCGGCGCCGTGGAGCGCGGCATCGACAAGGCCAAGGCCGAGGAGATCTTCCGGCTGATGGCCGAGTTCGCGGGCTACGGGTTCCCCAAGGCCCACTCCACCGCCTACGCGCTGCTCACCTTCCAGACCGCCTACCTGAAGGCCAACCACCCGCGCGAGTACCTGGCGTCCCTGCTCTCCATCGAGTCGGGCAACCACGACAAGCTGGCGCGCTACATCGCCCACGCCCGGGCCCAGAAGGTGGACGTGCTGGCGCCGGACGTGAACGAATCCGAGCGCGACTTCACCGTGGTGGCCGAGGGCATCCGCTTCGGACTCGCCGGCGTGAAGAACGTGGGGGAGGGCGCCATCGAGGCCGTCCTCGAGGCGCGCGGCGAGGGCGAGCGCTTCGCCAGCTTGATGGACTTCTGTCACCGGGTGGACGGCCGCCGGGTGAACCGCCGGGTGGTGGAGAGCCTGGTCAAGTGCGGCAGCTTCGACTCGCTCCACGACAACCGGGCCGCGGTGTGGGCCGGGCTCGACGCCGCCCTCGAGAGCGGCGCCGCCGCCCAGCGCGACCGCGCCATCGGCCAGGACAGCCTGTTCCCGGGCGAGGACGGCGGCCTCTCCCAGCCGAAGCTGCCCGAGGCGCCGCCCTGGACCGACGCCGAGCGGCTCGCCCACGAGAACGAGGTGCTCGGGTTCTACGTCACCGGGCACCCCCTCGAGGCCCACGCCGACAAGCTGCGCCGCTACACCGACACCACCGCCACCAAGGCGGCGGAGCGCGCCGGGCGCGAGGCGCGCATCGGCGGCCTGGTGACCGGCATCCGGGAGACCCGCACCCGCAAGGGCGACGCCATGGCGTTCGGGACCGTGGAGGACCTGGAGGGTGCCTTCGACCTGGTGATCTTCCCCGAGTCCTTCGCGCGGCTCCGCCCGTTGCTGCGCCGCGCCCTGGAGGGCGACCCCGAGACCGGGCCCGTCCCCCTGGTGCTGACCGGCAACCTCGAGGCCGCCGAGCCCCCCAAGCTGCTGGTGCGGGACGCCTTCGAGCTCGCCGAGGCCGAGGAGCGCCTGGCGGCCCGGCTCGAGCTTCGCATCGTGGCGGCCGATGCAACCCGGGACCGCCTGCTCGCGCTGCGCCGGGTGCTGGACGCCCACCGGGGCGACTGCGGGGTGGTGGTGCGGGTGCTGATCCCCGGGGAGAGCGAGACGGTGCTGAGCCTGCCCGACGCGCGCGGCGTGGATCCGACCGATACCCTGCTGCGCGACGTGAACCAGCTCTTCGGACGCCCCGTGACGGAGCTCGTGCTGTGAGGCGGGGGCTCGTCGCCGCACTGGCCACCGGGCTCCTCGCCGGAGCCCTCGGCCCCGCGACCCCGGCGGCCGCCGAGGTGCGCCGCCTGGAGGTGGTGGGCGCCGCGCCGGCCGGGGCGGATGCCCCCCGCAACCGCCCACTGCGCGACGCCGCCCTCGACTCCGCCATCGCCGAGGGGGTCGAGCGGGTGGCCCGGGAGCTGCTCGGTGGCGCCGCCCCCGAGAGCCTCCGCGAAGGGCTGGGAGACCCCCGGGAGTACGCGGTCCGCTACCGGATCCTGGAGGACCGCGGCGAGCGCCGCGCCCTGCTGCTCCCGGTGCCGGTCGAGTACGTGGTGCTGGTGGAGGTCCACGTGGACGCGACCCGGGTGCAGCGGCGGCTGGCCCGGGAGGGGCTGCTGGCGGGGGGTCCGGTGGAGCGCCGCCGCTTCCGGCTGCTCCTCGAGGAGGTGAGCTCCTACGGGCTCTACCAGCAGGTGCGGCAGGCGCTGGAGGCCTCCGGGGCCCGCCGGGCGGTCCCCCTCGAGATCCGGCCCGGCCGGATGCTGCTCGACGTGGAGGCCGACGCCGGACCCGAGCGCGTGATGGAGCGTCTGGTGGGCCGCGGCCGGGGGCTCGGCCTTGAGGTCCGGGTGCTCGAGATCGACCGCTCCGGGGCCCGGGTGCGCGCCTCCCGCAGGGCCGGCTTCGCCCCAGGGGGCGACCGCTAGCCCGGGCGCCCCGCCGGGTTGACGGGCGTACCCCAAATCAATATCAATATCGGACCGTTAGCGGCCTCAGGCACGTAGCTCAGTGGCTAGAGCGCCGCCTTGACACGGCGGAGGTCGGCGGTTCGAGCCCGCCCGTGCCTACCATTCGCCGCTAACTCGCCGCCGAGCGGAGAGCGCTTCTCGCCAGAGCCCACCACCTCATGCCCGATCCCACCCACCAGCCCCGCACATGAGCGACGTCGGCGTCCGTCTTCCGGACGGCCGGGTCGTCGAGGTGCCGGCGGGATCGACCGTCCTCGACGTCGCCGGGCGCATCGGCAAGGGGCTCGCGCGCGCCGCGCTCGCGGGCCGGGTGGACGGTCGCCTGGTGGACCTGCGCACGCCGCTCGAGGCCGACGCCGCCCTCGAGATCGTGACCGGCCGCGACGCCGTGGGGGGCGAGGTGCTGCGCCACTCCGCCGAGCACGTCATGGCCGACGCCGTGAAGCGCCTGTTCCCCGACGTGCAGATCGACGTCGGCCGCACCGACCACTCCGAGAAGTTCCAGTACGACTTCCTCGTCGCGCAGCCCTTCACGCCCGAGGACCTCGAGCGCATCGAGGCCGAGATGGCCAAGATCCTCGCCGAGGACGCGACCTTCGAGCGCGAGGTGGTGAGCCGCGAGCGCGCCGCCGCGCTGTTCCGGGAGATGGGCGAGGATCTCAAGGTCTCGCGCGTCGAGGACATCCCCGAGGACCAGGAGATCACGCTCTTCCGCCACGGCGACTTCGTGGACCTGTGCCGCGGCCCCCACGTGCAGCACGCCGGGCAGATCGGCGCCGTGAAGCTGCTCGAGGCCGCCGGCGCCTACTGGAAGGGCGACGAGCGCAACCCGATGCTCCAGCGCATCTACGGCACCGCCTTCGGGTCGAAGAAGGAGCTCGACGCCTGGCTCGAGCGCCTCGAGGAGGCGCGCAAGCGCGACCACCGGCGGGTGGGCGCCGCCCTCGACCTGTTCCACATCGACGCGCTCTCCCCGGGGTCGCCCTTCTACCACCCCAAGGGCATGGTGCTCTACAACGGCCTGGTCGAGTACGTGCGCTCCCTCTACCCGCGCTACGGCTACCAGGAGGTGATGACGCCCCAGCTGTTCCGCTCGGAGCTCTTCAAGACCTCGGGCCACTACGCCGAGTTCCACGACGACATGTTCTGGTTCGAGGGGGCCGACGAGGGCGAGGAGCTCGGCGTCAAGGCGATGAACTGCCCGGGGCACTGCGAGCTGTTCCGCTTCACCAAGCGCTCCTACCGCGACCTGCCCCTGCGCTTCGCGGAGTTCTCGCGGCTGCACCGCAACGAGCGCAGCGGCACCCTCACCGGGCTGTCGCGGGTGCGCTCCATGGCCCAGGACGACGCCCACGTCTACTGCGAGCCCGAGCAGGTGCCCCAGGAGATCGAGCGGTTCTTCGAGATGACCGCCGAGGTCTACCGCGACCTCGGGATCTCCGGGGTGAAGGTGTCGGTCTCGACCCGCCCGGAGCAGTTCCTCGGCGACCCCGCCGACTGGGACCGGGCCGAGAAGGCGCTGGTCGAGTCCGTGCGCGGGGCCGGCTTCGAGTGCGGCATCAAGGAGGGCGAGGCCGCCTTCTACGCCCCCAAGGTCGAGTTCGACTTCGAGGACGTCCTGGGCCGGGTGTGGACCCTCTCGACGCTCCAGATCGACATGGCCATGCCCGGACGCTTCGGGCTGCGCTACGTGGGCCGGGACGGTCAGGAGCACCAGCCCGCCATGCTCCACCGCGCCATCCTGGGCTCCCTCGAGCGCTTCATCGCCATCTACACCGAGCACACCGCGGGCGACTTCCCGCTCTGGCTGTCGCCGGTCCAGGTGGCGGTGCTGCCCATCACCGAGCGCCACCGGGAGTACGCCCACAAGGTGCGCGATGCCCTGGCCGAGGCGGGCATCCGCGTGGAGCTCGACGCCCGGGACGAGAAGCTCGGCTTCAAGATCCGCGAGGCCGAGACCCGGAAGATCCCCGTCATGCTGGTGGTGGGGGACCAGGAAGAGAGCAACGGGACCGTCACGCCCCGCTGGCGGCGCGACGAGCAGCGAAAGGCCGAGGCCGTGGCCGTGGACGCCTTCGTGAGCGACCTCGCCGAGCACGTCGCCCACCGGCGCGGATGAGCCCAGACAGGAGGATAGCCGCATAGCAGCCCGGGAAACCGTACGCATCAACGAGAGGATCCGAGCGCGAGAGATCCGACTGATCGGACCGGAAGGCGAGCAGCTGGGCGTGATGACGCCCGACGAGGCCCGCACCCGTGCCGACGAAGAAGGACTCGACCTCGTCGAAGTGGCGCCGAACTCCACGCCTCCGGTCTGCCGGATCATGGACTACGGCAAGTTCAAGTACGAGGAGAAGAAGAAGAAGGCGGCGGGGAAGGGCAAGGCCCACGCCGCCAGCCTGAAGGAGGTCAAGCTGCGGCCGGGAACGGACCAGCACGACCTCGACTTCAAGCTGAAGAACGCGCGCCGGTTCCTGATGGACGGCGACAAGGTGAAGATCACCGTGATGTTCCGGGGGCGCGAGATGGTCCACCGGCAGCACGGCTACCGGCAGCTGGACCGGGTGAGGGAGATGCTGGGCGAGATCGCCACCATGGAGAGCAACCCGCGCATGGAGGGCCGGTTCCTCTCGATGATCCTGGTCTCCAACAAGGACGCCGTCGCCAAGGCGCGCAAGGCCGAGGCCGAGGCCGAGGCCGAGGCCCGGTCCGAGGAGGCGGGCGAGGCGTCCGGGGCCGAGGAGGCCCCGCCGAAGAAGCAGGCCCCGAAGAAGACCGCGCCGGCGGAGGCCACCGAGGCCCCGGCCCGCGCAGGAGAAGCCGATGCCTAAGATGAAGTCGCACCGCGGCGCCGCGAAGCGGTTCAAGACGACCGCCAGCGGACGCGTGGTGCACCAGAAGCAGAACAAGCGGCACATCCTCACCAAGATGCGCTCGAAGCGGAAGCGGCAGCTGCGCGGGCGCGGTGAGCTGACCGGCGCCGACCGGCGCCGGATCGCCGAGCTGCTGCCGTACCTGTAGGTCCAGGGCGCGCGCCCCACCCCGGGTCGCGCCGGAAGGAGAGACCATGCCTCGTGTGAAGCGCGGCGTCGCGGCCCACCGCCGCCACAAGCGCATCCTGAAGGAAGCCAAGGGCTACTGGGGCGGCCGCAGCCGCCTGATCAAGACCGCCCGGGAGGCCGTTGAGAAGGGCTGGAAGTACGCCTACCGCGACCGCAAGACGCGCAAGCGCGAGTTCCGCGGCCTGTGGATCGCCCGCATCAACGCGGCGGCCCGGGAGCACGGGCTCTCCTACAGCCGCTTCGTCAACGGGCTCCACAAGGCCGGGGTGGAGGTCGACCGCAAGAACCTCGCCGCCCTGGCGGTGGACGACCCCCAGGCCTTCAAGGACCTCGCCGAGCTGGCCCGGACCCAGGTCCAGGCCTGAGGCCGTCGTGGCCGGGCCGGCGCGCAACCTCGACGAGCTGCTGGCGGAGGCGGAGGCCGCCCTCGCCGCGGCGGCGTCCGTCCCCGAGCTGACCGAGACCCGCGCCCGGTTCCTGGGCCGCAAGGGCTCGCTGAGCGGCGTGCTGCGCGGCCTCGGCGAGCTGCCGCCCGAGGAGCGCGCCCGGGTGGGCCAGGAGGCCAACCGCGCCAAGGAGCGCATCGAGGCCCTGGCCCGGGAGCGCCGCGAGGCCCTCGAGCAGGAGGGCCGGGGCCGCGCCCTGGCCGAGCACCGCCTCGACGTGACCCTGCCCGGCGCCGCGCCGCCCCGGGGCCACCTGCACCCCGTGACCCGCATCGAGCGCGAGATGTGCGCCTTCTTCCGGTCCCTCGGCTACTCCATCGAGGACGGGCCCGAGGTCGACACCGACCACAACAACTTCGGCGCGCTCAACTTCCCCGACGACCATCCGGCGCGCGACACCCAGGACACGTTCTTCGTGGAGGGCGGTCACGTGCTGCGCACCCACACCTCGAACGTGCAGATCCGCGCCATGACGGGGCGCACGCCTCCCTTCCGCTTCATCGCGCCGGGCCGGGTCTACCGCCACGACCTCGACCCCACCCACTACCCGATGTTCCACCAGATCGAGGCCTTCTGCGTGGACGAGGACGTGACCTTCGCGGACCTGAAGGGCACCCTCTACGCCTTCGCGCGCCACCTCTTCGGGCCGGACACGAAGCTGCGCTTCCGCGCCCACTTCTTCCCCTTCACCGAGCCCTCCGCCGAGATGGACTTCTGGTGGAAGGACCGCTGGCTCGAGTGGGGGGGCTGCGGGATGATCCACCCCCAGGTGCTGCGCAACTGCGGCATCGACCCCGAGCGCCACCAGGGCTTCGCCTTCGGCATGGGGATCGACCGCACCGCCATGGACCGCTGGGCGATCCCCAACATCCACCTGCTCTTCGAGGGCGACGCGCGGGTGGTGGAGCAGGTGGGGTGAGGGCCCGATGAAGTTCTCCCTCACCTGGCTCGCCGAGTGGGTGGACCTGCCCGAGTCCGTGGACCTGCTGGAGGAGCGCCTCACCCTGGGCGGCCTGGAGATCGAGGAGCGCATCGCGTCGGGGCCGGACCTCTCGGCCCTGCGCGTGGGCCACGTGCTGGAGCGCGGCCCCCACCCGAACGCCGACCGGCTCTCGCTGTGCCGCGTCGAGGTCGGGGAGGGCGAGCCCCTGGAGATCGTGTGCGGGGCCCCGAACGTGGCGGCCGGGCAGAAGGTCGCGGTGGCGCTCCACGGCGACGTGCTGCCCGACGGCCTGAAGATCAAGCGCTCGAAGATCCGCGGGGTCACCTCCAACGGCATGATCTGCTCGGGCCGGGAGCTGGGCCTCGGCGACGACCACGACGGCATCCTCGTGCTCCCCGAGGACGCCGCCGTGGGGGCGCCGCTGCCGAGCGCGCTGCCGCCCGGCGACGTGGTGCTCGACGTCGAGATCACCCCCAACCGGGGCGACTGGGTCTCCATGCTCGGCATGGCGCGCGAGGTGCGGGCGCAGCTCGGCGGCGCGCTGCGCCTGCCGCCGATCGACTGCCCCGAGGCCGGCGCGCCGGCGGCGGAGTCGGTGCGGGTCGCCGTGGAGGACGCCGAGGGCTGCCACCGCTACGCGGCGCGGGTGGTGCGCGGCGTGCGCGTCGCCGAGTCGCCGGAGTGGCTGCAGCAGCGGCTGGAGGCCGCCGGGGTGCGGCCCATCAACAACGTGGTGGACGTGACCAACCTCGTCCTGCTCGAGTTCGGCCAGCCCCTCCACGCCTTCGATCTCGCCAAGCTGCGCGGGGGCGTGGTGCGGGTGCGCTCCGCCGAGCCCGACGAGAAGATCGTCACCCTGGACGGACAGGCCCGGCAGCTGGCCGCCGAGGACCTGGTGATCGCCGACGCCGCGGGCGCCATCGCGGTGGCCGGGGTGATGGGCGGGGCCGAGAGCGAGGTGGGCGACGACACCCGCGACGTCCTGATCGAGAGCGCCCACTTCCAGCCGGCGCGGGTGCGCCGCACGGCGCGCCGGCTGGGCCTGCACACCGACGCCTCCTACCGCTTCGAGCGAGGCGTGGACGCCAGCGGCATCGAGCGCGCCGCGGCGCGGGCCGCGCGCCTGATCCAGGAGCTGGCCGGCGGCGAGGTCGCGACGGGGGAGGTGGTGGCCCTGGGCCGGCCGCCCCACCGCACCGAGGAGATCCCGCTCGATCCCGCGCGGGTGAACCGGCTGCTCGGGACCGCGCTCTCCCGGGAGGAGATCGGGGTGCTGCTCGAGCGCGTCGACGTGGCCGTCGAGGCGGACGGGGATGGGCTGCGCTGCCGGCCGCCGGTCTACCGCAACGACCTCCACATCCCCGTCGACCTCATCGAGGAGGTGGCCCGGGTGTACGGCTACGACCGCATCGAGCCGACCCTGCCCGACGCCGCGCTCGAGGGGGCCAGCGAGCCCACCGAGCACCGCCTCGGGGCCCTCGCCCGGGACGCCCTGTGCGGGGCGGGCCTCGTCGAGCTGATGACCTTCTCGGCCTTCGCGCCCGAGGACCCGGACTTCCTGCGGCTCGCCGCCGACGACCCGCGCCGGCGCACCGTCACCATCGTGAACCCGATCCAGGCGAGCGCCCCCTGGCTGCGCACCACCCTGGTGCCCTCGCTGCTGCGGGCGACGCGGCAGAACCTGGCCCGCCAGCTCGACGGCGTGCGCGTGTTCGAGGTGAGCCGGGTGTTCCGGGCCGCGCGCAAGGAGGTGGCGCTCCCCGAGGAGCGCCTCGAGGCCTGCGCGGTGCTGGCCGGCGAGACGGATCCGGGCTTCTGGGGCCGCGGCGACGTGCCGCCCTTCTTCCGGGCCAAGGGCGTGGCGACGCGCCTGCTCGAGGCGCTCGGCCACGAGGCGGAGTTCCGCGCCGGCAGCGACGAGCCCTTCCTGCACCCGTCGGTGGCGGGCACGCTGCTCGTGCACGGGCGCCCGGTGGTGTCCCTCGGCGAGCTGCATCCCGAGACCGCGGCGCGCTACGAGATCGAGGCGCCCACCGCGGTGGTGACCGCGGACCTGGCCGCGCTCCTCGACCTCGAGCCGGAGCTGCGCCGCTACGAGCCGGTCTCGCGCCACCCGCGCGTGCGCCGCGACCTGGCCGTCCTGCTCGGGCGCGACGTGGCGGCCGGGGAGGTGCTCGACGCCATCCGCAAGGCGGCGGGGAGCGCCCTCGAGTCGGCCCGGGTCTTCGATCGCTACGAGGGCCGCGGCGTGGCCGAGGGCAAGGTGAGCGTGGCGTTCCGGCTCGACTTCCAGCGCCCGGACCGCACGCTGACCGACGCCGAGGTGACCAAGGCGACGGACAAGGTGGTGCGCATGCTGGCGCAACGATTCGGCGGGGAGCTTCGATAGCACCGTGTCACGAGGGGGAAGGAACATGACCAAGGCGGAGATCGTCGAGCAGATCTACGAGCGGGTGGGCTTCTCGAAGAAGGAGAGCGCCGAGCTCGTGGAGAAGGTGTTCCAGATCATCAAGGACACCCTCGCCGCGGGGGAGAAGGTGAAGATCTCGGGCTTCGGGAACTTCGTGGTGCGGGAGAAGAACGCGCGCAAGGGCCGCAATCCCCAGACCGGCGAGGAGATCCGGCTCTCGGCCCGGCGGGTCCTCACCTTCAAGCCGAGTCTCGTGCTAAAGAACATCCTGAACGAGGACGGGGGTCCCACCCAGGACGCGAGCTGATCCCGAGCCGGGCCCGCCCCGAGGGAAGCTCGCCCGAGACATCCAGGAGGCCGGATGGCCGACCACGACCGCGAGCCCGACGCCCGCTCCGGCGCCGACGCCCCCGCCGAAGGCAAGCGCTACTACCGCATCGGCGAGGTGAGCCGCATCACCGGCGTGAAGCCCTACGTGCTCCGCTACTGGGAGTCGGAGTTCCGCTGGATGGCCCCGGCCAAGTCCCGCTCCAAGCAGCGCCTGTACCGCCAGCGCGACATCGAGGTGATCCAGCTGATCAAGAAGCTGCTCTACGAGGAGCGCTTCACGATCGCCGGGGCGCGCAAGCGGCTGCGGGAGCTGGGCGTGGCCCGTGCCCTCGAGCAGCCCCAGCCCGAGCTGGCCTTCGAGGTGGACCCGCGCACGCAGCTCGAGAAGATCCGCGAGGAGCTGCGGGCGATCCGAGGCCTGCTCTGAGGGTCGCGCGCCCCCGCCGCGGGGCGCGCGTGCTGCGCAGCGTCCTCGCGGCCGGATCCCTCGTCGCCGCGGCGGGCGCCGCTCAGGCCGGGCCGGAGGGGCAGGGGGACGCGGCCGCCCCCGCCTGCGCGCCGTGGCCGGGCGAGCCCGCCCCGCTGCCGAACGCCGAGGGCGACGACCTGGTGGCGGCCCGCTGGGCGGCGTTCCGCGCCGCCGAGCTGGCGGGGCTCGCCGCCGAGGCCGAGCTCCGCTCGCGGGCCCTCGCTCACGCGCTGTGGACCCACGTGGCGTGCCTCGACGGGCGCCGGCCCGAGGTGGCGGGGGCCCTCGAGCGCACGCGGCCCGTGCGCGTGCGGCGTCCCCCCCTCGCGACGGTGCGCGAGCTGCCCGGGCGGCGCGGCTCGGCCCAGGACGCAGCCCGGCGGCTCGGCGATCCCGTGGCCCTGGTCGGCCTGCGCGACAGCCTGCCCGCCGTCTCCGAGGGGCCTCCCGCGACGTCGTCCCTGGCCCGCGCCGAGACGGCGGCCAGCGAGGCGGAGAGTGCGCTTCGCGAGGCCCGCTTCGAGGACGCCCTGGCGCGGGTCGAACGGGCGCGCGCCGAGCTTCCCGAGCGCCGGCGCCTGGTGCCGGCGAAGACCCGCCTCGAGGTGGTGGGCGCCACGGCGGCGCTCGCGCTGGGCCGCGAGGACGAGGCGCGCGCCGGCTTCGGCCGCGCCCTCGCGCTCGACCCCTCCCTCGAGCTCGACCGGGCCGCGCACTCGCCGAAGGTCTACCGCCTGTTCCGCGCCGTGCGCGAGAGCCGCGCCGACGCGACGCGGGCGACGGCGGCGCCGCCGGCACCGACGCCCCCCGAGACGGCGCCCCCCGGCCCCTCGGCGGGCTCTGCGGGAGCGGCGGGTGCGACGGGGTCCGCGAGCACGGCGGACGAGACGCCTCCGGCGGAGGCCGCGCCGTGAGGCCGGTGCGCGTCGCGGCGACGCTGCTGCTGGCCGCGGCCGCGCTGGCCTGCGCGGACTGGGTCGAGCGCGCCCGCCTGCTGCTGCCCCCGGTCCTCGACGCACCCCGGGCGTGGGTGCGCGTCGACGTGGCCCACGGCCTGTCCCGGTCGGCGGACCTGCCGGAGCCCGGGGAGGTGCCGGTCGCGATCGTGCTCGACGCGAGCCTCTCCATGGCCACGCCGATCTCCCCACGCGCGAGCCGCTACGCGGCCGCGCGTCAGCTGGCCACGCGCTACCTCGCGGCGCTGCCGAGGTCCGCGCCGGTCTCGCTGCGCGTGCCCGGGCTGACCAGCGGGGCCGAGTGCGGCCCGGCGGTGCCCATCGAGCCCGCCACCGAGGGACCCGCCACCGAGGGCCTCGCTGCGCTGATCCCCCGGCTGCCGCCGCCGCGGGGCGAGTCGTCCCTGGCCGCGGCCCTCGAAGACGTGGCGCGGGACCTGGTGAGCCGCGGAGCGGCGGCGGGCGCCCGCGTGGTGGTGCTCTCGGACCTCGAGCCCGCCTGCGCGAGCGATCCCTGCCAGGCGGCGTCGCGCCTGGTGGCCGCCGGCGCCGAGATCGAGGTCGTGGCCCTCGGCGAGGCCGAGCCGCCGGCCTGCCTGGCGGGCCTGACCTCCCGGGGCCTGCCGTCCTTCGTATCCGCCGTGCCGGTGCCGGCGGCGCCGCGCTTCCGGGTGGAGCGTGCGCCCGGCGGCAGCGACGCGGAGGCCAGCGAGCGGCTCGCCGAGGGGGTCGCCGGCGACCGGCGCGTCTTCGTCGGCACGGGTCGGGTGGTGGTCACCGTGGAGCTCGACCCGCCGGTCGCCGTGGGGCCCCTCGACCTCGAGGAGGGGGACGAGGCCTGGGTGCGCGTGCTCGACTTCCCGGAGCTCGACCCGCCCGTGCGCGAGGTCTGGGTCGAGGGCGCGGGGCGCAGCGACGACGTCGTCGAGCGCCAGGAGGGCGCGTGAGCGGTCCGGGCCACCCCGCCGATCCCTTCGCGTCGACCACCAACGCGGGGGAGTACGTCCCGCGCGAGGCCAGCGAGGCCGCCCTCGAGTCCGCCGAGTGGGCGCTGCGCTCGGGCCGTCGCACCCTGGCCCTCACGGGGCCGGCCGGCATGGGCAAGACGCTGCTGCTGCGCGTCCTCGAGCAGCGCCTCGGGAGCGACTTCCGGGTCGTCTACGCCCCCTACGCGGCGCTCCCCAGCGACGAGCTGTGCGCCTGGCTGCTGGGCCTGCTCGACGAGAAGTCCGAGGGCGCCCCGGAGCAGGAGCTGGTCGACTACGCGCGGCGCTGCGCCGAGCAGACCCAGGGCCTGGTCGCGATGATCGACGACGCCGCCTCGCTGCCGCTCGCCACCGCGCGCCGCCTCGGGGCCCTCGTCGCCGAGGCCGAGGGAGCGCTGCGACTCGTGCTGGTGTGCGCCGACGAGTCCCCGGGCGAGCGCCTGTTCCCCGCCCTCGGCGCGGTGCTGGAGGAGGTGCGGCTCGACGAGCCCATGAGCCTCGACGAGACGCGCCACTACGTCGAGCGGCGCCTCGGGCGGGCCCGGGCCCCCGAAGCCGTGCGCGCGCGCTTCGAGCCCGACACCGTGGCGGCGCTCCACCAGCGCTCGCGCGGCATCCCCGGCGTGCTCCACCAGCTCGCCTCGGAGCTGGTGCGGGGCCGGGAGGCCGAGGCCCTGCTCGGCGAGCTTCCGCAGCCGGCGGAGCCCGTGCCGGGCTGGGCCCTCGAGGACGAGGAGGAGGACGACCTCTCGCCCACGGTTCCGCCCCAGTTCCGGCGCCGCGGCGGGATCCCCGTCCAGGCGCTGCCCCGCACCCGGCTGCTCCTGGCCGCCACCGGCCTGCTGGCCCTCGCCGCGCTGCTGCTTCCCTGGCTGCGCTCCGCCGCGCCCACCCAGTCGCCGGATCCGGCGCCCCCGCCGCCCGCCGCTCCCGTCGAGGAGCGGGTCGCGATCCCGCCGCCGGCCCCGCCCCTCACGCCTCCGCCCGCCGCGGAGCCCCTCGTCCCCGAGGCGGCCGGAGCGCGAGCGGGCGTGCCGGCCGCGGCTCCCGGAGAGGCCAGCGCCGAAGCGCCCGCTCCGGCGCCCCCCGCGCCCGCTGGCACCGCCGCCGCCCCCGCGCCCGAGGCCGCGGCGCCCGCGCCGGCCCCGACCACCTTCCACTCCGTGAACATCAACGCCACGCCCTGGGCGCGCATCGCGGTGGACGGCGTCGCGCTGGGCGAGACGCCGCTGGCCGGCATCCCGCTGCTCTCGGGTCGCCACACCATCACCGCCACGCTGCCCGACGGACGGGTCGAGGAGCGCGTGGTGGAGGTGGACGCCGAGAACCGCTTCTTCTCCTTTGGCCCCTGAGCGTCGCGGCGCCCGCTCCGCGCGGGCGGCTCGGGGGCTCCCGGGGCCTCCGTGACGTCGAGGTGGAGCGCGCTGCGGCCCGGCGCCCTGCGGCTGGCCCTGCTGCTGGCAGCCGTCTGCGCGATCGGCGGCGTGCGGGGCTGGCAGCTCGCCCGCGACCCGGCGGTCTCGTTCCTCGTGGACGGCGACTCGGCGCGCTGGATCACCTTCGACAAGCCCTTCAGCCTGATCGCCAACCGGCGCGTCGAGACCCTCACGAGCTTCCGCCGCGGCTTCACCACCTCCTCCGAGGTCCGGGAGCCCGACCTCGTGATCCGCGCCATGCGCCGGTTCCGCGTCTACCTGGACGGCCGGCCCGTGGGCGCCGGCGGCGGACTCGACGACGGGGGCACGAGCTGGAAGCAGCCCACACGCCTGCGGCTCGGCGCGCCGCTCGCACCCGGACGGCACGTGCTCACGGTCGTGGTCGAGAACCGCTACGGACCGCCCGCCCTGGCCGCCCACAGCGAGGCCCTCGGCCTGGGCACGGACGCCCGCTGGGAGGCCTCGCGCGCGCCGGGCCGCTGGTCCGCCGCGCGCCCGGCCGGGGCGCCTCCGCCCGAGCTGCCGCTGCGCGAGCTGCCGGGCCTGGCGCCCTCCCTCGCCGGGGTGGCGCCCTGGCTGCTGCCGCCCTTCCTCGCGGTCCTCGCCTGGAGCGGCCTGGGCGCGGCGCGGCCGCGCTGGATCCCCGCGCCACCGACGCCCTCCCGGCTCCGCTGGCTGCTGATCGCCGCCTGGATCGCCCTCGCGCTCAACAACCTCGGGAAGATCGGGAACGACATCGGCTTCGACGTCGGGGCCCACGTGCAGTACCTGCGCTGGCTGGTGCAGCGTCGCTCGCTGCCCCTGGCCACCGACGGCTGGCAGATGTTCCAGGCGCCCGCCTACTACCTGGTCTCGGCGCCGCTGATGGCGCTGCTCTCGCGCCTGGCCGAGCCCGACACGGTGCTGCGGGCGATCCGCGTGGTGCCCCTGGCCTGCGGCGTCGGCCAGATCGAGATCCTGCATCGCGTGGCGCGCCGGGTGTTCGCCGACCGCCCGGACCTGCAGCGGATCGTGCTCGTGGTGGGCGGCCTGATGCCCATGCACCTCTACATCTCCCAGGTGCTCGGCAACGAGCCGATGGCGGGCCTGCTCACCGCCCTGCTGATCCTGCTGCTGGTGCGGCTCCTCGACGCGCCCCGGGCGCTGGCCGGCTGGCGGGAGTGCGCGGCGATCGGCGTGGTCTGGGGCGCGGCGCTGCTCACCAAGGCGAGCGCGGCGCTGATGGCGCCCGCGCTGCTGGTGGCCGCGCTGGCCCACGGCGCGGCCACCAGGGCCGCGCTGCGCCCGTGGCTGGCGAGGGCCGGGCTCGTGCTCGCCTGCGCGCTCGCGGTGGGCGGCTGGTTCTACGTCCGCAACTGGATCGCGCTGGGGCAGCCCTTCGTGGGAGGCTGGGATCCGATCCGCGAGATCGAGTGGTGGCAGGACCCGGGGTACCGGACCTGGGGCCAGCTGCTCTCCTTCGGGGCGGCCCTCGAGCGGCCCGTCTACGCCGGGGTGCACGGCTGGTGGGATGCGCTCCACTCGACGCTCTGGCTCGACGGGTTCCTGAGCGGCGGGTTCACGCCGCGCTACTACCCGCCCTGGAACCTCGAGTTCATGCTCGCGGGCTCGGTGCTGGCCCTGGCGCCGGCGGCCCTGATCCTGTGCGGGGCATGGCGCGTGGCGGTGAGCGACTCCGCCGAGCCGCGCTGGCCCCTGCGCCTCGCGGCCGTGTGCCTGGCCACCTACCTGGCCGTCATGCTCGACCTCTACGTGCGGCTGCCCATCTACGGCACCGGCAAGGCGACCTACCTGCTGGGCCTGCTGCCCTGCTTCGGCCTGCTGGCCGCCGCCGGCTTCGAGGTGCTGGCGCGCTGGCGGGCGACCCGCGCGCTCGGCAGCGCGCTCCTCGCGTGCTGGGCGCTGGCCGCCTTCGTGGCCTACTGGGCCTGAGGCGTCCCGGCGCCGGCCGGCGGCGCCTCGGCGGCGAGCGAGGGATCGAGCGCGAGCGCGCGGGAGCGCGCCGAGCGGGCGGCCTCTCCCTCGCCGGCGGCGGCCAGCAGGCGAGCCAGGCCGAGGTGCACCCGCGCCCAGCGCTCCGGCGCCACGTCTCCCGGGCGGGGCTGCGCCACGGCGCGCTCGAGCTCGGCCCGCGCCTCCCGGGGACGCCCGCTGCGAGCCAGAGCCAGGCCCAGGTTGGCGCGGGCGCGGGCGTTGCCGGGCTCCGTCGTCAGGATCGCACGGTAGTCGGCGATGGCCTCCTCGACGCGGCCCACGCGCATGCGGCCCTTGGCGCGCATCAGGCGCGCGGGCGTCCAGGAGGGCTCGAGCCGGATCGCCTCGTCGAGGTGGGCGAGGGCCTCCTCGGTGCGGCCGGCGCTCACCAGGGCGCCCGCGAGACCGGCCTCGAGGACGGCGTCCGGGGGCCGCACCGCCACGGCGTGGGAGCGCAGCGTCACCGAGTCGCGCCACACGGCGACCTGGCGGTGGGCCGTCAGCCCGAGCGCGAGAAGCACGACCGCCGCCACCCCGGCGAGGGCCAGCCGGCGCTCGCGGCGTGCGCCCGCGGCCTCCCGCGCCGCCCAGGCGACCGCGATCGCGATCCCCACCATCGGCAGGTAGGTGTAGCGGTCGGCGCGGGCCTGGCTCCCGACCTGCACGAGGCCGATCACCGGCACCAGGGTGCCGAGGTACCAGAGCCAGCCCACCAGGCCCCAGGGCCGGCGACGCGCCTGGTGGAGCGCCAGCCCGGTGAGGGCGAGCAGGACGGCGGCCCCGACGGCGACGCGCCCGGGCGGCAGGCCGGCCTCGGGATGGGGATAGAAGTAGGCGAGCCGCGTCGGCCAGAAGGTCTGCCCGAGGTAGGCGGCGTAGCTGTCGATCGCGTTGGCGACGCGCTGGGGGAGCGCCACGCGCTCGCCGAGCTGCATGGTGGGCTCCTGGGCGAGGAACGTGATGCCGGCGACCACGGCCACCATGCCCAGGAGCGGCAGCTTCTCGAGCACGCAGCGTCGCGCGTCGCGCCAGCGGTCGAGGGGCCAGTAGTCGAGCAGCAGCAGGACGCAGGGCAGGGTGACGGCCATCGGCTTCGAGAGCAGCGCGGCGGCCGTCGCCATGGCCACGGCGGCGTAGCGGCCCGCCGTCGGCGCCTCGGCGTAGCGCGCCCAGGCGAGCAGCGTGAGCATCCAGAACAGCCCGCAGAGCACGTCCTTGCGCTCCGTCGCCCAGGCCACGGACTCCACGTGGAGCGGGTGCAGCGCGAAGACGCCCGCCACGAAGAGGCTCGGCCCGAGGGCGCCGGTCATGCGCACCAGGGCGAGCAGCAGGGCCAGGGCGGCCAGGGCGTGGATGGCGACGTTGGTGAGCAGGATGCCCGGCGCGTCGAGCCCGTGGGCGGAGACGTTCGCCATCAGGGAGAGCACGGTGAGCGGGATCCAGTTGCCCCAGTGCGGCGTGCCCGTCCACGCCTCGCGAACGCCCTCGGCGGTGAGCCCCCCGACCACGACCGGGTTCGTGGTGATGAGGGAGGGGTCGTCCCAGTCGACGAAGTCGTGGTGTCGGACCTGCGCGAAGACCAGGAGGGTGGCCACCCCCAGCGCGCCGCTCGCGAGAGCGAGCCGCCGACCCGAGACGCTGCCTGCCACGGCGCCTTGGTAGCCCAGCGGCGAGCCGCGGGGCCAACGCGTGTGGACTCGGGCCCGGGCCGCCGATATGCTCGCCCGACTCCGGGCGAAGCCGTCGTGCGCGGTCGCGAGGGGCGACCGCGGTCGGCGCCTCCGGGAGCCCGTCGGAAGCGAGGCACGCCCGTCTTGGCCTGGAACGCGCTCCTGGCGGTCTGGATCGGCCTCGCGCTCCTGGCGTGCGGCGCCCCGGCTCCCGCCGGCCCGCCGAACGTCGTGCTCGTGCTCGCGGACGACGTGGGCTACGGGGACGTCCGGGCCTACAACCCCGACTCGAAGGTCGAGCTGCCGACCCTCGAGGCGTTGGCGCGGCGCGGCATGGTGTTCACCGACGCCCACGCGCCCGCGACGGTGTGCGCGCCCACCCGCTACAGCGTGCTGACGGGCAACTACCCCTGGCGCGGAAGGCTTCCCTGGGGCACCTGGCGCTACAACCACGAGAGCCAGGTCCTCGACGGGCAGCGGACCCTCGGCGACCTGATGCAGCGGGCCGGCTACGAGACCGCGCTGATCGGGAAGTTCCAGCTCGGCGGCCACTTCCACGACCGCGAGGACCCCGACGCCTTCGCGCTGGCGGAGGAGGACCCCGCGCGGATCGACTTCGCCCGGCGCTTCCGGCGCGGCCCCCTCGATCTCGGCTTCGACCACTCCTTCATCCTGCCCGTGGGCATCCAGCTCGAGCCCTACGCGTACTTCGAGGACGACCGGCTGGTCGGCGACCCCGAGGACCTGACCGTGCTGCCGAGCGGCGAGGTCGCCATGCCGGGCTGGGACCCGGCCGCCGTCGGGCCGGAGCTCACCCGGAGGGCGCTCGACTTCCTCGACGCGCGCTTCGCGAGGCGGGCGGGCGGCGAGCCGCGGCGGCCCTTCTTCCTCTACTACTGCTCCCAGGCGATCCACGTGCCGATCCGGCCGGCGGCCGAGATCCAGGGCACCCCGGTGCGGGGCCGGACCTTCCACCCGGTGGGCGACTTCCTCTACGAGCTCGACGTGACCCTCGGGAAGATCCTCGAGAAGCTCGAGGAGCAGGGCGAGCGCTCCAACACCCTCGTGCTCGTCACCAGCGACAACGGCGCCTTTCCCCACGCCGACCTGATCCGGAAGGGGCACGAGCCCAACGCGCCCCTGGTCGGCGACAAGGGCCACATCTGGGAGGGAGGGCATCGCGTGCCGCTGATCGCGGCCTGGCCGGGGAACCGCGGCGCGCCGGGCATCCGCCCGGGCTCGTCGAGCGACGCCCTGGTCGGGCTCCAGGACGTGTACGCCACCCTCGCCGAGCTGGTCGGGGTGCCGCTCGACCCGGACGAGGCCCTCGACAGCCGGAGCTTCCTGCCGGTTCTGCGCGGCGAGACGGGCGAGGCGCGGCGCAGCCTGCTCGTGCAGGGCTTCTTCGTGCCGATCCGGGACCGCTCGACCCGGCTGCGCGTCCTCGAGAACCCCATCCGCGACGCCGTGCCGGTCCACATGCTGCGCGACGGACCCTGGAAGCTCATCGTGGGCTGGCGCTGGAACACGGGGGAGACCGCGCAGCGGGGCCGCCCCCTCGGCCTGTTCGACCTCGCCGGCGACCCGCGCGAGGAGCGCAACCTCGTCCGCGCCGCGCAGCACCGCGCCCGGGTGCAGCGCATGCTGGCGGAGTACCGCGAGGTGCTCGCCTCGGAGCGGACCGTCCGGCGGGAGCCCTCGCCCGGCGCGGGGGAGGCCTCGCCGCCCCGGGAGCCCGCCGCGGCGCCTCCCGGGCCCGCGTGACAACTCGGGCCGCCCGGGCTAACCCCTCACGCAGGTCGGGCCGTAGCGCAGCTTGGTAGCGCGCCTGAATGGGGTTCAGGAGGTCGGGAGTTCGAATCTCCCCGGCCCGACCAGCTCCGCGCCGTCCTCGCCTACTCCGGGAAGGCGCCGATCGCTCCTCCGATCAGCAGGATCAGTCCGATCGGGAACGAGAGCACCACGCCGGGCCCGCGCTTCGCCGGATCGGCGACGTAGAGCCGCGAGTAGACCGCGCTGCCCTCGATGAAGACCACGCCCACGGCGGCCGCGATGGGGTCGCTCACGAAGAGGGCGAACAGGAACAGAGCTGGCAGGAAGATCACGAGGTTCTCGAGGCTGTTCTGGTGCACCCGGTGGAGGCGCTCGAAGGTCGGGTGGCCGCTGACGGCCGGGGCCTCCAGCCCGTACTTGGCGCGGCCCTGGCCCACTTGGAAGCCGAACCAGAGGTGCAGCAGACCCCCGAACTTCGCACTGGACGGGATGCGGAGCAGGATGGACCGGGTGCGACGCAAGGGTCCCCGCCTTGAGGCCCACCCACGGGCTCGGGCCGCCGCTGCCTGGGCTCCGTGCAGCGCCTGCCTCGCAGCCGGGCAGGGCGGGGGCCGGAAGCCATCCAGGAGCGTGCCGAAGTCGGCAGGCTTCTTGCTTCGGGTGGCGTCCCGACGGGGCCCTCCGCGCCCCGAGCCACGAGGTGCGCCTTGCCGCAGCCGCGAACGTCGCCCGTCGAGCACTTCCTCGGGGACCTGCACCGGCGCTTCGCCGGGCTCGAGGACGGGGAGGTCGCGGACTACATCCCGGAGCTCGCCAAGGCCGATCCGCGCTGGTTCGGGATCTGCCTGGCCACCGTGGACGGCCACGTCTACGAGGTGGGCGACACCCGCCAGCCCTTCACGATCCAGTCGATCTCGAAGCCCTTCGTGTACGGGCTCGCCCTGGAGGACCGGGGTCGCGGCGAGGTGCTGAGGCGAGTGGGGGTCGAGCCCACGGGCGACGCCTTCAACGAGATCAGCCTCGAGGCGGGCTCGGGCCGGCCCCTCAACCCCATGATCAACGCCGGGGCCATCACCTCCACCTCGCTGGTGAAGGGCCGCTCGCCCCAGGACCGCTGGAGCCGGATCCTGGCGCTCTTCTCCATGTACGCCGGCCGCGGGCTCGCGCTGAACGAGCTGGTGTACCGCTCCGAGCGGGACACGGGGCACCGCAACCGCGCGATCAGCCACATGTTGCGCAACTTCGGCATCCTCGAGGAGGATCCCGAGCCGCCCCTGGACCTCTACTTCCGACAGTGCTCCATCGAGGTGAGCTGCCGCGACCTCAGCATCATGGCGGCCACCCTCGCCACGGGCGGCCTCAACCCGGTGACCCGCGAGCGGGCCCTCGACCCCGGCAACGTGGACGAGGTGCTGAGCCTGATGACCACCTGCGGGATGTACGACTACGCGGGCGAGTGGGTCTACCGCATCGGGCTTCCCGCCAAGAGCGGCGTGGCCGGGGGCATCCTGGCGGTGCTGCCGGGGCAGCTCGGCATCGGCGTCTTCTCGCCTCCCCTCGACTCCCGGGGCAACAGCGTGCGCGGCGTCGCGGTGTGCCGCGCGCTCTCCGAGGAGATGGAGCTGCACTTCCTGCGCGCGCCGCGCGCCTCGCTCTCGACCCTGCGCACCCGCATCGCGCTGGACCGCTACCGCTCCAAGCGGATCCGCAGCGACCGCGAGCGGGCCATCCTGGCGGAGACCGGCCACCGCGCGGTGGTGCACCAGCTCCAGGGCGATCTCTCCTTCGCGGGCATGGAGGTGGCGACGCGGCGCCTGATGAGCGAGCCCCGGGACGTGTCCCACGTGGTCCTCGACCTGACCCGGGTGAACGACGTGGACCCGCCCGCGTCGCGGATGCTGCTGGACCTGCTCGAGACCCTCACCGGGGAGGGCCGGCACCTCGCCTTCGTGGGGCTGCGCCGGCATCCCCGCCTGCGCCGGTTCCTCGACGAGCGCGGCAGCACGTCGACGGGCCGCTCCCCGGTGCAGTTCGACGAGCTGGACCTCGCCCTCGAGGCCTGCGAGGACCAGCTCCTGCTCGCCCAGGGGGTGCAGGCTGGCTACGGCGAGGAGCTGCCCCTCGAGGAGCACCAGATCCTCGCCGGCTTCGACGAGGCGGAGCTCGAGATCCTGGGCAAGCACCTGGAGCGGCGGGAGTTCGCGACCCGGAAGCTCGTGGTGCGCAAGGGCGAGCTCGCCGACGAGCTCTTCCTGCTGGTGTCCGGCGAGCTGAGCGTGCTGGCGGACACGCCGGGCGGGCGCCTGCTGCGCCTGTCGACCCTGTCGCCTGGGATGGGGTTCGGCGAGCCCTTCCTGAACCCGGACGCGACCCGGACCGCCTACGTGCGCGCCGACAGCGCCGCGGTCTGCTGGGTGCTCTCGCGCGCCGAGTTCCGGCGGCTCTCGGACCAGCAGCCGCGCCTGGCGGTCCGCCTGCTCGAGAACCTGCTCCGCTCCACCTCCCGCATCATGGAGCGGCTCAGCTTCGAGGCCGTGACGGGGGGCGCCTGACCGGGAGCCGGCGGGGCCCGCTACGTTGCCGGGTGCATGAGCGCCACGAGCCCCGGCCACCGCGCGCAGCGAACCCGCGCCACCGTGATGTTCGCCGACCTGGTGGGCTTCACCGCGCTCACCGAGACCGTGGGGCCCGAGCGTGCCTACGCGATCTCGACGGGCTGCCTGAAGCTCCTCGACGGCATCGCGCGCAAGCACGGCGGCGCCGTCGACAAGTATCTCGGCGACAGCCTGATGGCCGTCTTCGGCTACCCGGTGCCCCTCGAAGGCGCCTCCCGCGCCGCCGTGCGGGCGGCGCTCGAGATCCGCGAGCGGGTCCACGCCTACGTGAAGGAGCTGGCGCTGGAGCCGCGCCTGCGGATCCACGTCGGCATCAACACCGGCGAGCTCGTGGCCGGCGACATCCGCGGCCCCGTGGTGCGGGAGTTCCACGTGCTCGGGGACTGCGTGAACGTCGCCGCGCGCCTGAAGGCGAAGGCGCCCCTCGGACGCATCTACGTGGGGGCCGAGACCGAGGCCGAGACGCGCGGCGGCTTCGCCTACGCGGAGCTCGAGCCCCTCGCGCTGAAGGGCAAGAGCCGGCGCGTCCCCGCCTTCGAGCTGCTCGGCTCCCGGGAGCCCCTCTACCGCGAGCGGCTGGGAAGCGGCGAGCCCCCGTTCTCCGACCTCGTCGGTCGTGAGGCCGAGCTGGAGGAGCTGCACTCCCGCGTGGCCGCCCTGGCCGCCGGCCGGGGCGGCGCGGTCCTGATCCGGGGCGAGGAGGGCGTGGGCAAGACCCGCCTGCTCGAGCGCCTCGACGACGACGCGGCGGCTCGCGGCCTGCGCCGCCTGCAGTTCGGCCCCCGCGCCGGCGGCGGGCGTGCCGAGCTCCAGCTCGCCGCCGGCCTGGTGGCGGCGTGGGCGGGCGTCGAGGGCGGGGACGATCCCGAGGCGGTGGAGGCGCGGATCCGGGCGGGGCCGGGTGCCGCGACCCTTCCGGTGGCGGTGGGGGACCTGGCTGCGCTGGTCGCGGGCGGAGCGGCCGCCGAGGGGGCTCTCGATGCCGGGCTGCGCCGCGCGCTCGTGGGCATCCTCGAGAGGCTCTGCGAGGACGCGCCGCTCCTGCTCGCCCTCGAGGACCTGCATCTCGCCGACGCGGCCGGTCTCGCGCTGGTGGAGGACTGGCTCGCCGTGGCGTCGCGCCGGCCGCTCCTCGTGCTGCTGGGCGTGCGCTCCGGCTCCGCGGCCGAGGGCCTCGCGAGCGCGCTGCCGACGGGCGTCGGCGCGGAGCTGGCCCTCGGCCCACTGAGCGCCGAGGACGGCCGGCGGCTGGTCGAGGCCCTGGGCGGCGGGCAGCTCCCCCAGCGTCCCCGCGCGCTTCTGTTGGAGCGCGCGGCCGGCAACCCGGGCCGCCTGCTCCTCGGCGTCTTCCTGGCGGCGGCGCTGGAGTCCGAGGAGGCCCAGGCGGACCGGGAGCTGCGTCCCAGCGACGCCGAGCGGCGGCGCGCCACGATCCTGTTCGCCGACATCACGGGCTTCACCGCCATGACGGAGCGCCTCGGCCCCGAGACCGCCTACCCGATCGTGGCGGGGGCCCTCTCGCTCCTCGACGAGGTGGCCCGCCGCCACGGCGGGACCGTGGACAAGTACATGGGCGACTGCGTGATGGCGCTGTTCGGCATCCCCGTCGCGATCGAGGACGCTCCCCGCGCCGCGCTCAACGCCGCCATCGAGATGCGCCGCCGCATCCAGGAGTACAACGACACCCACGGCCTCGAGCTGCGTCTCGACGTCCACACCGGCATCCACACCGGGCTCGGCATCGCGGGCGACATCAGCGGGCCGCTGCTGCGGGAGTTCGCGGTGATGGGCGAGTCCGTCGAGGTCGCGAGCCTGCTGACGGACCGGGCCGAGGCGGGGCAGGTCTTCGTGGGGCCCGAGACCTGGCGCTCCACCCGCGAGCGCTTCGAGTTCGAGGAGCGCGAGCCCCTCCGGCTCGACGGGCGCAGCGGAGCGCTCGACTGCTACGAGCTGCGCTCGGACCGGGCGCAGCTCCATCGCGGCCGGCTCGGAGCCGAGCGCCGGATCTTCTCGGCGCTGGTGGGACGAGAGGCGGAGCTGGCCCGCCTCGAGGAGTCCCTCGCCGCGCTCCGCCGCGGGCGGGGCGGGACGACCAGCGTGATCGCCGACGCGGGCGTGGGAAAGTCGCGCCTGGTGGCCGAGCTGCGCGCGAGCGCGGCCGCCGAGGGCCTGGCCTGGGTGGAGGGCCGCTCGCTCTCGAACGGGGCACGGCTCTCCTACCACCCCTTCGCGGACCTGGTCCGGCAGTGGGCGCGGGTGGACGACGGCGACGACGACGCCTCGGCCCTCGCGAAGCTCGAGGCCCTGGTGGCCGGCCTGCTCGCCGAGGACGCCGAGGAGGTGCTGCCCTTCGTCGCCTCGGTCTCGGGCATGCGGCTCGACGCCGAGCGCGAGCAGCGGGTCTCGCGGCTCGAGGGCGACGCCCGGGAGAAGCGGGTCCGCAACGCGGTCACCGACCTGCTGCGCGCGGGCGCCCGGGCCGCGCCCACGGTCGTGGTGATGGACGACCTGCACTGGGCGGACCAGTCCTCCATCGAGCTGCTCGAGTCGGTGCTGCCCCTGGTGGGGGAGCAGCCGCTCCTGCTCCTGAACGTGTTCCGCCCCGGCTACGCGGACACCTCGGGTCGCATCCTGGCGGGCTGCCGCGGGCTCGGTGGCCACGCCGAGATCGAGCTGCGGCCCCTCGACGCGGGCGCCACGCGCCTGATGCTCAACAACCTGTTCCGCCAGGGCGACATCCCCCAGCGCACCCGCGCCCTCATCGAGGAGAAGGCCGGCGGCAACCCGTTCTACATCGAGGAGGTGGTCCGCTCCCTCGTGGACCAGGGCGCCATCGAGAGCCACGACGACCGCTTCCGCGCCACGGAGAGGATCCACGAGGTCGAGATCCCGGGCACGATCCAGGAGGTCATCATGGCCCGGGTGGACCGCCTCGGCGCCGGGCGCCGGCGCCTGCTCCAGACCGCGGCGGTGGTCGGCCAGAACTTCCACGAGGTGGTGCTCGACGCCCTGGCGCCGGACGTCTCCCTCGAGGAGGAGCTCGCGTCCCTGGTCGAGGCCGAGTTCCTGGTGCCCTCGGATCGCCTCCAGGGACGGGAGTTCGCCTTCAAGCATCCCCTCATCCACGAGGTCACCTACGCGGGCCTGCTCGAGACGCGCCGCGAGGAGCTGCACCGGGAGGTGGCCGAGGCCATCGAGGCGCGGCTCCCGGACAGCGTGCCGGGGCACACGGGCATGCTCGCCTACCACTTCAGCAAGGGCCGCGACGCCGAGCGCGCCGAGGAGTACCTGTTCCGGGCCGGCGACGAGGCGGCGCGGGTCGCGGCCTCGAGCGAGGCGCTGCACTTCTTCCGCGAGGCCTCGAAGCTCTACCTGGAGCTGCACGGAGAGGGCGGCGACCCGGCCAAGCGCGCACTGCTGGAGAAGAGCATCGCCCGGGCCCTCTACCACCGCGGCCAGCTCCCGGAGGCCGAGGAGCACTTCAACCAGGCCATCGAGCACCTCGGCGTGCGGGTTCCGCGCAGCGACCGGGCGCTGCTGCTGGGAGCCGTGCGGAACCTGGTCCCCATGCTGAGCCGCCTCTACCTGCCGCCCCTGCGCCGGCGTCCGCCCGCCGACGAGACCCGCCGCGAGGTGTTCGAGCTGATGGTGGAGCGCTCGCTGTGCGAGGTCACCTCGAACCCGACGCGCTTCGTGGTCGACACCCTGGACGGCGCCACCAAGCTCCAGCGCTACGACCCGGAGACGGTCCCGGTGGCGACGCGCTTCCTGGCCGGGGCGAGCACCATCTTCTCCTACGGAGGGATCTCGTTCGCGCTGAGCCGGCGCTGCCTCGACCTGGCGGGTCGCTACGTCCGCGAGGGCGACACGCGCTCGCGCATGATGTACGAGCTCACGGGCTTCATCCACCACTCCTGGGAGGGCGACTGGAGCCCGGAGCACGAGGTGGACGAGGCGCTCCTCGACGAGGCCGTGCGCGACGGACTGCTCTGGGACGTGGTCACCTACCTCGGCACCCACGCCGAGCAGCGCTGCTGCAAGGGCGACTTCGGGCGCACCCGGGAGCGGCTGCGCCAGGTGGACGAGCTGTGGGAGCGCTACGACCACGACCTCGCCAAGTCCACCCACTACGCCCTCACCATGTACCTGGCCCTCGAGGAGGGGCGCCTCGACGACGCCGTCGGCGCGGCGGACGCCTACTACGAGGAGAACCCCGAGGAGCTGCTCCACATCCTCGCCCTCGGTGGCAAGGCGAAGGCCCAGCTCGGGCTCGGCGACCTCGACGGCGCCGAGGCGACCCTCGAGGTGTGTGGGCAGCGGGTCGAGGAGGCGGGGGGAGGTCGCGTGCCCCCCTACCAGCTGAGCGGCTACCAGCGCTCGCGGCTGCTGCTCGACGTGGCCCGCTTCGAGGCCGAGGGCGGCGCGCGCGTGCGGAGAAGGGCACGCCGCAGCCTGCGGGCGGCCCTCGGAGGGGCGGCGCGCTGTGCGCTGCGACGGGTGGAGGTGTACCGCCTGGCCGGTCTGCTCGCCTGGCTCTCCGACGACGTGCGGGGGGCGACGCGCTGGTGGGAGCGCGCCCTCGGCGAGGCGCGGCGCCTGGGGGCCCGGCCGCAGCTCGCACGGACCCACGCCGAGCTGGCGCGGCGGCTCGACGGGGCGCCCGTCGACGCGGTCGGCGGGCTCGACGCCGCGGGCCACCGGCAGCGCGCCGGAGCCCTGGAGGCCGAGCTGGGCCTCGCCCGCCCGCCCGCCCGCGGGGTGACCCGGTGACGTTTCGGGGCGCCGGGGGCCACTGCGGATTGACCCCGGGGTGTCCAACGCCCTACACCTAAGGACTACGCACGCCGCCGAGGTCCCCATGCCGCCGCCGTCCGCATCCCCGCGTCGCTCCAGCGCCCTTCTGCTGTGGGCCCTGGCCGCCGGCCTGGCCGCCCCCGAGCCGTCCCGGGCGATGTGCGACGTGATCCCCTCTCCGACGGACTTCTTCCGGGGAGCCCTCGGCAGCATCACCACCCCGGCCCTGATCCCCGGCCTCTCGGTGGACGTGATCGTGCGCTCGGTGGTGTGCGACCAGGACACGCGCTCGGCCGCGCCCGACTTCCTCGGTGCCGGCGGGGCGGCGCTCACCGCGGCGGACCTGAGCGTCGCGATCCTGTTCCAGCCCCTCGACCCCACCGCGCCGCGCAACGGCCTGTGGCTGCGGCCGAGCTGCGCCGGGGTCGGGCCGATCGCGATCCCCGGGCCCGGGGCCGAGGGATCGGTGACCTGCCTCGACGGCGCCGACGCCGACTACGAGGTGGTGAGCGTCGACCTGGGCGACGGCACGATGCAGGATCGGCTGCGTCTCGTCTTCCCGGACACCGACGCGCTGGTCGACGCCCCGGCCGACGGGCTGGGCCTGGCCGGGCCGGCGAAGGTCGCCGTGCTGCTCGCCGACGCGCCGTTCCCGACGGCGCTGGCCACCACCCTGTGCGCGGACTTCACGGGCGCGCTCGTCTCCTGCGCCGACTTCCTCTACAAGCGCGACTCCACCTGCCGGACGGCTCCCGACTCGGTGGAGCCCTCGGCGATCCACGTGACCGCGCTGCCGCGGCCCAACGACTTCGCCGACCTCTGCGTCGCCGAGACGGCGGACTCGCCCTGCAACCTGGCGCCCGGCGCGACCGGACCGCCGCTGCTCTTCACGACGGACGTCGAGGGCAACGCGCTGGTCCCCATGGACTACACCGACGTCCTGGTGCGCGTGCTGGGCGAGCCGTTCCCCCAGCTGGTCTCGGGGGCCCTCGAGGCGGCCGGGAGCATCATCGAGCTGCCGAGCGCCAACTTCCTGGAGAGCCGGGCGCCCAACTGGGCCCTGCTCCCTCCGCTCTTCGGCCCCGCCTCGGACCTCGAGGCCGTGGGCGAGCTGTTCGGCTCCGTCGACGCCCGCATCGGCGTCCACATCGCCCGGCGCCGCAGCCCGAACTTCCAGCAGTGCAGCGGGGGCGCGCGCGCCGGCCTGCCGTGCTTCGACGGCGAGGACTGCCCGGCACCCGGGGCCTGCGTCCCGGGTACCTGCACCGGCAACGCGGCCGTCGTGTGCGCCGGCGACCTCGCCTGTGCGGGCGCCGGCGAGTGCGGTCCCTCCAACTTCGACCTCTCGAGCGCCGCGGCGGGAGAGGGCTGCAGCTCGATTCCCGGCGCCTGCCCGGCCGCCTTCCCCTGCACCACCCAGGGCGCCGTGCGGCTCGAGGTAGTGGCCTCGGGCAGCACCGACGATCGCGCCATCAACACGCCGGTGAACGAGTGCGTGGTGGAGGCCGCCGCTCTCGCCGGGGGGCTCCCCCTGCCGCCCTCGCTGAACGTGGGCTTCGACCTCCGGGACGAGGTCGTTCAGCTCATCGACCGCACCACCTTCGACGCCCAGAAGATCGGGCAGGAGGGGGCGGTCGCCCGCTCGGTGACCCGCATCCAGGACGGCCTGTTCACCTTCGATTCGTCGATGGTGGAGGGAGAGCGGCTCGTGCACCTGGAGTCCGAGTTCCAGGAGGGCTGCTCGTTCAGCACGACCTGCGACCGCAACGCCAACGGGCTGATCTCCGACGACTTCATGCGGGCCTACCAGCTCGGCCCGCCGGGCTCGGAGTTCGCCATCGACCTGATGTCCACGGCGGTGATCACACCCCTGGTGAGCCCGCCGACGCTCCCCGTGGCCGGGGCCACGACCGCCGACGGCCTGCTGCTCGCCGTGGAGGCCGAGCCGCGCATCGACAACCGGCCCATCAGGATCTCCGAGGGCAAGGTCTTCGTCCGGGTGGATCCCCTCGACAACGTGCTCCACGAGCTCACCCGGACCGCCCGCGCCAGCGACAACGGGGGGCCGGGGGCCCTCGGGAACGACGACGTCTTCGACGCCCGGGTCTCCCACCACGGCGACTTCGTGATCTTCTCCACCTCGTCCGACAACCTGTTGGGCTCCGAGGGGGACGAGAACGGCAGGGACGACGTCTTCCTCCGCGACCGCGCGCCCACCGCCGAGACCCGTCGCGTCAGCATCCCCAGCTGCGCCCAGCAGGCCAGCGAGGAGCTCGAGGGCAACGACGATTCGAACGACGGCGACGTATCCGCGGACGGTCGCTGGGCGGTCTTCGAGAGCCGTGCCACGAACCTCGTCCCGGGCGACACCAACTCGCGGACGGACATCTTCCTCCGCGACATGTGGGCGACGTGCCCCGACGAGATCCTGTTCCTGCTGACCCCCGGCCTCGGCGGCGTGCCGGCCGACGGCAGCTCCTTCGATCCGCGCATCTCCGCCGACGGCCGCTTCGTCGTCTGGTCGAGCTTCGCGAGCAACCTGGTGCCCGGCGACGGCAACTTCTCCTCGGACATCTTCCTGCTCGATCGCGACACCGACGGGGACGGGGACTTCGGCGACCTCACCCTCACCCGGATCCCGACGCCCCTCGGCGCCTCCGACCCGGACGTGGCCGAGACCGGCGCCACCGCCTACGCGGACGGGGGCGAGGGCCCCGCGAACGTCCTGCTCACCGAGAACGGCACCACCCTCTCGCTGAACGGCCCCTCGTCCGAGGCCTTCGGGCCCTCGATCTCCGCGGACGGCCGCTTCGTGGCGTTCCAGCTCCGGACCTTCTCGCCCTCCTTCCAGGAGAACACGGTGGTCTTCGACCGAGAGACGGGGAACGTGCGCCTCGCGCTCTCCGCGACCGCGCCGAGGGAGTGCTTCGAGCTGGGCTTCGAGACGGTCCCCAACAGCTGGCAGGCCGACATCAGTGGCGACGGCCGCTTCCTGGCCGTCACCACCGACCGCGACCTGGTCCAGGACGACGCCGACTCCGAGGACGATCTCTACCGGGAGGACCTGCTGAGCGGCGCGATCAGCTTCCTGAGCGACGTCGGGAGCTCGGGCTTCGTCGAGGAGCCCTCGATCTCGTCCCGGGGCAACATGGTCTCCTTCATCGGGCCGACCGGGATGGAGCTCGACACCGCCTGGTTGAGCGCCCCGGACGTCGAGACCGGTGGGGTCGTGGAGACCGGGGCCTTCCTGGGCGTGATGGATACCGAGGTGACGCCGCCGGAGATCTACGTCTTCGACCTGCCCGCGGACTTCGCGGCGGTCTCCCACGGACGCGCGGTGGTGGCGGCCGAGGACGAGAACGTCCAGCTCTTCCGCCACGCCTGCACGGGCGACGTCTCGATCAGCTGCCGGACGGACGCGGACTGCGGCCCGGCGGGGCCCTGCATCCCCCGGGTCGAGGACCTGCTGCGCCCCTCCGTGGTCGGCCCGGGCCAGCTGGCCATCGACGAGAACTTCGCCTGCGCGGTGACGGACGACGGCGACGGGCCCGTCGTGGCCTGCCACGAGATCGGGACGCCGCCCAGCTCGTCCCTGGACGACGTCCTGGACGCGAACGGCCAGCCCGTGATCGCGGACTCGATCCAGATCTTCGACGGCAAGCTCGCCGTGAAGGTGCCGGCGGGCGGCGGCCGGTTCGTGCTCTTCACCGCCGACCTCGAGGGCGGCGGGCCCCTGGTGCCCCACGACTTCGTGGAGGACTTCGTGCTGGGGGAGGTGGTCTGCTTCACGCGGCCCGAGCCCGTGCTGGACGCCGAGGGCCGCCCCTGCGACCTCGACAACGACGGCGACTGCAACAACGACGTCATGACCATCGTGGCCTTCCCCGGCGATCCCACCGCGCAGCTCCTGAACTGCGACCGGCTCTCCGTGGCCTGCGATCAGGGGGCCTGCAACCCGGGCGAGCCACACAGCGTGATCGGCCGCACCTGCAAGTTCATCATCGACGAGGAGCTCGTCGGGGTGGACGGCGTGGGGACGCCCGGGCTGGGCGGCGACCTGAACGAGCTCGAGGCCCTGATCGGGCGCTGCGTCCCCAACGACCAGGGCACGGCGGCGGACACCGACATCGGCAGCCCCGTCGACCTGGACTCCAGCGAGAACCCGGTGGAGCAGGGCGAGGGCGGCGACACGGACGTCGACCAGACCGGCCTGTGCATCGACGACGCGACGGGAGCGGCCACCACGCCGTGCCTGACGTCGGCGGAGTGCGGCAACAACCAGACCTGCAGCACGGACCTCTTCCCGGTGACCCTGGCGAGCTCGGATCGCGACGGCGACGGCTGGCTCGACACGGACGACAACTGCCCCGACACGCCGAACGCGGGCCAGGAGAACTTCGACGCGGCCGCCGAGCTGCCCGAGGTGGTGGGCGACGCGTGCGATCCCTTCAGCTGCGGCGACGGGATCGTGCAGTCGGCCGAGGAGTGCGACCTGGGCGCGGCCAACGGCGGCCCCCGCTGCACCGCGGACTGCGCGCTGCCGCCGCTGGCCTGCCCCTGCTTCGGTCCGGAGGACCTCGTGGCGCCCATCTCGCTGTGCCTCGAGTTCGGGCCGTGGTCGGGCTTCTACACCGTCAACTACTCCAACGCGCCCGGCGGCTACTTCGCCGACGTGCGCCAGAACTACTGCCGCTACGTGGCGCCGCCGGGCCCCCTGGTGGGCTCGATCCTGACCCCCCAGGAGTTCCTCGACTGCCGGCAGCTCCTGCTGAACGCCCAGCAGGACCAGGGGGCGAGCTGCATCGTCTTCTGAGCCAGCGGCCCGCCGCCGCCCTGGCGGCGGCCGCCGCGTCCGGGGTGGGGACCGCCCTCGCGTTCCCCACGCTGGGCTGGTCCGTGCTGGCCTGGGTGGGGCTGGTGCCGTGGCTGGTGGCCCTCGAGGGCGGCGGAGCGCGGCGCGCCCTCGGTGTGTGCGTCGCGTGGAGCCTGTGCTTCTGGATCGTGATGTGGGACTGGGGGCCCTCGGCGGTGGCCGGCTACTTCGAGCAGTCCGTCGCGGTGGGGGTCGGGTTCCTCCTGGCGACCTGGGGGCTGCTGCTGCTGCCCTGGGTGGCGGGCTACGCGGGGGTCCACCGGGCCCTGGCGCGCCGCTTCGACGCGGCGCTGCCGCTGCTCTCGGCGGCGGCCTGGGTGGGCTGGGACCTCGCGCGGGTGCGGCTCTTCACCGGGAGCGATCTCCTGATCGGCAATCCCTGGGGCGTGCTCGGCTACAGCCAGGTGGACTGGATCCTCGGCATCCAGGTGGCGTCGCTCGCCGGCGTCTACGGCATCGACGCGGCGCTGCTCGCCTGCAACGTGGCGCTGGCGCGGCTGCTGCGGCCCGGCTCGGGGGGGCCGCGGCGCCGCCTCGCGCTGGCGGCGTCGGGCCTGGCGCCCCTGGGCGTCCTGGTCGCGTGGGGCGCCTGGAGCCTCGGCCAGGACCCCGCCGAGGAGCGCGCTCCCGTCGCCGTCGCCGTGGTGCAGGGCAACCTCGCGGGCTCGAGCCGCTGGCGCAGCGATCTCTACGGACGCAACCTCGACACCTACCTCACGCTCACCCACGCGGCCGCGGCGGAAGGCCGGGTCGACATCGTGTTCTGGCCCGAGGCGGCGATGACGTTCTTCGTCGACGAGGAGCGCGGCTACCGCGTCGCGATCGCCCGGGCGCTGGCCGGTGCCGAGCTCGTCGCCGGGAGCCCGCGGCGCTCGCGCGCGAGCCCGCCGCGCCACTTCAACAGCGTGTTCCGCATCACTCCCGACGGCGAGGTCGCGGGCGTCTACGACAAGCAGCTGCTGCTGCCCTTCGCGGAGTTCACGCCCCTGGGCCGGCTCGACCTGGTGCGGCGGGACTTCGGCGGCATCCGGGAGTTCCGGCCCGGCGGCCGCGCGGCGCCGGTCCCCACCCGGGCCGGGCCGGCGGGCATCCTGGTCTGCAACGAGGTGATGTTCCCCGGGCTCGCGCGCCGGCAGGTCGCGGCCGGCGCGCGCTACCTGGTGAACCCCGCGAACGACGGCTGGGTCGGCGACCGCCAGTACTCCGAGCAGATGTTCCAGATCGCGCGGCTGCGCGCCGTCGAGCAGGGACGCTGGCTGGTGCGGCCCTCGACGGCGGGCCCCTCGGCGATCGTGGACGACCGGGGGCGGGTGCGCGGGCGTCTCGAGCCCTTCACCCGCGATACCCTGCTGGGCGCCCTCGAGCCTCGCGAGCGCACCACCGTCTACGCCCGCGTGGGCGACGCCTTCGCCTGGGCCTGCGTGGCGGTCAGCGGCGGGGCCTTGGCGTGGGCGCGCCGGGGCCGGCGTGATCCCGGCCCGTGAGCACCCGGGCGCCCGCTGCGACGAGGGCTCCGACCACCGTCCCGGTGGTCAGGTTCGCGCCCATTCAGCCGAAGCCGCAGCCCGGCGTCGCCAGGGCCACGAAGGTGACGGGCGCGATGGTGAGGAAGCCCACGGCCGGCCCGCGCAGCCACCAGCGGGCCGGCCAGACGCTGATGCCGACGAAGGCGCCGATCAGGAGCCGCGCGCTGTAGTAGGCCCACACCGCGACGTCGCCGCGCAGGTAGAGGACGCTGAACTTGGCGGGGATCGGGCCGTGGAGGAGCCACGGCAGCCAGCCGAGCACCAGGCCCAGGAGTGCGCAGACGAGGGGGTAGGGGACGTCGGCCAGGGGCGGCCGGCGTCCGGGCGCCTCGCTCATGCGTCCGTGCCGGCCCACTCGTCGAGGCGCTCCATGGTGTCGGCGTACTCCTTCACCAGCTCCTCGACGACGCTGCGCACCGACTTCACGTGGTTCATGGAGCCCACGATCTGCCCGACGAAGTAGTTGCTGAGCTGCTCCGCGCCCGGCGACTTGTGGGCCGAGCGCGCGATGCGGGCCTGGGCCTCGCGCACCAGTCGAGGCTGGAGCGGCATGGGGAGGGGGTCCGGGTTGTCGGGGTCCTCCCAGGCCTCGGTCCAGGCGCTGCGCAGCTGCCGGGCCGGCTTGCCCGTGAGCGAGCGGCTGCGCACGGTGTCGCTCGAGGTCGCCTCGAGGAACTTCTGCTTCACCACGGGATGGGTCTCGGCCTCCTCGGTGGTGAGCCACACCGACCCCGTCCACACCCCCTGGGCGCCCAGGGCCAGGGCGGCGGTCACCTGCCGGCCGTTCCCGATGCCGCCCGCCGCGAGCACCGGCACCGGCGCCACGGCGTCCACCACCTCCGGCACGAGCACCAGGGTGGAGACCAGCCCCGTGTGGCCGCCCGCCTCGGTGCCCTGGGCGACCACGATGTCGACGCCGGCCTCGACGTGGCGCCGGGCGTGCTCGACGGTGCCCGCCAGGGCCGCCACCTTCACGCCGCGCTCGCGGCCGGCCTCGATCATCCACGGGGGCGGCGGGCCGAGGGCACTCGCGATCAGCCGGATGGGGTGGTCGAGCACGAGCTCGATCACGTCGCGCTGCTGCTCGTAGCCGACGCTGAACTCCGGGGCGAGCTTCACGTCCGGCGGGAGCGGCGGGACCCCGTGCTCCTCGAGCAGGCGATCCAGGAACCGGCGGTGCTCCTCGGGGATCCGGGCGTCGAGCTCCTCCGCCCCGAAGCCACCCCGGTCGCTGCCCGCGAAGCGCGCGGGGAGCAGCAGGTCCACGCCGTAGGGCTTGTCGCCGATCTCGCTCTCGATCCACTCGAGCTCCATGCGCAGGTTCGCGAGGGAGTGCCCGGCCACGCCGAGCACGCCGAGGCCACCGGCCTTCGAGACCGCCGCCGCGACGTCCCGGCAGTGGGTGAACGCGAAGATCGGGAACTCGAGCCCGAGCTCCTCGGCGAGGGGCGTCTGCATGAGGGCCTCCTGTCGACCGTCGCCATGGTAGCGGCGGGCCCGTGGTAGGGTGTCGCCCCGGAGATGGCTGGAAGAGCGACGGGACGGACGCGACGAGCCCGGATCGCGGTGGGGGCCGGCCTCGCCGCCGCCCTGGCGGCTGCGGCGGGACTGCTGGCCGGCCGCCTGGACGGGCCCTGGGGCATGCTCCCGGGCGGGCGCTTCCGGGCCGCGGACCAGCCCTGCCCGGCGGCGAGCGCCTGGGCGCCCTGGGCCGGCGTCCCCGAGCTCCAGCTCGAGGTGCGACCGACGCGTCCGCGCTCGCTCACCACCTGGGGCCTGGTCCACGAGGGCGGCCTCTACGTGCCGGCGGACTTCCTCACGCCCTGGAAGCGCTGGCCCCACCAGGTGCTCGCCGACGACCGCGTCCGCGTGCGGGTCGAGGGCGACGTGTTCGCCTGCCGGGCGCGGCAGGTCGCCGACGCCGCGCGCATCGAGGCGCTGCGCCGGGGCACGGCCGAGAAGTACGGCCTCGCGCCCGACGGACGCGCGGCGCGCACGGAGGTGTGGTGGTTCCGGATCCTGCCCCGGTGAGCGGACCCGGCCTGGCGAGCGTCCCCAACGCGCTCAGCCTCTTCCGGCTGGCGAGCGTGCCCGTGCTGCTGGGGCTGGGCTGGCGCGGCGCCACGGCGGCTTTCCTGGTCCTGTTCGCCCTGGGCCTGCTCTCGGACGTCCTCGACGGCGTGCTGGCGAGGCGTCTCGGACAGGAGTCGGCGCTCGGCGCGCGGCTCGACCAGTGGGCCGACTTCGCCCTCTGGGTCAGCTTCCCGATCGGGGCCTGGTGGCTCTGGCCCGAGCTCGTGCGTCGCGAGGCCGTCTACGTCGGGATCGCGCTGGTCTGCCTGCTGCTCCCCACCGCGATCGCCTGGGCGAAGTACCGCGAGGTGCCGGGCTACCACACCTGGTCGGCCAAGCTCGGCGCCGTGGGGATGGGGATCGCGGTGCCCCTGCTGCTGCTCTTCGACGTGGCCGGACCCTTTCGCGCCTTCGCGCTGTTCCAGGTCTGGTGCGCGGTGGACGAGCTCGGCATCACGCTCCTCTCCCCGGAGTGCCGCCACGACGTTCCGTCGGTCTTCCACGCCGCGAGATCCCGGGACCGCTAGGCGCCGCGCCCGGCTCGGCGGCCCCCGGTCCACCGGGGAGCGCCCGTGGTAGCATGGCGCCATGGGCTCCCGGGCCGGTGCCGTCCTGCTCGCCGCGGCCCTGCTGAGCGCAGCCACGGGCATGCGCTGCGGGGGAGGGGGCCCCACGGTTCGCATCGACGTCCCCCTGGACCCCGCCCTCCTGGCCGGCGGTGCCACCGCGCTGAGCGCCGTCACGGGCGCCGGCTTCCAGACCGCCTCGATCACCGTCGAGCTGGACGGCGTCGATCTGGTGGCGGCGCTCGGGCTCGTTCCGCCCTTCAGCGGGCAGGGGGGAGCGGTGCTGCTGCCCGGCGGCCCCGCCACGGTGGCGGACTTCGCGATCCAGCAGGGCTCGCCGGCCTCGCTGAACCGGATCGACGCCGACGTCGCGGGCCTGGCCGCGGGGCCCCACACCCTGGTGGTGACGGCGCTGAACGCCCAGAGCGTGCTCGCCTCGGACCAGGCGGACTTCGAGGTGGTGGAGGCGTTCGGGCAGGCCGCGGCCGCGCTCTCCTCCGCACCCGCACCGCCGAGCTTCTTCCCCCTGACGCCGATCCCGGTCGCCAACGCCTCCCTGGGCGAGGCCGCGGCCTCCCCGCCGATCGGCACCGCCGCCGGCGACACCGTGCGCTCGGGCTTCGTGGAAGCGGCCGAGCAGCGGATCGGAGGTCCCTGACGTGCGGCTCCGTTCCCTCGCGACGCTCGCGAGCCTCGCGCTGCTGGGCGCGCCCGCTTCCGTCCCGGCCGCTCCGCCGGACGTGCCCGCGCGCATCCACTACCAGGGCGTGCTGCTCGACGGCGGGGGCGCGCCCCGCACCGGCTTCGTCGACCTCAGCGTGCGCATCTTCGACGCCCTCACGGGCGGCACGCTCCTCTACAAGCAGGAGTTCCCGGGCACCGCGCTCGCCGACGGGACCTTCACCCTGGCGATCGGCCCCAGCGGGGCGGCCAGCGACCTGCCCACGGACCCCCTCACCACGGACCTGGCGACGGTCTTTGCCGGCGACCTGCTGGCGGCGCCGGACCGCTTCCTGGAGCTCTCCGTGGACCTCGATCCGGCCCTGGTGCGCATCCAGATCCTCACCGCGCCCTTCGCGCTGCGCGCCGGGAGTGCGCTCCACGCCGAGAGCGCCGACGTGGCGCTGGACACCGGCGCCGTGAACGGGGCGCCCCCGGAGCTGGTGAGCGAGATCTGGGAGCACCTGAACTTCGACGGTGGCCCTCCCAACCAGGACCCCCGCGAGGGGCTCGGGGACGTCGACGGCGACGGCATGCTGAACTTCATCGACGCCGACAACGACGACGACGGGCTCTCGGACACCGCCGAGGTGGCGCAGGGCACGGACATCAACCTCGTGACCCCCACGCTCTCCGCGGTGGATCCCGCCACCGCGGCCTTCGCCTTCCCGACCACGGTGAGCGTCTCGGGAACGAACTTCGAGGCGGGGATGAGCGTGAGCTTCGGGAGCCAGAGCCCGACGCCGACGAACGTGACGGCGACGAGCTTCGACGTCGTGGTCGGGCCCCAGGACCTCGGCCCGGTGACGGTCCAGGTGACGCGCCTGAACGGGGAGTCCGACTCGGCCGCCGGCCTGTTCAGCTTCGTGAACCCCCTGCCCCCGGTGGCCCACGGCCCCCACGCCGTGATCCAGCCCCGGCTCTCCACCTTCGCGGTGCGCGCCACCCGGCAGACCCTGATCGGACGCTCCCAGAAGGGCTACTCGGTCGACACCAGCCCGGGCGGTGGCGACGCGATCCCCGACCTCACCGGGGTCCCGGCCACCTACAGCGCCTACGCGGACTACGCCTTCGACGCGAGCGGGCGGGTGGTGGGCGTCGGCTGCCGCAAGGCCGCCACCCCCACCTGCGACGTGCGCTTGGTGCGGGACGCGGACGGGGACGACGCGGTGGATCCCGAGGATCCGGCCGAGCTCACCGACGTGGAGAGCTTCAGCGGCACGATCTCGGCGACGCTGCGGTCCGCGAGCCTCTCCCTCGACGCCGGGGACGAGCCGGTGCTCGCCTACGCGCGGGGCGTCTTCTCGCCGGGCCTCGTGGTCGACGTGGTGGTGGCCCGCGACCGCAACGGCGACGGCGACTACGCGGACGCGAACGAGATCGTCCCCGTCGAGGGCGGTCTCGCCGACACCATGCTCGACGTGGCGTCGGACGCGGCCGGCAACCCCGCGCTGCTCTACCTGCGCAACCCGGCCGCTCCCGCGGGTCTCGTCCTGGGGCACGACCGCAGCGGCGACGGCGACTTCGACGACAGCCCGGGAGGCAATCCCGAGCTCCAGACCCTGGTGGCGGGCGGCGTCGACTGCTTCCAGGTCGCCTTCGACGCCTCGGACCGGCTCGGGGTGATCTACCAGGAGACCGGTGCGGGCGGCGCCATGCTGCTCCAGGACCTCGACGGCGACGGCGACTTCGGCGATCCGGGGGAGACCACGGCGCTGCCCGGGACCGGCGTCACGGGCTGCGGGATCGTGGCGACGCCCCTCGGCGGGTTCGCGGTGGCGACCAACGCCGACGGCGACGTGACGGTCCTGACGGACCGCAACGCCGACGGGGACTTCGCCGACCCGTTGGAGACGGTGCCGCTCGGCGCCACCGCGACGGAGGTCGGCGTCGCGGCGAGCGCCGAGAGCGTGTTCGTCGCGACCGATACCGAGGTCTACGAGAACCCGATCGTCCCCTGAGCGCCGGGCCTACTCGTCGTAGTAGGCGTCGTAGGCGGCGTCGAGCGCCTCGCGCTCGGCGAGCGCCCGATCGTCCCGGTCGTTCGGGTAGGCGGCCCGCGCCGGGCCCGAGCCTCCGACGAAGACGAGCTCCCGCTCGCCGCGCAGGTGCGCCGGCGTCACCACGTAGTCGCCGCGCACCGCGGGGGCCAGCACCGTCTCGAATACCCCCGGATCCCCGCCCGAGAGCCCCCAGCCGATGCCGCCGAACACCAGCCCCGCGGTCGCGTAGGCGATCTTGAGGGGTGCGTAGACGACGCTCGAGAGCGCCGCTCCGATGCCCCAGCCCGCCTCGGCGGCGCTCTGGGCCCGGGCGGGCCGCGCGCCCAGGCTCGAGGTGAGCAGCACCGCCAGCAGGGCCGCGGTGGCGAGGGGCCGCGCGCGTCTCGCTCGGATCATGGTCGAGCCTCCTTCCTCCACCCGGATGCGCGCTGTCGGACCCCCGGCCCCCACAGCGTGCGGCCAGCGACACCGCGCCGCCCTGGCGGGAGCTCCGGGATCCGGGGATCCTCCTCACCGGGCAGGAGGCTCGCCGTGACGGAGCGCCGCAGGTACCGCAAGAGGGACGAGGCCCGGGTCGCGGCGGTTCAGCTCGATCTCGACACCGACGGGTTCACCTACGAGAAGTGGGGAGCGACCCAGACCTGCAAGCCCCGGGACTGGCTGGTCGACAACGCCGGCGACGTCTACCACGTCGACCGCGAGGTCTTCGAGCGCACCTACGAGCGCCAGCCCTCGGGGCTCTACAAGAAGACGGCTCCGGTGTGGGCCGAGCAGGCCGACCGGGCCGGCTGGGTCGAGACCCTCGACGGCCGGACCTGGTGCGAGGCGGGCGACTACGTGGTCTCCAACGATCCCGAGGGGAGGGACCGCTGGGCCGTGAAGGCGGAGAAGTTCGAGGAGACCTACGAGCCCCTCCCCTGAGGCCGCGGGCCGGGCCCGGAGGGGGTCCGGAGCGGCGCTATGCTCCAGCGGCATGGGTCGTTCCCCCCAGCCGAAGGCCTCCCGGGCGCTACGGATGCTCGCCCTGGTCCTGGGCGTCGGCCTCGCGGGCCAGGCCGGCGCGGCGCCGCCCCTGGGCTTCGAGCGCCTCACCGGGGGTCTCGTGCGACCCCTCGGCATCGCCCACGCGGGCGACGGGTCGGGCCGGCTGTTCCTCCTCGAGCAGGCCGGCCGGGTGCGGATCCACGACGGGAGCCAGCTGCGCCCGACGCCCTTCCTCGACATCACCTCGCTGGTGACGTGCTGCGCCGAGCAGGGCCTGCTCGGCCTGGCCTTCCATCCCGACTACGCGGCCAACGGCACCTTCTTCGTCAGCTACACGAATCTCGCCGGCTCCTGGGTGATCGCGCGCTACCGCGTGTCGGCGGACCCCGACGTCGCCGACGCCGGCTCGGGCGAGGTGCTGCTCACCGTGGCCCAGCCCTTCACCAACCACAACGGGGGGCATCTGGCCTTCGGACCCGACGGGCTGCTCTACGCCGCCAGCGGCGACGGCGGCGGCGCGGGCGATCCGCAGAACAACGGCCAGCGCCTCGACACCCTGCTGGGGAAGATCCTCCGCATCGACGTGAACGGCGGCAGCGCCTACGCGATCCCGCCCGGCAACCCCTTCGGAGACGAGATCTGGAGCTACGGGCTGCGCAACCCCTGGCGCTTCAGCTTCGACCGCCTGACCGGTGACCTCTGGATCGGCGACGTCGGCCAGGACGACTGGGAGGAGATCGACTTCGAGCCGGCGGGAAGCGCCGGCGGGCGGAACTACGGCTGGCGCTTCAAGGAGGGGAGCCAGTGCTTCGACCCGCCGAGCGGGTGCGATCCGGGGGGGCTGGTGGACCCGGTCCTCGAGTACGGCCACGGCCTGGGCTGCTCGGTCACGGGCGGCCACCGCTACCGCGGGCCGGCGATGCCGGGCCGGCGCGGAACCTACTTCTACGGCGACTTCTGCAGCGGCAGGCTGTGGGGCGCCACGCCGGCCGCGGCGGGCGCCTGGAAGAGCGTGGAGCTCGCCGACACGAGCTTCCAGATCAGCAGCTTCGGCGAGGACGAGGCGGGCGAGGTCTACCTCGCGGACCTCTCGGGCGGCGAGATCCACCGGCTCGTCGACGCCCTCGCCTGCGACCTCGAGGTGGATGCCGCCAGCTACGGCGACGGCGCCTCCATCGTGGCCACCCGCTTCCGCCTCGCCAACGCCAGCGCGAGCGCCGTCGCGGCGGAGCTCAAGATCTGGCTGCGGCTCCCCGACGGCACGCCCCTCGAGCTGATCGACGTGGGCGCCGACGGCGGCTACGTGCTGCCGGCGGGCTTCGACACCGACTCGGGCCCCGTGGCCCTGTTCGGCGTCACCTCCGACTGGCCGCGCGGCGACTACGAGCTCGGCTGCCGCTTCCTCGACCCGGTGTCCGGCGAGAGCTGGGCCGTGGACGAGGCCTCCTTCCGGGTCGAGTAGCGGGCGACCGAGCGTCGGCCCGCCGACGTCAGGTCCGGCTGCCGCTCCGGGCCCGCAAGCCCGCGACCCCCGCCAGCCCCAGCGCCAGCAGCCCGAGGGTGGCCGGCTCGGGAATCACCACGGCGCTCGAGAAGCTGAGCGGACCCGCCTTGCTGAACGGGAAGGCGACGGGGACCAGGCCGAGGTCGAACTTCGACAGGTCGAAGGTCGAGAACTCGACGACGCCGAGGGTCGAGACCGTCTTGTTGAGCTGCATCCAGAACGGGGCGCCGTCGGCCAGGGGCGCGCCGTTCAGCGCGAACTCGATGCCGGCGCTCTGCACCATCAGCGCGGAGTCGATCACGACGGTGTTGATGAGGGTGAGGAAGTCGCTCGGGAAGGAGGTCGACGGGTTGAAGGTGATGTTGCCGATGTCGACGTTCCAGCCCAGCAGGTCCGCGTCGCCGAAGGTCGCGCCGCCGGTCGCGTCTCCGTCGAAGGTGAGCGAGCCGCTGACCTCGACGACGTTGCCCCAGCCGGGCAGCACGCAGTTGCACGGGGCCGTGAAGTTCACGGTGGTGAACGTCGCGGCGGAGGCGGGAATCGAGAGGAACAGCAATCCGAGCGCGGCGAGGGCCCCGAAGCGCAGGGCCGGAGAAACAGAGGGCCTCAGCATGTCTACCCCTTCCCGAGGGCATGGGAAGGGGCGCCGGTGGCACGGCCGGTCGCGCGTCGGATCCCCTTCCCAGAGGACGTGAGGGAAGTGGGCGTTCGGGCCCGCAGGTGGCAGGCGGAATGCAGATCCCCTGGGGGAGGGCCCCGGATGGGCCCCCGGCGGAGGGCTGGCCGCTGCCCGACGAGGGCCCGGTCCCTGCGCACCTTTTGCGTCAACCCGAGCCGGCAGCTCGCCGATGGCGGGATTGCAGTGGCACTGGAACTCGGAGAACGGACATGAAACGCGTCTTCATCCTCGACCCCTCGCTCCAGGGCGAGAGCTCCCACCACTTCTACGCCGCCCGGGCCTACCGGGAGGAGCTCGGCCGCCTCGGCCGGGGCTGGTCCATCGTCTGCCACCAGACCGCCGGCCCGGCCATCCAGGCCCTGCCCGCGCAGCCCTACTTCCACGTGGACGGCTACTTCTCCGCCGCCGAGCGGGCGAGCCACGTCGAGTTCGGGACCGCGAGCCTGTGCAACTCGATGCTGTTCGAGCAGCTGCTGAAGCTGAAGCAGCTCGCGTTCCACCCGGGCGACTTCGTCTTCTTCCCGGCGGTCACCAGCAACCAGGTGCTCGCGGTGTGCCAGTGGATCGCCAGCTTCGACCCCGAGCGCGCGCCCGGCTTCGGCCTGTGCCTGATGTTCCAGCCCGACTGGCACGTGAGCGGCGACGTGAGCGAGGTGGGGCCCGTCTTCTTCCGCCAGGCCTTCGGGTTCGTTCCCGAGGCCCTGCGCCACCGCGTCGTCTACACCTGCGAGACCCAGGGGCTGGCCCGGGAGTACGAGTCCCTGGTGGGCGCGGCTCCCCTCGTGATGCCCATGCCGACCCTCCAGCACCTGGCGCGGCCCCGGGACCCCGAGCGCTGCGGAACGACGCTCTCGTTCATGGGCTACGCCAAGGCCGAGAAGGGCTTCCACCTGCTGCCCGAGGTGGCGCGGCGCGTCCGTGCCCGGCGACCCGACGCGCGGTTCGTGGTCCAGCTGCTGGGCCACGACACGGACCTGCTCGACGAGGTGCGCGAGGGCCTCGCCGAGCACGGCGACGCGGTGGAGCTCATCGAGGGCCCGATCGCGCCCGACGCGATGGTGGAGGTGATGGGCCGCACCCGTCTCATGCTGATGCCCTACGAGTCCGCCACCTACCGCACGCGCGGCTCGGCGATCTTCACCGAGTGCAAGCTCCTCGGCGTCCCCATGCTGCTGCCCGCGGGCACCGCGATCGGCGACGAGGGCCGCGAGAAGGGCCTGGCGGCGACCTTCGAGCGGGCCGAGGCCGAGCCCGTCGCGGGTGCGGTCCTGGGCGCCCTCGAGCGCATCGAGGCGCTCGAGGCGGCGGCGCGACGCGAGGCCGAGGCCGCGGCGAGCCGCCAGGAGGGCTACCTCGGGCGGCTCATCCAGGCCGTGGAGTCGGCGAAGCCGGGCCCCGCGGAGGCCACGGGCGACCGGGAGGCCGCGTGAGCGTCGCCGTGGTCACGGGCTCCGGCGGGCTCGTGGGCTCCGAGGCCGCCGCCCACTTCCTGGGCCTCGGCTTCGACGTGGTGGGCATCGACAACGACCTGCGCCGAAGCTTCTTCGGCGACGAGGCCTCCACCCTGCGCCAGAGCCAACGCCTGGCCGAGCGCTTCCCGGAGCGCTTCCGGCCCGAGGCCGCCGACATCCGCGACCGGGAGGCCGTGGAGGCGATCTTCCAGCGCCACGGCCGGGCGATCGAGCTGGTGGTGCACTGCGCCGCCCAGCCCTCCCACGACTGGGCGGCCCGGGACCCCCACACCGACTTCGGCGTGAACGCGGTGGGGACCCTGAACCTGCTGGAGGCCTGCCGCCGCTCCTGCCCCGACGCGGTCTTCGTCTTCACCTCGACCAACAAGGTCTACGGCGACCTGCCGAACCGCCTGCCGCTGGTCGAGCTCGAGACCCGCTGGGAGCTCGACGCCGCCCATCCCTGGCACGCCGGGATCCCCGAGGAGATGTCGATCGACCAGAGCCTGCACAGCCTGTTCGGCGCCTCGAAGGTGGCGGCGGACGTGCTGGTGCAGGAGTACGGCCGCTACTTCGGGATGCGCACCGGCGCCTTCCGCTGCGGCTGCCTGACCGGCGAGAACCACGCCGGCGCCCAGCTCCACGGCTTCCTCTCCTACCTGATGCGCTGCACCGTCACGGGCAAGCCCTACACGGTGATGGGCTACCAGGGCAAGCAGGTGCGGGACAACATCCACAGCCACGACCTGGTGCTCGCCTTCGAGGCCTTCTTCCGCGAGCCCCGGGCCGGCGAGGTGTACAACATGGGCGGCGGGCGCTTCTCCCACTGCTCGATGCTCGAGGCCATCGCGCTGTGCCAGGAGGTCGCCGGGCGCGAGCTTGCCTGGACGCTCTCGCCCGAGAGCCGCACCGGCGACCACGTCTGGTACGTCTCCGACCTCGCCAAGTTCCGCGGCCACTACCCCGGCTGGCAGCCGCAGGTCGACGTGCGGGGCATCCTCGAGCGCATCTTCGAGGCCAATCGCGAGCACTGGACCGGGCGTCCGTGAACGACGCGCGTCCGACCCTCCGCATCCTGCACCATCTGGCCCGCACCGGCGGAACCCTGGTGAGCCGCTGCCTCGCCAGCATGCGCGGCGTCACGCTGCTGAGCGAGATGCACCCGCGCGGGAGCGAGGTGGCGCTCCAGTTCGACCCGCTCTACCAGGCCCAGTACTGGTTCAAGCTGCTCTCCGGCCGGGAGGTCGATGCGCTGCGAGCCGCCTCGGCGCCCTTCGCGGCGCGCATCGACGCGCTGCACGCCCGGGCCGCCGAGCGCGACGAGTGCCTGGTGCTGCGCGACTGGAACCATGCCGACTTCATGGCGCGGCCGGTCTTCGACGCGCCCACGGGCCGCTTCGCGCTGGTCGAGGCCCTGGAGGAGCGCTTCCGCCTGGTCCGGGTGGCGACGGTGCGCCACCCGCTGCCCCAGTGGCTGAGCTGGCGGCGCTACGCGCCGGAGAGCGGGATCGGGGAGGCGGACTTCTGGGAGGGCTGCCGTCGCTTCGCCGAGGCCGCCGCGGAGATCGGCTTCGTGCGCTACGAGGACTTCCTCGACAACGCCGTGGCCGGGACGCGCCGGCTCGCCGAGGCCCTCGAGCTCGAGTTCGACGACCAGTTCGCCTACCGCTGGATCTTCCATCGCAGCCTCTCCGGCGACCTCGGCAACCTCGAGAGCCGCGAGATCCGCCCGCCGCGGCCCGTGGAGATCGACCCCGAGGAGGCGGGCCGCATCGAGGCCAACGCCGACTACCGGCGCACCCTCGAGCTGCTGGGCTACGAGCCCTTTGGCGAAGGACCGCGCGACGCCAAGCCCGAGGAGCCCCCGGCGGCCTGACGCCGACCCAGAACGCGCGCCACCGCCAGGCTGCCCAGCCCGAACAGCACGAGCGCGCCGGGCTCGGGGACGCCCGGCGCGGGCTCGCCCCGCAGCTCGAGCTCGAGGCGCGCCAGCAGGGGCAGGGGCACGGTCCCGATCGTGGTGTCCACGACCGCGGCGGAGACCAGCACCAGGCTCCCGGCTCCACCCGGCGTGCGGAAGTCACCGCCGGTGGTGCCCGTGACCGTGAACGGGTTCACCACGCTGGCGCGCCCCGTGGTCCAGCCGCCTCCGCTCACCGTCACGGTGATGTTCAGTGGCGAGGTGACGACCGTGAACGCCCCCTCGGCGCCCACGGCACCGAGCGGCACCGGCAGGGTGGCGATGGCGGGCGGGCCGAAGAGGCCGAGCCGCGCGGTCCCGGCGAGGGGCGCGTCGCCGCCGAAGCCGCCCCCGGGACCGCCGCCCGCCGCGAAGCTGGCCGCGGTGAGGCCGGCGGGGGAGCCGAGCTGCACGTCCACGATGGGAAACAGCGACGGGAAGGGGGCCAGCGGAATGACCCGGGTGGTGGTGACGCCACCCGCGGTGAACGCCAGGGCCGAGGGGGTCGAGACGGCCTCGCCGGAGCCCTCGATCGAGAAGGCCAGGGTGCCGAGGCGGACGTCGAGACGGCCCGTGAAGGGCAGGGCGAGGGCGAGCCTCGGCAGCAGCAGGACGGTGCAGGCGAGGGCAGCGACGCGAAGGATCGGCATGAGAGCGCCTCCTCCCCCCGATCCTGTCACGTCGGCGGCGCGCCTGGCAAGCCCGAACACGGACGCCCCGGCCGCGGGGGCCGGGGCGTCGCCGTGCGGTCGCGGAGGCGGGGCTAGCTGAGCGAGCCCTTCGGGCTCGCTTTGCGCCGGAAGCCGACCCATCCTGGGTCGGCCTCCTAGGAGGAGGCCCGCGAGCTCCGCAGCGGGCGCAGGGCCGCCGGCGTGGCGCGGCGGCGCTCGCCGAAGGGACCGGCGCAGAACAGGAACCGGTAGGTGGGCTCCGAGAGGTCGTCCACCACCAGGCTCACCCGGCCCCGCTCGTCGAGGAAGTCGTCGCCCACGGAGTACACCCAGGCGTGGTCCAGGTTCCAGCGCAGCGACTCGCCGTCGAAGGGGTCGGCGGGAACCACGTCGAGGTAGTCGGGCACCAGCTCGTCGAGGGTCTCGGGCAGGTCGCGGTGCTCGTCCCAGTAGGCGCGGATGCCGGCCATGGCCTGGATCGCGGCGACGCGGGTGTCCGCCGCGCAGCGCCGGTGCTGGAAGCGCTCGAGGCTCGGCGTCGCGGCGGCGAGGAGCGCCTCGCCGGCCGCGTTCGGCTGCGGGAGCCAGGCGCGATCCGCGCCGGGCTCGGCCAGGGGCGAGAGGCGCGAGCAGATCCGGCCACCGTTCGAGGCCTGGCGGCGGTAACGCTCGGCGAAGCCCTCGAGGGTGCGGTTCGGGTGGTAGACGAAGCCGCGGGGCAGCAGGCCGCCCGACTCGGGCTCCTCGCCCTGGCTGGCGCGCTCCTGGAGGGTGCTCTTGAGCGCCAGGTACTCGGCCGTCCAGGTGCGCGCCCAGGCCTCGGCGTCGGTGGTGTAGGGCTCCAGCCGGCGCGCGATGTCGTGGCTCTCGCCGCGGCGCAGCGGCGTCATCTCGATCCAGGTGTGGAAGGCGGTGAGGGCGTTGCGGCGGATCTCGATGCCCGTCATGGCGTGGAGCAGGTTGCCGCCGCCCGCGGTCTCCACGCGGCGCCCCAGCTCGAGGGCCGTGAAGAGATCGACCAGTCCGTCCTGCTTGGCCACCAGCAGGGCGCGCAGGGAGAGGATCTGTGCGAGCTGCTCCCAGTGCACGAGGGAGGGGGCGTCCTGCTCGAGGGTGTCGAGCACGGGAACCTGGAAGGCGGGCGCCGCCAGGGCGCGCTCCAGGGCGGCCAGGGCCTCGCGGTTGGGCGCCACCACGTCGCGCACCAGGCCCAGGGCGTCGATGTCGCCGTTCAGCGCGTCCATCAGGGTCTCGGCGCGCTCCTCGGGCCAGACCAGCAGGCGCGCCGCCTCCTCGAGGAGGAGCGCGCCGTTGTCGGACGCGTCCAGCTCCGCGAGGTCGACGCGCAGGTCCGCGTCGTCGACGCCCTCGAGGTCGTGGCGGGTCAGCACCCAGCCGGTTCCGGCGAGAAGGACGGCCAGGGGCACGACGCCCAGGCCCAGCAGCAGGCGATTCCGCATGGCAGCCTCCGGATCTTCGTCCCGGTGGAGACGGGGGGTCGCGGAGGTCGCGGACTCCTGCCACGGCCACCGCCCCTCCGGTGAGTGCCCGGGGGACGGCTTTCGTGACTTTCGCCGGGGTCCGGCGCGTTGCCGGCGCGCTGCCGGTGGCGGCTCGGCGCGGCGGCTCAGTAGGGCCGCGGCGGCGGGATCGGGGTGGCGTCGTCGCACACCCAGCGGCACTCGCCCGTATCGAGGGCGCGGCGGCACTCGGCCACCGGCACCGGGAACGGGAAGATCACCGGGCCGCCGGGCAGCGGGCGCGTCACCACGTCCCCAGGTGGCAGGAACCCGATGGTTCCGGGCTGGGGCCTGATCGAGAGCAGCTGGTCGTTGAAGGTCGCCGGGGGAATCCCGTCCGCCGTCACCGGGCGCCGATCGAAGACGAACCGCGAAGGGAACTCACCCGGATCGAGGCAGACCGGCGCCTCTACGGGGCACTCCTCCACGGCGCAGAACTCCTCCACGCCGAAGGGCGGGGTCTTCACCGGCTCGCGGAAGGGGCACTCGGGGAGCGTGTCACCCCCGTCCAGCGTGACGACCCGGTCGGGGTCCGCGGTGGGGTCGGGGCAGCCGTAGCCGACCTCGTAGCGGATGCGGTACTCGCCGGGCTCCTCGGGCGCGATGAAGCCCGAGCGAATGCTGCTGTCCGGCGCCACGCGGATCTCTTCGAGGCGGGGCGGGAACTCGACCGGGTGGACGAAGATCGTCAGGTCGCCGCTCGCGCCCAGGCCGTCGTTCGGGTCCGCGGCGAGGGGGACCAGCGGAAGACTCGGGAGCTCGACGGCGTCGACCTGGACGGGCGTGATGAGCTGCACGTTGTTCGGGTGGTTCGTGATGGGCTCGAGGGGCACGAAGATCGGATCGGGGAACGGGAACGGAATCGGCCGGATGAAGAGCTGGCAGGCGTCGAGCCGGCGCTCCTCCTTCTCCACCCACAGGCCGTCCTCCACCCGGTCGATCTTCACGGTGCAGCTCACCACGACGGGGTCCGACGAGCCGTTGTTGAAGGTGGTGGTGCCGAAGTCCTCGGCCCCGTAGAGGGCGCGGTCCGTGCTGGCGTTGCAGGCGGGCAGCAACCCGAGTGCGAGTACGGCCACCAGGATCCTCGGGCGCATGGCATCCCTCCGGTCGCTCGTGCGCGGACCGGCACAGCGTAGGACAGCCGAGACTCCGCTGGAAGGGAGCGCGCCCAAGCCCCCGTTCGCGCGGGGACTATTCGCCTCGGCTCGCCAGGGTGACGGCGTGGCGCAGGCCGCCCCGGCCCGGGCGGCTGCGCCGGACCACGAAGCCGGCGCCCCGCAGCCGCTTCTCGAAGCCCGGATCGGGAGCCTCGGACCAGACGCCGAGCACGCCCGCGGGCCGGAGGGCGGCGTGGCAGCGTGCGAGCGCCTCGCCCCCGAAGACCGGGTCCCGCCGGGCCCGGCGGCCGGCGGACGGGCCGGTGTAGAGATCGAGCAGGATCGCGTCCCAGCGGGCCGAGCCACCGCACCGGGCCGCCTCGGCGATTGCCTCGGCCACGTCGCGGAGCACCAGCTCGACGCGCGGGTCCGCGAGGGCGTCGCGGTTCACCGGCGCGAGCGGTCCGGCGCACCAGCTCGCGATCACGGCGTGCAGCTCCGCCACGGTCACCCGGGCGTCGGCGCCCAGCCTGTCGAGCGCGGCGCGCAGCGTGATCCCCATGCCGAGCCCGCCCACCAGGACCCGCGCGCCGCGGCGGCCCGCGAGGGCGGCGCAGCCCCCCTCCGCCAGCGCGACCTCCGAGCGCTGGGCGCGGCTGTTCATCAGCACGCGGCCCGAGAGCGTGATGAGGAAGTCGCCGGGACCGCGCCCCCGCAGCTCGAGCACGCCGTCGGGGCTCGGCTCCTTCGCGAGGGTCTGCCAGGGGAGCGCCACGGCGGCGAGGGTAGCGATGGCGGCGCGCGGCCCCGCGTGGCACGCTCGGCGCGCTCCATGGACACCAACGCCACCCTGCTCGCGGTGCAGCGCCTCGACCAGGAGGCCGCCGCGCTGCGCGAGCGCCGGGCGACCCTGCCGGAGCTGGCGGAGCGCAAGGCCTGCGGGACGGCGCTCGAGGCCCTGGCGCGCGAGCGCGCAGGCGCCGACGACCGGCGCGTGCCCCTCGAGCGCGAGGAGCGTCGGCTCGAGGGCGAGGTGGCGGACGTCGCCGAGAAGGCGCGCGGCGTGGAGGAGAAGCTCTACTCGGGGAAGGTGACCGCGCCGCGCGAGCTCGAGGACCTCCAGAGCGAGATGCAGGCCTTCCAGCGCCGGCAGGGCGAGCTCGAGGAGGAGGAGCTCGCGGTGATGGAGCAGGTGGAGGCGCTGGACGGCGAGGTGAGAGCGCTCGAGACCCGTCGCGAGGAGCTCGACGCCCGCACGCAGGAGCTCACCCGCGCCATCGAGGCGGCCCGCGCCGAGATCGACGCCGAGCTCGAGCGCGTCGCGGGAGAGCGCGCCGGACTGGCGCCCGAGCTGCCCGAGGCGCTCCTCGCCGTCTACGACCGCGTGCGCCAGCAGGACCGGCTGAAGGGCCAGGCCGCCGCCGCCTTCGAGGAGGGTCGCTGCGGAGGCTGCCGGGTGGCGCTGCCGGTGATGGACGTGAGCCGCATCCGGCGCGAGCCGCCCGAGGTGGTGATCCAGTGCCCGCGTTGCAGCCGCATCCTGCTGCGCTGAGCCGAGGGCGCCGCGGGCTGCGCGTCGCGCTGCTCGGGGCGCTGGTGGCGGGGCCGGTGGCCGGACCCGCGCGGGCGGAGCTCGGCCCGGACGCGCTGGTGGGCCGGGTCGGGGAGCGCGAGGTGCGCCTCGCCGAGGTCGACGCGCGGCTCGGCGGATCGATCTCGCGGCTGCTCGCCCGGCGCCGCGAGGCGCTCGGCCATGCCCTCGAGGCGCGCATCGATGCGGCGCTGCTCGCCCACGCCCACGGCTCCGAGGCGGCCGCGGAGGCTGCGCTCGACGCGCTCGCCGAGCCCGACGCGGCCACGCTGGACCGCGCCCTCGCGCAGCACGCCGACGCGCTGCCGCAGCACACCGGCCAGGCGCGCTCCGTGCTCCGCCACCTGCTCGCCGAGACCGGGCGGCCCCGGGCCCGGAGCCGGAGGCTCGCGGAGCTGCGCGGGCGCCTCGCCATCGAGCGGGCCCGGCTCCCCGAGTCGGGGCCATGGCCCGAGGTGCTCGCCCGGGTCGAGGGCGTCGAGGTCCGCGCCGAGGAGGTGCGCCGGGCGGCGCGGCTGCCCCTGTATCGGAGCCGGGCCCGCGCCGTCGCCGAGGCGCGGCGCGGCTTCGCCGAGCTCGCCGACGAGATCCTCGCCGCCGCCGCGGCCGGCGCCGAGCCCGAGGTCGCGCCTCCCAGCGACCGGGACGTGGCGCGCTACATCGCCGAGCGGCCCGGGGCGGACCTGACGCCCGAGCGGGTGCGTCCATACCTCGCCTTCCGGAGGCGGGCCGAGGCCCGGGAGCGCTGGCTCGCCGGCCTGCGCGCCGCGACGCCACCCCGGCTTCTCCTCGAGGAGCCGATGCCGCCGCGCTTCGCGCTGGAGGACCTGGGACTTGCAGGGTCGCCCCTCATCCTCTTCGACAACTTCCGCTGCCGGCCCTGCGCCGAGCAGTGGCGGCTCCTCGGGGCCGACCCGCCGGCCGCCGTGACGTGGCTGCCGTTCTTCGCCACCCCGCGCCTCGCCCTCCACGCCGACGCGCTGGCCGGCGTCTGCGCGGCCGAGCAGGGGGCGCTCGGCGCGCTCCGGACGGGCCTGCTGGCAGGGCGCGAGGGTCCGGACGCGGCGGATCCGCTGCTCGGGCTCCGGGTGGCGGCTGCTATCGTGCCCACCAGGGAGGCCTGGGAGCGCTGCATCGCGTCCGAGGCGGCCCAGCGCCGCGCCTCGCAGGGGCTGCGGGTCGGGCGCCGGATCGGCTTCGCTCGGGTGCCGAGCTTCCTGGTGAAGGGGCTTCCCGTCGAGGGCTTCCAGGGGATCGAGCGGCTCCGCGAGCTCCTCGCGGGCGGCGGCCGCGTTCCGAACCCCCGGGCCCCGGAAGGAGGGTGATCGGTGCTTCGGACCCGCGGGCTTCTCGGTCTCCTGTCGATCGGCGCGCTGCTCGCCACGGCGCCCAGCAACTGCGGAGGGCCCCAGCGCCCGCCGCGCCTCGATCCCCTGCGCCTCTACTCCATCGGCGACTCGATCACCACGGGCTTCGACTCCTGGTTCATCGGCAACAACGACGCCGTCTCCTGGGCGAACGGCTTCCACGGCTTCTGGGAGGACCTGTTCGGCATCCCGGACATCGACAGCTTCAACCAGCGCATCACCGCCAGCTACGGCTCGTCGGGCCGCGCCAACGTGATGGCCGCCGCCAACGGCGCGCGCTGGGACGACGCGCTGGGCCAGGCGCTCGGGGTGGCCGGGGAGGCGCCCACCCTGGTAACGGTCCTGCTCGGTGGCAACGACGTCTGCCGCGACGAGATCGCGGACCTGCCCACCGACGCGGAGATCCAGAGCCACGTGCGCACGACGCTGAGCTACCTCCACTCCCAGCTGCCCGCCGGGGCCACGGTCCAGGTCGCCGGCATCCCCGACATCAAGCTGCTCCACGACGTGGGCCTCGCCGAGAAGGGGCTGCTCGGGATCGACTGCACGGCCATCTGGGCCACCACGGCGCTGGGCTTCCCCTGCGGCTCGATGCTGTCGCCCGACAACACCGAGGCCGACCGGCTCTACGTCCAGTCCCGGAACTTCGCCTACAACGACATCATCGAGGCCGAGGTGGAGCGCATCCACCGCCTCACCCGACGCGTCTACTTCCACTTCACGGACGCCGAGAGCGTCGCCTTCACCGGCGACGACATCTCGTCCATCGACTGCTTCCACCCCTCCGCGGACGGCCAGGCCCTGATCGCGGAGGTGGGCTGGAGCGACGGGCCCTTCGGGCCCTAGCAGGCAACCAGCTGAGCGAGCCCTTCGGGCTCGCTTTGCGGCGGAAGCCGACCCGTCCTGGGCCGGCCTCCTAGCCGCCGGCCACCGCCGGGAAGACGTCCACGCTCTCCACCCCCTCGAGGGACGTGGCCTCGCCCTCGGGCAGCCAGCGCACGCTGCGGCCGTCGAGGAAGACGTGCACGCGTCGCGAGAGGCCGCCGCTCTCGTCGCGCAGCAGCTCCTTCAGGTCGGGCCAGCGCGCAACGAGGGCGTCCACCAGCTCTCCCACCCGGGCGTCTCCGGGCAGGTCGATCTCGACGCGCTTCGCCCCGACGATGGCGCGCAGGGTGGCGAAGAACGCGACCTCCACCGGCTACACGATGCCGAGGGAGCGCAGCTTGGCCTCGGGCACGACGCCCGCCTCCCAGCCCCGCGCGGCGTAGTACTCCGCGAGCATCTCCCCCAGCTCGGAGACGTGGCCGCGGGAGCCGGCCTCGGTGGAGGGCTCCTCGGTGAAGCGCGCCGGCAGGCTGTCGGACCCGGCCCCGAAGCCGGCCAGGTTGTTGTAGTGGCGCTCCAGGTTGTAGATGCGCTCCCCGGCGGCCAGCACCTCGGCGGCGTCGCAGGCCCGTCCGAGGGCGAGGGCGTACTGCTCGGCGTAGTGCTCGGCACCCTCCGCGAAGGCGCTGAACTTGCACAGGTCGAGGCTGTCCGAGAAGGCGTGGAGGTCCTGGAAGGTCTTCACCAGCTCGCCCTTGCCCCGCCACTCGAGGGGGTCGGCCTCGATGGGGACGACGCCCAGCTCCGCCGCCGCCACGTAGGCGCGCAGGTGGCAGGCGCCGCGGTTGCTGGTCGCGTAGCCGAGCCCCATGCCCTTCATGCCGCGCGGGTCGTAGGCGGGCACGGCCTGGCCCTTCACCGCCATGGCGATCTCCGGGTGGCCCAGGCTCGCCGCCGCCCGGGCCGGGCCCTCGGCCAGCAGGTCGCCCACGCCCTCGCGGTGCGCGATGGCGTCGGTCATCGCCACCATGGCGGCGGCGTCCCCCCAGACGAGCGGCTCGCCGTTCGTCCAGCCGCGCTCGCTGGCCTCCATGTACATGGAGAGCGCGTTGCCGAGCTCGATGGGGTCCATGCCGTGGTCGTTGCACTGGTCGATCAGCTTGGCCACCGAGGCGACGTCGGCGTTGTCGCAGTTCGCGCCGAGGGACCAGGCGGGCTCGTACTCGACGCTCTCCATGCGCAGGCCGGCCCAGGGGCCCTCCCGGATCTCCACCTCCTTCTTGCAGGCCACCGGGCAGGCGTGGCAGGTGGGGTCGTCCACCAGCAGGTTCTCCTGCACGTACTCCCCGCTGATGAGCTCCGCGCTCTCGCCGAAGCTGGTGGTGCGGCTGTTGCGCGTGCCGAGGGCGCCGATCTTGTTGGTGACGTTCATCAGCACGTTGGTGCCGTAGACCGAGAGCCCGCCCTTCTTCGGGCTGGTGATGTTCGCCTCGTCGCGGATCGCGTCGAGGGCGCGCCGGCGCGCGGCCTTCCAGGCGTCGGGGTCGCCGACGCGGCTCTTGCGCTTCGCCGCGCGGACCACGATGGCCTTGAGGTTCTTGCTCCCGCCCACGGCCCCCGTGCCCCCGCGGCCGAAGGCGCGGTCGTCCTCGTTCAGCCAGGCGGCGAAGCGCACCCGGTTCTCTCCGGCGGGGCCGATGGCGCAGACCGAGACGTCCTTCCCGCCATGGCGCTCCTGGAGGATCTTCACGGTCTCGTGGATGCCGCGTCCCCACAGCGCCGAGGCGTCCCGGAGCGTGACCTCGCCGTCCTCCACGAAGGCGTAGACCGGGGTCTCGGCCCGACCCGAGAAGACCAGGCCGTCGAGCCCCGCCCAGCGCAGCCGGGCGCCGGTCCAGCCGCCCTGGTGGCTGTCGGTCACGGTCCCCGTGAGGGGCGACTTGGTGACGCAGGCCCAGCGGCCGCTCATGCTGGCCTCGGAGCCGGTGAGGGGGCCGTTCAGGAAGCACAGCACGTTGTCCGGGGAGAGGGGGTCCACGCTGGGTCCCGCCTCGAGCACGTAGCGGACGCCGAGGCCCCGGGCGCCGACGTACTTCTCGACCCACTCCCGCGGCGCCGGGCGGCGCTCGCAGCGTCCGCGGGTGAGGTCCACGTGCACGATGTCCCGACCGAAGGTGGCCAGCTCCATGGGGGCTCCTCCCGGCGACAGGGTACTTCAACTAGGCTCGCCGGCGTGGAGAGCCTGCGCCTCGTCGCCTTCTCGGACTACCTGTGCCCCTGGTGCTACAACGGCAGCGTCCGCCTCGCGAAGCTCGAGGCGGAGTTCCCGGGCCGGGTGACGGTGGAGTACCGCGCCTACCTGCTGCGGCCCCGGCCCGCGCCCGGGCGCGACCTCGAGCGCTTCCGCGCCTACACGCGCAGCTGGGAGCGCCCCGCCGCCGAGCCCGACGCCGGCGAGTTCCGGCCCTGGCAGGGTGACGCCGGGCCGCCCTCGCACAGCGTCCCCGCCCAGGTCGCCGCCAAGGCGGCGGCCGGCCTCGGCGAGCCGGCGTTCCGACGCTTCCACGCTCGGCTGCTGCGCGCCTACTTCGCCGAGAGCCGCGACGTGAGCGACGCCGACACCCTGCGCGCGCTGTGGGGCGAGGTGGAGCTCGAGCCCGCGGCCTTCGAGCGCTGCGAGGACCCGGCGCTGCGGGAGCGCGTCCTCGCCGAGCACGCCCAGGCCCTCGAGCTCGGCGTGACCGGGGTGCCCGCGGTGATGACGGCGCACCAGCGCATCCCCATCACCGGCGCGCTACCGATGGAGAGCTACCGGCGCTGGATGCACCGCCTGCTCGACGGGCGGACCGACTAGCGCGAGGAGGAGGGAGCATGGGGCGATTCGACGGATGCGTGGCGCTGGTGACGGGAGCGGCCTCGGGGATCGGCGGGGCCACGGCGCTGGCCCTGGCCCGGGAGGGGGCGCGCGTCGCCGCCGTCGACGTCCGGGAGCCGGCGCCCGAGCAGCGCGAGGCGCTCCTCGCGGCGAGCCCGAAGTCCGCGTTCCACGAGCTGGACGTTCGCGAGGAGGACGCCGTGGCGGCCACGGTGCGCCAGACCGTCGCCGCGGCGGGTCGGCTCGACGTGGTGGTGAACGCGGCCGGCGTGGCGGGCGGCGGGCCGGTGCACCTGCTCGACGGCGCCGAGTGGGACCGCGTGCTCGACGTGAACCTGAAGGGCACCTTCCTGGTCTGCAAGCACGCCCTGGCGCCGATGATGGAGCAGCGCGGCGGCCGCATCGTGAACGTGGCGAGCGTCGAGGGCCTCGAGGCCACGGACGGCAGCAGCGTGTACGCCGCCTCGAAGGCCGGGGTGGTGCTCCTCACCCGGAACCTGGCGGTGGACTACGGGCGCCTCGGCATCCGCGCCAACTGCGTGTGCCCGGGCCTGATCGACACCCCCATGACCCGGATGCTCTTCCAGGGCGAGCTGGTCGAGCCGGGCCGGCGCTTCGTGGCCCAGCACCAGCTCGGCCGCGAAGGGCGGCCCGAGGAGGTGGCGGCTGCGATCCTGTTCCTCGCCTCGGAGGAGTCGTCCTTCGTCACCGGCCACGCCCTGGCGGTGGACGGCGGCTTCACCGCCGGGCACCGCATGGGCGTGCTCGAGATGCTCGGGCTGGGCGGGGCGGGGCGCTAGGAGGTCGGCGGCTTCGTGCTGGGCCGCTCCCGGAACGACGCGAGCCAGCGGTGCAGGTTGCGACAGCCCGGGTCGATCTCGACCTTGCCGAACTCGGCGAAGCGCAGCGCCGCGTAGAGGGTGCAGTCGGCGATGCTGGGCTCGGCGCCCGCCACGAAGGGATGCTCGCCGATCCGCGCGTCCACGATGCCGAGGAGCTTCGGCAGCCGGGCGCGCTCCATGGCGGCCACCTCGGGGATGCCCTTCACGCCGGGCAGGGGCGAGTTCGCGTTGTGGATGATGCGCGCCACGCGCGCCAGCACGCCGAACTCGATGGTGCGCTCGATCTCCCGCACCCGCGCGCGTTCCAGCGGGTCCCGGCCGATCATCGGCGGCTCCGGGTGCAGCTCGTCCAGGTACTGGATGGTGGCCAGGGACTCGCAGAGCCGGGTGCCGTCGTCGAGCTCGAGCACGGGCAGCGCGCCCAGCGGGTTGATGGCCAGGAACTCCGGTGTGTTCTGCTCCCCGTGGGCGAGGTTCACCATCTGCCGGGGGATCTCGAGCTTCTTCTCCCCCAGGAAGACGTCGAGCTTGATCGGGTTCGGAGCGAAGGGGAAGGTGTAGAGCTTCACGGGACTCCTCCTCGGGACCCCGAGGGTGGCTAGACGCGCTTGATTTGGCACGAGGCGTGCACAGGATACCGGCTGGAGGAGGAGGGAGGATGATGTCCCCGCAGCCCCATGGCTCCCCGCCGCGTCGCGTGGAGCGCCGAGACAAGATGCTCCGCGAGCGGGAGCACGACCCCTACAAGCAGCCGGGCAAGCTCCCGGACCCCACGGCCTGCCCGGGCTGCGGCGCGCTGTTCCGCGCCGGGCGCTGGACCTGGGGCGCGGCTCCGGCGGACGCCCGGCAGACGCTGTGCCCGGCCTGCCAGCGGACCGCCGACGACTATCCCGCCGGCATCCTGCAGCTCTCGGGGCCCTTCGTGGCGGCCCACCGCGAGGAGCTGCTGGGCCTGGCCCGCAACGTCGAGGAGCGCGAGAAGCGCGAGCATCCCCTCAAGCGGATCCTCGCGATCCAGGAGGAGGGCGGCGACACGCTGGTGATCACCACCGACGCCAAGCTCGCGCGCAGCATCGGCGACGCGATCCACCGCGCCTACCAGGGCGAGCTCGAGCATCGCTACGGCAAGGACGAGCGACCGCTCCGGATCGCCTGGAGGCGCTGAGCACCGGGGCCGCCGGCCCCGGTCCCCGTCCGTTGCCGCCCCAGCCGGGCGGCGGAGTGGGGAGTATTGTCGCAGGCGGCGGGAAGGTGGTAGAAGGAAGAGCAGGCATGCAGATCCACTGGCGCAACCCCCACGCGATCCCCGAGGAGGAGCGGGAGTCCGCCGAGGGACGGCTCGAGGAGCTCGCCCGGGACCACTCGGACCTGATCGACCTCTGGATCGACGTCGAGGAGAGCTCCCACCACCGGCGAGGCGCCGAGGCGGTGACGTTGCGCTGCCAGGCCCGCGGTGCCGAGCTGATCGCCCACGGCCACGCCGACGAGGCCCCCCAGGCGCTGCGCAAGGCGCTGGACTCCTTCGCCCGGGACGTGCGCAAGCTGCGCGAGCGGCGCACCGACCGGCGCGTCGAGCGGCCCGCGCCGCCGCCGCACCTCGGCGTCGTCGACCGGCTCTTCCCCGACGACGGCTACGGCTTCCTGCTCACCGACGCCGGCGAGCAGATCTACTTCCACGAGAACGCCGTGGGGGCGGGCCTCGCCTTCGCGAGCCTCGAGGAGGGCCAGCGCGTGGCGCTCAACTACGAGCCCGGTGAGAAAGGGCCCCAGGCCACCTTCGTGGCGCCCGCTCCGGCGGACGCGCCCGCACCCTAGCCATGCAGACCCCCGTCAAGCAGCTGATGACCGGCTCCCCCATCGCGGTGGACGCCGAGACCTCGGCGCTCGCCGCCCTCGACCTGATGGTCGAGCACGGCTTCCGCCACCTGCCCGTGATCGACGGTGCGCGCCACGTGGTGGGCGTGGTGTCGCTCCACGATCTGCGCGCCGCCTTCCCGATCCCCGTCAGCCTGCGCCGGCCGCCGTCGGCCGAGGAGCGGGCCTCGCTGCGCGACCTCGGCGTGGCCGAGGTGATGAGCTACGCGCCCGAGACCGCCACCGAGGAGATCGCCCTCGAGGACGCGGTGCAGCGGCTCACGGACCACCGCATCGGCTGCCTCCCGATCGTGGACGCCGAGGGGAGGCTCGAGGGCATCTTCACCGAGACCGACGCGCTCCACGCGCTCTCGACGGTGCTCTTCAGCGACCGCCTGCGCGAGGGCGGCAAGAGCCGCGCTCCCGTCGACCTGGCCGAGGGCCTGCGTGCCGAGCACGCGCGCCTGGCCGCGAAGCTGCGGGGCTACGAGCGCACCGAGCAGGACCTCACGGCCCAGCGCCGCGAGATTCCCCTCGACCTGCCCGAGCACGCCTCGGACGTCACCGAGGCGTCGCTCACCGAGGGCCTCGCCGACATCGCCGCCCGGCGCCTGCGCGCCCTCGAGCACGCCCTCGAGCGCGCCGAGCGCGGGCGCCTCGAGGTCTGCGAGAGCTGCGGCGGCGCCATTGCGCCGGGCCGCCTGCGCACCCTGCCCGGGACCACGGTCTGCATCGACTGCGCCCGGGCGCGCGACGAGCACTGAGGCGCCGTGGCGCGCCAGCGCGGGAGCTGCCACTGCGGGGCCGTCGCGTTCGAGGCCGAGGGCGAGCTCGACCGGGTCACCGTGTGCAACTGCTCGATCTGCGCGCGCAGCGGCTACCTGCACTGGTACGTCGAGCCGGCGCGCTTCCGGCTGCTCACCGACCCGTCGAGCTACGACACCTACCGCTTCGGCACCGGCACGGCCCAGCACCACTTCTGCCGCATCTGCGGCGTCTCGGCCTTCCGCCGGCCGCGCTCGGACCCGCACCTCTACGACGTGAACGCCCGCTGCCTCGAGGGCGTGGACGCCGAGGCGCTGCCCGTGGAGCGCTTCGACGGGGAGAACTGGGAGGAGGCCGAGGCCGCCGGCCAGCTCGACCCCCTGCGCGGGAAGCGCTAGATCCAAACCCTGTTCGTGTCCGGGGCCGTTCTCTCCCCCGCTCTCGGCCCTGGGAGCGAACCCTTGCAAATCCGGGGGGTTCCGCCCTAAGATGCGAGTCGATCCGGCTCGAGTCGAGGTTCGGGTCCAGCGGGGGAAGGCCATGGCAGAGGGGCCGGGATGGCCGTCGGTCGGGCGCTCGGCGCCCCGGCCGCGCCGGCGCATGGTGGAGCGGCTGGCCGCCGCGGGCGTGCGCGACGCGCGGGTGCTGGCGGCGCTGGCCGCCGTGGACCGCGAGGCCCTGGTGCCCGAGGCCCTGCGCCACCAGGCCCACTACGACCGGGCGCTGCCCATCGGCGACGGCCAGACCATCTCGGCGCCCGGGGTGGTGGCCGCCATGAGCGAGGCCCTCGAGCTCCGGGGCGGCGAGAGCGTGCTCGAGATCGGGACGGGCTCGGGCTACCAGGCCGCGGTGCTGGCACGGCTCGCGGGCCGGGTGGTCTCCGTGGAGCGCATCCCGCGCCTGGCCGACCGGGCCCGCTCGGCCCTCGATGCCCTCGGCGTCACCAACGTCGTCGTGCACCTGGGCGACGGCACCCGCGGCCGGCCGGGCGACGCGCCCTTCGACGCCATCGTGGTGACGGCGGGCGGCCCCGCGGTGCCCGCGCCGCTCCTCGAGCAGCTCGCCGAGGGCGGCCGGCTGGTGGGGCCCTTCGGAGCCCGCGGCCGCCAGCGGCTGGTCCGGGTGCGGCGCGGTCGGGAGCGCTTCGAGCAGGAGATCCTGGGCGAGTGCCGCTTCGTCGACCTGGTGGGAGACAACGGATGGGCGGCCTAGAGCCCATCTCGGAAATCCGGATCGAACAGGCGCTCGGCCGAGGCGGAGCCGCAGCCACGCCGCAGGGAGAGCGACGCAGTCCGCGGTTCGAAGACGCGCGCTGGGCGACGGGAGGATTTCCGAGATGGGGTCTGGCTCGACCCGGACTGGGGGCGCTCGTCCTGGTCGTGCTGCTGCTCTCCTGCGCGGGTCCGCCGCGGCGGGACGTGGTCCACGTCGTGAAGCCGGGCGAGAACCTGTACCGGATCGCGAAGCACTACGGCGTCGAGACCCGGGACGTCGTGCTCGAGAACGGGGTGCGCGACGTGCGCCGCATCCCGGTGGGCACGCGGCTGTTCATCCCCGACGCGCGGCGCCCCCCCGCCATGGAGCCCATCGCGACGCCCGAGCCCGAGCGCACCGGCCCCATCCCGCGCACCCGCGAGGCCGCCCGGCAGCGCGCCGGCAAGCTGCGCTTCGCCTGGCCCGTGCGCGGCCGCCTCACCTCGCGCTTCGGCTGGCGGCGCGGCCGGCCCCACGAGGGCATCGACGTCGCCAGCCGCTCGGGCACCGCGGTGCGGGCCGCCGAGGCCGGGAAGGTGATCTACAGCAGCGGGCTCGGCGCCTACGGCAACGTGGTGATCGTGCGCCACGACGCGAGGTACGAGACCGTCTACGCCCACAACCGCCGCAACCGGGTGCGCAAGGGCGCCCGGGTGGAGCGCGGCCAGGTGATCGCCGAGCTGGGCGACACGGGCAACGCCACGGGCCCGCACCTGCACTTCGAGATCCGCGAGCACGACCGCGCCCGGGACCCGCTGCTCTACCTCCCCTGACCCCGCGGCGCGCGTGGTAGGATCTCGCCCGCGGGCCGCGCGCCTCGCCGGACCGCGCCCGGGCGCTCGGCGCAGCGGGCCGCGCCGCGCTCCTCGACGGCCTGGGCTCGGGCTGGGCCTGCCGGCGCGCGCTCTCCTGGCTGCTCGAGACCCGCAGCGTCGCGAGCCTCGACGAGGCCTTCTCCCTCGTGGCCCGGCTCGCCTCGCCCGTGCAGCGCACCTGGTGCCTCGCCGACCTCGTCGCCCACTGGGACCTCGACGCCGCGGCCGCCGTCCGGGTGCTCGAGGCCGCGCCGACGCCTTCGGCGCGTCGCCGCCTCCAGGCGGGGCGAGCTCAGCTCGCGTAGGGGAAGCGCTCCTTCAGGCTCAGGATCGGCGCCTCGAGGACCTGCCAGCTCACCCAGGCGAGCCCCCAGCTCAGCGCCAGCGCCACGCCCCAGAACGCTACCTGGCTCGTGAGGAACGAGTCGGCCTGGGTCGGCTCGACCACGTTGCGCGCGATCGCGACGGCGAGGCGGTGCAGCAGGTAGATGCCGTAGCTGTAGCGGCCGAAGGAGAGCAGGGGGCCCCAGCGGAGCGCGCGGGCGAGCGGGCCGTCCCGCGACGCGAGGGCGAGGAGGAGGAGCGAGCCGAACAGCACGCACAGTGCGCTGTAGCCCACGGTGAGGACGAAGGGGTGGCTGGTGTAGAAGAGCAGGCGCGCCTCGCCGTCGAGCAGCCCGGTGGGCGCCCCGGCGGCGCCCGTCTCGGGCCCGAAGGTCCGCCAGACCACGAAGCCCACGAACAGCGCCGCCGCCGCGGGAAGCCCCACGCGCGCCGCGCGGGTGAGGCGCGCCAGCGCGTCGGGCTCGCCCACCGCCAGGGCGATCAGCGCTCCGGTCGCCAGGGCGTCGAGCCGGCAGGGCGTCAGCACGTAGGGGACCAGGGGCGACGCGTCGGCCCACACCAGGCCGCAGCGCAGCGCGAAGGCGCCGGCGAAGATCCCCCAGGACAGGCGGGCGAGGTTCCGGCGGCTCAGCAGCGAGACCACCAGGGGCCAGACCAGGTAGAACTGCTCCTCGATGGCGAGGGACCACGAGACGAACAGGAAGTGGTGCTGGAAGCGCCCCGAGGCCGCGACCTGGAAGTTCGAGAGGTAGGTCCAGTACCACCAGGTCTCGCGCGGTGCGTCGGCCTTCCAGAAGCCCTCGGCCTGGGGCGTGAGCCACGGGAACACGAACAGGAACAGCACCAGCACGGCGTAGTAGGCGGGGAAGATCCGCAGCGCGCGGCGCGCGTAGAAGGTGCGGAAGTAGCCCGGACCGCCCCGGGTGCGCAGCAGGATCCCGGTGATGAGGAAGCCCGACAGCACGAAGAAGAGGTCCACGCCGTAGAGCCCCATGGCGGGCAGCAGCACCAGTGCGATCTCGGCCGGCGACTCGGCGAGCCAGAAGAAGCTCGCGTGGTAGAAGACGACCAGCAGGATCGCGATGCCCCGCAGCCCGTCGAGCCGCGCGTCGCGGGCCGCGTCCGGGCCGGCTGTGGACGGTGCGGCTGTGGGCGGGGCGGCCATGGGTGCGGGCGGAGTCTAGGGGCGGCGCGCGAGCGTCGCGAGCCGGTCGCTGCGGCCCGCCGCCACCGGACCGCGCGCGGCTACGGGCGGCAGCTCACGCGACCCTGCTCGTGGAGACGAGCCAGTCCGAGCAGCGCGGAGACGGCGTGCTGGGAGGTGTCGATGCGCAGCTGGAACGCGGTGAGGCTGCGCCGGAAGCCGCCGAGGACGCGCTCGGGCTCGGCCAGGAAGAGCGCGGAGCCGGGCAGGAGCTGGGTGCGCAGCAGGTAGTCGGCCGCCGCGCAGAGCGACGCCTCGATGGGCTCGGTGGTCGACGCGGGCGCCGTCGCCGGGAGCAGGTCCAGGATCGCGACCAGGGCCTCCATCCGCGTCGAGGTCGGCGCCGAGCGCGGGGGACGGTAGAAGCCGCCCGCCCAGTCGGGCTGCGGGAGATCGGGACCGGGTCGCAGCTGGCTCGCCAGGATGGCGCCGGCCATGCGCGCGGCGTAGCGCTCGCGCTCGCGCTCGCGGCTGGCGGTGTTGGCGGGCTCGGACCCGGAGAGCCGTCCGATCTCCCGCAACGCGTAGGCGAGCCAGTGGTCGTGGGGCAGGTCGGCGTCGGCGAGGGACCCGTCGCGGCCCTCCATCAAGTAGCGGGCGCCGCGCGTCGCCGCCTCGAGCCAGCGCGCCTCGCCCGTCTCGGCGGCGAGGCGCGCAAGGGCGAGGCACGCCTCGCCCGGGTAGTAGATCGAGACCAGGGGGTCGGGCTCGCCGCCGGGCCAGCTCCACTTGTGGGGCTCGAAGCGGCCGTCTTCCCGCTGGCGTGCCACGATGCCCTCGCCCAGGCGCCGTGCGTCGGTGACGAGATCCGGACGCCCGGCGAGGTCGGGGTGCTCGAGCAGCGCGAGGATCGCGAGCCCGTTGCCTCCCAGCTTGACCTTCCCGCCTTCGACGACGCACAGGGCGGCCGGCTCCCCGGGGCACCGGCGCAGCTGCCGCCGCAGGTAGCCGAGGGCCACCTCCGCGGCGGCGAGGAAGCCCGGCGCCCCGGTGGCGCGGTGCAGCTCGAGCAGCGAGTAGGTGGTGCCCGCGTGGCGCAGGATGTTGTAGTCGTCCGCGAACCGGCTCGACTTGGGCAGGAAGTTGTAGCCGAAGCGTCCGTCGGCGCCGACGTTGCGCACCAGGTAGCCACCCGCCGCGACCGCGCTCGCGCGGAGCGAGGCCGCCGGCGCATCGCGCCAGGCATCGTCGAGGGCATTGCCGCGTCGGAGCTCGCGGACCCCGACCCCCGCGGAGTCGGGCCCGAGGTAGGAGCGCAGCGCGAACCGGACCGGCAGCGAGGGGAGGGCGCCGGGCTCGCCGTCGCGGTCGCCCGTCGCCGGCTCCCAGGACGCCGCCGACGGGGGTGCGCGGTGGGGAAAGCGTTGCAGGAAGTCGCGCACTCGCGCGGGACGCAGCGCACCCGTCTCGTCCACCATCCGGTATGCGAGGATCTCCTCGGGGTGGAGCGCGGCCTCGAAGGCCGGCGACGTGGCGAGGCCGTGGAGGCCGAGCGCGTCGAGGGAGCCGATGGAGTCGGGGGGCACCGAGGGCCCGGCCCGCACGACGAGGTCGAGACGCAGCCAGCGCACCGGGAGCCGGGCCCGCAGGCGCTGCGCCGCGCTGGCGCGCTCGACGGCCTCGAGCGCGGTGCGGGCGCGGCCCAGGGTGGTGAAGCCGCGGCCCCCGTCGCTCGTGGTGAGGAACACCACGCACAGGGGATCGGGCCCCGACGCGACCGCCTCCCCAATTCGAGGGGTGCCCTCCGAGACGGGAGGGGTGCGTGACAGCAGGCCTCGCGCGTGCTCCAGCAACGCCTCGGGTCGGGCGAGGCGCCCGCCCTCGCAGCCCGGCGTCGCCTCCGGGGTCGAGGGGCTGTGCGGGGCCGCGCACCCCGTCGAGAGAGCCACGAGAAGCGCGGCTCCACAGCGTCGGGCTCGGCGTGTCAGGGTTCTCGATCGTTCGCGGCGGGGGTCCGGGGCAGGGCGCGGCATTGGTTGTGGTAGCTTAGACCCAACACCGGAGACGTTGCGATGAGCAGACGACTTGTTGCCCTGGCCTGCCTCCTTCTCCTCCTCTGGGCCCTGCCCCTCGGCGGCACCGCTTTCGCGGTGCCGGGCCCGGCGAGCGAGCCCGCCCAGGCCGTCGACGACGACGGCGCCCGGGCTCCGACCGGTCCCCCGCCCGTCATCGGCGACGACGACGACGACGACGACGATGACGACGACGATGACGATGACGACGACGAGCCGTGCCGGAGCGACGACGGGTGCCCCGGATGACCCATCGACGACTGCGAGGGCCCGCGACGGGCCTCCTGGTGCTCGCTGCGTCGCTCCTGCTTCCCTTCGCCGCGCGGGCCGCCACGAGCGTGTTCGTGAGCCAGTCCGGCTTCTGTGGGCTGAACTTCCCGTGCGTGACGAGCATCCAGGCGGGCGTGAACGCGGCGGGCGGCGGCCCTTCGAGCGTCTTCGTGGCCCCGGGCGCCTACTTCGAGAGCGTCGACCTCAGCGGGATGGGGAGCGCGCCCGGCGCGGGCGTCGCCTCGAACCTCTCCATCGTCGCCACCGACGCCAGCTTCTCCCCGGCACCGCTCACCTCGGTGGTGATCCCGCCGGCGGGCGAGGCCTTCTTCAACTCGGTGACGCCGTTCCCGTTCAGCGTGGGGATCCACGGCTTCGTGGTCACGTCCTCGACCACGGACGCGATCGATCTCGAGGGGACGAGCGGCGGGGTGCACGTCTCCGACGTGGTCGCGGTGGGGGCGACCTTCGACGGGGTGGACGTGCGCGCCGACGGGAACATCACCCTCGAGCGGGTGATCTCGACCCTGAACGGCAACGACGGCTTCCAGATCGAGCTCGAGGGCCCGGGGGACCTGGTGGTCACCGACTGCACCGCCACGGACAACGGACTGCCGGACGACGAGCGGGGCGACGACGACGGCTTCCAGATCAGCCTGAACACCGGCACCGTCGAGATGGCCGGCAATCGCGCACTGCGAAACGGCGGTGCGGGCTTCGAGTTCCACGTGCGCCAGGACGGCGAGGTCCCCTGGCTGCGCATGGTCGACACGGTCTCGAGCTTCAACACCAACAAGGGTGTCCACATCGAGCAGTCGTGCTCCCGTACTTCCATCAGCATGCAGGGGCCCGACTGCAACGGGGACGAGCAGCCCATCGTGGACGTCACCCTCGACGGCCTCGTGGTCGAGAACAACGGCAGCGACGGCCTCGAGATGAACCAGGGCTGGTCCCGGGACCCGAGCGTCACGCCGATCTTCCAGCTCCTGAACAGCCGGGCGATCGGAAACGGCACGGGGGAGTCCGGCGACGGCTTCGAGATGGAGCCCGGCAATCGGCTCTCCGAGTTCGGCGCTCCCGTGCCGGTCTTCTCGGTCGCGAACGCCCTGCTCGAGAACCTGATCGCGAGCGGGAACGAGGCCGACGGTGTCGAGCTGAACGGAAACCAGGGTGTCAAGGAGGCCTTGAACGACGTCACGCTGCTGAAGGTGGTGGCGAACGACAACGGCGACGACGGCGTCGAGCTCCAGGGATCCGGCGACTTCGTCGTCATCGACGTCGAGGCGCACCGGAACGGGTTCGCCGATGCTGTCACCGACGACGATCCGCGCGACGGCATCGAGGTGGGAGGCGGCGGCCCCGATCCGGTCACGATCACGGCCCGCCGGATCCGCGCGAACGACAACGCCGGCGACGGGATCCAGCTCCTCGCGGCCGAGAGGATCGAGGCGAGCTTCCTCGAGGCCCGTGGCAACGGGCAGGGGCTTCCCGACTGCACCACCCTCCCGGACGACAGCGAGGTCTGCGACGGCTGCGTGCTGTTCACCTACCCGAGCGGGAGCACCCAGCTCTTCTGCGAGCCGGGGGCGAGCTCGGACGGCCTCGAGATCGAGCAGGGGACGCTCCTCGACGGCAGCGCGCCGAACGTCGACGCCACGGTGAGCCACTGCGTGCTGTCCGGAAACAAGGGGGACGGCCTCGACGCCGGGGACGACGACGACGACATCGCCCTCATGGGCTCGCTCACCGTCATGGACTGCCACATCGACGACAACGGCGACGACGGCCTCGACTCGCACCCGAACGATCTGGAGAGCCCGCCGAGCCCGGCGCCGCCGGCGAGCGTCTCGCTCGCGCGGATCAGCGCGAGCGGGAACGTGGACGACGGCGTCGACGTCGCGGCCGTGGGCGCCATCGACCTGCTCGACGTCTGCGTCTCGGAGAACACGGGCGAGGGCATCGTGGCCAAGGAGCACGGGGGCCCGCTGCTGATCGCCGACTCGGCGGCCCTCGCCAACCGCATCGGGATCGCGCTCACCGAGACGAGCGCCGCCCCGGTGACCCTCTCGGGCAGCGACGTCGCCGGCAACACCGAGGCCGGCCTGGTGAACGCCTCCGCCCCGATCCTGGTGGCGGCCAACGGGAACTTCTGGGGCGCCCCCACGGGCCCCTGGCACCCCAACAACCCGGCGGGCCTGGGCGACGAGATCTTCGACTCCTTCAACGGCGCCGCCGGCGTCGTGGACTTCACGGGCTTCAGCCCCGTCGCGCTGGGGCCCGCAGAGTGCCCCGAGCGAGCGGGGGACACCGACGGCGACGGCGAGCCGGACCTGACGGATCCGTGCCCGACGGTCCCCTTCGAGAGCCCCGCGGACTCCGACGGCGACGGCAAGCCCGACGCCTGCGACTGCCGCTGCTTCGACGCCCAGGACGTCGTCCTGTCGCAGGTCGACGTGTGCGCCGACCTCGACGTGCCGGGCGGCTTCTACACCGCGACCTACTCCGCCGAGGACGACCTCTTCGCAGACGTCCTCTCGACCACCTTCTGTCGGGTGGCGTCCCCGCTCGTCCCCATCGAGCCGCTGGTCCTGCCGGTCACCCCGGCCCAGGCCGCCGACTGCCAGCAGAACCTGCTCCTCCAGGTGCAGCTCAGCGACGCGGAGTGCAGCTCCTAGGCTGAGCTCGGGGTCAGTCGGCCCCGGCCCGGGTTCGACGCTCCCGGACCGGGCCGGTACCGTCTCGCCCTCGCGCCCCCGTAGCTCAGCTGGATAGAGCACCGGTTTCCTAAACCGGGTGTCGCACGTTCGAGTCGTGCCGGGGGCGCCAGTCGTTTCGCGGACTTGCGCGCTACCACCTGAACGACCAGCCGGGTCTACTGCAACATCCCACCTAGACTCCCGGGCGCGCTGTGCCCCGTCCGCTGCAGCGCCTGGCTGGGCGGCGCGACAGGCTAGGCATCCTCCTGGCGTTGGCATCGAAGGAGAGCTTCTTGGACTTGCTCCTCGTCTGGAAGACTGTCAGCGAGTTTGCGTAGGACGGGAACGAGTTCGGGCGATCCGTACTCCTCTGCTGCGTCGAGCGCGAGGACCGCGAACTCCTGCTTGGAAAGCTCCTCGATGAGAGGAGCGAGTCCGCGGGGGTCCTTGAGTCTCGCGAGGCCCAGGAGAGCTTCTCCGCGAATCTCGACGTCCGATTCGCTCAGGCGCTCCAAGAGTGCGTCTCGAATCCCTGGGGTGTCCATCTCAGAGATCGCGCCAATGCCGAAGGTTGCCCAGTTTCTCACGTCTCGATCGGAGTCCCTGCTCAGCAAGATCAGTGTTGCGACAGCTGAGGGAGTCTCTCCTCCGCCGAGTGCGTAGGCTACAGCCTGGCGTACCTTCGCATCATTGTGGCGACAAAGGGCGAAGACCCCGGAGGTTTCCGGGACTGGGCCAAGATGGCCATGTGCAGTCGCAGCGGCTGCGAGCACCGCGGTGTCTGGGTCTTGGAGCAGTGGCTCGAGTGCAGCGAGCGTCTCGACGCGAAAAGGCCTCTCCGAGACGCCGAGTTGAGCGAGCATGTCGGCTCCTAGGACCTTCAAAGCGGAAGCTTCTGAGCGGCACCATTCGACACCCGCGCGAAGGACAGCAGGTTCAGGTCTCCTCTGGAGCTCGTGAATCAGCTCCCAGGTGTGCTCAGAATCGGTGTCGAGGTGGACGGCACTCAGCATGCGGACCCGCTCAAGCAGGCTCGCGGTGGAAGCACTCCGCAGATCGGACGGCGTAGGCACGATGGACTCGCAACGCTTGACGGACCTGGCGCCAGCGGCCGCGGCCACCGCGGTCGCCCGGAGCGTACCACGAGCCTTCACGGCTTCGCCTGCCCGGTCCGCTGCAGCGCTGGTTAGGCGGCGCCCTTCTTCGACTCCTTCGACGCAAGGAATGCGCGGAGAGCCTTGTTGACCGCCTCATCCGAGTCGAACGTGGCGGCAACGTCAGGCTCCAAGACGACGACGTTCGAGGCTTCTCGGAATCGATCTGAGTACTTGCCACGCACACCGCGGGAGAAGTCGTACTCGTCCCGCATGTCGTCGGACTGCCTAGGCTTCTTGCTCATAGATTCGGCGCTCGCGCCGTATCGCGAGCCGTGCGCTGATGAGCCGAGTGGCCTCATCGCGGTCAGTGTGAACGACTACTACCAGCCGCCCGGAGAAGGTTAGCCCAAGGAGGATGAAGCGCTGCTCGCCCTGGAGTGGTCCGGATCGGCGATGGTGATCGAGAGGGGATCTCCGAAGGCGGTGGAAGCTTCCGCGAACGAAACCCCTTGCAGCTCCAAGTTGGCTGCCGCCTTGGCCTCGTCCCACTCGAACTCCACCTCACCCCGGCGGCGGCCGCCTGACGGACCTGCCGTTCACCTGCCAGCGGCGCCTTGCTACCGGTGGGCGAGACAGCTCGATGCGCCCGCATTGCGTAGCGGCAAGCCGCGAGCTGGTCAGGTGCAACGGCTTGTTGGGCGGCGCTCCGGCCAGTTTGCGATCGCTCTCCGTCCTCTGCCCTTCGAATCCGGCCGTCGAGTCCGCAGGAGAACGGCCAGCACGAGCGCATGCACCAGGACCTGAAGCGCGAGACAACACGCCCGCCGGCCGCGAACCTGCACGGCCAGCAGCGCAAGGTCGATCGATTCCAGCGCTGCTACAACGAGGAGCGTCCGCACGACGGAATCGACGGGGACCTACCGTGCGAGCGTTGGGAGCCGTCGCCGCGGCCCTACCCCGAACGACTGCCGGAGTCGGAGTACCCGAGCCATCTCGAAGTGCGGCGGGTCAGCGCAGCGGGCACGTTCCGCCTGAAGACGAAGCAGCCGTTTTTGAGCAACGCCCTGGCCGACGAGCACGTCGGGCTCGAGGAGGTCGGCGACGGGCTCTGGGATATCGTGTACTACCGAACCCTGCTGGGACGGATCGATGAGAGAACCGGCCGGATCACCGGCGTAGAGGTGTAAAGGATCTACCCGGACTTCTGTAAAAGATCAGCCGGACCGTTCATCACGAGTAGACTCGGTGGGCTGCTCAAGAGCCTCTTGGTAGATCGCCGACTTCAAGGCTGGCCCTACTGGAACCAAAGATCTGGGAGTCCGATGCCGCGATGATCTGGCGATTCAGCTCGCCGACCTCGTTCGCTCCGAGCTCGCGAACGGAAACGCCGGACTCTTGGCTCTCAAAGTCGACTATGACCCCGAGTCTCGGCGTGACCGGGAAATAGACGACGAATCGCGCGGGCGGTGTCGGTCTAGGTGGAGCAGCGAGATTGACCATCGGACGATCCCCTGCGAGAAGCTCCACCTGGTCGCGTACCGCTAGGTAGGTGAGCTTGGTAGTGGCCAATCTGCTTCCAAGAAAGTAGGTCGCTACTCCCGTGAACGCCGTTCGAAGGAGCCCCCACACGGTGTCGATGGAGCCTTCGATGCTCAGTTGAGCCGCGGTGGCCTTAAACAGCTGAAAATCCATTGGCGTCCGAAGGAACTGCGCGCTCACGTAGAGACAGAACTGGCAGAACTTCTGGGGATCGTCGAGCAGTGAACGATCCGCTTCTCGTAGGTCCGCAAGCAATGCAAGTGACTTGCTCTCGATCTCAGCGTGAAGATCCTCCTCAAAGTTAGCCATCAGTAGGCGCAACTGGCGATCCAGCTCTGACCCGGCTCGACTCTCACGGCGGGAGAGCTCCGCTAAGCGAGGGATCTCGTAGAAAAGATGCAGCCATCCCTTCGCGAGGAAATGAAGATCCGGTGCGATCTGGTCGATGAACGCCTCTGCCAGGCGGCGATCTTCTCTATTCATCTCGTGCAAGGAATAGAAGCGGTGCTGCACGGCGACGTTGTTCAGGTTCGTAGCTATTACACTCGCCCCTCGTCTGAGCCAGATCATCCTCCCGTCTTCTGACCACGCGCGTAGGTAGTGTTTCCAGACGGTGTGATGTCGCTTCTTCGTCGCGTTGCCCATCGTAAAGCCGAAGGATCCGCCGCCGCCTAACGGACTGGCGGTTCAGCTGCGAGCCACAGCACCTTCGTGGCCCGACCGAAGCGCCAAGTTTCATGCCAGACTCTACCAGAGGTCGATTCGAACGCGCTGTGGCTCGTCAGCTGCAACCGCTTGTTGGGCGGCCAGCGCATCTCGGAGGATCTTGCGGTGTGGCGAGAGGGTCAGGAGCCTTAGAGGGCGGCTCAACCTCCCGCCCGCCAAGCCTCTGCCTCCTCTCTGATTGACGCCCAAGCCGATCTCTGGAGCTTCAGCACAGCGCCGTCCGCTCCGATCTCGATCGCGATGGGTCCGAGTCGTTCAGGAAGTTGATAGACATTGGCTAGCGCCGCGGCGAATGAACCATTGGCGTTCCACACGTCGGTCATCACAACGGAGTGGTAGGCGTTCATGTCTCTGGGCTCAAAGGCGCTTAACTCGATTTCATGGACTTGATCCATGTCAAGGGGAGGCACCGTGGTAGCGCGGATTTGGCTCTGTATCGCCTCGCTGTTCCGATTGTCGACCTCGAGGACTCGGACGATGAGCTCGTCCCCGATGTAGTCGACCTTCGCCATCAGCGCGCCAATGCTGAGATTTCCGCGAGGCTCGATGTCCGAATAGGCGTACAACACGTCGTCGATCTTGCTGATTCGGCCATCTACGATCGTCGCTACTTCGAACGCACCGCCGAACTTCTGATTCAATGTGGCTTGGTCTGTCATCTCCGACCTCCAGGCATAGCCCACCAGTCGAAGGACGTTGGAGAGGACGTCCGGCCAGCGATCTGGCACCGGATGCTGGATTCTCGTCAGCAACTGCAGAAAGGCGGGCGCCCCGCTACCGGCGAACCAGACCGGTCCGAGTTGCTCGAGCTCCTCGGCATCGATTCGTCCAGCGCCTGCGAATGCGTACCGGTTGACGTCTCGATACCAGAGGATCATTGCGACGTCGGGAATCGCGCCCCCGCACGTCGCCTCGAACGCTTCGTTGATTCTCGACGTCTTCTCTTCGAGCGTGAGGTTCGACGCATCTCTGAACTCCTGCCTAAGGCGAACGAGGATATGCGCGGCTACATCGGCATCGCCAGCCCACGCGATCGCGAAGTCATCGGAAACGATGTTGACCTTCTGCCTAAGGCCCATCGGAGTGTACTGAGTCGAAATTCGAGACGAATCCGAACCAATGCTCGGAAGACAGAACTGCTCGTCGAGAACGCTAGTCGAAAGAAGTGCGTCTCCGACTATGAACGGGTAGCCGTTCAGGCTGAAGCCACAGATGAGCGTCAATTTCTTCTCGGCCAGGGCGTCATAGTCGAAGATGGCAGTCTGCCTCCAAGGCCGTGGCTCGCACACCACACCGAATCGTGTATCTCGATCAAGGTCCAACAACCTCAATCTCTACTTCATCTTCGATGAGTCTTTCGTTGAGGGATTCGAAAACTGCAAGCTTCGACGCGAGGTCGGCCTCGGTTTGCCTTCCTACGATCTCGACTTCCAAGTCTCTGTATCGCACACGGATCTTCCGCGACTTTCTTTCTTCGACCCAGAGTTGGATTCCTTTGATCGCGGTGGTCGTGACGCCCACCGCAGCGCCAATGAGCGAGACGAGCATCGTCACGTTCTCGGGCGTCACGACTGCGTTCAGGTCGCCAGTCACAACGGGTCTGCCGTCGGCGACGCCGACCTGCACGGCGCTGCCTGAGCTCGCGCCCTGCTTCTCTTTCGCCATCGTATTCCCCCTAGATGCGCGTTGTCCCGGGAAGCTGAGCGTAGGCTCTGGCCACCCAACAAGTAGTTGAGTCCAACCAACCGCCTCCTATTGTGAGGTCGCCAGGTCCTCCGGGCAAGCAGAAAGCTCCGCTACTCCGGCCCGTTGCCCGGATCTCCGTGACGTTCGCGTACTGAATACGCGTACCAGGCATGCGTATTCAGTACGTGCGCTGCTCCGGCCCGAGGGCGTCCCAGAACCGCGCTCCAAGCCTCCCGGACCGGTCCAGAAGCCCGCTCTGGCGGGCGAACTCCTACCGCCTCCAGCCGAGCCCCGGTGGCCCCGGGTTGATCCGCTGGGTGGGCCTGGAGGGCCTTCGCGAGCCCAGGGCGGGAGCGAGCTAGACGGCGACGTGGAGGGTGGGACCACGGGGCCTGGAAGGCCCCCTCGGGCTGGTGCCGCAAAGTTCCGTGTTGCTTGTCGCACGTTCGAATCGTGCCGGGCGCCAGATGCGCCGCTCCAACCCGGTGGCTCCGGTCGGTTACCTCGCCGCCCCCCGCGCCAGCATCGCGAGCCCCGCTACCCCGATTCCCAGCAGCAGCAGGGTGCCGGGCTCCGGGATCTGGGAGACCACCGTCAGGGACGAGAAGGTCGGCGGCTCGTTGCCGAGGGACAGCACGTAGGTGGGCGTGACGAGGGTGAGCCGGCCTCCCGTGAGCAGCGAGCCCGATGCGCTCCCCATCGCGGTGGCGGTGGTGGGGATGCCGGTGTTCGCCATCGAGAAGGTCTGGCCGAGGACGAGGATCGTGGTCGTCGTGGTCGTGGTGAACTGGATCACCGCCGTGCCGGTGGTCCACACCCCGTTCTCGAGGAAGATGCCGTCGACGGGAATCTCGGTCGTGGCGCCGCCGACCCCGATGAGCGCGTTGCCGAGCCGAACCGGCAACACGCCCCCCCCCGCCCAGGTTGACGCTGATGGTCCCCGAGAGCGCCATCGGGCCATTCAGGCCGCCTCCCAGGATGCAGGCCCGTGGCGTCACCCCGGCCGGACAGATCTCGCCCGGGTGGTTCGCGGTGGCGTTCCCGACGCTGAAGCTCGCGGAGAGCTGATCGATTCCCGCGTTCGCCACCACCGAGACCACCGCGGCCGTGGTGCCCAGGAGGGCCAGGGTCGAGACCAGCTGGAGCGTGGCGGGCACGCCGAGGGAACCGCTCGAGGCGTCCACCGCGGCCGTGCCCGCGATCGTGGCCCCGCCCGCGAAGGGGAGGTCGACGGTCAGGCTCAGGTCGGCGGGGATCGGGGCAGCGCCGGCGCTTCCCGCGAGCAGGAGGAGCGCGGCAGCGAGGGCGTTGCGACGGATCTCCATGGTCTCTCGGCCCCGGGGAAGGTGGCTGGATCCTCTCCCCGTCTCCGGAGGATTGTGTGAGCTGGAGCGGGTTTTTGTCCGAGGAGTCCGTGCGTCGGTCGCACGTCCGGGATCCGGGCGCGGCATGCGCCCGAGGTGGGGCCTGTGAATTGCTTCACATCGCATCCGCGGACACCGCGTCACGAGTCGTTCGGGTGATGCGCTCCCTACCACCGGCGATAGCCTTCGCGTCGTTCGGCTGCAGCGCCCTGGGAGGTGTGCATGAAGAGGTTCGCGCTCATCTGTCTGCTGATCGGCGTCTCGTGTGTGATCGTCGCCGGTACGCTGAGCAGCTGGGACTCGGTCATCGCGAACGGGTCCCTGCGCTTCCAGATCCTCGTGCAGCTCGGCACCGACGCCGTTCGCGACAAGGAGACGGAGCTGGTGTGGGAGAAGTCCCCGGACCCCACGTTGCTGGGCTTCGCCGCTGCCGTGGCGGCCTGCGCGGAACGGAGCATCGGGGGACGCCACGGCTGGAAGATGCCGACGCTCTCCCAGCTCTCGTCGCTGCTCGACGACACGCAGTCGCCGCCGCTCAGTCCGCAGCATCCGTTCGTGCTCGACGACTCGGTGCCGTACTGGGCCTACAACCCCAACGACGGGCTGGGCGAGATCGGTGCCCGCGCCAAGGTGACGTTCTCGGACGGGACCGTGGAGAGCGGCGTGAACGGGACCGCCGGCACGTGGTGCGTGCGGTCCTTCTAGCGCCCCCGCGCGAAGCCGCTGCTCAGGCCGCCAGCGGTGCGTCGAGCCAGGGCTCGATGCGGTCGCGGAGCTGGACCCGCGCGCCGAGGCGTGCGCAGAGCAGGAAGGTGCCGGCGAGCTTGCGGTGCAGGAACAGGGTCTCGGGCGGCGGCGAGCGGAAGAAGCCCTTGCCGAAGGCGAGGTCGAGACCCACGGCGCGGATCCGGGCGGCCAGGTCCGAGCCGGAGAAATCGTAGGCGCTACGGGCGCGGAAGGCCTCGGTGCCGAGCAGCATCAGGTCCACGACCGCGTCGATGCGGTCGGCGCGCTCGGCGCGCGGGAAGAAGCCGATGTCGGCGGCGACGTCGCGCATGGCGCGGCGGTCCGAGTCGATACCGGCGCGGAAGAGCCGGCGGTAGCCCTCCACGAGGGGCGTCGGGAAGGCGCGGGCGGCCCCCAGGTCGAGGAGACCGATGCAGCCCGCCTCGGGGAGCCAGAGGTAGTTGGCGAAGTTCGGGTCGGTCTGGACGAAGCGGAACTCGAACAGCTCGCGGAACAGCAGGTCGTAGAGGCGCTCCGCGGCCCGGTTGCGCCGCTCGGCGGGGTGCTCGGGCCCGCACAGGTCCTCGAGGGGCAGGCCGGGCAGGTGGTCCATGGCGAGGATGGTGCGCGTGGTGAGGTCGTGGTGGACCCGCGGCACCACCCACTCGGCCGCGTCGCCCAGGAGCTCGGCGTAGTGCCGGAGGTGGGCGGCCTCGGCAAGGTAGTCCACCTCTTGGCGCAGCTGGCGCTTGGCCTCCTCCACCACGCCGTCCACGTCGAAGTCCCCCGGCACGATGCGGGCCAGCCGAAAGGCCGTGGCGAGGTTGTCGACGTCGCTCTCGATGCTGCGGGCGACCCCGGGGTACTGGATCTTGAGCGCCAGCTTGCGCCCGTCTGCGGCCTCGGCGTAGTGGACCTGGCCGATCGAGGCGGCCGCGATGGGCTCCTCGTCGAAGTTGCGGAAGCGCTCGCGCCAGCCCTTGCCCCAGCTCCCTGCCAGCACGCGCCGCAGCTGGGCCTCGGGCATCGCCGAGGCATCGGCGCGCAGGGTCGAGAGGGCGGCGGCGAACTCCGGCGGCAGGAAGTCGTCGCCCTCGAGGGAGAGCAGCTGGCCGAGCTTCATGGCCGCGCCGCGCAGGCTCGAGAGCCGGCTCGCCAGCCGCTTCGCGTTGGCCTCGGTGAGGAACACGTTCGACACGCTCGAGTCGGCGCCGGCCAGGCGCCTCGCCCCCTCAGCGACCCCGCCCAGCGCGAGCTCGCCCGCCATCCAGCCGATCCGCGTCAGGCGCTCGAGGCGCCCGGCCGGGATGCGGGCCCGGCGGCGGGGCGGCCGGGCGTCGTTGGGTTCGTCGGGTCGCGAGTTGCTCACGGGGGGCTCCTTCAGGCGACCCGGCGCTTGCGCGCGGGGCGGCCCTTCGAGGTCTTTCTCGGCGCGGCTCTGCGCGAGGTGGAGGGGGAGGCGGGCTGGCACTCGGGGCACCAGTAGGTGCGCCGGCCGCCCACGTCGCCGCGCTCGACCCGGGTGCCGCACTCCCAGCAGCCCTCGCCCGAGCGGGCGAAGACGTAGTGGCGGTAGCGTCGACGGGGCAGCTTGCGGGCCTTCAGCTCGGCGGCCCGCTCCGGGTCGTTGGTGATGCCGCCGGTGCGATAGGCGCGCTGGGCGATCTCGGGGATGGCGCGGGCCAGACGGGCGATGCCGGCGGGCTCGCAGTCCTTCGGACGCCGCCCGGGGTGCAGCCCGGCCACGTGGAGCATCTCGGCTCGCAGGTAGTTGCCGATCCCGGCCAGGAAGCCCTGGTCGAGCAGCAGGGCGCCGAGCTGACGGCCCGAGAAGCGCTGGCTGGCCAGCCGCTCGGCGATCGTGTCGGCCTCGAGGCCGGGATCCAGGACGTCCGGGCCGAGGCTCGCCAGGAAGGGGTGGTCCGAGAGCCGCTCCGCCTCGAGGACGTCGATCTCCGAGGCGCTGTAGAGCAGGGCGGCGCGCTCCTCGTTCTCGATCGCGAAGCGCAGGGTGCGCCCGGTCCGGGGCCGCTCTCCGGCGCGCATGACGTACCAGCGCCCGTAGAGCTGGTTGTGGGTGTAGACGACGAGCCCGTTGGCGAAGCGGGTGAGCATGGCCTTGCCCCAGGTGCTGACGTCCGCCACCGCCTCGCCGCTCAGCAGCGGCCCGAAGCGGCGCAGGGGCGCCTGGGCGAAGGCGACGCGGGTCGCCACGCGGCCCGCCACGGCCTTCGCTACGCGGTCCGCCGCCCGGCGGATCTCGGGGCCCTCGGGCACGCTGCGCCAGGCCGACCAGCCCCCTAGGGCTGGAGCCCGCCCTGCACGCCCTTCACCAGCATGGCGACGGCGTCGTGGGGGTGCAGGCTCTCCTCGTGGCACACCCGCACCCGGTAGTCGGCGATCTCCGGGTCGCGCTCCAGCCGGTGCCTGATGCGGCGGGCGGCGTCCTCGCAGAACATCTGGTTCGAGCCGTTCAGCGCCGCGAAGGCCTGCTCGTCCTCGCGCTTCACCGCGGCCTGGACCGGGGTGCCGAGCGCGCTCTCCACCTCGTCCACCAGGGTCAGCACGGGCAGCTCCTCGGCGTCGCGCTGGAGTACGATGCGGACGTCGGCGAAGCTGCGCTGGCTGTGGGGCGTTGCCACCATGCCGTCCCGGGAGGCGAGCCAGTCGGCCACCTGGTCGGCGTTCGGCCGCACGCCCTCGAAGCGCTCGAGGAAGGCCTCCCGCACCAGCTCCCGGGAGAGCGCGGTCGAGCAGGGGCAGGTGCTCGAGTAGGGGACCCGAACCGAGAGCTCGGTCCGCACCGCCTCCCCGCACATCGTGGCCGACACCTCGACGGGGTAGCTCTTCCAGCCCGCGTGCTCGCTCTTCAGGGCCGGGCGCCGCACCAGGTGGTCGAAGCGCACGGCGACGTGGCCGCTGCGGCTCACGTCGGTGTGGGAGACCACACAGGCCGCGAGCACCTGCCGGAGGGTGGCGGGGCAGAGCTCCTCCTTGGCGAGGATCTCCTGGAGCGCGAGGAACAGGCGGGACATGTGGATCCCGCGCGCATCCGGATCGTCGAGGCTCACGAAGACGTCGGCGCGGGCGGGGACCACGGCCAGGGGGCCGGCCTCGCGCCGGATCCGGACGGGGAGATCGATGCCCTCCATACCCACGCGCTCGATGCGGCCGGGGAAGGCCGCCCGGTCGTCGGCGGCGATGTCGGGCAGGGAAGAGGATCCGATCTCGAGTGCAGCGGCCATGAGGTCCCTCCAGGGTAGGTCGGTCTTCGTTCGGTCCGGGGGGAGCCTAGGTGGCCGGGGGAGCTTGTCGATTCTTTGTCTAAATATTTTCGATCACCAACGAACACCCCACGGGGAGCAAGCGCCCTGGCGCAGCCTGCCGTATCCGCAGCAGCGGCGGGTCCTTCCGGTCCGAGGTTGCGATCCGGGCGCGCTAGCTACACCCGCCGAGTCCGCCCACGTGCCCCGATCGGAGGCTCCCCGATGCAGCGCCTGATCTCCGGCGCCACCCTGGATCTCGCAGAGCGCGGCGCGCTCCCCGACGCGCTCGTCCGCTTCGGGATCCGCCAGGCGCTCCGGGCCCGCGTCCGCGAGCAGGCCGGCGATCCCGAGGGCCGTCTCGCCGCCCAGCAGGCCTTCGTGCACGAGCTGCGCGCCAGCCCGCTCGCCCTGGTGCCGGCCACCGCCAACGAGCAGCACTACGAGGTGCCGCCGGCCTTCTTCGAGCAGGTCCTCGGGCCGCGCCTCAAGTACAGCGCCTGCCGCTTCGACCCCGACGTCTCCGACCTCGCCGCCGCCGAGGAGCGCATGCTCGCGCTCACCTGCCAGCGGGCCGGCGTCGAGGACGGCATGACGGTCCTCGACCTGGGCTGTGGCTGGGGCTCCCTCTCGCTGTGGATCGCGGAGAAGCTGCCGGGCTGCCGCGTCGTCGCGGTCTCGAACTCGAAGCCCCAGGCCGAGTTCATCCGCCGCCGCGCCGACGAGCGAGGCCTCGGGGGCCTGCGCGTCGTGACCGCGGACATGAACCGCTTCGATGCCGGCGAGCGCTTCGACCTCGTGGTGTCGGTCGAGATGTTCGAGCACATGCGCAACTGGGGGCTGCTGCTCGAGCGCATCGCGGGCTGGCTGACGCCCGAGGGCCGGCTGTTCGCCCACTTCTTCTGCCACCGCGAAGCCGCCTACCCCTACGAGGACCGGGGCGAGAGCGACTGGATGGCGCGCCACTTCTTCACCGGCGGCATGATGCCCTCGGACTCGCTGATCCTCGAGTTCCCCGAGCACCTCGGCGTCGAGCGGCGCTGGCGGGTGGACGGCACCCACTACCAGCGCACCTGCGAGGCCTGGCTCGCCAACCTCGACGCCGCCCGGGAGCGGCTGCTGCCCGTGCTCGTCGACACCTACGGGGCGCGGGATGCCGAGCGCTGGCTCGGGCGCTGGCGGATCTTCTTCATGGCCTGCGCCGAGCTCTTCGGCTACCGGGGCGGCGACGAGTGGTGGGTCTCCCACGTGCGCCTGGCTCCCCGGGCGGGGGCCTGAGGGTGCGGATCGCCGTCGTCGGGTCCGGGGTCTCGGGGCTGCTCGCCGCCTGGCTGCTGCGCGAGGACCACGACCTCCGGGTCTTCGAGGCGGAGGACTGGATCGGCGGGCACGTCCACACCGTGCCCGTGGAGCTCGGCTCCCGCCGCCTCGCCGTGGACACGGGCTTCATCGTCTACAACGAGGCCAACTACCCGGGCTTCACCCGCCTGCTGGCCCGGCTCGGCGTGGCGACCCAGCCGAGCGACATGAGCTTCGGGGTCACCTGCGAGCGGACCGGCCTCGAGTACGGGACGCGCTCCTGGAACGCGCTCCTGGCGCGCCGCAGCAGCGCGCTGCGTCCCTCGTTCCTGCGCATGCTGCGCGACGTGCCACGCTTCCACCGCGACGCCCTCGCGCTGATCGCGAGCCCGGACCCGAAGGTCACCCTCGGCGAGTGGCTCGCGGGGCGCGGCTACTCGCGGGAGCTGGTCGAGCACTTCGTGGTGCCCATGGGGGCGGCGATCTGGTCGGCGGTGCCGGACCGGCTGCTCGACTTCCCGGCAGAGCGCTTCCTGCGCTTCTTCGAGCGGCACGGCCTGCTCGACCGCAGCGAGGCGCCGCGCTGGCGCGTGGTCGAGGGCGGGTCGCAGCGCTACGTCGACGCGCTCTGCGCCGACCTCGGGGACCGCGTCCACCGGCGCCGGCCGGTTCGGCGGGTGGAGCGCGTCCCGGGCGGGGTCGAGCTCACCCTGGCGGAGAGCGGGACCGAGCGCTTCGACCAGGTCGTGATCGCGACCCACAGCGACCAGGCCCTCGCGCTGCTGGCCGACCCCTCGGAGTCCGAGCGCCGGGTGCTGGGCGCGATCCGCTACCAGCCCAACGACGTGGTGCTGCACACCGATGCATCGGTGCTGCCGCGGCGGCGCGCGGCCTGGGCGAGCTGGAACTACCGCATCCCCGCGGACCGCCGCGGGCGCGTCGTCCTCACCTACCACATGAACCGGCTCCAGTCCCTGGACGCGCCCGAGGAGCTGTGCGTCACGCTGAACGACACGGCGCGCATCGATCCGGCGCGGGTGCTCGGGCGCTGGACGTATGCCCACCCGGTGCTCGACGGCCCCGCCATCGCGGCCCAGGGCCTGCACGGGCGCCTGAGCGGGATCCGGCGGACCCACTACTGCGGCGCCTACTGGGGCGACGGCTTCCACGAGGACGGCGTACAGAGCGCCCTGACGGTGGCGCGCGCCTTCGGCCGGAGCCTCTGAGGTGGAGAGCGCACTGTATCGCGGCTGGGTCCGGCACCGCCGTCGGCGTCCCGTGGAGCACGCCTTCCGCGCGCGGCTCTTCATGCTCTACCTCGATCTCGACGAGCTGCCTCGGGTCTTCGACGGACGCTGGCTGTGGTCCGTCGAGTCTCCCAACTGGGCGAGCTTCCGCCGCAGCGACCACCTGGGAGACCCGACCCGGCCCCTCGCCGAGACGGTCCGGGACCTCGTGGAGGAGCGCACCGGCCGGCGCCCCGCCGGACCGGTCCGGCTGCTGACCCACCTGCGCTACCTCGGCTACGCGTTCAACCCGGTGAGCCTCCACTACTGCTTCGCCGCGGACGGCCGGCGCCTGGAGGCGATCGTGGCCGACGTGAGCAACACGCCCTGGAACGAGCGCCACGCCTACGTGCTGCCGGTCACGCCGGGAGCCGAGGGAGCGGGCGGCAGCCTGCGCTTCGAGTGCGACAAGGAGTTCCACGTCTCGCCCTTCCTGGGCATGGACCAGCGCTACCGCTGGAGCCTGAACCCGCCCGGCGAGCGGCTGCGCGTGGGCATCGCGAACTTCGAGGGGGAGACGCCCGTCTTCGACGTGGCCCTGGGCCTCGAGCGCCGCCCGCTCAGCGGCTCGGAGCTGGCGGGTGCCCTGCTGCGCCAACCCTTCATGACCGGCCAGGTGATCGCCGGCATCTACTGGCAGGCCCTGCGCCTGCACCGCAAGCGCGCCCCCTTCCATCCCCATCCCGGGAGCTCCCCGGTGGGAGAGGAGCCCCATCGCGCATGAGCGATACCGCGATCTCGATCGAGGGCCCGGAGCCGGCCGCCGTCCGCCCGGGCCGGGCCACCCGCTGGCTGCGCGACGCCATCCATCGGCGCCTCGAGGCGCTCGAGCACGGCGAGCTCCGGCTGGTCGAGGCCGACGGCTCCGAGCGGCGCTTCGGCTCCGCCACGGCCGCCTTCCCGCTGCGCGCGCGGGTGGAGGTGCGGGACCCGGCCTTCTACCGGCGCCTGGCCCGGCGCGGCACCCTCGGTGCCGGCGAGGGCTACATGGCGGGGGAGTGGGGCTGCGACGACCTGCCGGCGCTGATCCGCATCCTGATGCGCAACGCGGCCTCCCTCGAGTCCCTGGACGGGAGGCGCTCGCGGCTCTCCCTGCTGGCCTCGAAGGCGTGGCATCGCCTGCGCCGCAACAGCCGCGCTCGCGCCCGGGACAACATCGCGGCCCACTACGACCTCGGGAACGACTTCTACGAGCTGTTCCTGGACCGGACCCTGACCTACTCGGCGGGGATCTTCGAGGGCCCGGAGGCGAGCCTCGAGGAGGCCTCCCTCGCCAAGTACGAGCGCATCTGCCGCAAGCTCGCGCTGGGCCCCGAGGACCACGTGCTCGAGATCGGCTCCGGCTGGGGCGGCTTCGCGATCCACGCCGCCGGGCGCCACGGCTGCCGGGTGACCACCACCACGATCTCGCGCGAGCAGTGGGAGCTGGCCAGTCGGCGGGTGGAGGAGGCCGGTCTCTCGGACCGGGTCACGGTGCTGCTCCGCGACTACCGCGACCTCGACGGCGTCTACGACAAGCTGGTCTCGATCGAGATGATCGAGGCCGTGGGCCACGACTACCTCGACACCTTCTTCCGGGTCTGCGGCGAGCGCCTGGCCCCGGACGGCCTGATGCTGCTCCAGTGCATCTCGACGCCGGATCGGCGCTACGCGGAGTCGGTGCGCTCCGTCGACTTCATCAAGCGCTACGTGTTTCCGGGCGGCCAGCTGGTGTCCCTCGGCGCCGTGGTGGGCTCGTCGGCCCGGGTCGCGGACCTGCGGGTCGAGCACGTCGAGGACCTGAGCCCCCACTACGCCGAGACCCTGCGCCGCTGGCGCAAGCGCTTCCTCTCCCGGCTCGACCGGGTGCGCGCGCTCGGGTTCGACGAGCGCTTCCTGCGGCTCTGGGACTTCTACCTGGGCTCCTGCGAGGGGTCCTTCTGGGAGCGCTACGTGGCGAGCCAGCAGATCCTCCTCGCCAAGCCCCTCGCGCGCCGGGAGCCCGTTCTCGGCCGCTTCTGAGCCGTCGCCTCCGAGCCATGGCGTCTGGACGTCCCGCGGGCCGCGGTGCAGACTGGCGCCTCCCCGGGGAGCGAGCGGAGGCGCGACGAAGGCGGATGCGGCGCACGGCGACGCTGATCGGGCTGACGGTCCTGGTCGGGCTCGGGGGCTGCGAGCGCGGGGAGCCCGCGGACCCGGGCGCCCGGGCCGTCACACCGGCGGCGGCCCCGGCCGAGCGGATCGTGCTCGTCGTGGTCGACACCCTGCGTGCGGACCACCTCTCCCCCTACGGCGCCGACGTCGAGACCCCCCGGATCGCCGCCCTGGCCGAGCGCGGTCAGGTCTTCACGCGCTTCCGGGCCTCCTACCACCAGACCAGCATGTCGATGGCGTCGCTCTTCACCGGCCGGGTCCCGAGCCTCGAGACCGGCAGCCGGGAGCGGGCGCTCGAGTGGACCGGCGAGAACTGGTGCGGCCTGCGGCGCCTGGCCACCGGGGCCGGCGCCCGCTGCGTTCCCGCGAGCGCGCGCACCCTCGCCGAGTCGATCCGCGCCGCCGGCTACTGGACGGCCGGCGTCGTCACCAACGCGCTGCTGTTCCGGCCCGCCGGCTTCGACCGCGGCTTCGATCGCTGGGAGGAGATCGGCGGCGACACCCGGGACCCCGAGCTCCGCAACGCGTCGCGCGCCAACGCGGCGGTGCGCCGGGTGCTGGCCGAGCGGCCCGGCGACCGCCTGTTCCTCTACGTCCACTACGTGGACGTCCACGACTACGGCCGGCGGCGCATCCCCTACGCGCGGTCCGTGGAGTGGATGGACCGGGACCTCGGCGCGCTGCTCGGGATCCTGGAAGAGGAGGGGCTGCTGGAGGGAGCGCGGGTGGTGCTCACCTCCGACCACGGCGAGCGGCTCGGTGAGCGGCACCTCGTGGAGGGGCACCCCAAGCACTTCGGCAATCCGTCCTTCGAGGAGGTGCTGTGGGTCCCCCTGGTGATCGCGCCACCGGTGGACCGGGATCCCGGCCAGCCCCTGCGCAGCGACGACCTCACCCGACTGATCGTCGAGCTCGCCGGCGGCGCTCCCGACGAGGCGGAGCTGCTGGCGCCCGACGAGCAGTTCCTCTCGGAGCGGGACTGGCAGACCTATCGCCGCGGGCGCTGGAAGAGCTTTCGCGACCGGGCGAGCGGGCGCCTGCGGCTGGTCGACCTGGGTCGCGATCCCGCGGAGCGCCAGGACGTGGCCGCCGAGCATCCCGAGCGCGTCGCCGCCCACGCGCGGCGCATGGACGAGCTCGCCGCGGAGCTGGCGGCCGAGGAGACGCCCCCCTCCACGCTCACCCCCGAGGACGCCGAGCGACTGCGTGCCCTCGGCTACCTGGAGTAGGCGAGCGACCCGGCGGCGGGCGGGCCTAGAGGTAGCTGAGCCACCACTCGGAGCGGCGCTGCTTCACGCCGGCGAACCAGTGGCACAGCGGCAGCAGCGCCACGACCACGCCGAGCCAGACCGCATAGACCCAGGGCAGGGCGAACCCGTAGGCGTCGGGCTTGGCGAAGGGCGGGAAGCCGCCGAACAGCCAGGCCGCGTCGGCGTACAGCACCTGGGCGAACCCCACGGCCAGCGCGTGGATGAGCGGCACGTGGGCGACGTAGTAGAGCAATGGAACGCGCCCGATGGTGACCAGGCTGCGGGCGAGCGGGCCGCGCACGCCCTCGAGCAGCGGGAGGAGGGCCAGCGAGGGGCCCAGGGTCATCAGCAGGAACAGCAGGGAGGGCGGATACTTCTCGCAGTTCACGAAGGAGAGCAGGGTGGTGGTGACGTCGCCCTGGGCGGTCCAGGGGGTCGGGTCCCCGTAGAGGTTCGTGGCCCGCAGCAGGCCGAAGAGCGTGCAGGCGCCGAGGCCGAGGGCGAGCAGGATGCGTCGGCGCTCGTCCTCGTCCCGCAGGAAGGCCGGCCCGACCCAGTAGCCCAGCGCGATCACGCCCACCCAGGGCACGAGGGGGTAGGCGACGAAGAAGGTGGTGCCCGGCCGCGGCTCGAGGGGGCCGAACTCGTGGAGCAGCATCCAGGCCCAGCGCGCGGCGCCGAGGTCGTCGGCCCGGATCGGGTCGAGCGCGTTGTGCCCGGCCACCAGGACGAGCCCGAAGGCGCCGATCGCCCAGCGCGGCAGGAAGACCAGCGCGGAGAGGGTCAGCATCGAGCACCCGATCGCCCAGATCACCTGGGCGGGGACGAACACGTAGTCGAGGCTGAACGTCCACCCCAGCCGCACCACGGTGAACTCCAGCGCCACCAGCCAGAGGCCGCGGGTCAACAGGAACCGGCTCACCTCGCGTCGGGACTTGCCGCGCGAGCCGAACAGCCAGGCCGAGGTGCCGGCCAGCAGCACGAACACCGGCGCGCAGAAGTGGGTGACCCAGCGGGTGAGGAAGAGGGCGGGCTGGCCCACGTCGCGCGGGTCCATCGAGCTTCCGCCGAAGAAGTCCCGCGTGTGGTCGAGCGCCATCACGACCATCACGAGCCCGCGCAGCAGGTCGATGGAGTCGATGCGGGGCCGCGCACCCATGGGGGTCGAGGCTGCCGCGAGTCCACGGGCTCGGCAACGAGCCGTCCGGAGTCCCCGTTCGTGGGGGTGGAGGCCTAGCTCTCGATGCTGCGGGCGAGCGGCTCGAGGCGGGCCGCGGCGTCCTCGGCGCGGCAGGGGCGGTCGTCCGGGCGCTTGGCCATCAGCGCGAGGATCAGCTCCGCGAACTCACGGGGCAGCTCCGGGACGATCTCCCGAGGATCCGGGACCGGCGCGTGCCGGTGCTGGTAGGCCACGTCGCCCTCGTGGAAGGGCCGGCGCCCGGTGACGAGCTCGAAGAGGGTCACGCCGAAGGCGTAGAGGTCGGCGCGATGGTCGACGCTCTCGCCGGCGGACTGCTCCGGCGCCATGTAGTAGGGCGTCCCGGCGATCACGGTGTTGGCACGGCGCACCTCCTCCAGCATCTTGGCCAGGCCGAAGTCCATGATCTTGACCACGTTCTCCTGGGTGTAGAACAGGTTCGAGGTCTTGATGTCCCGGTGCACGATGCGCCGCCCGTGGGCGTACCCGAGGCCGGCGGCGATCTGGAGACCGAGGCGCGCCGCCGCCACGGGGGTGAGGCGGCCGAGCTTGCGCAGCACCTGGGTGAGGGTGCGTCCGTGGAGCAGCTCCATGGTGAGGAAGAAGGCGCCGCCCTCCTGGTCGACGTCGTAGAGGGTGACGATGTTGGGGTGGTTGAGCGCGGCCGCCGCCCGGGCCTCGCGCAGGAAGAAGTCGATGGCCTGGGGCGACGCCTCCAGCTTGTCGGGCAGGCGCTTGAGCGCGACCTCCCGGCCCAGGCGGCGGTCCCGGGCGCGGTACACGACCCCCATGCCGCCGCTGCCGATCTCGTCGAGCAGCTGGTAGCGGCTGCCCTCGCCGAAGGCCGCGGCCACGGGCACCGTGGCGCTGTCGGCCTTGCGGGCGTCGGAGATGCGCTGGCGCAGGTCGAGGATGCGCGCCTCCACGGGCTTCGGGTCCGTGAGGCGCGGACGCAGGCGCTCGAGCACCTCGAGGGCCCGCTCCAGGCGGCCCGCGTCGTCGAGGAGCTTCGCGTACCAGAGCACGGTCTCGACGGGGGCGCGCTCCGGACGCGCGAAGGTCATGGCCTCGTCGGCCTTCTGGACGGCGAGCTCGTGCCGGCCCTGGCCGAGGAAGATGTCGGCGAGGGCCCGGCAGCAGCGCGCGTACTCGGGGTGCTGGCCGGGGACCTGCTGGAAGTTCCGCACGGCGCGCCCCTCGTCGCCCAGCTCCTGGGCGAGGACGGCGGCCTCGAAGCTGGCGCCGAGCTTCTCGAGCACCGCGGCCACGCGCTCCTTCTCGCCGGCCTCGCGGTAGCAGACCGCGGCGGCCTCGAGGTCGCCGGCCTCCTCGTAGGCGCAGCCCGCGCGGATCAGGTCGCCTCCGGCGTTGTACATCTCGGCGGCGCGCGACAGGTCGCCGGCGCGCTCGAAGAGCTCCCCCGCGTGGTCGAGCTCGCCGCGCTCGGCGCGCAGCTCGGCGGCCTCGATCCAGCGCCCGGCGGACTCGAAGCGCTCGGCCGCCTCGTCCGAGGCGCCGCGCAGGCGGTGGAAGCGGGCCGCGAGCAGGTTGGCGCGCTCGGCCTGGCCGGCGCGCTCGAGCGCCGTGGCCGCCACGGAGAGATCGCCACGCAGGAAGGGCTCGACGGCGGCGCGGCACTCGGTGAAGACGCGGCCCGTCGGCTCGTCGAGGTCGATCTCGAGGCGTCGCGGGGCGAGGTCCTCGATCTCGAGGCTGCGCTCCGCCGCGCAGTCCTCGGCTCCGGCCAGGATGCGGTGCAGCCCCGGTCCGAGATCGAGGCGCACCACGCCCTCCCGGGCGAGACGCAGCGAGGTGGGGTCGCCGTCGAGGGCCACGCGAGCGGTGCGGGCGGGTCGGCCGCCGCGCACCACGAGGATCTCGACCGCGCACAGCTTCGGGCGCAGGTCGAAGGAGACCCGGGCGGTGCGGCCCCGCGCCACGCGGATCTCCTCCTCGAGGGCTACGCGCTCGGTGCGCACGCCGCCGCCTTCGGCGGCGCGCTCGAAGCGGCCGCTCAGCTGGACGAAGTAGCTGCGCGCGGGCACGCCGCGGAAGTGGGTCTCGCGCGCGATGGCGTTGCGCTCGAGGCGGCTCGAGGCCGGCGGCTCCCCGGGCTCGTCGCCCTCGCCGCGCAGGCGCCGCTCGCGCCGCCGGGCGAGGCGCACGTCGAAGCAGCCGCTGCGCGGGGAGGCGTAGTCGACCACGACCACGACGTCGCCCCGGCCGCGCAGCCGGCGGGCCAAGAGGCCGAGCAGGGCGACGGCGAGAACGGTCGCACCGGCGGCCCAGGCAATGGGGGGAATTGCCTCCATCGGCGCACCGATCGGATGGACGCGGGGCCGCCTTGAGCCGTGCCTGCGAACCCGTCGTCCACCGGCAGCTTCGCCCCGGCGACGAGCAGCCCGGGGCTCAGAAGCGCTTCAGGATGCGGTCGATGGCCTGGTCCGAGAGCTTCGTCCGGCGCTTCACCCCGGTGTAGACCCGGAGCGCGAGGCGATCCATCGCCACCAGGAGCCGCTCCTTCGCCGAGGCCCCGGGGAGCGCGCGGTAGTCCGTGGAGGAGTTCTCCAGCTCGTGGCCCTCGTCGGTGTAGTAGTAGAGCAGGAGGCCCTTGCGGCTCTCGCCCTCGGGGCAGGCGAGCTTGTGGGGGTGGCCGTGGAAGGAGTCGGGGACCGTGGCGAAGAGTATGCAGCGGTTGAACTCCGGCGCCGCGGATCGGACGCAGCGCGTCATGTCGGCGTCCCAGAGCTCGAGGTTGCCCTGCCAGTCCGGCTGCCAGTCCTTGTTGAAGTAGAGCAGCAGGTTGATCTGGCGCCGCCAGCTGCGCCGCTTGGTGTGGGTGCGGAAGTCGGTGTGGATGTTGAGGAAGCCGCCCGGCTGCACGAGGTGCATGCCCGCGCCCTCGAGGTCCGGGTCGGCGAGCAGGCCCTCGATGCCCGCCAGCCGGCCCACGAAGTCCAGCATCACGGGCGACTGGAGCTCATCGATCAGCGCCCGGGTGTGGGCCGGCATCTTCTCGACGTCGGTGAGGGCGAGCTTGCGCTCGTTGTAGTGGTGGTAGTGCTTCCAGCCCGCCTGGGTCTCCTCGAAGTCCTTCAGGGTCTTCTCGGCGACCGCGGTGGGGAGGAAGTCGTCGATCACGACGTGGGGGAAGGGCGCCGCGCTCGCGAAGGACTCGCGCAGCTCGTCGGCCAGGGTCTCCAGTCGCTTCTCGTCCAGCATCCGCACGGCGCGCGCTCCTCGGCGCACCATCATGGCAGAGGCGAGCCGCCCCGCGCTACCGCGACGTGCGCGGTCGGGGCCCGGCGAGCCGCAGCGGATCGGCAGGAAGGCGGGCCAGCCCGGCGTGGCCACGGGCCGATTGCCGCCGGCGGCGAAGATCGCGCGAGGATGGCGCCCGCCCCGGGGGGTTCGCGTGGTAGGCTTGCGCCCCGTGACGCCCGAACCCGACTCCGGAGCCGACCCGGGCTCGAGCTGGCCGCGCAGACTCCGTCAGGCCGGCACCTGGCTGCTCTACGGGGCGATGCTCGCGGCGGTCCTCGCCCTGTGGAACAACGATGCGCCCCAGTTCATCTACGTGGCGTTCTAGAACGCTGCGCATCGGGCTCCTGCTGGGGGGCTTCCTGGTGGCGGGCCCGGGCGCCGCCCGCGGCGAGACCTGCCTTCCGCCGCTGTTCGAGGGCGGCCAGCGCCTGGCCCGCATCGGCGAGGCGAGGGTGCTCTGGCTCGGTCTGCTGCTGCGCCAGCACGAGGTCTGCCGGCGTCCGGCGCGCCGCCCCGGAGAGCTGCGCGTCCTCGTGTTCGGCAACAGCGGCATCTTCGGGTTCCCGCTCCCCGCGGAGCACACCGCCGTCGGCCTCCTGAACCGGCGCTTCGCCCGCCAGGGCACGCCGGCCCATCTCTACAACCTGGCCTTCCCGTTCACCTACCAGGTGAAGGATGCGGTGATCCTGAGCGAGGCGCTGCGCTACCGCCCCGACGTCATCGTCTACGGCACCACCCTGGCCGACTACTACCACGTCGCGCCGAACGCCTACCCGCCGCTCGTCGCGTTCTTCGATGCGAACACCGGCGGCGTGCGGCGTCTCGCCGCCCGGGAGCCGGCCGGACTCGTCGAGCCCATCGACCGCTACCGCGACGCCTATGCAGGGGCCGCGACCCCCTGGCGCAACTTCCGCCAGCTCGGGCTCTACCTCCGCGAGGGCGCCCGCGAGCTCGGGCTGCATGCGCGCCGACGCTGGTTCCCGGACCTGCCGGACAGCCCCGTCCGCATCGAGTCCCGCCGGGACCGCTACGACTGCAGAGCGGTGGAGGAGCGCTTCGAGCGCGACTTCGGCGGGTGGCGGGACTGGAGCCTGCTCGCCTTCCTCGGGGAGGCGGGGCGCCGGACCGGGGCCGAGGTCGTCGTGGTGAACTGGCCGGTGGCTCGCGAGCCCCGTGGCGCCTGCCACAACGTCCGCTACCCGACGCGCGAGCTCGCGGCGTATCGGCGCTGGCTGCGGGCGGAGACGGCGCGGCTCGGCTTCCGCCTGGTGGACCTCCAGGACCGCTTCGACGCCTCCCTGTTCGTCGACTCCCTGCACCTCGGCCCGCGTGGACAGCGGGGCGTCGCGGACCTCCTGGAGGCCCCGCTACGGGACGTGCTGCTCGCCCGCAGGCGGCGGTGACGACGGACCGCGAGACCGGCCCGACGCGATGATCTTCCTGGACACCTGGTTCTGGATCTTCGCCGCCGTGGCGCTGCCGGGGTACTGGCTGTGTCCGTCCCGGGCGAAGCTCTACTGGCTGCTCGCCGCGAGCGCGGTCTTCCACTGGCACTTCGCCGGGCCCGCCGGGATGGCGCCCATCCTGGTGCTGGCCGTGATCACCTACGCGGTGGGGATCGGGATCGCGACCGGCGTCCGGCGCGGCGCCTTCGTAGCGGCTTGCGTCACCCTGGTGGGCGCGTTGGCGTTCTACAAGTACTCGGAGTTCGGCGCCGGGAGCCTCGCGGGCCTGCTCGGCTGGCTCGATCTCCGCCCCTGGGCCGCCGGTCTCTCGAGCTGGACGGCCCCCGTCGCGCCCCTCGCCATCTCGTTCTTCACCTTCGAGTTCGTCCACTACCTCTACGAGGTCCGGGTGCACGGCCGCGCACCGATCCGCAACCCCTTCCACTTCGGCGTCTTCGCGATCTTCTTCCCCTCCCTGGCCTCGGGCCCCATCAAGCGCTTCAACGACTTCGTCCCCCAGCTGGAAGGCCTGCGCAACCCGGGGGTCGACGAGGTCCTCGACGGGGCGCGCCGCGTGATCCGCGGGCTCTTCAAGAAGGTCTGCATCGCCGACCTGCTGGTGGAGCTGATCGTGATCCTGGAGGAGGTGCCCCACTGGACGCCGCCCGTCGTGGGCTCCCTGGCCGTGCTCCAGGGCTTCCGCATCTACTACGACTTCGCCGGCTACTCCGACATGGCGATCGGCCTCGCCCGCATGCTGGGCCTGCGCATCCCCGAGAACTTCGACCGCCCGTACTTCTCGACCAGCCTGCGCGAGTTCTGGCGCCGCTGGCACATGAGCCTCAGCACCTGGATCCGGGACTACGTCTACGTGCCCCTGGGCGGCAACCGCACCCGCCGGGGCGCCAACCTGCTGATCGCCATGGTGCTGTGTGGCCTGTGGCACGGCGCGGCCTGGAACTTCGCGCTGTGGGGCCTCTGGCACGGCCTCGGGCTGGCCCTCGAGGCCGGCGTGCGTCGGGCGCGGCCGGCGTGGCTCGAGGCCGGCGGGCCGATGCGCGGGCTCCGCTGGGCCGTCTGCTACGGCTGGGTCAGCTACGGCTGGCTGCTGTTCTTCTACCCGATCGGCACGGTGGCCGACATGACCGCGGCCTGCCTGGCATGGGCGTCCGGTGGCTGAGCTCCCGAGGCTGCTGCGCACCTCGCTCCCCGACGCGACCGGAAGCCCCTGGGTGGCCCGCCTGGTGGCGCTGCTCTGCGTGAGCGCCGCCTTCGAGCTGCTCTTCGTCGGGCACAGCATCAACCGCATGGACGAGGCCTGGCCCCTCTACGCCGCGATGCGGCTGCATGCGGGCGGCGTGCTGTACGACGACGTCTTCTGGGTGTTCCCTCCGGGCCACGTCTGGACCGCGTGGCTGGCCTGGTGGCTCGACCCGCCGGGCCTGCTCCTCACCCGCTGCGTGTATGCGGCGTTCTGCGTGGCGCTGAGCGGCGGCATCTACCTCCTGGCGCGGCGCCTCATGCCCGAGCCCTTCGCGCTGCTGGCCGGGGCGCTCGTCGCCCTGGCGGCTCCGCGATCGCACCTCGGCCAGATGCTGTTCGGCTACCGCTACCTGATCCTCGCGCTGCTGCCCCTGCTCGCCTACGACCGGCGGCTGCGGGGCGGCAGCGCGCGCTGGATGTGGGGGGCGGGCGCCCTCATGGGCCTCGCGCTGGTCTTCCGGGTGACGCCGGCCTTCTCGGCGAGCTGCGGCATCGCGGTGGCGCTCGTCGCCGCCAGCCCCAGCTGGCGGCGTTGCCTCGAGGACGGGCTGCGCTTCGGCGGCGGCCTCGGGATCGTCGTGGCTCCGGTCCTGGCCTGGTTCGCCATCAGCGTGGGGCTCGGTCGCCTCTGGCAGGAGGTGATCGCCCACCCCGCGCTGCTGGCGCTGCTCCAGTCCCAGCCCCTGCCGGAGCTGGCCTGGCCCGGGAGCCTCCGGCGAGCGGCGGTCTGGGACGCCTTCGTCAGCCTGCAGTTCCGGCTCGTCTGGGGGCTCTACCTCGGCTACGCGGTCGCGCTGCTGGTCAGCTGGGTGCGCGCCCGCCGCGCGGGCCGGCCCTTCGAGCACGGCCTGCTGACCGCGGTCACGGTCCTCGGCGCCGTGTTCTTCCTGCGCTCCCTGACCCGCTCCGACGAGCCCCACCTCGACTCCGTGATCCCGCCCGCCTGCCTGCTCTTCGCCCACCTCTCGGCCTGGCTCTTCGCCGCCGTCCTTCCGGGCGGAGCGGAGGGGGAGCGCGGCTGGCGCCCGCGGGCGGCGTGGGCGTGCGCGGCGGGCCTCCTGGCCGCCTGGGTCTACCTGCTCGGGACGGACGTCATGGTGCGGCCGGAGGTGCGGGGCCACAACGCGCTGCGCAGCGCGCCGGAGACCCGGCTCCGGCGCGCCCACAAGGCCGAGAACATCGACCGGACCGTGGAGCTGCTGGCGCGGGTGACGCCGCCGGGCGGCGTGGTGCTGAACCTGTCACCTTCGCCGCTGTTCCACGTGCTGACCCGCCGGCCGGGCCCGGGCCATCGCGACCTGCTGATGCCGGGGACGTTCCTCGACGAGGGCGAAGAGGGGGCGTTCGTGGAGCGGCTGGAGGCCGCGCCTCCCGACGCGGTGATCTGGCCGGTGCGCGCCTTCGACCGCATGCCGTCGCGCTCCGTGGAGGTCACGGCCCCGAAGCTGACCGCCTGGGTGAAGGAGCGCTACGAGTTCGTGCCCGGCCAGACGTGGCCTCGGCCGATCCAGCCCGGCGAGCATCGCTGGCTCGTCATGCTGCCCCGCGCAGGGCCCGGGCGCGTGCGCTGAGGAGCCGGTCTTCCGGCTGGGCCGCACCCGGTGCCTGGGGTATCAAGGGCGGGCCCGGTCCTCCTCCACCGTTCGGGAACCTCGATGCGGCGCCCTCTCCACAGCACCCTCGCCGATGCGGGAAGCTCGCCCTGGCTCGGGCGCCTGCTCGTCGTCCTGTGCGTGAGCGTCGCCTACGAGTCGCTCTTCCTCGTCCACAGCCTGAACCGGATGGACGAGTCCTGGCCGCTCTACGCCGGCATGCAGCTCCACGCCGGCGGTCGCCTCTACGACGACGTGCTCTGGGTCTTTCCTCCGGGCCACGTCTGGATCGGGTGGCTCTCCTGGTGGCTCGATCCACCGGGATTCATCCTGGCCCGGCTCCTGTACTCGGTCTTCGCGGTCGCCCTGTGCGCCGGCGTCTACTTCCTGGCCCGGCGGCTCATGCCCGAGCCCTTCGCCCTGCTCGCCGGGCTGCTGGTGGCCCTGGCGGCGCCGCGCAGCCACCTCGGCCACCTCCTGTTCGGCTACCGCTACCTGATCCTCGTGGTGCTGGCGCTCCTCGCCTACGACCGGCGCCTGCGCGGAGGCTCCGCGCTCTGGATGTGGGTGTCGGGCGCGTGGATGGGCGTGGCGCTCACCTTCCGGGTGACGCCGGCGTTCTCGGCGAGCTGTGGGATCGCGGTGGCGCTCCTCGCCGCCAGCCCGAGCTTCCGTCGCTGCATCCAGGACGGCCTGCGCTTCAGCGGCGGGCTGGCGATCGTCGTCGTCCCCGTGCTGGCCTACTTCGCGGCGGGCGTCGGGCTGGGACGGCTCTGGCAGGAGGTCATCCTCCACCCGCTCGAGATGCTCCAGGCGCTCCCGCTGCCGGAGATCCGCTGGCCGTCGGATGGGGGCCGCATCCCCATCTACCGGTTCTTCGTGGCGCTCCAGTTCCGGCTGATCTGGGTGCTGTACTTCGGCTACCTCGCCGTCCTGGCGGCGCTCTGGGTGCGGGCGAGGCGCCGCGGCGAGCCCTTCCGCCACGGGCTGCTCACCGCCGTGGTGGTCTTCGGCGCCGTCTTCTTCGTCCGCTCCACCGGTCGCTCGGACGAGGCCCACCTGGACTCGGTGATCGCTCCGGTCTGCCTCGTGTTCGCCCACCTGTCGGCCTGGCTCTTCACCGCTCTCTGGCCCGGCGACGGGAGCGGCGGGGCGGGCTTCGGCTGGCGATCGGTCTCGGCCCACGGGCTCGGCGCGGCGTTGCTGGGGAGCTGGATCTTCCTGCTGGGCGTGGACGAGTCCAGCCGGCTGCGGGTGCGCGGCGGCTGGCCCCTCGAGAGCGTGGGCGGGACGATCCTCATGCAGCCCCGCTTCCACGTGGAGAACATCGACCGCGTGGTCCGTCTCATCGAGGAGGCCACGCAGCCCGACGATCGGATCCTCAACCTGTCGGCGACGCCCATGTTCCACGTGTTGACGGGTCGCCTGGGCCCGGGCCACCGGGACCTGATCATGCCCGGCACCTTCTTCGACGACGCCGAGGAGCGCCGCTTCCTGGCCCGGCTCCGCTCCGATCCTCCCGCCGCCGTGGTCTGGCCCGTGCGCGCCTTCGATCGCATGCGCTCCCGCTCCCACAAGGCGACGGCGCCGCGGGTCACGGCCTGGGTGGAGCGGAACTACGAGAAGCTGCCGGGTCAGGAATGGGACGAGCCGATCCACCGCGGTGAGCTGCGCTGGTTCGTCCTCGTGCCGCGAGGCGCTCCTTGAGGCGGAGCGTGCCGCTCGGTGCGCTGCTGGTCCTCGCCGTGGTCGTCGGGTCCGCGCTCCACCTGTCGCGCGGCTCCCGGCTCAGCGTGGACTGGGTGGACGAGGGCCAGATCGTGTACCCGGCCTGGCGCGTCTCCGAGGGCGCGCTGCCCTACCGGGACTTCCGCCACCTCTACGGACCCTCGCTCTTCTTCGTGAACGCCGCGCTCTTCGAGCGCTTCGGCGTCGACCTCGCCGTGCTCCGCAACCTGATGGTCGGGCTCAAGGCCGCCATGGTCGGGCTCGTCTTCCTCGCGGCGCGGGCGGTGGCGCCGCTGCCGGTGGCGCTCGGGCTGGCGCTGCTCCTCGCGGCCGTGTGGGGCTGGCCGGCCGCGCACCTGAACACTCCCTACGCGAGCTACTACGGCCTGCCGCTCGCGCTGGCGGGGATGCTCCTGCCCCTGGCCCTCCCGCGCCGGCCGAGGGCCGCCTGGTGGCTGGCGGGCCTGGCGATCGGGACGGCCGCGACCTTCAAGCAGACCAACGGGCTGTTCCCGGCCCTGGCCCTCGCGCTGCTCTCGCTGGCCCGCTCCCGGCCCGGCGCCGACGGGGCTCCGCCCGGGGCGCTCCAGGCCCGCGCCGCCGCCGTGCTGCGCGGAGCCGCGTTCGTGGCCTGCGTGGCCTTGCCGGTCTACTACCTGCGGGGCTCCACGCTCGGAAACGCGGCCCTGCTGGCCGGGCCGTGGCTGCTGTGCTGCGCCGCGGTGGGGCTCCGGGAGTGGCGAACGCCGCCGGACCCCCGGGAGCGCGCCGCCTCGGCCACGGAGCTGCTGGGCCTCGCCGCCGGCCTGGTGGTGGCTCCGGCCGCCTACGCGCTCTTCTACGCGGGGCAGGGCGCGCTGCCCGCCCTGGTGGCGGACACGGTGACCGAGATGCCCGCGCTGATCCGCTGGTTCGTTCCCCTGGAGGCACCGGGGTCCCTGGCCGTGCTCTGGGTCGCCTGCCTGCTCGGCGCCGCGGGCGCGGGCGTCTCGTCCCGGCCCCCGCGGCTTCGCGCCGGCGTGGGCGGGCTCTCGCTCGGGGGTCTCGCGCTGGCGAGCGTCGCGTTCCTGCGAGAGGAGGCCTTCTCGGGCCTGGTCTCGGGGCTGTTTCCGCTGCTCCCCCACGTCGTCACGTGGCTCGCCCTGGCGACCTGGCTACGCGGCGGAGCGCGTCTCGGCGAGCGCGAGCTGCTCGTGCTCCTCCTCGCCGCCAGTGGGCTGCTCTACCTCTACCCCGCGGCGGACTGGGCCCACGCCTACACCAGCCTGCCGGTCTTCCTCCCCGCCCTGGGCCTCCTGCTGGCCCGGCCCTTCGCCGCGGGGCTCGCCCGCAGCCGGACGATCTACCTCGCGACCCTGGCCGTCGCGGTGGGGCTCTTCCTCGCGGTGCCCTTCGTCCTGATCCAGCGCGACTACGCCGCCCTGCGCGGGCGCCCGCTCCCCCAGCGGGCCAGCGGGATCCGCGTGCCCGGCGCCATGCACCGCGACCACGTGGCCCTCGCCGCCGCGCTGCTCTCCGACCGCCACCGCGAGCGCGACGTCGTCGTGCTCTCGGGCCAGCACCTGCTCTACTTCGTCAGCGGGCGCGTGTCGCCCCTCGAGGAGCACGAGTTCGCCCTCTACCTGAACCGCTTCGAGGGCATCTCGGGCGAGGACCTGCGACGGCTCGTGGACCAGGACGCGGTGGTGGCGCGGCTCGAGGCGACCCGCCCGCTGCTGGTCGAGGACTACCAGGGCGCGGGCGCCCGCCTGCGCCGGCAGCTGCCCCGGCTGGGCCGCTACATCGAGCGGCGCTACCGGGAGCAGAGCCGGGTCGGCGGGCTGCGCATCCTCGACCGGCGGGAGCCGGCCCGCTAGGGCGCGGGCGTCAGGTCCAGGAACAGCGAGATGTACTCGCCGTTCTTCGACACCTCCACCAGGCCGAGCTGCAGTCCCAGGAAGTCCGGCAGCGGGAACGACTCGAGCGAGGTCAGGAGATCCGGCAGGGCCGAGGGCAGGATGCCCTCGAGCAGGCTCTCCACCGTCGCCTCGAAGATGCCGAGCTTGTCCCGGATGATGTCGACGTTGATCTCCTGGGCCACCACGGCGCCGAGCGTGAAGGAGAGCTCGCCGGCCGCGAACGTGATGTCGAGCCCCACGGTCAGGTCCACCACGCCCTGGAGGTACGTCTTCAGGTTGTTGTTCCGGATGTTCACCTGGAGCTGGGCGATGCGCATCTCCGCGAGCTCGCCCAGGGGTCCGGGCGCGCCCGTGATGAGCGGGGCCGTGGTCGGCCGCAGCTCGAGCACGAGGGCCTCGTCCGGGTCCACGGTGCCGAACTCGGGGATGACCGACGCCAGCACGCCGGCGGTGAGCGGCACCGGGTCCGGGATGACGGGCGGGATCGCGATCTCGTTGATGTTCTGGATCAACAGGCCGCTCTCGATCTCGGCCTTGAGGAGCTGGTTGAAGGCCGAGGTGGAGAGGGAGATCGCGAGCTCGTAGGGGAGCGCGCCCGGACTGAGCGCCTCGCAGGTGCCGCCGGGACAGTTCGCGTCCACGTCGCAGGCGTTGCCGTCGTTGCTCCCGCCGACGCAGTGGGCGAAGGACGGGAAGGGCTCCGGGATGTGGTAGGAGGCCGTGAGATCCACCGCCATGGGGTCGGGCATGGAGGCCGTGATGCGTGCGTCGGAGTCGAGGGTGAGGCCCTCGACGTCCTCGAACACGTCGAAGAGCGGCGTCTCGAGGCTCACGCCGACGGCCTGGCCGAGGGGGCCCGAGATCTCGATCTCGGCCAGGGCCAGCTCGACCTCGTCGGCGATGGGGCCGTCGAGGGGCCCGGAGCCGTCCGGATCGTTCAGGAAGCCGGCGAGGGCTCCCTGCACCTCGGCGGTGACGTCGCTCTCGATGATCCCGAAGAACTGCGCCACCTCGCACAGGAAGCCCGAGGTGATCTCGAAGTCGAAGCCGGTCCCGCCGAAGCTGAGGTTCCCCTGCTGGACGACGTCGATCAGGCTGGGATCGCCGGCGTCGGCCTGGAGGTCGTAGACGCCGTCCACCTCGACCAGGCTGCTGGTGATGCGACCGTCGCAGTTCGGAGCCAGGAAGCCCTGGCCGTCGAGGAAGACGTTCACGACCACGTTGTTGAGGTCGATGTTGGCCGCCACGTTGCCGTTGGACAGGGCGTCGATGTCGAGGCCGAAGGGCTGGCTGAACGACGGCGCCGGGTTGCGGACCGAGATGTCGAAGTCCCACACCGCTTCGACGGTGAGCAGGAAGAGGCCCACGGGCACCAGGGTGGCGAGATCGATGCTGATGCCCGACTGGACGATCGACTGGGCCTCGTCGAGGCCCGAGTCGTTGAGCCGCAGGGCGACGCCCATGGGGGAGAAGGCGCCGTCGGCGATCGACTCGCCCTGGAAGACGGTGACGCGGTCGCGCACGTCCTTGTTGGCGAAGCCGTAGGTGTACCGGACCAGGATCGGGTTCACGATGTCGGTGAGGTTCACCGTCGCCGAGAAGGAGCCGCCGCCGCCCACGGGGGTGACGACGCCGTTCACGCGCAGCGTGCCGTCGGCTCGCGGGTTCAGCACGACACCGGCAACGGACACGCTCGTCGCCGTGGTGAAGATGCCGTGGTCCGGGGTCGCGATGACGACCCTCGGGTCCGGCGTGCCGCAGGGCATGCCGAGCAGACCGAGGACGGAGACGGCGACGAGAGCCGCGAGCGAGGAGCGGGCGCGCTGGTTCACGGAGATCCCCCAGACCGGACGAGAGCCCGTCGGCTCGCGTTGCCGGCTGCTTTCCCGGCCGACGCGGCCGGGCTCATTGTTGCAGGGCGCCTGGGGGAAGGGCGTGCGGCGCCTGAACCCTCGGGCGCCCTGGAGAGGAGAGGTCGCTGCTCCGCCGCCTCTCGACCTCGCAAATTGGGCGATATCACACCGCCGTGTCAAGGATTTTCTGCACCACCCCCGGCGCAACGGGGCCCCGTTTGGAGGGCGATGGAGGGCGATGGCAGGGGTCCGACGTCAGCGCAGGTAGCCGAGAGCCTCGAGCGCGTCCCGCGTCCCGGCGTCCAGCGAGGGCTCCGGCAACCCGCGGGGGTCGGGCAGGCTCGCCTCGACGCGCGAGAGCTCGAGGGAAAGCGCCTCCGGCACCCGCGGGTCCGCGGGCCCGAGCGGCTCCCGCTCGCCGGGATCGCGATCCAGCCGGTACCAGGTGTGGCTCCCGTCCGTGTGGACCAGGAGCTTCCACGGGCCCCGGAGCAGCGCCCGGCGGTGCTGGCTGCGCCCCTTCAGGAGCTCCAGCACGAGGTCGCGCTCGGGGAGCGCCCCCTCGGCGAGCAGGTTCCGGCCGCGCATGCCGGGCGCGGCCTCGACCCCCGCCAGGGCGAGCAGGGTGGTCGGGACGTCGAGCAGGTCCACGGCCTCGTCGCGCCGCGCCCCGACGCCGGGGCGCCGGAAGTCGCGCAGAGCGAGGGGCGCTCGCAGCACCTCGTCGTGGAGGGTCAGGCCGTGGCCCCAGCCGCCGTGGTCGCCGAACTCCTCGCCGTGGTCCGCAGTCACCACCACGACGGCGTTGCGGGCGAGGCCGCGGCGCTCGAGCTCCGCCAGCAGCTCGCCGAGGGCCGCGTCCACCTGTGCCACCTCGGCGTCGTACAGGTCGAAGAGCCAGCGGCGCTCCTCGGCATCGGGCTCGCGCCCGGTCCTCGCCATCTCGATCAGGGCATCGGTGCTGACGCCGTCGGGGCGCTCGCCCGCGTCCCGGCGGAAGGTCTCCCGGAAGGGGCGCGTCGGTGCGTAGGGGGTGTGGGGGTCCACGTAGTGGACGTACAGGAACAGGGGGCGCGTGGTCTCGGCGGGCAGTCGGCGCAGCAGCCGCTGGTTCACCTCACGCGCCCGCGGAAGGCGGAGGCTCTGGCGGCGCCCCCCCAGCTCGATCTCCAGGGTGTCGAGGAAGGCCCCCGCCGGCGCCGGCATCATCAGCGGCTCGAAGACGTCGAAGCCCCGCGCGAAGCCGAAGCGCTCGGCGACCTGGATCGGGTTCCCCGAGACCGCGATGGTGTGGTAGCCGGCGTCGCGCAGTAGCTCGGCCAGCACGGGCACCGCGTCGTCGAGGCCGTCGCCGAGCCGCGCGATGCCGTGCTCGGAGGAGAGCCGCGACGTGAAGAGCGATCCCACCGAGGGCTTCGTCCAGGAGCTGGGTGCGAAGGCGCGGGTGAAGAGGACGCCCTCGGCGGCGAGACCGTCGAAGCTCGGCGAGGTGGGACGGTCGTGTCCGTAGGCGCCGAGGCGGTCGGCGCGCAGGGTGTCGACGACGACCAGGACGAGGTGCGGGGGCGCGGCGGGCCCCTCGCCCGCACAGGCGATCAGCGCCGCCAGGCACCCGAGCCCGACCCGCACCGCGCGGCTCAGGGTCGCTCCGTCGACTCCTCGTCGAGGGTGGTGATCTCGGCCTCGAGGAGGAACTGGTAGGCGAACAGGGAGGGCCAGAGCCGCGCCAGGGCGTGGTAGGCCGAGGCGATCCCGCGCACCAGCCGGCTGCGCCCGGTGGACTCGAACACCACCTCGAAGGGCAGGGCGGTCACGCGCTGGCGCAGGATGCGGAAGCCGGCCTGCTCCACGGCGCGCCGGAAGCTGCTGCGGGTGTAGAGGTGGACGTGGGTCTCGTCCAGGACGCCGCGGGGCCCGTACTCGAAGCGGCCGGCAAGGAGCGAGAGGCGGTAGAACCAGAGCGCCACGTTGGGGGTCGAGATCAGCAGCCGCCCCTCGGGCTTGAGGTAGCGCCGCACCCCGCGCAGCACCTCGGTGCGGCTGCGCAGGTGCTCGATCACGTCGGAGCAGATCACGTAGTCGAAGACGCGGCCCGTGGGCAGCTCGAGGGGCTGCTCGAGGTCGCGCTGGTGGAAGGCGTGCAGGTCCTCGGTGAGCCGGCGCGGCGCCTCGAGGTCCACCCCCGTCACCTCGACGCCCTTCTGGCGCAGCGGCCGCGCCAGCAGCCCCTGGGAGCAGCCCAGGTCGAGCACCCGGCTGCCCGGCTCGATGGCGTCCACGATCTGCATGTGGGAGCCGGTCGGGCTCCGCTTGAGCGTGTAGTGGACGTCGGGCTCGACGAAGTAGCTGCCGCTGCGCGTGAGGTGGAGCTGGTGGAGCCGGTAGTCGAGGGCGGCGGCGGTGAAGCGCAGCACGTGGAGGAGCCCGCGCGGGCTGGAGGGGTACTCCTTCCAGCTCGGCGGGAGCGGCACCTCGACCACGGGTGCGCCCAGGGCCCGGCACTGGACCAAGGTCTGCATGTCGAAGACGCGGTCGTCGGCGTTCAGCTGGAACGGGATCGCGCGCAGGGCGCGGGCCGCGTACACGCGGAAGCCCGAGTGGTAGTCGCCGAGGCGCAGGCCCAGCAGCCGGTTCTGGACCGCGGTGGCGGCGAGGTGCGCGATCCAGTGGGGCAGGCGCACCTCGGGCCGCTCGCGCTGCATGCGCCGGGTGGCGATCACGAGCGCGCCGGGCTCCGCGAGGGCGGCCTGGAGCAGCTCCGGCAGGGCCTCGCCGGGGTGGCGCCCGTCGCCCCGCATCGTCACCGCGAAGTCGAAGCCCCGGAGCAGCACGTACTCGAAGGCCGACTTGCGCGCCGCGCCGGCGCCGGGCTCGCCGGGGGTGCGGTGGATGCGGATCTCGAGCCGTCGCTCGGGTGCGAGCTCGCGGAGCGGCGACGAGAGGTCGCCGGCCCCGGGCTCGGGCACCACCACGAGCTCCTCGATGCAGTCGTCGAGGGCGGCGGGGATCGCCTCGATGCTGCGGCGCAGCAGCGCGGCGTCGGCGACCGAGAACAGCAGCAGGGCGATGCGCGGGAAGCCCTCGCCGCGCTCGCGCCGGGTGCGCAGCAGCGTCTCGAGGGGCTTCTCGCCCGCCTGGGGGTCCGCGGCCATGACGCTCCAGCATAGGCGATGGCGGGCGGCGGGGTCCCAGGGCGCGGGCGGGCTCCGCGAGCTGAAGGGGGCAGGGTCAGGGAGCGGTCGGGGCCAGGCAGCGGGTCGGATCCAGGCGCGCCCACCCGAAGCCGCGCGCGCGTTCCAGCTCCACCACGCAGCCGCCTCCCCGCGCGCGGTCGAGGGCGGGCAGCGGCGCATAGAGGCGCGCCCCCCAGCCGCCGAAGGCCAGGCGCACCTCGGGGCCGCGCCGGATGCCGAGGTCCGGGAAGGCGCGGTCCGCTGCGCGGAGGTAGTCGAAGACGTGGTCCGCGCTCTGGGGGCGCTTCGGGTTCCCGCGCATGCGCCAGGCGTGGATCACCACCACGTCGACCCGGTCCCAGCGGAAGCGCGAGATCACCGCGTCCTCGAAGGTGTGGCTGCCGGCGAACTTGGCCGGGTCCCAGCGCGCCGGGGCGTCGGCCGACCCCAGGGTCTGCATCGCGAGCCGCGCCGGGTGGAAGTGCGGCATCAGCACGAAGTAGGTCTCCTCGTCGACCAGCAGCACGCCGGGCCGCGCGCGGGTCTCGGCCAGGAAGGCGCCGGCCCGCTCCACGCTGGCCCGGGGCACCACGCCCTCCAGGTGGCGCCGCGAGTCGAGCTGCGCGGTTCCCGCCAGGCTGCGCAGCGGAGCCGGGTAGGCGAGCAGCCCGGCGAGCACGGCGAGCGCGGCCCAGCGCCAGGGTGCCGGCGCCGTCGCCGCGGCGACCACGCCGTGCGCGATCCCCGGCAGCAGGATCGGAGCGAGCCAGATCGAGTGGCGGGACTCGCCGAAGGGGAACACCGCCGCCAGCGAGAGCGTCACCGCGGCGGCGACGCCGAAGAGGGCGAGGGCCGGCAGCAGCAGGGCGCGGCGGCGGAGCGCGGCGACGAGCCCCACCCCGAGGAGCAGCACGGCGAGGGCGTCCCAGGCGGGATCGATCCAGTAGCGCAGCACGCCCACGCCGCCCTCGAGCAGGCCGGCGAGGTCGGCGTGGAAGTACGGCCGCAGCCAGGTGGCGCGGGCCGAGCGCAGGTGGTCGCCTCCCACCAGCGTGGCGTTCACGTGGCTCCACCACAGCCAGAGCACCCCGGCGAGGGCGGGCAGCTGGACGCCCGCCAGGGTGACGAGACGCCGCCGCTCGAGGGCGCCGGCCAGCCAGAGCAGGCCCGCCGCGCCGCTCGCCGCCGCCGCGAACAGCCACGAGCCGTAGTGGATCGCGATGGCGACGGCGAGCAGCGCACCCCAGGCCACGGCGTCCCGGGGCCGGCCGTGGCCGGCGAAGCGCGCCAGCAGCCACAGCCCGACGGCCAGCACCAGGAGCTGGAGCGTGTAGGGCCGGATCACCTGGGACTGGGCGATGGCGCCGGGGGAGATCGCGAGCAGGAGCGCCGCGACGAGCCCCGTCGGCGTGCCGAGCAGGGCGCGGGCCGCGGCGTAGAGGGCGGGAACCGCGAGCACGCCGCAGAGCAGGGCGGGTGCCCGCAAGGCCTCGAAGTCGAGGCTCAGCGCCCCGGCGGCGCGCACCACCAGGAAGAACAGCGGTGGGTGGGCGTTGCTCGCGACCTCGGTCGCGAACCGCTCCCACGAGGGCCAGCTCGCCGCCGAGTAGTAGATGCCCTCGTCGGGGTTGAGCCAGAACCCGAGGAAGCCCGGCAGGCGCAGGCCCAGGGCGACGAGGGCGAGGGCCGCCACCGCGAAGGGCGCGAGCCGCTCGAGCCACTCGAGCCGGGCGGGCGCCTCCGGGGGCGTTGCGGGCATGCCGGGGTAGGTAGCGCAGCGCCGGCGGCGCTTCGGGGGCGCCGCCGCGGCGTCAGGGGCGGCTCAGCTCCACCAGGCCGAGGAGCGCCTGGGCGGGCGGGGCCGAGGGGTCCCGCGGCCGGCGGCTGCGCTCGACGTACTCGCGCACGAGGCGCAGCTGGAGTCGGGAGCGCGGATCCTCGGGCGCGAGCGCCATCAGCGCGCGCGCCTCGACGAGGGCCTGCACCGGGCGGTCGAGTCGCAGCAGGTCGTAGACGAGTCGCTGGCGCGGCCGCCTCGCGTCGGGGTCGAGGGCGATGAGGGCGCGCTCGGCCGCGATCGCCTCCTCGTAGGCGCCCAGCCGGGCGTAGCTCCAGCCGCGCAGCGCGAGGTCCCGGGGGTGCTCGGGCTCGCCGTCCGGGCGGCTGCGCAGCAGGGCGTCGGCGGCCGGGCCGCGCACCCAGCCCCAGCGGCGCGCCCACTCGGGGCGCTCGCGGATCACCCGCGCCGGGTCGACGCCCTGCTCGGCGTCGAAGGGGACGCGCTGGGTCCGGTACCAGGCCTCCACCCGGGCGAGGTTCGCCGCGTTGCTCTCGTTGCGGCGCAGGTAGAGGGCGTCCTTCACCGTGCGCCAGACGGGCAGCCAGCCCGGTGCGCGCTCCAGGTGGGCCGAGGTGTAGTGGCGGTCGCCGGGCGCCCCCGTGCCGTGGAAGACGTCGACGCCGCGCCGGTCGAGCAGCCCGAGGAGGTCCTCGCCGGCCTTCCCCCCGCGCCGCTCCTGCGCGGCCAGGTAGTCCTCGAAGACGTCGAGGCCGTAGTGCTCGGTGCGGCTGTCGATGAAGGTGCGCAGGCGCGGCGCCAGCCGGTAGCCGAGGAAGCCCCCCATCGCGTAGCTGTTGAACAGGTTGCCCTCGAGACCGGTCTCCTCGAGGAAGCGCACGCTCTCGCCGTGGAACTTCCGCACGTCCCAGGTGGCCTCGAGGTAGGCGGCCGGCGCGCGCGGAATCCGGGCGAGCCGCGCGCGGTGGAAGGGCACCTGGGGCATCGCCACGGCGAGGGCCGCGGCGATCCCCGCAGCCGCCCAGGCCAGGGCCCGGCTGCGCGGCGCGGGACCGGCGAGGCGCAGGGCGCGCAGCACGTAGAGGAGCGGGAAGATCCCCATCCACAGGAAGCGCACGGACGCGAGGGCGGCCAGCACGGCGGCGGACGCGACGCCGAGCAGCAGCGGGTCCGCGGGAGCGAGGGTCTCCCGCCCGGGGCGGCGCAGGAAGCGGAGCGAGACGGCGAGGGCGCTGGCCGCGAAGAGGAGCAGCACCGCGTCCGCGAGCCCCCAGGCCAGCACGCTCACCGAAGGCGCCGCGGGCGGGGAGAAGGGATCGAAGCGGGCCCACTCGTCGATCACGGCCCAGATGGCGCTCTCCGCCGAGGAGGTGAAGAAGGTGAGGTGCTGGCCGATGCCGCGCGGGTTCAGCAGGCTCGCCGCCAGGGCGAGGCCGAGGGCCACGGCGAGGCGCCGGGCGTGGCGCGCCTCCCGGGCGGGCTCCACCCCGACCTCGGCGCCGCGCGCGCCGGCCCAGCGCGCCAGGCCGACGCGCAGCGCGATTCCCATCAGCGCCGCCACGCCCAGCAGCGGACCGAGGGCGAAGAGCGAGTGGGCGTTGGCCCAGAGCCCGATCCCCACCGCGCTCGCCGCCACCACGCCCCAGCCCGGCCGCCGCCTCGGCGCCAGCAGCCCGCTCCACACGAGCAGGGTGGCGGGGATGCTGACGAGATCCGGGCGCAGCTGCATCAGCCGGGGCCAGGCCAGCACGGCGAACACCGCCGTCGCCGCCGCGGCCTCGGCGAGGCCCGGGCTCTCGCGGCGCAGGGCTGCGAGCCCCAGCCCGAGGATGCCCACCACGGCGAGCACGTGGGCGACGCGCAGCCCGTCGAGGCCGGCGAGCACCTCGACGCCGTGCACGCCCACGCCGAAGAGCCACTCGTGCTGCACCGGCGCGTCGTCGTGGGCGGTGTGGAGGAGCGGGTCGCCGTCGGGCCAGGGCCCCTCGCGGGCGTAGACCTCGCCCATGGCGAGGTGCCACCAGAGGTCGTTGGTGCGCAGCGGGCCGCCACACAGGTAGAGGAGCTGGAGCGCGAGGAGCGCGAGGCCGAGGAGCGCCGCGACGTCTGCGCCGCGGCCGGGTCGCTTCATGGGGAGGCCGGGCTGCGGGCCGGCGCCGCGTCGGGGACGCTCGCGCGATGCAGCAGGGCCTCGCCCACGACGCGGTAGCCCTCGCTGCGCGCGTCCACGAACACCGCGTCGCCGCGCGCGAGCGGGAGGGGAGCCGCGCCGGGCTCCTCCAGGCGGGCCTCGCCGCTCGTGCAGAGCAGGATCTCCGGGAGCCGCCGCGTCCGGATCTCGAGAGCGTCGCCTCCGCGCAGGGCGAGGCGCGAGAGCGCGAAGGCGTCGCAGCGGACGGGCCAGCGGTCCACGGCGTCGGAGCCCGCCTCGGCGCGCAGGATCTCCGGCGGCCGCGGTGCCCGGGAGGCGACGGCGCGCAGCTCGGCGACGTCCACGGGCTTCGACGTGAGCCCGCCCCGGACCACGTTGTCGGAGCTGCTCATCAGCTCGATCGCGCTGCCGGCCAGGTAGCCGTGGAGCTCTCCCGGCGGCAGGTAGAGGGCCTCGCCCGGTGCCAGGACCCGGGCCTCGAGGAAGAGCGGCGCCAGGGCGGCGGGGTCTCCCGGGTGGCGTGCCGCGAGCTCCCTCGCCCACGCGAAGGCCGGCTCCTCGGGGCGACGCGCGGCGGCCTCCCGCGTCGCCGTGGCGACCTTCTCGGCCAGGGTCCGGCCGCGGGGAGCCGGCAGGGAGAGCACGCCGGCCAGGCCGGCCAGGGCGTCGCGGTGCGTCGCGGCCGCCGCCAGGGCGTCGAGCTCCCCGAGCGCGAGCTCGGCGCACAGGGCCCGCTGGTGCTCCGGCTCCCGGAGCCCGCACAGGACCCAGAACGGCGAGAGGGCGCACACCATCTCGTGCTTGCCGTTCGGATCCCGGTAGTGGCGCTCGGGCGCCGCGCGGTCGAGGCCCGCGGCCTCCTCCCGGGCGAAGCCCGCCGCGGCCCGGGTGGCGTCGGGATGCACCTGGAGGGAGAGCGGCCGCTCCACCGCGAGCAGCTTCAACAGGAACGGCAGCACGCTCGCCGCGCCCACCCAGGCCTGCGGGTCCGCGTCGATCCGCTCGGCGAGGGAGCGCCAGTCCGAGCCGACGCGCACCTCCGAGGGCGCGCGCTCGTGGGCGCCCAGCCAGAGCTCCGCCCAGGGTCGCCCGTCCGGGTTGGGCAGGCCCAGCAGCTCCGGGATCACCGAGGGGGAGCCCCAGTCGTAGTGCTGGACCGGATTGCGGAGTCGGTGCGCGCCCATGAGCCCCCGTTGCGGAGAAGCTGCTGGAAGGGCGCCAAACATACCCGAGGGTGCGGGCTCGGCTCCGCCCCGGCCTCAAGAGCGGACGGCGGGCCTCCGATCCCGTCCGGGTCCCCGTGCGCCGGGCCCCGCCTCCGGCCCGATCGAGGAGACGACCATGGCCCGATCCCCGCTCGTCCGCCTCGCGTGGCTCGTCCTCGCGGCCGGCCTGCTGGCCACGCCCGCCGGCGCCAAGCTGTACCGCTGGGTCGACTCCGGCGGCACGACCCACTACACGGACCGGGCCGAGGAGGTCCCGCCCCGGTACCGCGACCAGCTCGCCGACGACCACCCGGGCTACGAGCCCGGCTCCGGGACGGCCAGCTTCGTGGTGGTGCCGGGGATCGACGGCCGGCCCGACGAGAACGGCAAGGCGAAGGCCCTCGACGAGGATGCCTACCAGGCCCGCGCCAACGAGGCGCTGGCCGGCCAGCGCAAGGACTCCCCGTGGTCCTCCTCGCGCGCGCTGCCCGACCTGGGCGAGCTCCTCGAGGGGGGAGCCCCGGTCATCGCGGGGCTGATCGCCGGCGCCCTGGTGGCGATCGCACTGGTGCTGCTCGTCTCGGTCGTGATCCTGAAGGCGTCCTGCTACTTCTGCGGCGAGCCGGCGCCGGGCTGGGGCAAGGGCATGGGCGTGGTCCTGATCCAGACCCTCGGCGCCGGGGCCACGGGCTTCCTGATCGGCCTGCTCGTGCCCCAGGGCCCCGGCGGCTACGAGGTGCAGGCCGGCCAGTTCGCCGTCGGCTTCCTCGTCAACGCCGCCGTCCTGCGCAGCATGCTGCTCGACAGCTTCCCGAAGGCGCTGGCCGTGGTGGCGGTGGCGATGCTGATCCAGCTGGTGCTCGGTCTGGTGCTCGGCCTCGCGGTGGCGATGAGCCTGGGGCTGGCCGCGCTCTGACGCTGGCGCCGGGGACGCGCTTCGCGTAGAACGCCCGGAGGCCGCGCGGCGCGGCCCCGGAGACCTGGCAGATGGCGGCGTCCCGAGGCCACGGCTGGTGGCCCTACCTGGGCCCCTACGGCCTGTTCCTGATCCTGGTCGAGATCGGCAGCCGCACGCCGGAGTCCGCGGCCGGCGCGATGCTGCTCGTGAAGGTGCTGCTCCCCGGCGCCCTGGTGCTCCACTTCGCCCGACGCGGCGACTACCCGGAGCTGAGCGGCTACCGACCCGGCGCGGCCGGCTTCGCGGCCGACGTGCTGTGCGGCCTGGTCATCACGGCGCTCTGGATGGGCCCGTTCCTGCTGCTTCCGGGCCTCGAGCGCGGCGCGCCCGAGGACGCCTTCGACCCCGCCGGCTTCGCGCCGCTGGGCGCCGGGGTCGCCCTCGGCGTGCGCCTGCTGGGCTTCGGGGTGGTGACGCCCTTCGTCGAGGAGCTCTTCGTGCGCAGCTTCGTGATCCGGCTGGTCGACGTGATCGACACCGGCGAGGACTTCCGCAGCGTCCCCATCGCCCGCTTCACCTGGCGGAGCTTCGTCATCACCGCCGTCTGGTTCACCTTCACCCACGTGCCCTGGGAGTGGGGCGTGGCCGCCGTCGCGGGCGTGGTGTTCAACCTCTGGCTCTACCAGCGCCGCCACATCGGCTCCCCCATCGTCGCCCACGCCGTCGCCAACGCCTCCATCTGGGCGATCGTGGTCCTGGGCCCAGGCGACCTGTGGGTATTCCTGTAGAACCCACTTCTGCCCGCAGCCGTCGCCGGGATGCTACTAGGGCAGAGGCCCCGCGCGGGGCCGCGCGCCAGACGCGTGATCCCTCCGCGCGCGAAGCGTCTCGGAAGGCAAGCCCGCCATGGGCGGGCGCGCAGCGCCGGCCCGCCTCCGGCGGGCTGGCGCGAAGTCCAGAAGTCACGCCGCGCCGCGGTGGCCGATGCGGACGCGCTTCGAGAGCTCGGTGATGTCGACCACGCTCTTGTGGACGGCCTCGGGGTTGCGCTCCCGGCAGGCGAGGGCGAGCTCGTGGGCCGCCACGGCGAGGGGCTCGTAGCCGAGCTCGGAGGACTCGTCGCCGAAGGCCACGGCCGCGGCCTCGAGCGGGGCGAGGGCCCCCTCGGCCTCCAGGTCCTGGAGGCCGTCCACGCGATCGCCCAGGGCGAACACGAAGGCGTCGATGCGCTCCTCGAGCTCGGGATCGTCGGCGCGGGTCGAGGCGATGGGCTTGGGCGCGGGACCGATCACCCCGCTCGTATCGACCGCTGGCGCCCCGGCCTGAACGCGGGCTGCGACGCCGCTCGAAGGCTGACGCCCCAAGCCCCCGGGACTAGGGCGAAAACCGGACCGGTCTCAGCGGAGCCCGAACTGCACCAGGTCGAGGTCCAGGCGGTCGCCGGCGGGCGCCTCGAGGGCCAGGGTGAGGCGCCTCCGGTCGCCGAAGCCGGCCAGCCGGCGGTAGGCGTCGGTGCCCCGCTTCACCACCGCGAAGCGGGCCGTCCCGCCGGCGAAGTCGACCTCCCGCGGTGGCTCGCCGTCCTCGCCGCCGACGCGCAGGCGCCCGCGCTTCACGCGGAACTCGAAGGCGCCCTCGCGGCGCAGCACGTCCTGGAAGTCGCGCTCGGCATTGTCCGGGCGCGAGATCCCCTCCAGGTGGTAGTAGAGGCTCCCCAGGGCGTTGGGCTGGGGCCGGGCGTTCTCGTCCGTGCAGCGGGTCCCGCCGGGGATCTCGAGGTCGAAGAGCTGGACCCGGGCGGTGAGGGGCCGGACGTGGCGCGGGCCCGGCGCGATCAGCACCCGCCGCAGCCCGCGGTGGGCGACGCCTTCGATGGTGCAGACCAGCGGCGCGCGCCAGTCGCCGCGGGTCCAGCCGAGAGCCAGCATGTTGAGGTCGCGCGGCGGCTCCCCGGGGCGCTGTCCCAGCGAGCCCAGTCCCAGCAGCAGCACGAGGAGCGCGAGGGGTGCGCGGGCGGGCATCGGGCCAGCCTACCGCCCCGCGCCCGATTCGCGAAGCCCGGCCGGTCGGACCGTGGGGAAGGGAGCCGCTTGCAGGTCGACGCCGCGTCCGGGACCGTCACCGGGTGCGTTGCTTCGCCTGTGACGCCGCCCACGAGCTCGCGAGCGGGGAGCGGGTGGGCTTCCGAGACGCCTGCTCGGCCTGCGGCGCGGACCTCCACGTCTGCCGCAACTGCGCCCACCACGACCCCTCGGCCTACAACGAGTGCCGGGAGTCCGGTGCCGAGCGCGTCGCCGACCGCGAGCGCGCGAACCGCTGCGAGTGGTTCGCGCCCGGGTCCGGGGGCGGAGGCGACGCCGCCGCCGCGCGCGAGTCGGCGAGCCGCTCCCTCGATGCCCTGTTCAAGAAGCGCTGACGTGGAGGTGCTGCCCGCCGACGAGGTCCACGTCTGGTGGGCGCCGCTCCCGGAGACCGAGGCCCGGGAGAGCTGGGAGCTGCTCTCCGAGGCGGAGCGCGAGCGCGCCCGCCGCTTCCGCTTCCCGCGCCACCGCCGGGCCTTCGTCGCCTCTCACGCCATGGTGCGCACCACGCTCTCCCGCTACGCCGCCGTCTCGCCCGCCGCCTGGGAGTTCGTCGCCGAGCGGCGCGGGCGGCCCCGGGTGGCGGGCCCCGCCGGCGCCGCCCGGCCGCGCTTCAACCTCTCCCACAGCGACGCTCTCGCCGCCTGCGCGGTGGCGGCCGAGCTCGACGTCGGCGTGGACGTCGAGGGAGCGGCCCGCGTCCGCCACGCCCTCGAGATCGCCGAGCGCTACTTCACCCGCGGCGAGGCCGAGGCGCTTCGCGACCTCGAGGGTGCGGCCCGGGTGGCGCGCTTCCTCGACCTCTGGACGCTCAAGGAGGCCTACGTGAAGGCGCGCGGCGACGGGCTCGCCCTGCCGCTCGACGGGATGGGGTTCGCACCCGGCGCCGACCGGGTGGCCGTGGCGTTCCAGCCCGGCCTGCGGGACGAGCCGGGCCACTGGCAGTTCGCCCTCGAGGAGCCCGTGACGGGCCAGCGCCTCGCGCTGGCGGTGCACCGGCCGGGACGGCCCGACGTCGCCGTGCGGCTGCGCCGGGCCGGGCCGCTCGCGGGCTGAGTCGTGGGGAGAATCCCCGGGGCCGGCGGGGCGGCGATTCCAGTCGGGGCGCGCGGCGTCCGATGGAGGAGGGGATGGGGGTCGACTACCGGGCCAAGGACACCTGGACGGTCTTCAAGATCATGGGCGAGTTCGTGGAGGGCTTCGAGACCCTCCGCCCCATCTGGCCCTCGGTCTCGATCTTCGGCAGCGCACGCCTCGAGCCCGGTGACCGCTACTACCAGGAGGGCGTCCGGGTGGGCGAGGAGCTCTCCAAGGCGGGCTTCTCGATCATCACCGGCGGCGGGCCCGGGGTGATGCGGGCCGCGAACGAGGGCGCCAAGGCCGGCAAGGGGCGCTCCATCGGGCTCCACATCAAGCTGCCCGAGGAGCAGGCCCCCAACGACGCCACGGACATCCAGATCCAGTTCGACTACTTCTTCGCCCGCAAGGTGATGTTCGTGAAGTACGCCTGCGGGTTCGTGGCGCTGCCCGGCGGCTTCGGCACCCTGGACGAGGTCTTCGAGGCCCTCACCCTGATCCAGACCAACAAGGTGCACGACTTCCCGGTGATCCTGTTCGGCTCGGAGTTCTGGGCCGGCCTCGTGGGATGGCTCGAGAAGCAGCCCCTCGCCCAGGCGATGATCTCCCAGCGCGACCTCGAGCTGTTCCAGGTGACCGACGACGTGGACGAGGTGGTGGAGGTGATCCAGCGCCACTTCGAGCGCCGCCGCCAGCGCCGGGGGCCCGTCCAGTCCCGAGGGCACGAGACCCCCTAGCCCCGGAAGACCCGAAGCTTGAGCCTCACCCTTCGAGCAGCACGTGAGCTCCGCGGAGCGGTGGGGGGCGGTCTCGCCGCAGCGGCGATCGGCGCCGGCTGGGCGGCGGGCTACGGGCTGCCCGGGAGCGCGATCGCGGCGTCGGCGGGCCTCCACGGCGTCGCCGGTCTCGCGCTGGGTGCGCTCCTCGGCCGGCTCCACCCGGCCCTGGCCGCGGTGGCGGCCGCCGTGCTGTTCGCCGCGCTGCCGGCGGGCTGGGCGGCGCTCACCGCGGCGCCCGAGGCGAGCGCGCCGCTCGCGCCGCGCCCGGTGGCGAAGGCCGAGCCCCGGGACGCGACGGCGCGGCGCGTGGCCGTGATCGGGCTCGACGGCGCGGACTGGCGCGTGATCGACCCGCTGCTCGCCGCGGGCGAGCTTCCCCACCTGCGCGCGCTCCTGGCGCGCGGGCGCGGCTGGGTGCTGCGCTCCACCGACCCCAGCAGCTCGCCGGTGGTGTGGACGTCGATCTTCTCGGGCAAGCCGCCCGAGGCCCACGGCATCACGGACTGGGACTCGTCCCGCGCCGACAACCGGCGGGCGGCGCTGCTCTGGGAGCTGCTGGCCGGGGCCGGCCTGCGCTCGGTGGTGGTGAACGTGCCCGGCAGCTGGCCGCCCACGGCCGTGGACGGCGCCTTCGTGTCGGGCTTCCCGATGCCCTCGCCGCTGCTGCCCGCCTCGGCCGAGACCGGCTTCCAGAACCTCGGCACCCTGGTGGACCCCGAGGCCCGTGCGGCGACGCTGACGGTGGTGGGCGCGCGGGACGGCCGCGCCGACGTGAGCCTCGGCCGTCTGGCGCCGCGCGCCCGGGGCAGCCTGCGCCACCCGCTGTTCGAGACGCGCGCGGCCCGGCGCTGGCTTCCCGCCCGGTCCCTGGAGACCGAGGTCGCGCTGGCCAACGGCAGCGCGCCGCCGCCGGGCGAGTGGTCCCACTGGCACCACCACGCCGAGGCCGGCGTGGCCCTCGTGTACCGCATGCACCGCCTGGCGGACTCCCGCCTGTGGCTCACGCCGGCCTTCCAGGACCCGGCGCGGCCGTCCCTGGTCTTCACCAACGCGCCCTGGGTCGCCGAGGCGCTGGCCGCGAACGGGCCCTACGTGGTGGAGGGAGCCGGCTGGCGGCTCGCCGCGGAGCCCGCGCTGCGCACCACCCTGGTCGAGCACCTCGAGCAGGTCGAGGCGCGCCATCGGCGCGCCGCCGAGACGCTGCTGGCGGCGGTTCCCGACTGGCGGCTCTTCGCCCACGTCATCACCCTGCCGGACCGGGTCTCCCACGCGTTCTGGCGCTTCCACGCGCCCTCGGACTACCCGGCCGCGGAGCCCGGCGAGGCCGCCGCCCAGGCCGAGCGGGTGCGCGAGGCCTACCGGGTGGCCGACGTCCACCTCGGCGCGCTGCTGGCCCGGGTGGACGACGGCGAGACCCTGATCGTGGTGCCGAGCGACCACGGCTTCCAGTCGAATCCGCCGGAGTGGGGCAACCATCGCGACGCCGGCATCCTGGTGCTGGCCGGGCCGGGCGTGGGCCATCGGCCCGAGCGCGGCGAGCGCTCGATCTACGACGTGACGCCGCTGGCCCTGGCGGCCCTCGGGCTACCGGTGGCGTCGGACATGGTGGGCGAGGTGCCGGGCGGCCTGGCCGCGGCCGACACCGTGCGCCGGATCGCCAGCTACGAGCGCGGCGCGGCCCCCGCGGCCGGCGCCCGCATCGACGAGACCACCACCGAGCAGCTGCGCAGCCTCGGCTACGTGGAGTGAGGCGCCGGCGCCGGCGGTCTCCTCCGCCGGACCCTCGGTGGGCCAGCGCTCGCCGATCAGCGGGTCGAGGGAGAGCGCGAAGGAGAGCAGCCGGCTGCGCGCGGCCTCGGTCTCGCCGGAGCGCAGCGGCGTGCTCAGCCGGATGAGCGCGCCGTCGGCGCGGCCCTCGAGCAGGCGCCCGGCCAGGCGGTCGAGGTTCTGGTCGATACCGCCCAGCATGCCGGTGCGGCGGTGGGAGCGGTACCAGAACAGCACCAGGCGCCGCTCGCGGTCGCGCTCCACCACGTACTCGTTCATGGCGAGCTCGCCCTGCGGGTCGGCGCGCACCACCCGGGACTCGGGGATCCCCCAGCCCGCGCCGGTGTAGCAGCCCCGGGGCGTGTGCTCGGGACGGCCGCCGCGGCCGGTGCCGTAGTAGCCGAGGTAGAGCCACACGACGCCGCCCTCGGAGCTCCGGTAGGCGCGCTGGAGGTTGAAGTCGGCGCGCAGCGCGTTCTCCACCACGGAGTCGATGGGCAGGTCCTCGGAGCGCCAGCCGTCGATCTCGCGGGGCAGGGTGGCGAGCGCGCTGGCGTCGACCACCGGCGCGCCGCGCAGGGTGAGGGCCCAGGCGAGGGCGCCCACGGCCACCAGGACCGCACACAGCAGCGCGGTGGAGAGCTGGTCGCGGCTCACCGCGCTCCCCTCCCCAGGCGCAGGCCCAGCCGGCGCCCTCCCCAGAGCGCCGCCGCCGCCGCGCCCAGCTGGGCGAGGGGGGTCGGGCGCAGCCCGCCGAGCAGGGGCAGCGCCGCGGCGCCGGCGAGGCCCGCCGCCAGCCACGCCGCGCCGCCCCGGGACGGCGCGAACAGGCCGACCGGGAAGGCCCAGAGCGCCAGCCAGGCCATGGCGAGCGCCGGCCGCAGGCGATCGAAGGCGCTTCGCTCGGGCAGCAGCAGCATCCAGCCGTCTCCCACGGTCGGCCCGAGCCCGCAACGCTCGAGGCCGTTCACCGCCAGGCACAGATCGGCTTCCGAGCGCCTCGCCTGCACCCGGATCGCATCGCCGGGCGCCGCCGCCGCCAGCGCGCCGGGGCTCCGGACCCGGGTGGACTCGAGGCCCAGGGCCTGGCCGCGGCTGCGGTAGCGCAACACGAGGTCGGGACCCTCGGGCCCGAGCAGCAGGAGCCCGTGGCCCTCGACGTCGGTGATCAGCAGCAGGGCGGCCTGGCCGGAGGGGGCGGGGCCCGCGCGCCCCTCGACCTCCACCCGGAACGGGCCGGTCAGGGAGGCGCGCACGGCCTCGGCATCGGGGAGCCGGCCGTGGGGAACCGGAGCGCCGTCGAGGCGCGCCGCGTCCAGGGACCCGGCGTAGGGCGCGAGGTGGCCCAGGTCCGGCGTCCAGTGCCCCGAGAGCGGTCCGTCCGCTGCGCGCCCCGGAGCCGCGGCGAGCAGGAGGCCGGTGCCGGCCAGGGCGGCGAGGCAGACGGCCAGCGCCAGTGCGGCGGCGAGCGGGCGCGGGCGCAGCCACGCGTCGGCATGGGCGGCCGCCAGTGCGCCGAGCCCCGCGCCGCTCGCGTTCGCGATCACGTCGACGAGGCTCGGGTCGCGGCCGGGGATGGCGAGCTGGGCGGCCTCCACCGCGAGGCCGAGGGCCAGACCCGCCGCGGCCACGAGCCCGGGACGCACGCCGAGCAGCACCGCCGCGGCCCCCGCCGGCAGCAGCAGGGCGAGGTTGCGCAGCACGTCGGAGAGCGCGATGCCGCCCGGCGCCGCGTCCGGCGGCGGTACGCCCGCACTCGGGCCGGGTGCGGGCCAGAGGGTGGCGAACGCGAAGGCGGCGAGCGCGCAGGCCAGCGCGAGGGCCGCCGTCGGCCGTCGCCAGTGCGAGGCACCCGACGCGTGCGTGCTCCCCTCGGCTTTCCCCATCGCGGCGCCAGAACCTAGCAGTCCGGCGGGTGGGCCCGGTAGCAAGCCGGGGCCGTCGCCGCGTGCCGACAGGGTCACGGGCAGAGGGCTAGCATGCCGCGGTGCGGGGCCGAGGAGCGGGGGGAGGGGGTGACGACGGCCGGGCGGGCGTCCCGAAGCCGCTGCTGGCGCTGCTCGCCGGCCTGGCGGTGCTGGTCGTCCTCGAGCTCGGCGCCCGCGTCGTGCTGGGGGTGCTCGCGCGCGTCCCCAAGTTCCGCTTCACCCCGATCGAGGCGCGCCTCGCGGAGCAGACCGACAAGCTCCGCGAGCTGCTCGACTCCCAGGGCGACTCCCTGGTGCGGCTCGATCCCGAGATCGGGTGGGTGTACGGGCCGGGCCACCGCGGCGACCTCTACTCGAGCAACTCCCAGGGCCTGCGCGGGCGTCGGGAGTACGCGCCGCGCCCGCCCCCGGGCGTGCTCCGGCTCGCGGCCTTCGGGGACTCCTTCGTCCACGCCAACGAGGTGGCCGACGCGGACGCCTGGTCGGCGCGCCTCGAGTCCCTCGACCCGCGGCTCGAGGTGCTGAACTTCGGCGTGGGCGGCTTCGGCACCGACCAGGCGCTCCTCCTGGCGCGACGCCGGCTGCCCGACTTCGATCCCCAGGTCGTGGTGCTGGGCTTCGCCGAGGTGAACCTCGCCCGCAACGTGAACCGCTACCGGCGCTTCCTCTCTCCGGACGACCTGCCGCTGTTCAAGCCGCGCTTCCTGCGCGCCCCCGGTGGCGTGCTCGAGCGGGTCGCGAACCCGTTCCCCGGCCTCGAGGACCAGCGTGCGCTCCTCGCCGAGCCCCGGGGCGTGCTGGCCGCCGCGCCCCACGACTTCTACTTCGAGCCCCTCGAGTGGCGGAACCCGCTCTACGACCGGCTCGGCCTCGCGCGCCTCACGAGCAGCCTCGCCGCGCGCACCTGGCGCTCGCGGGGCTCGGCGGACCGCCTCTACCGGGGCGGGCGCATGAACGACGCGAGCGAGGCCTTCGAGCTCCTGGTCGCCCTCGTGCGCCAGTTCGCCGGGGAGGTGGCGGCCGGCGGCCGGGAGTTCCTGCTCGTCGTCTTCCCGACCCGGAGCGAGGACGTCTGGGGCGGCGGGTCCCGGGTCTACCAGCCGCTCCTCGACGCCGTCGCCGACCTGCGGGTCCTGGACCTGGCCGAGCCCCTCGCCGCCGCCGGGCTCGAGCCGTCGGAGTGGCTGCGCCCGGGCGGCCACTACGGCGCCGCGGCGAATCGGATCGTGGCCGAGGCCGTCCATGGAGTGCTGGACGACCTCCGGAGCGGCACACGATGAGCGGAGACGAGCGAGGCGGGGCGACGGCGGAGGGCGGCGGCGAGGCCCCCGGCAGCGAGCCCTTCGCCATGGACCGCATCGGGCGCCACACCCTGGTCTACGGCCTCGGGATCGCGCTGCGCCAGTCGGTCTCGTTCCTGATGCTCCCGATCTACACCCGCTACCTCTCGCCCGCCGACTACGGCGTGATGGAGCTGATCGAGCTCGCCCTCGACCTGATCGCGACGGTGGCGGGGGCGCGCATCGCGGTGGGGATCTTCCGCTACTACCACAAGGCCGAGACGCCCCGGGACCGGGACGCCGTGGTCTCCACCGCGTTCCTCGTGCTGACGCTCAGCTACCTGACCGTGGGCCTCGCGACCCTGCTCTTCGCCGCGCCGCTGGCCCGGCTCATCTTCGGCTCCGAGGAGCACGTGGTGCTGGTGCGCCTCGCTGCGACGAGCCTGGCCCTCAGCAGCCTGACCCTGGCTCCCCTCACCCTGGCCCGGGTGCGGGACCGCTCCACGCTCTTCGTCACCGCGAACGCGGCGATCCTGCTGCTCAAGGTGGGGCTCAACCTGGTGTTCCTCGCCGGTCTCGGCCTCGGCGTGCTGGGCGTCTTCCTCAGCAACGTGATCGGCAGCCTGGTGGTGGGCGCCGCCCTCACCGTCTACCTGGTGCGCGAGGTGGGGCTTCGCTGGTCGCGCTCCGCGACGCGGGACCTGCTGCGCTACGGCATCCCGCTGGTCGGCACCCAGCTCGCCACCTTCGTGGCCACCTTCGCCGACCGCTTCTTCCTGAACGCGGCCGCCGACGAGGCGGCCGTCGGGCTCTACGGCCTCGCCTATCGGTTCGGCTTCCTGCTGGCTGCCGTGGGCTACATGCCCTTCGAGCTGGTCTGGGAGCCGGCGCGCTTCGCCGTCGCCCGGCGCCCCGACCGCGACACGATCCTGGCCCGCGGCTTCGTCTACCTGAACCTGCTGCTCGTCTCCGCCGCCGTGGGGATCACGCTCTTCGTCGACGAGGTCCTCGTCCTCATGACCGCACCGGCCTTCCATCCCGCCGCGGCCATCGTCCCGCTGATCCTGGTCGCCTACGTGTTCCAGGGCTGGGCCGGCATCCAGGACATCGGGATCCTGATCCGCGAGAAGACCGAGTACGTGACCCTGGCGAACTGGGTGGCGGCCGGGGTCGCCCTGGTGGGCTACGCGATCTTCGTCCCGCGCTACCTGGCCTGGGGGGCGGCGGGCGTCACCGTGGTGGCCTTCGCGGTGCGCTACGTCGGCGTCTACTGGGCCTCCCAGCGGCTGTGGCCGGTGCGCTATCGCTGGGGCCCGGTGCTGCGGATCCTCGCCTTCGCGGGAGCGGCCTGCGCGGCCGGGCTGGCGCTGCCGCCCCTGGGGCTGGCGGCGGCCCTGGGTGCCAAGGCGCTGCTGTTCGGCGGCTTCGTGCTCGCGGTCTGGAGCCTGGGCGGGCTCGCCGCCGAGGAGCGGGAGGAGCTCGCCGCCATGGCGGGCGCGCTGGGCGCCACCCTGACGGGGCGCGGCCGCAGCGACGCCCCGGGGACGGGCGGATGAGCGCTCCGGCCGGGCCCCGACGCGTGCTCTTCTGCGAGGTCTGTGAGGACGGGACCGTCGGCGGCTCCCACCAGATCCTGTTCGACCTGGTGCGCGCCCTCGACCCGGCGCGCTGGACGCCGGTGGTGGTCTTCTACCAGGAGAACCGCTTCGCCGCTGCGCTGCGCGCCGAGGGCGTCCCGGTCCACGTCTGGGAGGCGGAGCGCGCCCGCGAGCGCCGCCCGTTCCCCGGCGGTCGTCGCCCCGCGAAGCTCATGGCGAGCTTCGGTGCCATCGCGCGGCGCGCCCGGCTGCTGCGCCGGGAGCGGATCGACCTGGTGCACCTCAACAACTCGCCCTTCCTCGGCTACGACGACTGGCTGCCCGCCGCGCGCCTGCTGCGCATCCCGTGCATCACCTGGGCGGTGGGCGAGCCCTACGCGCTGCCCGCCGAGACCCTGCGCCGCCGGATGGTCGCCGACTGGGACCGGGTGGTCGCGATCTCCGAGCACATCGCCGCCCAGCTGCGCGCCGGCGGCTTCCCCGAGGAGCGGCTGCACACCATCGTCTCGGGGATCGACGTGGCGGAGTTCACGGCGCGGGTGAAGCGCGACCGGGCCGCGGTGCGCGGCGAGCTCGGGGTCGGCGACGACGAGGTGCTGGTGCTGATGGTGGGCAACCTGCGCGCCTGGAAGGGCCAGGCCTGCGTGGTGGAGGCGCTGCGGCTGCTCGCGCCCGCGGTGGGCGCCCGGGTGAGGCTCGCCTTCGCGGGGGCGGCGCGGCCCGAGGATGCCGACTACGTGGCGGGCCTCGAGGCCGCGGTGGAGAAGGACGGCCTCGCCGGACGCGTCGCGTTCCTCGGCCCGCGTCGCGACGTGCCGGATCTGATGAACGCGGCCGACGTCGCGGTCCACGCGTCGACCTTCCCGGAGCCCTTCGGCCTGGTGCTCGTGGAGGCCCTCGCCCTCGGCAAGCCCCTGGTGGCGGCGCGCCGCGGCGGCCCCCTCGAGATCCTGCGCGGGGGCACGGGCTTCCTGCACGACCCCGAGCGCCCCGCGGAGCTCGCCGCCATCCTCACCCACCTGGTCCAGGACCCGAAGCTGCGCCAGGACGTGAGCGAGCGAGCCCGGGCCCGGGCGGCGGAGCTCGACACGCGACGCAGCGCGCCCCGGGTCCAGGATCTCTACGACGAGGTGCTGGCGGGCTAGCGCGCGCGCGGGGTGGCCGGGCGCCCCTCGGGGGCGGCCGCCACCGTGATTGAAGCTTTCGCGCAGCTACTCGTCCGAAGTAGCTTGACGGCTTGCGCTTTCGGGGGTCCCGAGGGCGGGGCGCGGTAGCCCACCCGGGCTGCGGCGTTGCTCCCGCGCCCGGGCCCTCTACGTTGGCCGGAAATCGTCGCTGCGGGTTCCGCCTCCGCCCCGATTCTTCCGATACGCATGGGAGGACCGGAGGCCCGGCGGCGGGCATCCACACGGTCCGGAGGGCCCGGGAACGCAGCGCCCGGGGAGCCTAGGAGTGGGGGCGAACGGCAGCATGGACGATCCGGGCGCGCACGAGTCGGCGATCGCGATCGTCGGCATGGCGGGCCGCTTCCCGGGCGCCCGGGACGTCGACGCCTACTGGCGGAACCTGCGCGACGGCGTCGAGAGCATCCGCCGCTTCGAGGCCGCCGAGCTCGAGGCCGAGGGCGTCTCCGCCGCCTCCCTCGCCGACCCCCACTACGTGCGGGCCGGCGCCCCCCTCGACGACATGGAGCTCTTCGACGCCGGCTTCTTCGGCCTGAGCCCCCTCGACGCCTCGATCCTCGACCCCCAGCACCGCCACTTCCTCGAGTGCTGCTGGGAGGCCCTCGAGAGCGCGGGCCACGACCCGCAGCGCTTCCCGGGCTCGATCGGCGTGTTCGGCGGCTCGGGCCACAACGCCTACCTGCCCTACAACCTGCTCACGAATCCCGAGCTGCTGGCCAAGGTCGGCTTCTTCCTGCTGCGCCACACCGGCAACGACAAGGACTTCCTCACCACCCGGGTCTCCTACTGCTTCGACCTGCGCGGCCCGAGCGTGAACGTCCAGACGGCCTGCTCCACCTCCCTGGTGGCGGTGCACCTGGCCGGCCAGAGCCTGCTCGCCCACGAGTGCGACATGGCGCTGGCGGGGGGCGTCACCGTCGAGCTGCCCCACCGGCGCGGCTACGTGTACCAGGAGGGCGAGATCCTCTCCCCCGACGGCCACTGCCGCGCCTTCGACGCCGACGCCGCCGGCACCGTGTTCGGGAGCGCGGCGGGCGTGGTGGTGCTGCGCCGCCTCGCCGACGCCCTCGAGGACGCCGATCCGATCCTGGCCGTGATCCGCGGCTCGGCCATCAACAACGACGGGGCGGGGAAGGTCGGCTACCTGGCGCCCAGCGTGGACGGCCAGGCCGAGGCGATCTCCGAGGCCCTCGCCGTGGCCGACGTGCCCGCCGCGTCGATCCGCTACGTCGAGGCCCACGGCACCGGCACCGCGGTGGGCGATCCCATCGAGATCGCGGCACTCTCCCAGGCCTTCGCCGACGCGCCCCGGGGCGGCTGTGCGATCGGCTCGGTCAAGACCAACATCGGCCACTGCGACACCGCGGCCGGGGTGGCCAGCCTGATCAAGGTCGTGCAGGCCCTGCGCCACGGCGAGCTGCCGCCGAGCCTCCACTACCGCGCCGCGAACCCCGCCATCGACTTCGCGTCGAGCCCCTTCACCGTGAACGCCTCGCTCCAGGCCTTCCCGGCGGGCGAGGGCCCGCGCCGCGCCGGGGTGAGCTCGCTCGGCGTGGGGGGCACCAACGCCCACGTGGTGGTGGAGGAGGCGCCGGCCCGGGCGCCCTCCGCGCCGGCGACGGGCTGGCAGGTGCTGCCCGTCTCGGCGCGCAGCCCCGGGGCCGTGCAGGCGGCGACGGACCGCCTCGCCGACCACCTGCGGCGCCACCCGGACGAGAACCTCGCCGACGTGGCCTGGACGCTTCAGACCGGCCGGCGGGCCTTCGCGGAGCGTCGCGTCGCGGTGGGGCGCAGCGCGGCGGAGCTGATCGACGCCCTCGAGTCCGAGGACGGCGAGCGCCTGCGCGCCGGCCGCGCTCCCGAGACCGCGCGCACGGTGGCGTTCCTGTTCCCCGGCGGCGGTGCCCAGCACCCGGGCATGGGGCGCGGCCTCTACGAGAGCGAGCCCGTCTACCGGGAGCAGGTCGACGCGGGCCTGGCGCTCCTCGAGCCCGACCACCGCGAGGCGATCCGCCGCCTGCTGCTCCCTGCGGCGGGGGAGGAGGAGGCGGCGGCGCTCGAGTTCGAGCGGCCCTCGCTCCAGCTGCCCGCGCTCTTCCTCACCGAGCTGGCCCTCGCGCGGCTGTGGATGTCCTGGGGCGTGCGCCCCGCCGCCCTCGCGGGCCACAGCATGGGGGAGAACACGGCCGCGTGCCTGGCCGGGGTGTTCCGGCTCGAGGACGCCCTGGCACTGGTGAGCCTGCGCGGCCGCCTGTTCGAGCGCGTCCCCGCCGGCGGCATGCTCTCGGTGCCGCTGCCCGCCGCCGAGCTCGAGCCGCTGCTCGGCGAGGGTCTCGACCTCGGCGCCGTGAACGCGCCGGACCTGTGCGTGGCCTCGGGTCCGCTCCACGCTCTCGTGGCCCTGGAGGCGCGCCTGCGCGAGCGCGACGTCGAGTCCCGGCGCATCCGCATCGCCATCGCGGCGCACTCGGCGATGCTCGAGCCGATCCTCGCCGAGTGGTCGGAGTTCCTCTCGGGCCTCCCGCTCCGGGCGCCCGAGATCCCCTTCGTCTCCAACGTGACCGGCACCTGGATCCGCGACGAGGAGGCCACGGACCCCGCCTACTGGGTGCGGCACCTGCGCAGCCCGGTGCGCTTCGCCGACGACGTCGCGACGCTCTTCGAGGAGCCCCAGCGCGTGCTCCTCGAGGTCGGGCCCGGCCGCACCCTCACGAGCCTGGCACGGGCGAGCGCGGCCTGCGCGCCGGGCCACGCGGCGCTGGTCTCGCTGCGCCACCCCGAGCAGGACACGCCGGACCCGCTCTTCGTGCGCCGGGTGCTCGGCGACCTGTGGGCCGCGGGCGTGGAGATCGACTGGCGCGCCGTGCAGGGCGAGGGGGTGCGCCACAAGCAGCCGCTGCCGACCTATCCCTGGGAGCACCAGCGCCACTGGATCGAGCCCGGCCGGGCGGCGCCGGCGAGCGCGGGCGAGGCCGGCGGAGCGGGCACCGAGCTTCGCAAGCGACCGGACGTGGCGGACTGGTTCTCCCAGCCGGTCTGGCACCGACAGCCCCTGGCGGCGGGCCCTGCCTGCGAGAGCGTCGTCGTGCTGGGGGAGGGCGGCCGCCTCGACGAGGCCCTCGGCCGGCGGCTGCGCGAGGGCGGCGGCCGCGTGGTGCAGGTGACCGCGGGCGATCGCTACGAGCGGCTCGCGGCGGACCGCTACCGGGTGAAGCCCGATCGGGCCGAGGACTGGGCCGCGCTCGTCCAGGACCTCGCGGATCCGGGACCCCTCCCCGTGGACTGGCTGCACCTGTGGAGCGCCGCGCCTCCCGGGGACGCGGTGGAGGCGCTCGACGGCCTCGCCGCCGAGACCGAGCTCGGCTTCCACGCGCTCCTCGGTCTCGGCCAGGCGCTCGCCGGCCAGGATCCCGACGCTCCGCTGCACCTGCGCGTGGTCGCGAGCGGCTCCCAGCAGGTCGGCGGCGAGGACCTCGCGGTGCCGGCGCGCGCGCTCGCCCGGGGGCCCTGCCGAGTGCTGCCCCGGGAGCTTCCGGGCCTGCTCGCCCAGCACGTGGACGTGGACCGTCGTGCCGGCGACGAGGCCGAGCTGGCGGCGCGCCTCGAGTCCGAGCTGCGCGTCGCTCCCGAGGCCGCCTGCGTGGCCTGGCGGGGCGACCAGCGCTTCGTGCAGCGCTTCGAGCCGCTGCCCCTCGCGCCCGCCCCGACGCCCCATCCGAGCCTGCGCGAGCGCGGCGTCTACCTCGTCACGGGAGGCCTCGGTGGGCTGGGCCGCCTGGCCGCGGGCCACCTTGCCGAGTCGGTGCGGGCGCGCCTCGTCCTGGTGGGCCGCCACGGACTGCCGCCCCGGGAGCGCTGGGCGGAGTGCCTCGCCGAGGGCGACGGCGCCACCGCCCGGGCGATCCGCGGCGTCCAGGCCATGGAGGCGGCCGGCGCCGAGGTGCTGCCCGTGGCGGCGGACGTGAGCGACCGGGACGCCATGGAGCGGGTCGTGGCCGAGGCCCGGGCGCGCTTCGGGCCGATCCAGGGCGTCGTCCACGCGGCGGGAACCCTCGACGACCAGCTCGTGGTGGCCAAGACGGCCGCCTCGGCGGACGCGGTGCTGGCTCCGAAGGTGCGCGGAAGTCTCGTTCTGGATCAGGTGCTTCGCGACGAACCCCTCGACTTCTTCCTGATGTACTCCTCGATCTCCGCCATCGCGGGCCTGCCCGGTCAGATCGACTACACGGCCGCGAACGCGTTCCTCGACGCCTTCGCGAGCCACCGCGCCCGGCACGACGGTGGCGCGAGCCGCTCGCTCGCCTGGAGCGCCTGGCAGCAGGTCGGCATGGCGGCGGACCGGGCGGAGGAGCTCGGCCTCGCCGCGAGCCGCCCGGCGGAGCTCCCGGCCCCGGCCCATCCGCTGCTCGACCGCTGCCTCGCGCGGGATGCGGCGCGCACCGCCTTCGCGTCGGACATGGGGGTGGCGGACCGCTGGGTGCTCGACGAGCACCGCCTGCGCGGCGGGGTGCCGCTGCTGCCGGGCACCGGCTTCCTCGAGCTCACGCGGGCCGCCTTCGAGAGCCCGCCCCAGGACCGCGTGGTGGAGATCCGCGACGCGCTCTTCCTCGCGCCGTTCCCCGTGCCCGAGGGCGAGCGTCGCGAGATCCGCGTCGAGCTGCGCGGCGGCCCCGACCGCGCCGCGTTCAGCGTGACGAGCACGCCCGACGCGGCGGACCCCGAGGCCGTGGTGGAGCACGCCTGTGGCGAGATCGCCTACACCGACGTCCACGCGCCCGGCGTCTGCGACCTCGAGGCGCTGCGCGCCCGCTGCGGCCGGGTGGAGGAGGTCGAGGGCCTGCGCTTCCAGCAGCACCTCGCCTTCGGGCGGCGCTGGGACGTGCTGCGTCGCGTGCACTGGGGGGAGGGCGAGGCCCTGCTCACCCTCGAGCTCGCGCCGGGCTTCGCCGAGGACCTCGAGGAGTACCTGCTGCACCCCGCGCTCCTCGACATGGCGACGGCCGGCGCCCAGGCCCTGGTGCCGGGCAACGAGGACGAGCAGGCCATGTTCATCCCGGTCTCCACCGCGGAGCTGCGGCTGTGGCGGCCCCTCGAGCAGCGCATCTACAGCCACGTGCGGTTCCGCGGCGTGCCCGAGGGCGCCGGCGAGGATTTCGCGGGCTTCGACGTGACGATCCTCGACGACGGCGGGCGCACCCTCGCCAGCGTGGAGGGCTTCGTGCTGAAGCGCATCGACGACCCCGCCGGCCTGGATCCGCTCGACGCCGTGCGCGAGGCCGTGGTGCGCCGCGCGGTGGGGGGCGAGGCCGAGGCGGCGGGAGCGCGCAGCGGGGCGCCGCCGGTGCTCGCCCATCTCGACCAGGCGATCCTGCCCGCCGAGGGTCTCGACGCGCTGGACCGGGCCCTGGCGGTGTCCGGGGTCCCGCAGCTCGTGGTCTCCTCCCTCGAGCTCGAGGCCTGGATCGCGGCGGTGACGGCGCCGCCGGAGCCCGCCGCCCGGGAGCCGGCGAGCCGCGAGGTCGAGCTCACGCCGGACCTGCTGGCGGGGCTGCGCGGCATCGAGGCCACCCTCGAGACCCACCCCGCGGTGCTGCGCGCCGCCGCCATGGCGTTCGAGGACCGCCCGGGACAGCGCAGACTCGCCGCCTTCCTGGTCCACGACCCGGACCAGGACGCCACGGTGAGCGAGCTGCGCCGCCACCTGCGCAAGTCCCAGGCCGAGAGCTGGATCCCCGCGAGCTTCGTGGAGCTCGACGAGCTGCCCGTCGGGACGGACGGCGAGCTCGACCGCCGCGCGCTGCCCGACCCCTTCGGCTCCAGCAGCGAGGACGTCGCGCCCCGCACCCCCACCGAGCAGGCCCTCGCCGAGGTGTGGTGCGAGGTGCTGGGCCTCGAACGGCTCGGCGTCCACGACAACTTCTTCGACCTGGGCGGCCACTCGCTCCTCGCCATGCGCGCCATCGCGCGCATCGACAGGCGGCTCGGCGTGAAGCTCGACAACGCGATGATGGTGCTCCAGACCCTCGAGCAGATCGCGGCGGAGTGCGACCAGCGCCTGGGCACGGGCGCGCCCGCGCCGCGGGAGCCTGGCGAGGGCACGCCCGCGGGGCCGCCCTCCGACCCGCAGTCCGAGAGGCAGCCCGCCGAGCCCCGCAAGGGCCTCGGCAGCCGCCTGCTACGCGCCGTGAAGCGCGGCCGGTGAGGGGGCGGCGATGAACCCCTTCTTCTTCGGGACCTCCGAGGAGCGCCTGCTGGGCGTCCACCACCCGCCCCGCGGCCGCGCGCCCCGGGACGTCGGCGTGCTGCTGTGCGCGCCCTTCGGCCAGGAGTACATGCGCGCCCACCGCGCGTTCCGCCAGCTGGGCCTGCTGCTCGCCCGCCGCGGCTTCCACGTGCTGCGCTTCGACTGGTTCGGCACCGGGGACTCGGCGGGGGACGCCGAGGAGGGGAGCCTGGCCCGCTGGGTCGCCGACGCCCGCGCCGCCATCGAGGAGCTCGAGGACACCGCGGGCGTGGCCCGGGTCTCCCTGGTGGGCCTGCGCCTCGGCGCGCTGGTGGCGGCCCTCGCGGCCGAGGGGCGCGACGACGTCGCCGACCTGGTGCTCTGGGACCCGGTGGTGGAGGGGCGCCTGTATCTCGAGCAGCTGCGCAAGGCGCAGCACGTCCACGCGGGAGAGGATCCGGGCGACCTGACCCGGCTCGCTCCGGACGCCGTGGCCGGCATCCTCGGCTTCCCGATCACCGGCGCCCTGGCCGCGGAGCTCACCGCCGCGGACCTCACCGCGGTGGGGCTGCCGGCGCTGCGCCGGGTGCTCAGCGTGGTGGCCGAGGAGCGCGAGGAGTACGCCCGCTGCGACCGGGCGCTCGCCGAGCGCGGCCTCGACGTGCGCAGCGAGTGCCTGCCCGCCGGCGGGAGCTGGGCCGAGGTCGACAACTTCGGCTCGGCGCTGATCCCCCATCAGATCGTCCAGGCCATCGTGGCCTTCCTCGACCAGGAGCCCGGGGGAGCCCCGCGATGAGGGAGCGCGCGATCCGGTTCGGAAGCCACGGGACCCTCGCGGGCATCGTGTGCGAGCCCGCCGGGCGGGGGGCGACCCGCGCCGTGGTGATGGTGAACTCCGGGATCCTGCACCGCGTCGGCGCGTGCCGCCTGCACGTCAAGCTCGCCCGCCGGCTGGCGGAGCGGGGCGTGCCGTCGCTGCGCTTCGACCACTCGGGGATCGGGGACAGCGAGGCCCGCCGCGACAGCCTGCCCTTCGAGAAGAGCGCCGTGCTCGAGATCCGCGAGGCCCTCGACTGGCTCGCGACCAAGCGCGGCATCGAGCGCTTCACCGTGCTCGGCCTGTGCTCCGGCGCCGACATGGCGTTCGAGGCCGCGCGGGAGGAGCCGCGCATCGACGGTCTGGTGCTGCTGGATCCGTGGGCCTACCGCACGCCCCGCTACTGGTGGACCCACTACCGGGCGCGGGTGACGAGCGCCGCCGCCTGGCGGAGGCTCTGGGAGCGCCACGCGGGCCGCCGCGTCGCGCCTCCGGCGCCGACCGGACCCGCGGCCGAGGAGGACCTCGACCTGCCCACCTACGTGCGCGAGTTCCCGCCCCGCGAGCGCGTGGCCGCGGACCTCGCCGCGATGGCGGCCCGGGGCCTGCGGCTGCTGTGCCTCTTCTCCGGCGGCCAGGGCGACCACTACAACCACGCGGGGCAGATGCGCGAGAGCTTCCGCGACGTGGATCTCGGCGAGCGTCTCGAGGAGGTCTTCCTCCCCGACGCGGACCACATCTTCACCGACCTGGGGCACCAGCAGACGGTGCTGCGCACCGTCGAGGGCTGGCTCGTCGCCGCGAGCGACCCGGCCGCCGACGCCGGCGCGCCCCAGGCGCTGCCCGCCACCGCGGGCTCGTCGGCCTGAGCGCGCCGTGGAGCCCGCGCGTCCCGCGCCCCTCACGATCGCCCAGATGATCGAGACCGACGGCCCCGGCGGCGCCGAGACCGTGGTGCTCGAGCTGTCGCGGGAGCTGCGACGCCGCGGCCACCGCGTGATCGCGGTGGGGCCCGAGCGGGGAGAGGGGTGGCTCTCGGGGCGCTTCCACGACGATGGCTTCGAGCGCCGCGGCTTCCGGATCCGGCGCGCCCTCGACCCGCTCTTCCTGCGCGACCTGACCCGCATGCTCCGCGACGTGGACGTGGTGCACAGCCACGAGTTCACCTGCGCGGTCTACGGCGCCGCGGCGACCCGCCGCCTGGGGATTCCCCACGTGATCACCATGCACGGCAACGAGCGGGTGGCCGACGCCTGGCGCCGGCGCGTCGCGCTGCGCTGGGCGTTCCGGCGCTCTGCGCACTGCCTCACCATCTCCGACACCACCCGCTTCGACATGGAGACGCGGCTGGGCCTCGCGTCCGGCGTGCTCGAGGTGGTTGCCAACGGGGTCGCGGTGCCCGAGGGCGACGCCGCGCGGATCCGCGCCGAGCTCGCCCTCGAGGAGGGCGACCTGCTGCTGCTCGCCGTGGGGAACCTCTACGAGCGCAAGGGACACAAGGTGCTGCTCGAGGCCCTGCACCGCGTCCTCGCCGAGGGCAAGCGGCCCCTGCACCTCGCCATCGCGGGCCGCGGAGCCGAGCACGACCGCCTGATCGAGTTCGCCGAGGAGTGCGGGATCGCGGAGCGCGTGCACCTGCTGGGCGTGCGCGACGACGTGCCCGACCTGCTCGCCGGCGCCGACGTCTACGTGATGCCGTCCTTCTGGGAGGGGATGCCCCTGGCGCTCCTCGAGGCGATGCTGGCCGGCAAGCCCTGCGTGGCGAGCCGCACCGGCGGGATCCCCGAGGTGGTCGCGTCGGACCGCCTCGGCGTGCTGGTGCCGCCGGGGGACGTCGAGGCCCTCGCGAACGCGCTGGCCCGGGTGGTGGACGATCCGCCCCTGCGGGCCTCCCTGGGCCGGGCCGCCCGGGAGCACGCGCTGGCGCGCTACACGCTCCCGGTCATGACCGACGCCTACGAGCGACGCTACCGTGACGCGCCGTCTAGCGCCTGACGCGCAGCGCGCGGCGCAGCGCGAGGGCCCTGCGCAGGAGCGGTGCGGGAAGCCGGGCGAGCCCGCGCAGGCGCAGGGGCGGACGGGCCAGGTGGGCCAGCTCGGCGCGGGCCGCGCGGGTGCGGCCGCGATGCAGCAGCTCGGCGCAGCGGATCAGGCGCTGCTCCTCGACGGCCTCGCGGTACAGCGCCCCGTGCCGGGCCAGGAACTCCGGGTCGGAGCCCCAGACCCGCTCGAGGACGTGCAGGCTCGAGGTGGCGGCGAGCAGCGGGTCCACGGTGCTGAGACGGTCCGCGGCGTCGCCGTACTGCCAGGCGGTCTCGACGTCGAGGAAGGCTCCCGCGCCCGCCCGGGCCAGGCGGCCGAAGCACTCCAGGTCCTCCCGGGTCGGCACGTCCTCGGCGAAGCGGAGGGCGTCGCCGGCCTCCCGGCGGCGCGCCACCACGGTGCTGGTGAACACGTAGCCGCGGCGGGCCTCGGCGGCGTAGAGGTCGCCGACGTGGACCGGGAAGTCGTCGAAGCCCGGAGGCAGCTCCGAGAGCCGGGAGAAGGCCACCGCCGGCCCGAGGATCTCGCTCCAGGGTCGCGGATCCCGGTGCCAGCGGAACAGGAAGCGGGGGTGCTCGCGGCCGGCGGCGTCCCGGACCGCGAAGTCGCTGAACAGGAACAGCACGTCCGGGCGCGCGGCGAAGAGCCGGCGCGCCAGCTCGAGCTTGCCCGGCATCCACTCGTCGTCGGAGTCGAGGAAGGCCACGAGCTCGCAGCGGGCGGCGCGGATGCCCGCGTTGCGGGCGGCGCCGGCCCCGCCGTGGCGCAGCGCCCGGTAGCGGATGCGCTCCCGGTAGGGCGCCAGCGCGGCCTCGGTGCCGTCCCGGGAGCCGTCGTCGACGACGATCACCTCGTCGCCGGGCCGGCACTGGGCCAGGGCGGAGCACACCGCGCGGCCCACCAGGTGGGCGCGGTCGTGGGTCGGGATCACCGTGGAGATGCTGAGGTCGCTCACGTCTCTCCGCCGACCCGGGAGCCTATCGTGGCCGGGGCGGGAATGGGACCGGGAGGCCCGCCGTGAAGCCGCCGGCCTCCACCTCGCTGGCCCGGGAGCCGCGGCGAGCCCCCCCGCGAACGGGGGAGCCGCGCCGGGCGCCCACACGGCCCGGCCCGATCGTCGACGGCCTCCCCACCTCGCTCGAGGTGCGGGAGGGCGGGAGCGGGCTCGACCGCCTGCTTCCCGACTGGGAGGAGCTCGCGGCGCGCAGCCTCGAGCCCAACGTGTTCTACGAGGCGCCCCTGCTGCGGCCCGCACTCCGCCACCTCGCCGAGGGGGCGACGCTGGAGGTCTGGCTGGTCTGGGCCCACCGTGAAGGCGACCCGCCGCGGCTGTGCGCGCTCCTGCCCGTCGAGCGCCGGCGCGGCTACCGCGGGCTCCCCGTCGCCATCGCGGCGCCCTGGAAGCACGTCCACTGCTTCCTGTGCACGCCGCTGCTCGACCGCGAGCTCGCCGACGCCGGCGCCGCGGGCCTGCTGGCCCACGCCGCCGAGGCCGGGGTGGCCCTCTTCGAGTGGCGGGCCGTGGGGGCGCGCGGCCAGTTCCAGGCGGTGCTCGAGCGGGCCGCGCAGCGGGCCGGCCGGGCCCTGCGCGCGACGGAGGGCCACGAGCGGGCGCTCTTCCTTCCCGCCCGCGACGCCGAGGCCCACCTGCGCGCCGCCCAGCCCCGGCATCACCGACGCAAGGAGCTGCGCCGGCTGATGCGCCGGCTGCGGGAGCAGGGCGAGGTCGCGCTGCACGCCCTCGCTCCCGGCGAGGACCCGGCCCCCTGGATCCGCGACTTCCTCGCCCTCGAGGCCTCGGGCTGGAAGGGCGGCACCGGGACCGCGATCGCGCGGCGCCCGGAGGAGCGCGCCTGGTTCGAGACCGCCGCCCGGGAGTGCGCCGAGGCGGGCCAGCTCCGCATGCTGGCCCTCGAGCTCGACGGCCGCCCCGTCGCGATGAAGTGCAACTTCCTGGCCCGGGGGAGCGGCGGCGCGGGGCGCTGCGGCTTCGCGTTCAAGATCGCCCACGACGAGGCCTTCGCGCGCTTCTCGCCCGGGCTGCTCCTGGAGCACGAGCACGGGGTCCACCTGCACGAGGAGGGCGAGGTGGCCTGGATGGACTCCTGCGCCCAGCCGGGCCACCCGATGATCGAGCGGCTCTGGCCCGATCGCCGCGCGATCGCCACGCTCCTCTCGGACGCCGGCAGCCTGCGCGGCCGCGGCATCGTCGCCGCCCAGCCGCTGCTGCGGGGCCTGCTGCGCGCCCTGCGCGGTCGGCGGGCCGGCCCGCCGGACTCCGCGCCCCCGGAGGAGCCGCAGTGACGGGGCGGCCGGAGCTGCTCGAGATCGACGGCGACGTGCTGCGGCGCAGCCTCGATCGCGAGCCCTTTCGCATCCGCCACCGCCTGAGCGGTCACCCGCTCTTCGCCGTGGAGCGGCTGCTGCGCCTGTGTCGAGATCTCCCCGAGGAGTGCGTCGAGTACAACGCCGGCGACGTCGCCGTGGGTCAGGACGCGGCCCTCACGCCGCGCACCGGTCTCTCCGCCGAGGAGACGGTCCGCCGCATCGCCGAGCAGCAGTCCTGGATGGTGCTCAAGTACGTGGAGCGCGATCCCGAGTACCGCGCGCTGCTCCACGCCTGCCTCGACGAGGTCCGGCGCCACAGCGAGGCCGTGGCGCCGGGCATGGACCGCCGCGAGGGCTTCGTCTTCCTGTCCTCGCCCGGCTCGGTGACGCCCTTCCACATGGACCCGGAGCTGAACTTCCTGCTCCAGGTGGCGGGCAAGAAGCGGATGCGGCTGTTCGACAACGCCGACCGCGGGATCGTGTCCGAGGCGGAGCTCGACCGCTTCCACGCCGATCACCCCCACCGCAACCTGCCCTTCCGGGAGGAGTTCGACGCCCGCGCCCGGGTGCACGACCTGGCACCGGGGGACGGCGTCCACGTGCCCGTCACCACGCCCCACTGGGTCGAGGTGGGGGACGAGGTCTCGGTCTCCTTCAGCATCACGTTCCGCAGCGACGTCTCCGAGCGGCGCGCCGGGGTGCACGCCTGGAACGCGGCGCTGCGCCGGCGGGGCTGGCGTCCGCGCGCAGTGGGGGCGTCGCCGCGCCTCGACGACGCCAAGTACCTCGCCTGGCGGGCGCGGCGGCGGCTGGTGGGGATGCTGCGCCGTGGCTGAGGAGGGCGCCGCCGTCGACACCCGGGGCGAGGGGCTGCGGGTCGCGCGCAACAGCGCGTTCCTGAGCGGCGGCGCCGTGGTGGGGCTCGGCCTGGGCTTCGTCAGCACCATCCTGGTGACCGACACCCTGGGCGAGGACTACGGCCTGCTGATCGGCGCCCAGCGCTTCGTCGGCTTCTTCCTGGTGATCGCGAGCTTCGGCCTGCACCCCCTGCTGGTGCGCCGTCTGGCGGCCCGCCGCGACGAGCCCGGCGAGCTCTTCGGCACGGTGATCTTCCTGCGCGCGCTGCTCGGTGCCTTCTTCGCCTTCCTGGTGCCGACGGTGGCCGCGGTGGCGGGCTACCTGCCCGACGCGCGCTGGGTGCTGCTGGGGTTCGTCGCCATCGAGTTCCTGGGCGTCTTCGCCGACTCCTACGTGGCGCTGTGCGAGGGCTACGAGCGCATGGCGCGGGTGGCCCTGGTGCCCCTGGTGCGCTCCCTCACCACCTTCGTCGGCGTGGTGGCGGTGACGCTCTCGGGAGCGGGGCTGGCGGCGATCCTCGGCGTCTACCTGCTGGGCCAGCTCGTCCGCCTGGGGTTCGCGGCGGCCCTCGCCCACGGTGCGCTGCCGCGCATGCAGGTGCGGCTGCGCCGCGATCGGGTGCGGCCGCTGCTCTCCGAGGCCGGCTGGTTCGTGGCCGTGGGGCTCTCCTCCTCGGCGCTGGCGTCCCTCGCGGTGGTGGGGCTGGCGCGCCTGGCGGGCCCCGGCGAGACCGCGCGCTACGGCGCGGCGCTCAACTTCGTCGACCTGGTCGTGATGGCGCCCCTGCTGGTGCAGCGCGCGCTGCTGCCCGCGTTCAGCCGGCTCCAGGCCAGCGGTGGCGCGGCGGGCCTCGCGAACGGCGGGCTGCGCATCGTGCCCGCCCTGCTGATCCCGGCCGGCGCCGGGCTCGCGGTGCTGGCCGATCCCGTGCTGGCCCTCTACCCGAGCGGCCAGTTCGGCGAGGCGGCGCCGGTGCTGCGGGTGCTCGCCCTGGGGCTCCTGTTCCTCGGGCCGAGCTACGTCTCGGGCACCTACCTGACGGGCTCCGGCCGCCTGCGCACCCTCTTCGTGGTGAACGTCGTCGCGGCCGGCGTCGAGGCGCTGCTGCTGCTGGCGCTGGTGCCGAGCCTGGGCGCCCCCGGCGCGGCCTGGGCGGCGGTCACGGCCTTCGCCGCGGCGTCGGGGATCCAGCTGCTCGCGATCCGCGGCGAGGGCGTGGAGATCCCCTGGGCCCCGCTGCTGCGGGTGGGGCTGGCGAGCGCGGGGATGGCCGCGCTGGTGTATCCGTTCCGCGAGCTGCCGCTGCCCGTGGCCGTGGCGGTCGGGGTGGTAGGCTACGCGGCGCTGCTCTGGCTGCTCACGCCGCGGGACAGCCTGGAGCGTCGGCTGCTCGAGCAGGGGGTCGCGCCGTGGCGGAGTCGCTGAGGGTGGCGCGGGTGGCCGGGGCCGGAGACGCGCGCCACGCGGACCGCTGGCTCGCGCCCGGCCCGGAGTGGCGGCGCTGCGAGTCCCAGCTCGAGGCCGCGGGCGTTCCCCTCGCCTTCGTGCAGCGCGCCGTCTCGGCCGAGGCGGAGCGGGCGGGGGCCTGGCGGTTCCTGGCCGTCCGGGACGACGAGGAGCGCTGCCGCTGCGGCTTCGCGGTGCGCGAGGAGGGGACGCGGGCGCTCCCCGGCCACCGCATCTGGCGCGTCGAGCGCTTCGGCGCGGCGGCCGACGCCGCGAGCCGCGCGCACGCCCTCACGGCCCTGGCGGCGCGGGCCCGGACGGCCCGACGCGTGCTGCGCGTCGAGCTCGGCGTGGTGGAGCGCGACCCGGAGCGCGCCGCCGCCCTGGCCCGGGAGGCGGAGCGGGCGGGCTTCGCGCCGAGCCCGAGCCCGCGTCTCTACCGCGACACGATCGCGATCGACCTCCGCCGCGACCTCGACGCCATCCTCGCCGGGTTCAAGAAGCAGACGCGCAAGAACCTGCGGCGCATGGAGCGCGAGCCCTTCGCGGTGCGGCCCCTCGAGGATCCGGCCTGCGCGGAGCGGATGGAGCGGCTGCTGGCCGAGACCATGGGGCGCACCGGCGGGCCCGCCGAGGCCGCGGACTGGCGGGCGCGCATTCGCGTCGCCCGGGAGCACCCCGGGCTCTCCCGGCTGGCGGGCCTGTTCCGCGACCCCGGGCAGGGGCCCGAGGCGCTGGTGGCCTTCGGCTGGGCGGTCCACAACGGAGACCACGTCGAGTACCGCACCACCGCGTCGACCCGCATCGCGGGCTCGCGGCTGCCGCTCACCTACGGGCTCGCCTGGGACCTGCTGCGCTGGGCCCGGGAGCGGGGCGCCGCCTGGTTCGACTTCGGCGGGGTGAGCGCGGGCGGGCTGGGCAGCGAGGATCCCCTGGGCGGCATCTCGGACTTCAAGCGCTCGTTCGGGGGTGAGGTCACAAGCATTGGCTCTGAATGGATTTTCGAGCCTCGGCCGCTGCTCGCTCGGGTGGCCCGAGGCGCGGGAGCCCTGCGCCGGGCGGTCCGCGGCAGGCGCCGCTCGTGAGCCCGGTCGTCCACCTGGTCGCCTCCATCGACACCGAGGAGGACAACTGGCTGCCCACCCGGAACGACGTCCGCGTCGAGAACATCCAGGAGCTGCCGTCGCACCACCGCCTGCTGCGCGCGCTGGGCCTCAAGCCCACCTACTTCGCCGATCACCCGGTGGTGGCCGACCCGGCCGCGGCGGCGCGGCTCGCGGAGCTCGAGGGGGCCGAGCTCGGCGCCCACCTGCACCCCTGGAACACGCCGCCCCTCGACGAGGCGCTGACCCCCGCCCACACCATGCTGCGCAACCTCCCCGCCGCGCTCCAGCGGGCAAAGCTGGCCCACCTGGTCGACGCCCACGAGGCCGCCTTCGGGCGCCGGCCCACCTCGTTCCGTGCGGGCCGCTTCGGCCTGGGACGCGAGACCGTGGCGGCCCTCATCGACGCGGGCTTCGAGGTGGACAGCAGCGTGGTGCCCTTCGTGAGCTGGCAGGGCGACGAGGGCCCGGACTTCGACGGCGCACCGGTCCACCCCTATCGCCTCGACGGTCGCTCGGACCCCCGGACGCCGGCGAGGGACGGCCCGCTGTGCGAGATCCCGCTCTCGGCCGGCTTCACGCGCCGGCCCTTCGGCTGGCGCTCGCGGCTGCATCGCCGGCTGTCGCGGCCCCCGTTCCCCCGGCTGCGCATGCTCGGGCTGGCCTCGCGCCTGGGCCTGGCCCGGCGGGTGATCGTGAGCCCCGAGACGGACACCGCGGAGGACATGCTGGCGGTGTCGCGCCAGCTCGTGGCCGAGGGCGCCTCCTGCCTGCAGATCTTCTGGCACAGCCCGAGCCTCGTGCCCGGCCTCGGGCCCTTCGTGCGCGAGCCCCGCGACCGCGGGGCCCTGGAGCGTCGCATCGAGGACTACGTATCCGGCCTGGCGCGGGACTACGAGCTGCGGCCGGTCACGGTGAGCGAGGCGGCGGCCGCGCTCCTCCCGCCGCTTCCCCCGCGACCCGGGGCGTCGGCGTGAGGGGCCCGGCCCGACGCGCACTGCGCGGCCTCGGTCGCCTGGCCCTGCGCCGGGACGCGCGCCAGGACGCGCTCCACGAGTGGAGGCGCCGCCTCGGGAGCGAGCCCCCGCTCCCGGACGGAGCCATCCAGGAGGTGCTCTTCGTCTGCTACGGGAACGTCTGCCGCAGCCCCTACGCCGCCGCGCTCCTCGCCGCGAGGCGGCCGGGCCTCGGCGTGCACTCGGCGGGCCTCGAGGCGGGGGAGGGGCGGGCCGCGGAGCCCACGGCCCGGCGGGTGGCCGCCGGCCGCGGGGTCTCGCTCGAGCCCCACCGGGCCCATCGCCTCGCCGCGCCGGACCTCCAGCGGGCGGACCTGGTGCTGGTGATGGAGGGCCGTCACGTCGACGCCGTCCTGCGCGCCTGGCCCGAGGCGCGGCCCAAGCTCCGCCTGCTCGGCGACTACCGGGCCGCGGCGCCCTTCCGCATCCCGGACCCCTGGGGCGAGTCCGACGAGGTCTTCGCAGCGGTGTTCGCGCGCATCGAGGCCGCGGTGGCGCGGCTGGCCGCGCTCCTCGAGGAGCGGACGTCGTGAGCTTCGCCTGGCTCGTCGTCGGCCTCGGGCTGGCCTGGGTGGTCTACGGCTACCTGGGCTACCCGCTCGTCCTGCTCGCGCTGCGCCGGCTCGCGCCGCGCCCCGTGCGCAGCGCGGAGGTCGCGCCGCCGCTCTCCTTCATCCTGGCCGTCCACGACGGCGAGGCCCACCTCGAGCGCAAGCTCGCCGCCACCCTCGCTCTCGACTACCCCGGCCCCCTCGAGGTGATCGTCGCGTCGGACGGCTCCCGTGACGGCACCGATGCCATCGCGGAGCGCTTCGCCGATCGCGGCGTGGTGCTCGTGCGCAACCCCGAGCGCCAGGGCAAGGAGGCCGCCCAGGCCCGGGCGATCCGCCGCGCCACGGGCGAGCTGCTGGCCTTCAGCGACGTCACCGCGGAGCTCGAGCCCGACGCCCTCACCCGGATCGTGCAGCCCTTCGCGGACCCTTCGGTGGGCTGCGTGAGCAGCGAGGACGTCGTGGCGGGGACGGGCGGGGAGGGCGCCTACGTGCGCTACGAGATGGCGCTGCGGCGCCTCGAGTCCGAGACGACCAGCCTGATCGGGCTCTCGGGCTCGTTCTTCGCGGCCCGCCGCGCCCTGTGCGAGCCGTGGCCCGCCGACCTCGCGAGCGACTTCCGGGTCGCCCTCGAGGCGGCGCGCCGGGGCCTGCGTGCGGTGAGCGAGCCCCGGGCCCGCGCGCGCTTCGGCGCAGTGCGGGAGACGCGCGACGAGTGGGTGCGCAAGGTGCGCACGGTGCAGCGCGGCATCGCGGTGCTCTCGGCGTACCGCGACGTCCTCCACCCGCGCCACGGCCGGGCGGCCTTCACGCTGTGGAGCCACAAGGCGGTGCGCTTCGGCTCCCCCTTCGCGCTGCTCGCCGTGGCCCTCGCGTCGCTGCCCCTGGCGGCGAGCGGTCCCTGGGGCCTCGCGCTGGTCGCCGCCCAGGGGCTCGGCTACGGACTCGGCGGGCTCTCCCTGCTGCGGCCGTCGCTGCCCCTCGGCCCCGCCCGCCTGCTGGGCTTCTTCCTGCTCGTGAACGCCTCGACGCTGGTCGCCTGGCGGCGGCACTGGACCGGCCCGCGCGCGGTGACCTGGCAGCCCACCTCGCGATGAGTGCGCGATGAGCGGAGCCTTCCATCGACGGCCCCCGGGCGGCGAGCCCGTGCGCGCCGGACAGCTCGCGCACCTGCTGCGCGAGCGCGATCCCGGCGAGCGGCTGGCGGCCCGCCTGCGCGAGCGGCTCGGCGTCGAGCACGTGGGCTTCCACGCCTCGGGCCGCGAGGCCCTGCGCGCGCTCCTCGTCGCGGTGGCGGCCCGCACGGGTCGCGGCGAGGTCCTGGTGCCCGCCTACACCTGCTACTCGGTGCCGTCGGCGGTGGCCGCGGCGGGCCTGCGCGTGCGCCTGGTGGAGGTGGACGCCCGGGGCGCCCTCGATGCCGGGCGCCTCGCGGACGCCCCGCTCCGGGCCGCCGCGGCGCTGGTGGTCTGCAACCTGTTCGGCGTTCCCGAGCCCCTGGCGCCGCTGCGCGAGATCGCGGCCGCGGCCGGCGTCTTCGTGGTGGACGACGCCGCCCAGTCCTTCGGCGCCGCGTCCTGCGAGGGGCCGGTGGGAGGGCGCGGCGATGCCGGGATCCTCAGCCTGGGGCGGGGCAAGCCGCTCTCGGGACTCGGCGGAGGCGTCCTCGTCGGCTCCCGGGAGGCGGAGCTCGCCGCGCCTCCGCGGCCCGCGGGCGGGCGCGCGAGCGCGCTGCTGCGCGCCCTCGCCTACGACGCCGCCCTCTCACCGCGGGTCTTCCCCTGGCTCGCGAGGCTGCCGGGCCTCGAGGTCGGCGTCACGCGCTTCGACCCGGGCTTCCGGCGCGGAGCGATCCGCGGCGACGCCCTCGCGCTGGCGGATGCGCACCTCGCCGTCTTCGACGCCGAGGTCGAGGGCCGGCGCGCGCTCGCGCAGGACCTCGGCGAGAGCGTCGCCCGCGCCGGGCTCACGCCGCTCGCCGCGCCGAGCCGGCAGGGCGTCTACCCGCGACTCGTCCTGCGCGCTCCCGACGCGACGCGCCGCGAGCGCCTGCTCGAGCGCCTGCGACCCCTCGGCGCGAGCGGGATGTACCCGGCGGCCCTGAGCGAGGTCGCGGCCCTGGTCCCGCACCGTGCCGACGCGGAGCGCTGCCCGGTCGCCGAGGACCTGGCGCGCCGCATCCTCACCCTGCCCCTGCACCCGGCGATCGCCGAGGGCCTCGACGAGCTCGTCTAGGAGGCCGACCCGAGAGGGTCAGCCGACGACGCGAAAGATCCTGCGAAGCGGAATCGCAGCTAGCCCGCTCGCCGACGCGTCTCGATCCAGGCCAGGGCCAGCACGAAGGCGACGAGGGGCAGGCCCGACTGGAGCGCGTGCCGGCCCAGGGCCGGCTGGCCGAGCAGCAGCAGGCCCGCCGCCCCGAGCACCGCGACCGCCTGTCCCGGGATCGCCCACAGGCCGAAGACGAGCGCGCGCCGTAGCAGGCCGGCGGACCCCGCGCGCGCCCGCACTCCCGCGTACCACCCCATGCCCGCCAGCAGCACGGCGAGGCGCAGGCCGCCTTCGTCGATGCCGAGCTCGGCCCCCGACGGGGTGCGCAGCAGCGGACCGCTCGCCGTCAGCCCGGCACCGAGAGCGCTCCAGACCCCGGCCGCGAAGCGCGCGAGAGGCGCCTCGAGCCAGGACGAGACCAGGCTCGTCGCCGCGGTGGGGGGCGGCACGATCCACAGCGAGAGGGCCGCGGCAGGCAGGCTCGGCCGGCCCGTCGCGAGCGCCAGGCCGCAGAACGCCACGGGCAGGCCCAGGCGGGCGACGGACCACGCCCCGCCGGCGATGCCGAGAATCTGGAGCGCGACGCCGGCCACGAGTGCGACGCTGCCGAGCCGCGGGCGGCGCGGGGAGGCGGGCTCGCCCCGCGAGCACAGCACGATCAGGATCGGCGCGACCGCGATGCCCCAGCTGCGGTCCACCGCGGTCAGGCTGCGGACGAGATCGAAGAGGACCGGCGAGAAGGCGGCGCCCAGGGCGAGCCAGGGCAGGGCCGCCTGGGAGCGGGCGGGGTCGGGATGGCTCAGCTCAGCCCCCGATCCCGGCAGCACCGCCGGCGCCGATCGCGGCGCCGGGTGGCGCGGCGTGGAGCGCGCGATCGGTCTTGAGCGCGCACGCGAAGGACCAGCCGCGGGTCAGCCCCATGCGCGGCAGGCGCAGCGGGTCCGAGCCCGGCCGCACCGCGCCGAGCTCGGTGGTGAAGGCGGCCTCGCAGCCGCTGCGCGCGATGGCGCTGCGGGCCGCTTCGCTCTGGTGCTCGGGCCCGCCGTAGGGGTAGGCGAAGGTGGCGACGGGCGCGTCGAGCTCCGCCGCCAGGCGCTCGACGGAGCCCAGCACCTCGGCCTCGCACTCGGCGGCGTCGAGCTGCGCGAGGTTGGCGTGGGAGCGGGTGTGGGCGCCGAGCTCGAAGCCGCGCCGGCGCAGCTCGCGGACCTGGTCCCAGTCGAGCAGCGGTGCCGCGCGCCCCCGCTCGGGCAGCTTCGCGTGGGCGGCCCCGGCGAGGGCCCGCAGCGCGGCCTCGATCTCGGCGGGCGGGGTGCGCATCAGGGCCATCGAGAGCTGCCAGTGGGCGCTCTCGCGCTGGGCGTCGCTCGCGAGGGGCAGGCGCTCGGGCAGGGACCAGCGCGCGCGCAGCTCCGGCGCGCAGGCGGCGACGTCGAGGCTCTCGGCGCGGCTCGCCCGCAGCGCCTCGCCCAGGCGCTCCCACCAGAACAGCCGGTCGGTCCCCACGAAGTCGGTGTTGAGGAACACCGTGGCGGGAATCCGGAGGGACTCGAGGAGCGGGGCGGCGAGGTGGAGGTTGTCGGCGTAGCCGTCGTCGAAGCTCACGCCGAATGCGGGCGCGGCGTCGGGCTCGCGGCGCAGCAGCTGCGAGAGGGGCAGCGGCTCGGCGTGGCGGCGCATGAAGCGCAGCTGGGCCTCGAGCACGTCGAGGGGCACGCCGCGCTCGACCCCGTAGCCCGGGGGCTCGCTGCGCGCGGCCCGGCCACCGGCGGGCGCCACGCGGTGGTAGACGAGGACGAGCGCGGTGCCGCGCGCCTCCGGGCGACGCCATCGGCGCCGGTACCACCCGCAGGCGTGGAGGAGCGGGCTGAAGAGCTTCTCCAGCATCATCCGGGTGTACGGTATCGGGCACCCCCGGTGGCGGCTATAGTCCGGCGCCGGGTACGCCGCCTTGCGGCGGACGAGGCCGACGAGCCGGGCAGGGCGGCTTCGCTTTCGGGGGGCGAGCGGCGCGATTGGGACGGAACGTCGTCAGCCTGATCGCCTCCCTGGCCGTCACCGCGCTCCTCGCCGAAGGCGCCCTGCGCCTGTTCTTCGTGCCGGCGCCGCCCTGGCGCGAGCCCCAGACGCGCCACGTCGAGAGCCCGCTGCTGGGCTGGGGCCTGCCGCCCGGCTCCCGGTCCTTCACCATCGACGCGCCGGTCTCGGTGAACGCCCACGGCCTGCGCGACGACGAGTTCCCGCGGGCCAAGCCTCCGGGCGAGACCCGCGTCCTCGCGCTGGGCGACTCCTTCACCTTCGCGCTGGGCGTGCGCTTCGAGGACCTGTACGTCCAGCAGCTCGAGCGCCTGCTCGACGCGCGCCATCCCGAACGCCGCCACCAGGTCATCAACGCCGGCGTGGCGGGCTACAACACCCGCCAGGAGCTGATCTACCTGCGCGCGGAGGGCCTCGGCTTCGAGCCGGACCTGGTCACCGTGGGCTTCTACTGGAACGACCTGCTCGGCAACGAGGAGCCGCTCCCGGATCTCGCGACGCCCCGGCTGCCCGAGCGCATCGAGACCCTGGGCCGCGACGAGCGCCGCCACACCCTGCCGCCCTGGATCCGCGAGCGGCTGCGCTCGAGCGTGCTGCTCTACCAGGTGGTGACGCGCGCGAAGCGCCTCGGCCAGGCCTTCGACCCGCCCACGGACCCCTACTCCCGTGCCCAGCAGGCGCTGCTCGAAGGCGACGCCGCGGTGCTGGACCCGCTCTGGGAGGCCACGGGCCGCCGGCTGCGCGAGCTGGCCGCCGCCCTCGAGCCGGGCGCCATCCCCGCGGTGCTGGTCGTCTTCCCCATGGAGAACCAGATCCGCCGCGACTACCCGCAGCTGGTCTTCGCCGAGCGCCTGCGCGAGATCTGGGAGCCCACCGGCCACCCCCTGGTGGATCTCGAGCCGGCCTACCGCGCCGCCCTCGAGGCCGGTGACAACCCCTTCCTGCCCTACGACCTCCACCCCAACGCCCTCGGGATGCGGATCGCCGCCGAAGCGATCTACCAGGCGATCCGCGACGGAGGCCTCCTCGGCGGGGCGAAGGGCCGGGGCGCGCGCCGCGGATGAGCTGGGTCGACGCGGTGGCGGCGGCGGTCGAGCGCAGCGGTCTCGCCTCGCCGGGAGCGACCCCGGGGCCGCTGCTGCTCATGTACCACGGCCTGGGGGGCGAGGACGGCGTGGCGCCGGACGCCTTCGAGTCCCAGCTGGATCGCCTGGCCGCCGCGCGCCGCGTCGTCCCCCTCGGCGATGCCGTGGCGGCGCTGGGCACCCAGGCGGCGGGCGGGCTCGCGAGCGTCACCTTCGACGACGGCTACCGCGACTTCGTCGAGCTGGCGCTCCCGCGCCTCGCCGCCCGCGCGATGCACGCCACGTTGTTCGTGCCCGCCGGCTTCCTCGGCGGCCACAACGCCTGGGACGAGGGCCTGCATCCACGGCGCGAGATCCTCGACGAGGACCAGCTGCGGGCGATCGATCCGCAGCGGGCCGCCATCGGCGCCCACGGCTTCAGCCACTGCCGCCTCGCCGGCCTCGACGACGCGGCCCTCGCCCGCGAGACCCGCGACGCCAAGGCCCGGCTCGAGGCGGTGTGGGGCCACGAGGTGCGGCACTTCGCGTACCCCTACGGCCAGCTCGACGACTTCGACGGGCGCGCGGAGCGCGCCGTGCGCGACGCCGGCTTCGAGGCCGCCTGCTCGACGCACTTCGGGCGCGGCAGCACGCCCGCCGACCGCCACCGCCTGCGCCGGGTCGGCGTCGGCCCCGACGACGACGACGCCCGCTTCGCCCGCAAGCTGAGCGGTGCCTACGACTGGTGCGCGACGAAGGAGCGCTGGGGCGCGCGCTGGCGCCGCGGACGGTCCGGTGGCCGCTGACCTCAAGGCCGCGGTGGTGCGGGACGCCGCCGGTCTCGCGGCCCTGGGGGCCGAGTGGGACGCGCTGCTCGAGCGCGCCGGCCGCCCGAGCGCCTTCCTCGAGTCGCGCTGGCTGCGGGCCTGGTGGTCCGCCTACGCGGACGGGCGCGAGCTCCGCGTGGTGACGCTGCGCCGGGAGGGGCGCCTCGAGGCCGCGGCTCCGCTCTTCGTGCAGCGAGGCCGGGGCCTCGCGAGCCTGCACCTGCTGGGCCAGGGGCGCCTCGACGAGCTCGGCTGCCTGGTCGACGCGGCGGCTCCCGACGCCTGGCCGGCCCTCGGCAGCGCGCTCGCCGGGCTGCCGGAGTGGGACGCCCTCGAGCTCCACTCCTGGTCCCTCGGCCACGACGCCCTCGAGCGCCTGGTGACCGGGCTCGGGCCGGGCTTCGCCTGGGCGGTGCGCAGCTACGAGCGCTGCCCCTTCGTCTCGGTCGACGGCACCTGGGAGCAGGGCCTCGCCGCGCGCACCTCGCGCTTCCGCAAGTGGGTGCGGAAGGTCGAGCGCAAGGCCACGGGCTACGGCGCCACCCGGCTCGAGTGCCGGCGCGGCAGCGGGATCGAGCCGGCCCACCTGCGGGAGCTGGCCGCCCTCGAGTCGCGCAGCCGCCACGGCCGGGCGGGCACGGGCCACTTCGCGGACCCGCGCTTCGCGCGGATGCTCGAGGCGCTGCTCGGCGAGCCGGACCCGCCCCTCGAGCTCCAGCTGCTGCGGGTCGATGGCCGCCTGGTGGCGGCCGAGCTGCTCGGCCTCGGCGGTCCCTCGCTGCTCGGGCTGTGGACGTGCTTCGACGCCGAGCTTCCCTACACCGGGACCTACGTGGTGAACCGCGCGATCCAGAGCGCCTTCGAGCGCGGCGCGGCGAGCTTCGAGTTCCTCCAGGGCGACGAGCGCTACAAGCTCACCTGGGCGACCGGGGAGCGCGAGGTGCTCCAGGCCTGCATCGCGCGCCGGCGCCCGGCGGCCCGCCTCTGGCTGGGGGCCCGGCGGCTGCGCTGGTGGGCGGCGGGGTCGCGCCGCCTGCGACCCGTCCTCGAGCGGCTGCGCAGCCTCGCGCGCTAGCGCGCCAGGCGCTCGCGGTAGACGGCGAGGGTCTCGTCGAGCATGCGCTCCGCCGAGAGCTCCCCGGCCACCGAGCGGCGCGCGCCCGCCGAGAGCCGCCGGGCCAGTGCGGGATCGGCGAGGATGCGCTCCACGCCCTCGGCGATGGACTCGGCGCTGCGCGCGTCGGCGAGCAGGGCGTTCTCCTCGTGACGCAGCACCTCGGGCAGGCCGCCCACCCGCGGCGCCACCACCGGAAGGCCGGCGCAGAGCGCCTCGAGGAGCGCGTAGGGCACGCCCTCGGACCGCGAGGTGAAGACCAGCACGTCGAGGGCGTCGAGGCGCTCGGCCACGTCGTCGACGCCGCCCAGGAACGCCACACCGGAGCCGAGGCCCCGCTCCCGGGCCTCGGACTCGAGGGCCCCGCGCAGCGGGCCGTCTCCGAGGATCCAGCCCTCGAGGGCGGGGCGGGAGCGCCGGAGCCGCTCGACGACCCGCAGGAAGAGGGCGTGGTCCTTCACCGGCACCAGCCGTCCCACGCAGCCGATCCGCGGCGGCGCTCCGGCCTCCCGCGGCGCGGGCTCGCCGCGGCGACACAGCAGCCCGTTCCGCACCACCCGGATCCGCGCGGCGGGCAGCCAGCGCCGCACGTAGTCGTCGCGCACGTCCTCGCACACGGCGACGAAGGCGCCAGCGCGCAGCACCGGCAGCCAGCGCGCGAGGCGGTTGTACCACCAGATGCGCGTCCCGGGACCCGGGCCGGGCTCGACGCTCGCGTGGAGGGTGACCAGCAGCTCCGCGTCGAGGCCGACGCTCGCCAGCCCGGCCCACAGCACGCCCAGGTAGCCGTGGGCGTGCACCACGTGGGGCCGCGCCTCGCGCAGGTGCCGGCGCAGCGCGCGGATGCGCGCGCGCCCCGACCCCGGCAGGGCGAGCACGGCGGCGCCCTCGGCGCGGAAGCGGTCGGCCACGGGGCCGGCCTCGCTGAACACGAAGCGGGCGTCCACGGCGTCGGGCCGCTCCCGTCCGGCGAGGTGCAGCTGGAGCAGGTGCGACTCCATGCCCGCCCACACCGAGCCATCCGTGACGTGCACGACGCGGATCGGTGCAGCGGAGCCGGACTCCGGGGACGCCATGGATCGCCGCGGGGTTAGCATGGCGCCGGGGCCGGTGCTAACTCCTGCGCGGCCATGCAGCGCGCGAGGCGGGTGGCGAAGCGGGCCCTCTCCCTCGTCGACCGGGCGTTGGCCTCGTCGGCGCACGGCGAGCCCCCGGATCCCGGCGCGCTGCCCGCGGTCTTCATCGTCGGCGGCCCGCGCTCGGGAAGCACGCTGCTCTACCAGGCGTGGGTCCGCTCGCGTCGCTTCGCCTACCTGAACAACGTGAGCGCGCGCTTCCCGCGCAGCGCCCACCGGGTCGCGCGCCTGCTGGCCATGCAGCGCTGGGAGCCTCCGGCGAGCTTCCGCAGCGAGTACGGCGACACGCGGGGCCGCGCGGCACCGAGCGAGGCCGGCGACTTCTGGGACCACGCGTTCCCCTGGCGGGTCCACCACGGCGTCGAGCCCGAGGACCTCGATGACTCGCGCGTGGCCGCGTTGCGCGCCGTGGTGAGCGGTCTCGTCGAGCTCTACGGGGCGCCGTTCCTCGCCAAGAACCTGTGGCACAGCGTCCGCATCCCCGCCCTCGACGCGATCCTGCCGGCGGCGGTCTTCGTCGTGCTGCGCCGGGACCCGCTGCTGATGGCCCAGTCCCTGCTCGAGGCGCGCCGGCGCCGCCTCGGCGAGGCGCCGGGGTTCTGGTCCATCCGGCCGCGGGAGATCGTGCCCCTCGAGCACCTGCCTCCGGTGGAGCACACCGCCCACCAGCTCGCGGCCACCTACCGCGCCATCGACGCGGCCCGGCGCCGGCTCGGGGAGGAGCGCTTCGTGGACGTGGACTACGAGGCCTTCTGCGCGGCGCCGGCCGCGGGCATCGCCGCGCTCGACGCCTTCCTGGAGCGCCGCGGGTGGACGCTCGAGGAGCGCGCCCCCCTGGAGACGACCTTCGCCGCCTCCCGGGAGCTGCGGCTTCCGCCCGACGAGATCGAGCGGCTGGAGACGATCTTCCGCGAGCAGTGGCCGGGCGGCTATCCGCCCGGTCCGGGGGCTCGCACCGTCTCCTGAGCCGGCCTAGTTGGTGATCAGGAACGGACGACCGGGCGCCGACAGCGGCCCATCGCCCGGCGGCGGGCTCGCCGGCGGGGGCGTGGCGCCGCCGAAGCCCATGGCGGCGCACGAGGCCGGCTCGGAGCCGGAGGTCGCGTGGATGTTGTCCTGGTAGATGTACGCCGTCGACGGACCCTGGTACGTGTTGTTGTGGTAGTTGTTGAACACGAAGCGGTCCAGCGGACCCGTGCCGTCGCGCAGCCCGGTCAGGTTCGCCCCCTCGACGTGGATCAGCAGCCGGTCGTTGTGCCAGACGCGGATGCGCGCGTTCGAGGTGCCCCAGCCGTCGATGTGGAAGGAGCGGCAGCCCCAGGACCCGATGGGGTGGTCGGACTCGGAGTAGTCCGAGGCCAGGGGCGACAGGTGGAAGGTGTTGTTCGAGCCCTGGACGCCCCGCAGCACCGTGCCGAAGCAGCTGCCGCCGGCGCAGTTGCCGTCGGGGACCCCGATGCTCATGGCGCGCGGCATCCAGCTCGACATGGCGGGCGGCGGGTTGGGCGACATCGGGGCGTTGCCCCAGATGTTGTTGGTGTTGCAGCCGAGCAGGCAGTGCAGGCCGTTGCCGAACTCGTTGGTCTTGATCGGACCGCCGCGGTTCACGAAGTTCGACGAGTACTTGTACACGTAGGTGTACCCGATCGTCCGGGAGGCGCGGGAGAAGCGCGCGTCGCCGAGCAGGCCGCCGTAGCGACCGGGGCGGAACTTCAGGCCGAGGGCGTTGTTGCCGTCGAACACGCAGTCGCCGTCGGGGCTGTCGCAGGCGCCGGGCTGCACCACGTTCACGCACTTGAAGCCCTCGGCGCCCTCGACGTTGCGGCTGCCCTGGGCGGCGCTCCAGCACTCGTTGGTCTGGCCGCCGTACTTCTGGAACCAGCCGCTGTCGCCCTTGTCGCCGCCCTGGGGCCCGCGGCTGAAGTTCAGCGACGGGTCCTCGAAGTCCTCGCAGAAGAGGACGTTCGGGTCGTAGAGGGCGTCCTGGGGGTTCTGGACCCGGTCGCAGTAGCAGTTCTGGCCGGCCGTACACGGAGCGGCGCCGGCGGCGTCGGCCGCGAAGAGCGCGGCCACGGCCGTCAGGAGCAAGGCGCCGGGGAGCGAGGCGAGACGCATGAGATGAGCCCTTCCGATCGTACGCCGGAGGGATCGAGTCCCCCCGGCTCTCGAGACGGCCGGAGGATCGGTGGAGAAGCCCACAACCTCTGTGATGGGGGTCACCCCGCACCCCTTTCTGCGCGGTCCTGAGGGGTTCTTCCGACCGAAGGCCCCCCGCGAGGGGCCGGCAACGCCCGGATCAGCCGGAGCTTGCCCGAAGCCTCGCGCTCCAGCCCGCCCACGGTCTCGGTGGCCACCTCGAAGCGCTCCCCGCTCTCCCGGGCGAGGCGCCGGGCCAGGGTGGCGCCGTCCTCCTCCCGGTACCCGGGCCCGGGCACGATCCGCACCCGGAGCCGGTCCGGGCGCTCCTGGACGAACTGGGCCTGGAGGATCGGCATCCCGGCGTCTCGGGCCTCCTCGAGGTGGTAGAGGAAGAACTCGCCGTGGAAGCGCCGGCCGTCGGCGGCCTCGACGAAGTCGTAGGCCCGTCCGAACACCTCCCGGAAGGCCGGCAGCCCGCGGCCGCAGGCGCAGCCCGCGGCGGGCACCACCCGGTCTCCCACGTCGTATCGCAACAACGGCGTGGCGCGATTGTGAAGATCCGTCAACACGAGGCGGTGGGCGTCGGGCCGGCTCTCGGTGGGGTCGGGGATCAGCTCCACCCAGAGGTTCTCGGCCATCAGGTGCAGGGTTCCCCGCTCGCACTCGTACAGGATCGCCCCGACCTCGCCGCAGCCGTACTCGTTGTAGACCGGTGCGCCGAAGGCGGCGCAGATCCGCTCGCGGTCGCCCGGGGCCAGCACCTCGGAGGTGGTCACCACGGCGCCCACGCCGAGGGCCTCGAGGGGCAGCTTCTCCTCGCGACAGAAGTCGGCGAACTGCACCAGCATGGAGACGTAGCCGTAGGCCCAGGCCGGTCGGCTCTCGACCAGACGCCGGTAGTAGCCGCGCAGGTCCTCCCGCGAGAACGCGAAGGCGGAGAAGCGGTCGCGGTTCAGCACCCAGTCGATGGCGCGGAAGCGCAGCCGCGCCCGGGCGCCGAGGGCCGTGCCCCAGAAGCGCGCCTGGCGGTCGCCGGGACGCACGCCGTACCAGCCGTAGCTGCGCCAGGAGGCGGCCTGCTCGGCCGCCGTGGCGCTGCGGTCCTTCTTGAGCCGCACCGGGACGCCCAGGGAGCCGCCCGTGGTCTTCCAGCTGTAGGTGCCGGGCCAGCGGGCCACGTCGATGGCGGCGGCGTGCTCGACGAGATCCGGCTTGGTGAGCAGCGGGAGCCGCGTGAGGTCCCCGGCGTCGGCGCGCTCGGCGTCGAGGCCGGCCTCGCGTCCCAGGGCGGCGTAGTGGCGGCTGTGGCGCAGGGCGTGGCGCAGGATGCGCCCGAGGGCGTCCTCCTGGAGCCGGCGCAGCTCGGCCTCGCTCCACCACTGGGAGGCCTCGTAGCGCCGCAGCAGCCCGAACACCCGCTCGCCCCGCAGCCAGGTCGCGGGGCGGTAGACGAGGTTGCGGGCCAGCCACGCGTTCACGGGCTCTCCACGGCGCGGACCAGCCGCTCGGCGTCGTAGCGCCACGCGTAGGTGGTCTCGGCGGCCTTGCGGGCGCGCTCGCGCATCTCGCGGGCACCCACGGGATCGTCGAGGACGGCGGCCACCGCCCGCGCCAGGTCGCCCGGGTCGCCGCCGCGGAAGGTCCGGCCGGAGCCCGTCTCCTCGAGGACGCGCACCATGGGCGGGGCGTCGCTCGCCACCACGGGGAGCCCCACCGCCATGTACTCGAAGAGCTTGTTGGCGAGGGTGTGGTCGATGTGGGAGCAGCGATGGAAGGGCAGCAGGCCGACGTCCGCGGCGGCCCACAGGGCGGGGAGATCCTCGTAGGGGCGCGCGCCCGCCAGGCGCACCCGCGCCTCCAGGCCCAGCCGGCGCCGGCTCTCCTCGAGGGCGCGCCGCACCTTGCCGTCTCCGACGATCAGCAGCGACGCCTCGCGTCCGGTCTCGAGCAGGCGCGCCAGGGCCTGCATCGCCACCTCGAGCCCGCGGTCGCCGGCCAGGATGCCGGTGAAGAGCAGGCAGGCCGCGTCGGCATCGGGCTCGACGGCGAGGGGCCGCTCCGCCAGCCGGCGGACGCGATCGAGCTCCGGCGTGTTGCGCACCAGGGTCCAGCGACCCTCGGGCAGGCCGCAGCGCTCGAGGCGCTCGCCGGCCTCCTCGGCCACCACCAGCACCCGGCTCGCCCGGCGCATCAGCCAGCGCTCCACCGCCTCGGCGAGGCGCGGGCTGCGCACCGTCGCGGCCACGCCGCGCACGTCGCCGAAGCGGCGCATGCTGCGCAGGGCCTCGGGGTAGGGCTCGGCCAGGTCCAGGATCGAGGGCACCCCGAGCCGCCGGGCCAGCCACACGCCGAGGGGCGCGAGGGGGAGGTCGCGCACCACGATCCGGTCCGGCCGGCACTCCCGGGCCGCGGCCACGGCGGCCGCCGCCCAGTGGGGCTGGAAGAAGAACGGCATGCCGATCAGCGGCTCGAGGGGGCCGGGGTGGGGCAGGCGGCGGATCTCGACACCTCCGAGCCGCTCCCGGCGCGGCCGTTTCTGGCGGTTGCGGGCCAGGAGGGTTACTTCATGACCAGCCCGCTCGAACGCGTGGAGAAACTTCTCCACGCGAACGTCCCAGGGGTAGTCGCCGTCGAAGATCTTCAGGATTCGCATCAGCGGACCGATCGCTCGGGGGTCCCGGGCCCGGCTCCCGAAGCGCCCCGTGCGCCCGCGGGGAGGCCTGCCGGCGCCCATTGAGCGCGCCCCGAGCTACTGGATCGGAAATGGCGGAGCAGAGTGAACCCCAATTCGGACTCGCCAAGTCGCTGCTCTACAGCTCCTTGCTCATCTTCCTGGTCTTCGGGCTGGCCGAGTGCTCGGTCCGGACCTGGGCCCACTACTACCGGGAGAGCGCCCAGAAGTTCGACCCGGAGGCCGGGACCTACGTGCTCGTCCCCGGTCGGCATCGCACCCCCCGCGGGGTCCTCGTCATCAATTCTAGGGGATTCGTGGGCGCCGAGCTGGAGCCCCCTGGGGACGATCTTTGGCGCGTCGTGGCCGTGGGCGACTCCTGCACCTTCGGCGGCGGCGACGACGTGGACACCTACCCCGCGATGCTGGACGTGCGCCTGGACGGCCGCGAGGCCCCGGGGCGGCGCTACGAGGTGGTGAACCTCGGCATCTCCGGCCTCGACTCGGGCCTGGCCCTGCGGCGCTTCCGCAGCGAGGCCCCGCCCCTCGAGCCCGACGTGGTCACCATCTATCTCGGCTGGAACGACCTGATGAAGTCGGACCCGCTCGGGCAGAGCCGCAGCAGCCGCTGGTCCGGCGCGGCGGGCCTGCTCGACCGGCTCTGGCTCGCGAAGGGCCTGCGCAAGCTGCTGTTCTTCCACGTGCGGCCGCGGCTGCGCCCGCCGGCCACCGGGCCCGAGAGCCGCACGGGCCGGTTCGCCGGCTTCCGCCCCGACGTCTACGAGGAGAACCTGACCACGCTCGTGGGCGAGGTGCGCGAGCTCGGCGCGCGACCGCTGCTCGTCACCCTGCCGACGGTGGTGCGCCCGGACATGGACGTCGCCGCGCTCCGCGAGGCGCGCGTGGTGTTCCCGTACTTCCCCTCCGCCTACGCGGTGGGCGACTTCCTCGACCTGCTCGCCGCCTACAACCGCGCCATCGAGCGCGTCGCCCTGGTGGAGCAGGTCCCGGTGGTGGACCTGGCGGCGCGCTTCGAGGAGCTTCCCGACCCTCGCCCCTACTTCTACGACACCATGCACACCAACAGCGACGGCATGGCGCGGATCGCGGCGGTCCTCGAGGAGGGCCTGGCGGCCGAGGGGCTCCTCGCACCGTCGGCCGCCCTGGCGCGCGACGCCCGGCACGCGGACTAGGCGCCGTGTGCGGAATCGCCGGAGTGCTCCACGCCGACCGCGACCATCCGGTCGGCGAGGCTCGCCTCGCCGGGATGGTGTCCCGCCTGCGCCACCGGGGGCCCGACGACGATGGCAGCTTCCGCGAGGGCCCGTGCGGCCTGGTGCACACGCGCCTCGCGGTGCTGGACCCGACGCCCCGCGCCCACCAGCCCATGGCGAGCGCCGACGGACGCTTCGTCCTCACCTACAACGGCGAGATCTACAACTTCCGGGAGCTGCGCGACGAGCTGCGCGCAGCGGGCCACGAGTTCCGCACCGGGAGCGACACCGAGGTGATCCTCGAGCTGGCGAGCCGCGGCGGAGCCGCCGCGCTGGAGCGCCTCGAGGGCATGTTCGCCTTCGCGCTCTACGACCGCGAGCTCGGCGAGCTGATGCTGGTGCGCGACCGCACCGGCATCAAGCCGCTGTTCTGGGTCCAGGACGAGGAGGGGATCGAGTTCGCCTCGGAGCCCAAGGCCCTGGCGCGGGGCGCCCGGGGCGCATCCCCGGACGCCGCGCGCATCGCCGAGTACCTGGCCTTCCGGCACCTCGCCGAGGAGGAGTGCCTGGCGCCGGGCGTGCGCACCCTGCCGCCCGGCCACCGGCTGGTGACGAACGGCCGCAAGCGCGTCGTCGAGGCCTGGTGGAGGCCGGACTTCGCGGGCCGCGCCGACGGCCGGGACACCGATGCGATCGTGGCCCGGGCCGTGGAGCGGCAGCTCGTGAGCGACGTGCCCGTGGGCACGTTCCTCTCCGGGGGCGTCGACTCGGCGCTGGTGACCGCGGCGGCGAGCGAGGTCCTGGACGGGCTCGACACCTTCACCGTGGGCTTCCCGGATCCCGAGTGGGACGAGACCTCCCGGGCGGCCCACGTCTCCGGGCGTCTCGGCGTGCGGGCCCACGTGATCGGACTGGAGCCCGCGGAGTACGTCGCCGCCCTGGGCGAGGCGGTCTGGCACCTGGATGCGCCGCTCAACCACGCCCACTCCGTGCACCTGCTGCGGCTGGCACGCTTCGCGAGGCGCCACATCACCGTGGCGCTCACGGGAGAGGGCTCGGACGAGCTCTTCGGCGGCTACCCGCGCTACCGGCTCTTCCTGATGGGGCGCTGGCTGCGCCTCGCGCCGGCGTCGCTCACCCGCGGCCTGGCCCGGGCGCTGCGGGGGCGGCGGCGCCTCGCCCGGCTCCTCGAGGCGGCCGACCCGGACGTCGACCGCGCCATCGCGCTCAACGCGGCCTTCGTGCCGACCGCGACCGCGGCCGCCCTGGCGGGGCTCGCGGAGCCCGACGCGCTGCTCGCCCCGCGGCGCGGGATCCTCGCCGGCTGCCGGGCGCGGGGGCTCGACGACCACCAGAGCCTCTCGGAGCTCGAGCGCCGCACCTACCTGGTGTCGCTGCTGCAGCGCATGGACCGCATGACCATGGCGGCGGGGCTCGAGGCGCGGGTGCCGCTGCTCGACGAGTCCATGCTCGCCTTCGCGGCGGCGCTGCCCCGGCGCGAGAAGCTCGACCTGCGCGAGTCGAAGAAGCCGATGCGGCGCGCGGCGGAGCGGCGCTTCGGGCGCGAGCACGCGCGGGCGCCGAAGTTCGGCTTCGGCGTCCCGATCGACGACTGGCTGGCGCCGGACGGCGTGCTGGGGCCGCTCCTCGCCCGCCTGCTCGGCGAGCGCGAGACCCGCGAGCGCGGCTGGCTCGACGTCGGGCTGGCGGGCCGGCTGCTGGCCGAGCACCAGGGCGGGGCGGCCGACCACACCGAGGCGCTGTGGGGCGTGCTGAACCTCGAGCTCTACGCCCGGGTCTGCGTCGAGGGACGCGGCGCCGAGGCGGTGGCGTCCTGATGTCCGCCGTCTCCGCCACCCTCGAGGGTCCCTCGGAGCAGGCGCCCGCCCGGCCCGCCGGCGGCACCGCGGCGCCGCGCTGGGCGTTCTGGCTGCTGGTCCTGTTCCTCGTCCTCGAGTACGCGCGACCGCCGGTGGTGGTGCAGTTCAAGCTGCAGATGCTGATCGTGCTGCTGCTGCCCCTGGCCTGGCTGCGATCCGGCAACCGGCGTCCCCACCCGATCCTGCTGCTCCAGGCCGCCTTCCTGTTCTGGTGCATGAAGGCGATCCCCTTCGCGAGCAACTACTACGCGGTCTACTACGTGTCGCGGATCCTGTTCGCGAACGTCGCCATCGCGCTCGCGCTCTCCTGGGTCGGCAGCGAGCGCATCCGGCTGCGCCCGCTGATCTGGGTCTGGCTCGGCGTGATGACCTACCAGGCGCTCTGGGCCGTGACCCACGGCGGCCGCGGGACCGGCGGCTTCCTGGGCGACGAGAACGACCTCGCGCTGGCCTGCAACACCGCCTTCGCCTTCGCGTTCGCGGGCTTCGTCTCGCTGCGGGGACGCGTGCGCTGGATCTCCGCCGCCGTCGGGCTGGTGCTCGTTGTGGGCGTGGTGGCGAGCTTCTCCCGGGGCGGCTTCGTCGGCCTCGCGGCGCTCAGCGCCTACCTGTGGTGGACGGCGCCCCACAAGCTCCGCAACCTGGGGATCGCGCTCGCCGGGGCGCTGGCGCTGCTCGCCGTGGCCCCCCAGGACTACCTGGACGAGATCCAGACCATCACCGACACCGACCGCGGCACCGCCCAGGGCCGGCGCTTCCTGTGGACCGCGGCCTTCAACATGTGGACCTCCCATCCCATCGCCGGGGTCGGCGGCGGGAACGTGGCGTTCCTGGTGGGCAGCTACCAGCCCACCGAGGGCTTCGACGGCCGCGAGTACGTGGAGCGCAACTGGAGCGGCACCACGGTGCACTCGCTCTTCTTCGAGCTGCTCGCCGAGCAGGGCCTGGTGGGCGTGGTGCTGTTCGGCGCCATCGCGTGGCTCCACCTGAGCAACGTGCGACGCACGCGCCGGCGCGTCCGCGAGGCGCCGGGCGTCCCAATCGACGTGAAGCACGACGCCGACTTCCTCGGCGTCGGGCTGGCCGGTGCCGTGGTGGGCTACCTGGCCACGGGCATGTTCCTGTCCGTGCTCTACTACCCGTACCTCTGGTACTTCAGCGGGCTCGGGGTGGCGTACGGCGTGGTGATGGAGCGCGAGATCGCCCGGGCCCGGGCCGCGGGCGGAGCCGGCGCGGCCGGGGACGAGGCCGCCGCGGAGGCATGAAGCTCCTCGTCACCGACGCCGACGAGCGCGCCGCCCTGGCCCTGACGCGCTCCCTCGGCCGCAGGGACGAGGTGCACGTGGCCGGCGCGGGCGAGCGCTCCCTCGCGGGTCGCTCGCGACGGGCGGCCGCCCATCACCGCGTGCCCTCGCCCCTCGCCGAGCCCGGCCGGTTCGCCGAGGCGGTGGCCGGGCTGTGCGGACGCCACGCCCTCGACGCCGTGGTGCCCGTGAGCGACGCCGCCGTGGAGGCGCTGCTGCCGGCCCGTGCCGCCCTGGCGCCGGCGCGCCTCGCCGCCCCGGAGCCCGAGGCCTGGGCCCGGCTCGGCGACAAGGGCGAGACCGCGGAGCTCGCGCGGCGCGCCGGGCTCGACGTGCCCGAGAGCCGCACCGTGGCGAGCCTCGACGAGGCGCGTGGGGCCGCCGCGGAGCTGGGCTTCCCGGTGTTCCTGAAGACGCGCCGGTCCCTGGTGCGCGCCGGTGCGGGGGGCTCCCGGCGTCCGCCGGTGCTGCGCATCGACGCGGCCCCGGCCCTCGAGGCAGCGTGGCCCGGCGACGGGACCCCGTGCCTCCTGCAGCAGGCCGTGGGGGGCCACGGCGTCGGCGTCTTCGTGCTGCGCTGGGCGGGGCGGACCCGCGCGGCCTTCGCCCACCGCCGGCTGCGGGAGAAGCCGCCGGCCGGGGGCGCCAGCGTGCTGCGCGAGAGCGTCGCGCTGGATCCGGGCCTGCTCGCGCGGGTCGAGGCGGTGCTCGAGCAGGTGGAGCACCGGGGCATCGCCATGGCGGAGCTGCGCCGGGACGGCGAGCGCTGCTGGCTGATCGAGTTCAACGCGCGTCCCTGGGGCTCGCTCCAGCTGGCCGTGGACGCCGGCCTCGACATCCCGCGGCTCTGGATCGACGCGCTGGCCGGACGCCCGCTCGAGGAGCCGCCCGGCTACCGGCCCGGCGTGCGCTCCCGCTGGCTCCTCGGGGAGCTCGACCACGCCCTCGCCCTGGCGCGGGGCGCCACGGACACCGCGGGACGCAGCGGCCTCGGCGCCGCGCTCTCCGTCCTGCTGCGGCCCGTCGGCGGCCCCTGCCGCTGGGAGGTGCTGCGCCGCGAGGATCCCGCGCCCTTCGCCCACGAGGCGCGCGCCTGGCTACGGGCCCTGGCGGAGAACCGGCGCAGCCGCGCGGCGCCGGGCCGGCCGGCGGAGCGCCCGGTCCTCTAGCGCGGCGCGACGACGTCGGCGAGGTCGGGCGTCCCCTCGGCGGTCACGACCTCGAGGATCGCGCGGCCGAGGTCCCCCGCCGTGGTGGGACGCCCGGGGAGCGCGGCGCCGCGCACCGCGGCGGCGAGCCCGGCGCGGGCCGGCTCGTGGCGCACCGCCACGACCACGCTGCGGTCGGCGACCTGGAGCGTGTCGAGCTCCGCGAGGAGCTGCTCCACCGCCGCCGCCACGGCGTCGGGCGCCGGCATGGCGTCGGCGACGCGCGCGTCGAAGACCAGCGCGAAGGGACGCGGCGCGCCGGAGACCCGCCAGCGCAGCAGCCAGGCCCGGGCCGAGTCGGCGAGCTCCTGGGGGGTGCGATGGGGACGCGCGAGGTCGAGGCGCTCGAGCAGCGGAGCGCCCGCCCGGCGGAGCAGGGCGGCCCCCGCGAGAGCCGGCGAGGTCTCGGCCAGGAGCGCCGCCGGGCCGGGCCGGCGATCCACGTGCTCGGCCCCGACCGCGTGGGCGCCGAGGCGCGGGTCGGCGACCAGTGCGGCGGTCTCCCAGCCGCGGGCGGCCAGGGAGACGGCGAGGGGCGGCTCGCGTCCGGGCGCCAGCAGCGAGCGCTCGCCCCGGCCCTCGGGGTCCAGCACCTCGAGCCGCACGCCGGCTCCGGCGGCGAGATCCCAGGCGGCCTCGGAGCCGCGCGGGGCGTCGGGCCCGGCGGGCGGCATCACGACCAGCACGAGGCAGCGCCGGTCGGGCAGGGGAGCCGACTCGTCGCTCAGCAGCCAGGGCGTGAGCCAGGGCGCGAGTGCCACCGCGGCGATGGCGAGCCACGTCCAGGCCACGGCGCGGGCGAAGCGCGGACCGCCCGGCGCCCGACCACCCAGCGGCGAGGCGCCCGAGCGGATGGCCAGGGCGAGACCGATGGCGACCACGAGCGCTGCGACCACCAGGCCCGGCACGGCGCGGCGCGGCTCGAGGGGCGCCAGGCGCACCGCCTCGGAGAGCGCGATCAGTGCGGCGACCCCGGTCCACAGCAACGGGCCCCAGACCGCGCGGCCCGCCCTCTCGAGGTGACCGCCCATCACCGAGGCGAGGAACCCACCCCCCACCGCGAGGCCCGCCCCCACCGCGATGGTGAGGCCGGCCAGCCAGCCGCCGCCCTCGGCGCCGAGCTCCGGGAGCAGCGGCGCGATGGCGGTGAGGGCCAGGAGCGGCGCCAGCATCCAGCCCGCCAGCTCCGAGTGCGACGGGCGGCGTCCCAGCCCGCGCAGCACGACATCGATCGCGACGGCGAGGGTCGCCACGGCGAGGGCGTCGGCGGCCGCGATCGCGAAGGCGACCCGCGGCGGCAGCACCAGCCCCGAGAGGCGCGGGGCCAGGATCTCGCCCAGCCCGAAGAGCGATCCCGCGAGGAGGCCGCCCCAGAGCCAGGTGCGCCCCTCGGGCCGCGGGGGCAGCAGGAAGGCTCCGGCCGGGGCGGGCCCGGCAGGGCTCATTCCCGGGGCGCCGCTCGCTGGGGCTCCGCGGCCGAATCGACCGGCACCGCGCCCACCCGGTTGCCGTCGAGCCAGGCGAGGACCTCGCTGCGCCGGAAGCGCAGGGCGCCGTTGCGCCCCTCGCCGATCCGGTAGGCGGGAAGCCCGCCGCTGCGCACGAGCTCCCACAGCTTGGTGCGGCCGATCTGGAGGAGCTCGAGCACCTGGGCCGTCGTGAGGACCTCCGAATCAGCCACGGTCGTTCCTCCCGTCGCCGGAGTCCTCGCCGTAGGCGTAGCGGGAGTACGCGTCGTAGTAGTAGTACCGCTGGAAGGAGCCGGCGCTCACCTCGTTGAACACGACGCCGGCGACGTCGCGCATCGACTGCATGGAGCGGATCACCGCATCCCGCGGCGTGGCGTCGGCGCGCACCACGAACAGCACCATGTCGGCGAGCTTCTTCAGCAGCTTGGTGTCCACCACCGGCAGCAGCGGCGGCGAGTCGATGAAGATCACGTCGTAGTGCTTCTTGGCCTCCTCGATCAGGTCGATGAAGCGCTGGCTGGTGAGGAGCGCCAGGGGGTTGCGCACCGAGGGACCGGCGGGCAGCACCGTGAGCCGCGGGATCTTCGAGTTGATCGCGCACTCGCGCAGGCCGCGCTCGCCCTGGAGCACGTTGGAGAGCCCCTGCTTGCGGCTGATCCGCACCAGGCGGTGGGCCGTGGGGCGGCGCAGGTCGGCGTCGATCAGCAGCACCCGCTTGTTGAGGTCGCAGGCGAAGGTGAGCGCCAGGTTCATGGTCGAGAGCGACTTGCCGTCGCCCCGCGCCGCGCTCGTCACCAGCACCACCTGGCGGTTCGGGTCCTCGAGGAACACCGGCGCGAAGCCGCGGTACTGCTCCGCCGGCGCCGACTCCGAGGCGGTGTAGACCACGAGGCGCGGGTCCACCTCGCCCGTGGGGTCCTCCTCGAAGATGCGGTCGTTGTCGATGCGCGGGATCGAGGCCACCACCGGCAGGCCGATGGCGCGGGTGAGCCGCTCCACCGAGCGGAAGGCCGGGTTGCGGAACTCCTGGACCCCGATCAGCCCGCCCACCACGAGCAGCCCGAGGCCGAGGCCGGCGGGCAGCAGCAGGCGCAGGTCCGGGAAGGACGGAGCCCGGGGCACCCGGGCCGGGCGCAGCACCTTGAAGCGCTCGCCCTTCTGGGCGAGCTCCAGGTTGCGCGCGATGGCGGCCTCGTACTTCTTGGTCAGCAGGGTCTGGTAGGTGGTGACCAGGTTCTCGTAGTCGCGGGTGAGGGTGGCGAGCTCCTGCTCGCGCTCGGGGGTCACCTCCACGCGGCGCTGCAGGTCCGCCAGCTGGGAGCGCAGGTTGTTCTCCTGGCGCTTGCGCCGGGTCATCTCCACCTGGGCCTCGTTGATCTCGCGCTGGATGCCGAGGGCCAGGGGGTTCGAGGCGTCGATGCGCCCGCCGCCGCGCGGGGCGCCCTGGAGCTGGGCGCGCAGCCGCTCCACCTCGCCGTGGAGCCGCCGCACGTTGGGATGCTCGTCGGTATAGACGCGCTGGGCGGCGATGAGCTCGCGCTCGGCGTCGGCGAGGGCCGCGCCCAGGCCCGTCGGCGTGCCGACGCCGAGGCTGCTGGCCTCGAGCTGGCGCCGCAGCAGCGCGATGCGCTGGGCCACGGCCTCCTGGGCCTCGAGGTTCGCCGAGAGCTCCAGGCTGGTGCGGTCGAGGGCGCGCAGGTTGGCCTCGAGCTGGTCGGGCAGGGCGCCCATGCGCTCGGAGCGGAACTGGCGCATGCGCTCCTCGGCGGTGGCGACCTCGGTGCGCAGCCGGTCGAGCTCGCGGTCGAGGAACTCGGCGGTCTCGGTGGCCTTGCGGGTGCGGTCCTTCAGGTTCTCGGCGATGAACAGGCTCGCCATCTCGCGGGCCACGTCGGCCACCATCTGCGGATCGCCGCCGCTGTAGCCCACCTCGAAGATCGCGGCGTCCTCGGGCCGGCGCGCGCGCACGTCGACGTCGAGGCGGTAGCGGATCTTGTTCATCAGCTCCTCGCGACCCAGCGCGCCCGACGGGTCGAGCCGCTCGGAGCCGATCTTGTCGATCAGGTCGTTCAGGTTCGCGTAGCTGGTGACCCGCTCCTGGAGGGTGTGGAGGCGGCGCTCGACCCCGACGGCCACGATGGGACGCACGATGTTGGTCGGCAGGTCCTGAGGCTCCACCAGGATCGTGGTGGTGGCCTTGTAGGTCGGCGGGAGCAGCAGGTAGACGGCCGCCCCGAGGGCCAGGCCCGCCGCTGCTCCCAGCACGATCCACCACTTGCGTCGCTCGAGGATCTCGACGACGTCTTCCAGCTCGATTCCGCTGGTCCCCGGCTCATCGGACATGGATCCAACCTCCCGTCTCGCGTCTCACGGGGCCGCGACCCTGGCGGGTCGGCGGCCTTTCGGACCGGCTCGGTGCCGGTCCCCCCAGCTGGGAGTGTCCGGAGCCCCGCGAAAGGTGACGAACAAGAGCGGACTAGGATATCGCGAGCTTGCGCTCGGGCAGCCGGTCCGCTGCCTCCAGCTCGGCGAGGACCTCCCCCAGGGGGGCGAAGCGGTGGCGCTCGAGCAGCCGCCGCAGCCGCCCCTCGGTGCGGGAGAGGTTGTGGTAGTGGTTCACGCGCACCTTGAGGCCCACGTCCTGGCGGGGCTGGTCGGGGTCGATCTCCCAGGGATGCAGGTAGAGCACCGTGGGGGTGCCGGCGCGAACCAGCCGGCCGAACCCCCAGCGGAAGACCGGCGCCGGCAGGAAGCGCAGGTAGCCGCCCCCGGCGATGGGCAGGTTGAGCGGGCCCAGGCGCAGGGTGCTGAGCGGAAACTCGCGGATCCGGGCCCCGTCCCCGAGGTCGAGCCGCAGGGGCTCGCGCTCGAAGTCCGGGATCCCGTAGCGGTGGTGGCGCACCGGGAAGATCGAGGAGTCCCACTGGAAGCCCTCCTCGGCGAGGATGCGCAGCGCCCACAGCGACTCCCGGGTGATCGAGTAGCTGGGGGCGCGGTAGCCCTCGAGGGTGAGGCCGCAGGCATCCTCGATGGCCTCGCGGGAGCGGCGCAGGTCGGCGCGGAAGGCCTCGGGGCCCAGCTCGTAGACCAGCTCGTGCTGGTAGCCGTGGCAGGCGATCTCGTGCCCGCGCGTGGCGACCTCGCGCACCAGGCCCGGGTGCCGCTCCGCCACCCAGCCCAGCACGAAGAAGGTCGCCCGCTGACCGGTCTCGTCGAACAGGTCGAGCAGGCGCCGGGTCGCGTCGCCCACCCGCGACGGGATCGAGGGCCAGCGGTCCCGGGGAATCAGCCCGTCGAAGTTCGAGACCTGGAAGTACTCCTCCAGGTCGACGCTCAGGGCGTTGGTGGGCACTCAGTGGCCCCGCATGAGCAGGACCGTCTTGAGCGTCTTCCAGAGGATGAGGAGATCCATCGTGAGCGTTCGGTACTTCAGGTAGTAGAAGTCGAGGGCGAGCTTCTCCTCGACGTGGGCGATGTCGTTCACGTAGCCGTCGCGGATCTGGGCCCAGCCCGTGATGCCGGGCCGCACCGCGGAGCGGGCGCGGAAGTAGGGGTAGCGCTCGGCCAGCATGTCGACGAACTCGGGCCGCTCGGGGCGCGGGCCCACCAGGCTCATCTCGCCGCGCAGCACGTTCCAGAGCTGGGGAAGCTCGTCGAGGCGCGACTTGCGCAGGAAGCGCCCCACCCGGGTGACCCGGTCGTCCTCGGCCTGGGACCAGACCGCGCCGGTCTCCTCCTCGGCGTCCTCGCGCATGGAGCGCAGCTTCCAGACCTGGAAGCTGCGGCCGCCGCGGCCGACCCGCTCCTGGCCGAAGAACGCGGGGCCGGGGGAGTCGAGCCGGATCGCCAGGGCGGCGAGGCCGATCACCGGGCTCACCAGGAGCAGCGCCACGGCGGAGAGCGCCACGTCGAGGGCGCGCTTCGCCGCCATGGAGAGGCGGCCGAGCGCGAAGCCGTGGTTGAAGATCAGGTAGCTCGGGCGCAGCTCGCGCAGGTACATGCGCCCGGTGACCCGCTCGTAGAAGGAGACGCCCGAGTCGATGCGCCAGGAGAGCAGCTTCAGGCGCAGCAGCTCGGCGGCGGGGAAGTGCTCGTCGCGCTTCTTCGACGCCACCACGATGCGGTCCACGGGGACGCGGTCGAGCACCTTCTCGAGCTCGTGGACGCGCCCGATCACCGGGTAGCCCTCGATCCAGGCGCCCTGGTCGTCGGGGTCGTCGGAGAGGATGCCGATGATCTCGGTGCCGAGGTTGCGACGGTCGCGCACCGCGCGGGCGATGGCGCGGGAGAGGTCGCTGTTGCCGATCAGCAGCACGCGCTGGGCGAAGCGCTCCCGGCTCGAGAGCAGCCGGAAGCCCATGCGGCCCGTCACCAGGGCGGGGGCGTAGAGCGCGGCGAAGTGGGCGAGGGTCTCGGTGGCGCCGGGCGGGAAGGGCAGCAGCAGGTTCGCGAGCAGCACCGCGGCGGCGCCCACCCCGAAGGCGGCGATGATCGAGAGCAGGGTGCGGCGGCCGCTGCCGAGCACCGTCAGGCCGTAGGCCTCGGCGTAGTAGAGCAGCACCGAGGACAGCGCGCCCACGGCGAGCGTGGCGCCCACGAAGGCGCCGGGCGAGAACGGGGGCTGGAGGGCCACCCAGGTGGCCGCTGCCGCGATCCCCAGGGCAGCCCAGTCGATCAGCAGGGCGAGAAGCACCCGCCCCAGGTAGAGATTCGCCAGGTAGTACCGCACCGTCCGCTTCCCCACTCACCGCAGCAGCGTGCAGCTACCCGGCGACCCCTCTGCGTTCCCGCTGAAGCTGAGACGCAACAGCCGCAGAGATAGTCAATGCGTGGGCTGTTCTCCTGCATCGGTGAGGTGGCGGGCCGCCCTGAGGGGGGATCCGGCGGTACCGCCGCCTGCCGCTTGAGTGTACGGCGTTAAGCGGTCCGAGATCCAGGAAAAGCCCCATGCGGCCCGCGCTTTTTCACCCATGCACGAACCCCTGGGGGGAAAGAGCGCGGGCCCCGAGGTGGAGTGCCTCGGGGCCCGCACGGGAATCGCTCGGGCCCGACCGGACCCGTCGTCGGAAGCGGCTCGCTAGAGGTAGATCTGCTCCTGGGAGAGCTCCGACTCACCGGCCGCGTTGTAGGTGGTGATGCGGAACCAGCCCGGGTCCTCGTAGCGCAGGTACTGCAGCTCGAGGGTCACGGTGTCGGGGTCCGCCGGGTTGCGGAGCACGAAGGCCGGCAGCGTCACCAGCTCCTCTCCGTCGGGGGAGAAGACGGTGTAGTCCACCACCTCGTGGCCGCTCTCCAGGATGCGGGGGTCGTCGAACTCGACGCTGCCCCCGGGCTCGAACTGCAGGCTCGCCTCGGTGAGCCGCCAGAAGCGCACGCCCTCCACCAGGGCCGACTCGAAGTCGGCGATCCGCACCGTCACGCGGCGGTACTCGCACGCCGTGAGGAGCGGCAGCAGGGAGAGTGCAACCAGTGCGCAGCTCGTGCGCAGGAAGGCGGTCCTCGAGGTCGGGAACGAAGGCATCGGGTTCTCCGCGGGCCCATCGCAGCGCTGCTTCCGTCGCGACAGGGCCGTCGCCGCGACGAGCCGGGGTCTCCGGCCGAAGCTGGCAGCTGCATCGACGGGCCCACGCGGCCGGTGCGTGACGGGGATTACAGGCGGCCGTCCGCGCCGCGGAGTCCCGAATGCAGGACGGGCCCCCGGACCGAGGTCCGGAGGCCCGTCACGAGGCGGATCCGGCGGCTCGGGGCCGCCGGCGCCGGGCGCGCCCGCTAGAGGCCGCCCGTGAAGACCGTGGTGGTCACGTTGGCGCCGAAGCCGAGCAGCTGGTGCAGCGGGAACAGGGCGGCCTGGAGCCCGTAGCCGATGGACGCGATGGCGGTCGGCGGGACGTAGACGATGTCGCCTCCCTGGAGCGGCATGTTGCTGCTCAGGTCGCCGAGCTCGATGGCGTCCAGGTTCACCGTGAAGACGCTGGTGCCCTCGCCCTGGTGGCGGATCACCCGGATGCGGCTCGCCGCGGCGAAGCGGGTCGGGCCGCCCACCGTGCCGAGGGCCTCGGTGATGCGCGTCTCCCGGGCCAGGGGGAAGGTGCTGGGGCGGTTGACCTCGCCGAGCACCGTGACCTGGCTGCTGAGCGAGGACTTGAGCGCCACCGTCACCCGGGCGTCGCGCTTGTAGCGTCCGATGCGCTTCTCGATGTCCGCCGCGATGTCCGCGGTGGTGCGACCGGCCGCCGGGATGTCCCCGATCAGGTCCACCGAGATCATGCCGTCGGGCCGCACCACCACCTCCCGGGTGATCTGGGGCTCGGGCAGGATCGTGACCGTGAGCTGGTCCGGCGGTCCGACCGTGTACGGCTGGGCCGCGGCGGGCGGCGGCGGCATCCCCGGCGCCGTGCACGCCGCCCCGAAGGCGATCGTCGTCAGGAGAAGGACAAGAAGATGGGTCGAGCGGGCAGAGGCACGCGACATCGTTGAAACCCCCTTTGGTCGGTCCACATCGGCCGACTGGACTCGAATCCTTATAGCCGTCGCCCGGATCGCGGTCAGCATCGCGCGGCGCGGCCCCTATACTGGTCGTCCGTGCACGTCGAGGCGGTGGCGCAGCCCGGCTCCGAGTGGGACGCGTTCGTGTCGGGTCAGGCCGGTGCCAGCCTGGGCCACGCGAGCGCCTGGGCTCGGGTGATGCGCGAAGCCTACGGGGTCGATCCCCACTACCTGGCCGTGCGCGACTCGGCGCGCATCGCCGCCGTGCTTCCGCTGGTCCGAGTGCCCACGCTGCGCGGCGGTGCCGAGCTCGTCTCGATGCCGTACCTCGACGCGGGCGGCATCCTCGGCCCGGAACCCGAGGCCGCGCGGCTGCTCCTCGACGCCGCCTGCGAGCACGCCGCGGCCTGCGGCGCCAGCGCGGTCGAGCTGCGCCAGCTCGGCGCGAGACCGGGCCTCGAGCCGGAGCCGGCGCCCGCGCCGGGCCCAGAGCTCGACCGCGTGAACCTGGTGCTCGCGCTGGCCGAGGACGAGGACGCGCTGTGGGCCGCGCTCCCCGCCAAGGTGCGCAACCAGACGCGCAAGGCGCGCCGTGAGGGCCTGCACGCCTGGGTGGCCGGCGCCGAGGCGTGCGAAGGCTTCTACCAGCCCTTCCGCGTGAACATGCGCGACCTGGGCACGCCGGTCCACGCGCGGCGCTTCTACGAGTGCGCCGCCCGGGCCTTCGGCGACGCGCTCCGCTTCGTGGTCGCCCTCGACGGCGAGCGGGCCGTCGGCGGCCTCGTGGCGATCCACACGGGCGAGCGGGTCACCGTGACCTGGGCCGCGACCCTGCGCGCGGAGCGGCCGCGCTGCCCCAACAACCTGATCTACTGGGAGGCGCTGCGCTGGGCGGTGGGGCGGGGCGCCCGCTGGTTCGACTTCGGTCGCTCGCCCCGGGAGAGCGGCACCCATCGCTTCAAGCGCGGCTGGGGGGCCGAGGAGGAGCCCCTCGCGTGGCTGCGCTACGCGCCGACGGGCGAGCGCCTGCCCCTCGAGCCGCCGGGCGCGAGCCCGCTGCTGCGCGGCCTCTCCCGGGCCTGGACCCGCCTGCCCCTGGCGCTGGCGGACCGCCTCGGCCCGCCGCTGCGTCGCCGCCTGTCGAGCTAGCCCTGGGCGACGCTCTCGACCAGGAACTGGAACAGCGTGCTGCCGATCTCGAGCTCGTCGCCGTGGGCGAGCTCCTGGCTGCGGACCCGCTTGCCGTTCACCTTGGTGCCGTTGGTGGACTGGAGGTCCTCGACGCTGAAGCGCTCGGAGTCGCGGTCGTAGAGGATGAGGGCGTGCTCGCGGCTGATGCCGTCGTCGAGGAGCGTGATGTCCGTGGTCGGGTTGCGCCCGATCACCGTCTCGTCGGCGGAGATCTCGTAGCGCATGCCCTCGAAGCCGCCGTTGCGGATCAGCAGGGACGCCCGTGCGACCGGTCCGGCCACGCCTTCCTCCAACGTGTGCGAAACACCGGCAGCCGTATCGGAAGGGCTCGGGAGGGCCTTGAGGCCCGGGCTCAGAGGCGGCGGTGCTCGAGGACGGGCAGGGCGGCGCGCACCCGGTCCTGGGCGGCGAGGTCGCACTCCACCACGAAGGCCCCGGGCCCGTCGGGCGCGCAGCCGAGGACGACGCCCCAGGGATCGGCCACCAGGGAGCGCCCGTAGCTCGAGCGGTCCGGCCCATGGCGCCCCACCTGGGCGGGCGCCAGCACGAAGGCCTGGTTCTCGACGGCCCGCGCGCGCAGCAGCAGCTCCCAGTGGTCGCGGCCGGTCTCGGGCGCGAAGGCGGCGGGCACCGCCAGGAAGCGCACACCGCGCTCGGACTGGGCGCGATACAGCTCGGGGAAGCGCAGGTCGTAGCAGACCGAGAGCCCGATCCCGCCGAAGGGCGTCTCGGCCACCACGACCTCGGACCCGGGCGCGATGCTCTTGGACTCCTGGAAGCAGCCGCCGCCCTGGGCGCGCAGGTCGACGTCGAACAGGTGCATCTTCCGGTACACGGCCGCGACCTCGCCGGAGTCCGAGACGAGCACGCTGGTGTTGCAGACCCGGTCCTCGCCGGTCGCCTCGGGAAACGTCCCGCCGAGGATCCAGACCCCGTGCCGCGAGGCGAGCTCGCGAACCGTCCCGACGATCTCCCCGTCGACCCCCTGGGCGCACGGAAACGGCTCCCCCTCGCGCCGCAGGAACGCAAAGTTCTCCGGCAGCGCGACGAGCTCTGCGCCGCGATCCGCCGCACGTCCCACGAGCTCCTTCGCTGCGGCGAGATTCGCCGGGAGATCGTCCGTCGAGGTCATCTGCACGACGCCTACGCGCATTGCGGGAGGATAGGCGGTGCGGGCATCCGAGTCCGGTCGGCGGCGGGGGGTGTGTCTCCGTGAATGGCTCGCGCGGGCGAGCCACACCGCCCGGGTGTTCGCCAGCGCTTCGGCCCGTCGCGGAGCGGGAGCCGGCCGTCGTCGGCGCTGCGCTCTGGCGGCCGGCTTCGCCGGCGGCCGGGAGAGCGCGGCTCTCGCCGCGCAGACTTCCCGGTTCGCTGCGCGACACCCCCCGCCACCGCCGGGGGCGCACGTTCGCCGAGCAACGCCAACGCATTGCTCGCTCCAGTCGCCCCGACACATCTCTGCCGAGCGCCCCGCACCCGGCCGCGCGCGAACCGCGCGGCCTAGCGAGCCGCAGGCGAGCGAGGGCTCGACGCGCGCCTCGTCTCGGAACGCAAGCCCGCCTCAGGCGGGCGCGCAGCGCCGGCCCGCCTTCGGCGCGCCGGCGCGAAGTTCAACAAGGACGCCTGCGCGCACCGGGGCCCCGCCGTCTACGGGACCCCCGCACCGAGGCCCTGTCATTCGAGATTGCCTCGGTCGGAGACTCGCGCTGAGCCGGGCCCCGGCCTACCGGAACTCCGACGGATCCACGCCCGTTCTGCGGATCACGTCGTAGAAGTCCTTGCGGTCCTTCTTGGCGAGGCGGGCAGCGCGGCTGATGTTGCCTCCGCAGCGGCGCAGCAGGCCCCGGACGTAGCGCGTCTCGAAGGCGCGCTTGGCCTCCTTGAAGGAGGGCACGTCGTCCCCGTCCCGGGCGAGCAGGAGCGCCTCGGCGCTGATGGCGCCGCTGCCGCTGAGCCGGACGGCCTGGCGGATGCGCTCGCGCAGCTCGCGGACGTCGCCGGTCCAGCTCTCGGCCAGCAGGCAGGCCCGCGCGTCGCCCGCGAAGCCGACGGGCTCGAAGCCCGCCTCCTCGGCGAAGGCCGCGAGGTAGTGGGCCGCCAGGGGCAGCACGTCCTCGGGCCGGCTCGCCAGGGGCGGCACGGGGATCTCGTGGTGGGGCGCGTCGCCGAACAGGCTCGCACCGGACAGCGACTCGCCGCTGCACACCACCCGCGCGCCCAGTGCCAGGGGCGCGTCGCCGCCCTCGCGGCGGAAGCGGCGCTCCGCGATCGACTTCACGAGCGCGTCGCGCACGCCTGCGCTCAGCGCCTCGACCTGGTCGATCCAGAGCGTGCTTCCCGAGGCGCGCTCGAGGGCGCCCACGTGCTCACCGGGAACGGCGGGGTAGACGCCCGCCGCACACCCGAAGAGCTCGCGTCCCTGGAGCGCCTCGGGCACGGCTACCGCCGAGAGCGTTCCGAGGCGTTGGGCGTGGCGCGGCCCCCACGCGTGAATGGCGCGCGCGACCTGCTCCTTGTCGCTGCCCGCGGGCCCGCTGATCAGCACGGGCAGCTCGGAGCGCGCGGCTAGCGTGGCCTGCTCGATCAGGTCGCGCGTCGCTTGACTCGCTCCGACGATTCGATCTTCCCGACGCCGACCGACGGGGCGTGTTCGCAACACCTCCACCCCATCTCCCCCATCGGCGGCGACGACGTCCATGTCCCCAATTCTCGCCATCGGTGTCCCCCCATCGCTGGCGCTACCCGGAAATCTATTGAGTTTCCGCAGCAGTTGTCAATGATGTTGCGAGTGGGCCCCGGACCCCTCGTTGACGCGGCCGTCGACCGCGTGGTAGCGGGTGGGGCGAGGGAGGGGGGAGCCCTGTCGAAGCCGTCTCGAGGCCCCCAAGGGGGGGGCGAAGCACCCCGGCGCCGAGTGCGCCGGCTGCCCGACGCGCTGGTGGACCAGATCGCGGCCGGGGAGGTCGTGGAGCGCCCGGCCTCCGTCGCCAAGGAGCTGGTCGAGAACGCCCTCGACGCCGGAGCCCGGCGGGTGCGGGTCGAGGTGCGGGACGGCGGCGCCGCCCTGGTGGCGGTGACCGACGACGGCTCGGGCATGGGGCCCGAGGACGCGCGCCTGGCCCTGGAGCGCCACGCCACCAGCAAGCTCGCCTCGGCCGAGGACCTGGGACGCCTGGCGAGCTTCGGGTTCCGGGGCGAGGCCCTGCCGGCGATCGCGTCGGTCTCGCGCCTGCGCCTGCGGAGCCGGCCGAGGGGCGCCGCCACCGGGGTCGAGCTGCGGGTGGACCACGGCCGCCTCGTGGAGGAGCGCGAGGCCGCCGGGCCCGAGGGCACGCGGGTCGAGGTCGCGGACCTGTTCGCCGGCATCCCCGCCCGCCGCAAGTTCCTGAAGTCCGCGGCGACGGAGTGGGGCCACGTCGCCGACTGGCTGAGCCGCGCCGCCCTGGCGCTGCCCGAGGTCCACTTCGACGTCGCCCGGGACGACCGGCCGGCGCTGGCCTGGCCCGCCGCACGGGATCCCCTCGAGCGCATCGCCGCGGTGCTGAGCGAGCGCGAGGCGGAGTCCCTGGTGCCGGCCTCGGGCGAGGAGGGCGCGCTGCGGCTGCGCGCCTTCGTGTCGCGACCGGACGCCCACCGGGCCACGGCGGCGGGGGTGCACCTGTTCGTGAACGAGCGGCCGGTGCGCGACCGGCTGCTGCGCCACGCGCTGCTCGAGGTGTACCGCGACTGGCTGCCCCGCGGCCGCTTCCCGACCGCGCTGCTGTTCCTCGAGCTCCCCGCCGAGGCGGTGGACGTGAACGTGCACCCCGCCAAGTGGGAGGTGCGCTTCGCCGACCCCCAGGCGGTGCACCGCCTGGTGCGACGCTCGCTGCGCGACGCCGTCGGGCAGCGGGGCTGGCTGGGGGGGCAGGGCGCGGCGCCCGGGCCGGCACCCGCCCGCGGCTTCGCTGAATCCGGCGGCTCCGCCGGAGCGCCGTGGCCCCGGCAGGGTGGGCCCGCGCCGGCGCCCTCCGAGGGGCCGCCGGGCGACTGGCGGCTCGCGGCCGCCCACGAGGAGCGCGCGGCGGCGCCGCTCCTCGCGGACGCCGAGCCCGAGCCGGCGCTGCGCTTCGGCGACCTGCGCTGCGTGGGTCAGCTGCTCGGCACCTACCTGCTGGTGGAGACGAAGCAGGGCCTGCTCCTCGTGGACCAGCACGCCGCCCACGAGCGGGTCCTCTACGAGCGGCTGCGGGCCGCCTGGCTCGAGGGCGGCGCGCCCCGCCAGCCGCTGCTGCTGCCCGTGACCCTCGAGCTCGACGCGGTGCGCGTCGCGGCCCTGGCGCGCGATCCCGAGGCGACGGCCCGCCTGGGCTTCGAGGTGGAGCCCTTCGGCGAGACCGCGGCGGTGGTGCGCGCGGTGCCCGCGCTGCTGGCCGAGTACGACCCGGCGCGCCTGGTCCGCAACCTCGCCGACGAGCTCGCGACCGCGAGCCCCGGCGACGCCGCGGAGGCCAGCGCGGTGCGGCGCCTCGAGGTCGCCGACCATCTCTTCGCCACCATGGCGTGCCACGCCGCCCGCCGCGGCGGGGACGTGCTCGAGGCCGACGAGCAGCGCGCGCTGCTCGACTCGCTGGACTCGATCCCCTGGGCGCCCACCTGCCCCCACGGCCGCCCGGTGGCGGTGCCCGTGACCCTCGCCGAGATCGAGCGCCGCTTCGGCCGCTAGCGATCCCGCACCGGCCTCCGGGAAGGCGTGGACCGGGGCATCGGCCGGGTGCGCGCTAGCTTCTCGCGATGTCCGCCGCCCCCACCGATCCGGCCACCGAGAGCGAAGCCACGCGACCGCCCGTGCTGGTCGTGGCGGGGCCCACCGCCGCGGGCAAGACCGAGCTCGCCATCGGGCTGGCGCGGCGCTTCGACGCCGAGATCGTGAACGCCGACTCGATGCAGGTCTACCGCCATCTCGACGTCGGCACCGCCAAGCCCACCGTCGAGCAGCGCGCGCGAGCGGTGCACCACCTCATCGACGTGGTGGACCCGGACCAGCCCTACAACGCCGGCTTCTACGCCCGGGACGCCCGGGCGGCCGCCACCGCGATCCACGAACGCGGCCGGCCGGTGCTGCTGACCGGTGGCACCGGGCTCTACATCCGCGCCTTCCTCGAGGGGCTGATCGACTCCGCCCCCGCCAACCCCGAGCTGCGCGCCCGCCTCGAGGCGGAGCACCGCGAGGCCCGGGCGGCGGGCGATCCCGGCAGGCTGCACCGCCGCCTCGCCGAGGACGACCCCGAGGCCGCCGCCCGCATCCACCCCAACGACCTCACCCGGACCATCCGGGCCCTGGAGCTCCTCGAGGCCACGGGCCAGGCGGCCTCGGCGCTGCGCCGCCGCCACGGCTTCGGCGACCGGCGCTACCGGGTACTCTACCTGGTGGTCGACCCCGGTCGCGAGGAGCTGGCCGCGCGCATCGCGCAGCGCTGCCAGGCCATGGTCGAGGGCGGCCTGCTCCAGGAGGTGCGCGACCTGCGCGAGCGCGGCTACGGCCCCGAGCTCCCCTGCATGCAGGCCATCGGCTACCGCCACATCGAGGCCGTCATCCAGGGCTCCGACACCCTGCGCAACGCCGGCGAGGCCATGCGCCGCGACACCCTCCGCTTCGCCCGCCGCCAGCGCACCTGGTTCCGCGCCATCCCCGACGCCGTCTGGATGCACCCGAACGACGAGGTCGGAATCCTGAAGTCGATCTCGGAGTTCTTGGGCTAGCGGGGCAGGGGGCCCGAACCCGTATCCCCGACGCCACGAAGGGCGAGAGCCCGCGTCCGGCCGCGCGCGAACCGTGCGGCCGAGCGAGCCGCCCGGCGGAGCCGGGCCGCGAGCGACGGCTCGAAGTGCGAAGCGTCTCGGAACGCAAGCCCGCCGGCGGCGGGCGCGCAGCACGGCGCGAAGCGCCGTGCGAAGTTCAGAAGGGCGCCGTGGTGTAGTCGACGCCGAACTTGATGTTCATCACCGGCGTCTCGAGGTTGACCAGGGCCTCGTTGTCCTCGGAGGGGTCGAAGAGCGGGTCCATGTCGGTCTCGAAGGGCAGCAGGAACAGGCCCGGGAGGAGCTCGAGGCCGCCGGCCACGCCGCGCAGCACCGAGGCGCCGGCCTGGACGGCGGTGGTCCAGAAGAGGCCGGGGACGGCGTAGAAGACCCGGACGCCCGTGGTGTCGTCGATCTCGTTCAGGTTGCGCCAGACCGTGGTGCCGGCCACCACCGGCGAGGCGAAGAAGTCGAGGGGCGCCATCGCCAGGTTGCCGACGGAGCGCTTGAGGGTCTCGGGCGAGGCCAGGGCCGGGGGAGCCAGGGCCAGGCCGGCGACGAGGGCGAGGGGAGCCAGGATACGGGCGCGGGCGACGGGCACGGGGAGTCCTCCTGGGGGGCGAGCCTACGGGCGGCCGCTCTCCGGTGTCAAGGCATCTTTCCCCCTCGTTTGGCGGAGGTGGCCGCGGAGGGTACCCTGCGCGCCTCCCGGGCCTCTTCATGTCCGCCCCCCACCAACTCCCGATCGTCGCCATCGTCGGCCGTCCCAACGTCGGCAAGTCGACCCTGTTCAACCGCTTCGCCGGACACCGCCGCGCCCTGGTGGCGGACGAGCCGGGCCTCACCCGGGATCGCATCGCCGAGGAGGTGGAGGTCGGCTCGCGGCGCATCCTCGTCGTGGACACCGCGGGACTCGACGAGGACCCCGAGGCGGGGCTCGAGGTCGCGGTCCAGGAGCAGGCGCGGGCCGCGGTGGAGGAGGCCGACGCGATCCTGTTCGTGGTGGACGCCCGGGCGGGCCGGCTGCCCGCGGACGAGGAGTTCGCCCGCGGGCTGCGGCGCACCGACAAGCCCGTCGCGGTGGCGGTGAACAAGATCGACGCGCCGGGCCAGGAGCCGCGCGCCGCGGACTTCCACGCCCTCGGCCTCGAGCCCGTGCGCGCCGTCTCGGCGGAGCACGGCCGGGGCGCCTGGGACGTGCTCGAGGAGCTGGTGGAGGCGCTGCCCGAGCCCGGCGAGGGGAAGGAGCCCGCGCCCGAGGCCCCGGACGCGCTGCGCATCGCCATCGCGGGCCGCCCCAACGTGGGCAAGAGCTCGCTGCTGAACCTCCTGGTGGGAAGCGAGCGCGTGGTCGTGTCCGAGGTGCCGGGCACCACCCGCGACGCGGTGGACGTGCGCGTCGAGGACGAGCAGGGGAGCGTGGTCTTCGTGGACACCGCCGGACTGCGCCGTCCGGGGCGCCGGGACCGCCGCAGCGAGCGGGGCAGCGCGCTCATGACGGTGCGCGCCGTGGAGCGCGCCGAGCTCGCGCTGGTGGTGGCCGACGCCGACGAGGGCTTCACCGAGCAGGACGCGCGCGTCGTCTCCTTGGTGCGGAGGCGCGGCTGCGCGGCCCTGGTGCTGCTCAACAAGTGGGACCTCGTCGAGACGCGCGAGGGGCGCGCCGCCGAGGTCGCGCGCGAGGTCGACCGGCGGCTGCGCTGGCTCCCCGACGCCCCGGTGCTGCGCATCTCGGCCCGCACCGGCCGCGGGGTGGGGCGCATCCTGGCCGAGGCGCGCCGGCTCGCCGAGGCCACCGAGCGCACCATCCCCACCGCGGAGCTCAACCGCTGGCTCCAGGAGGCGACCAGCCGCCACGAGCCCGCCATGGCCCAGCGGGGCTCGCGCAAGCGGCCCGTGAAGTTCTTCTACGCCACCCAGGTCGGGACCCGCCCGCCGAGCTTCGCGCTCTTCTGCAGCGACCCCGCGGCGGTCCAGGAGTCCTACCGTCGCTTCCTCACCAACCGGCTGCGGGAGGACTTCGCGCTGGCGGGGGTCCCGATCCGGGTCCACCTCCGCGCCCGTCGCGCCGAAGCCTGAGCGGGGCGGGCGCGGGCGTCGAACTCCCCGAGGCGTCCGATACAATCCCGCGCTCGCGAGCCTCGGGGCCGCCGCCCCGGGCAAGAGGGAGAAGCCGCCTTGGCCCGAAGACCCGACAGCGCACCGGCCACCGAGACCCTCCAGGAGATCGAATCCGTCTTCGATCGCGTCGCCGGCTGGGTGGCGTCGAACCCGAGCCGCTTCCTGGCCCTGGTGGGAGTGGCGCTGGGGACGGCGGCGGTGATCGGAGGCCTCAGCTGGTGGGGCGAGCGCCAGGAGGCCGAGGCCTCGACCGCCGTGGCCCGGGTGGTGGCCGAGTACCGCGCCGCCATGGGGGTGCCGCCGGGGAGCGAGGTGATCGTCGAGCCCGCCAACCCCGAGGTCGCGCGGGCGGCCCGCGAGGAGGCCGTGGAGGACCTCCTCGAGGTGGCCGGGGAGCACGCCGGCTCGGTGAGCGCGCTGCCCGCGTATCTCGAGGCCGGCAACCTGCGGACCGAGCTCGGAGACCTCGAAGGGGCCCTCGCGGCCTGGCAGCAGGGCGTCGACCAGGCACCCGGCGACTCCGCGGTGCTGGGGCTGCTGCTCTCGCGCCTGGGGCGCGGGCTCGAGGAGGCCGGCCGCTGGGAGGAGGCCGCCGCGACCCACGCCCGGGCCGCCGAGATCGAGGACTACCCGGCGCGCCACTACGCGCTGGCCGACGCCGCCCGCAGCTACGCCGAGGCCGGCGACACCGACCAGGCCGTGGCGCTCTTCGATCGCCTCGAATCCGAGGCCCCGGAGATCCAGATCCCGGACCACGTCCGGGCCCGCCTGCGAGAGCTGCGCCTGGCCGGCCGCTGAGGCGTCGCCCGGGGCCTCCAGCCCCGGAGGCACCCCCGAATGGCCGTCCTCCCGGGACCTGCGGGCCGTCTTCGGCGCGCTCGCGTCCCCATCATCAATGTCCGATAAGATTGATTATGTCAAATATTAGGGCACTGGCCTTCCCCTGGGGAAATCCCCTCGGGTCCTCGTGATGTATGATGCCCGCTCGTAGCCGGAGCTGGGCCTTGAGCGACAAGGAGTTTTCTGTCGTCTTTGACGGTCCGGCCGCCGAGGCTGGGCTGATTGACGTGACGGACCTTGCGCCCGCCCTCCTGGGCCTAGGTGACCTACTACGTTCGGCGAATCAGGTTCTCAATGGCGACGGCGCCACAGTCCATCTCAAGGTTCGTGCGAATCCGAGAGTTGGCTCCTTCGAAATAGACCTCCAGGTCGCGCTGAACATCGCTGCCCAAGTCAAGGCCTTCTTGGCTGGCGACGGAGGCGTAGCAGCAGAGCGGCTGTTCGACCTGATTATCAAAGGCAGTGTCGCCGGAGGAAGCCTCATTGCTCTTATCAAGTGGCTCCGCAGGCGAAAACCCGATAGCACCACAACCCTGAAAGACGGCAACGTTGAGATTACGGTTGCCAGTGAGACCAAAGTCTTCGCACCACAGGTGGTGCTTCTCTACAACGACGCTCGCACGAGAGACAATGCAGCGAAGTTGACAAGACCACTCCAACGCGAGCGCATCGATAAGATCGAGTTCAGAGAGGATTCAGGCGTAGTCGAGTCAATTTCGGCTTCCGAAGCTGGCTCGTTTGAACCCGTCGATGAGACGGAAACTCCCGTTTCTGAGTCTGAAAGAGTCGTTGCCCTTATGGTGGTTACGGCCACCTTTGACGACACGCGTTTTTGGCGCATGAGCGATGGCTCAAGCACATTCAACGTCGGTGTCGAAGACACCTTATTTCGCGATCGGGTGGATTCAGGAGAGGTCAGCTTCAAGAAGAACGACATTTTGAGAGTGCGCCTTCGAACCGAGCAGACTCTCGGAACGGGCGACAAGCTGTCTACCCGGCACACGATTGTTGAGGTTCTCGAGAAGCTAGAAGGCCCCGAGCAGATCCCGCTTTTTACCCCTCGCGACTAGCGTCCATAGATTTCTCCCCACTCCGAAAGCTCCGCGAGCGTCATGGGTTTCTCCATGAGGCCCGCAGCGACGGCCGGAACCTCTCGGATCGTGCTGTGCCGGCGCACGAAGTTGTAGTGAGCGAAGTAGGTCGCCACCGACGCGCGCAGGTGTTCCAGGCTCTTGCTGATCCCGTTCCCGAGGCGCGCGGCGCGCTTGTTGCGCATTCTGAAGTGGAGGTGGTGGGCCTCCACGTGGGAGGTGCTGATCCGGTTCACGTTGGGGCGCCCGGTCTCAACGCGGCGATCGACAGAGACGACCCGGGGCGGCACGTACCTACCCCCCTCCGCCGCGGGATCCACCTCGAAATGCTTTACGACCGTGCCCCAATCGGGCCGTTCCCAGCTCTCGCCGTTCCAGGTGCTGAACTCGCCGAGGATGGCGGCGCGGTAGCTCTGGAGCCGATCGGTGTTGAACTGGACGCGGCCCTCGACCCGTTGCCGGAGCTGCCGGGCGAACGCCTTGGCGTCGGGGAGCTGGCGCTTGCCAACGTGGTGGGCCGGGATCAGCTTGGAGTCGGGGTCTACGCCGCTCCAGACCCAGGTGTCGCCCACCTCGGCCGGGTCCTCGGGGCGCACGCGGTTGCGGCGCTTCTTGACGATGAGCCACAGCTCGTCGGCCTCGATCTGCTCGCACGAGAAGCCGCGGATCTTCTCCTCCAGCAGCCGTTCGGAGGCTCGGCCCATCTGGAGGACCAGCTTGCCCAGGCGGGCGCGGCTCAGGCCGGTGAGGCGCGAAACGGCCCGGAGGCTCATTCCTTCGGTGAGGGCCCCGACTGCTGCGGCTTGCGTCTCGATGGGCGTGCGGCTCATGGCGTGCCTTTCAGAGGCCGAGTAGACTCGAAAATGGAGCGCCGGAGAATCGAACCCCGCGGGGTTGGCCTGTAACGGACCTTCCGGGAACCATCCGCGCCCCGAGTGCTGGGGGGAGCGGCGAGAACCTTTCCACGGGAGACTCGCCGCCCCCTTCCGGCCGCCCAGCCGGCCTAGCTACGTGTCTTCTCCATTCGCATCCTCCTCCGCGTCCTCCGCAGTCTGCTCTTGGGATTCCTCCACTGGCTCCTGGTAGGACTCCATCCTGTCGATCAGCTCGAAGACGAAACCACGATCCGCGGCGTTGAGGGAGAAGAGGTCGAGACTCGCGGACAGGGTGAGCGTCCCGCCGCTCTGGAGGCGGACGGTCTTGGCCGTGCCGCCCGAAGCCGGGGGCGGGGCTGCCCCAGCTCCCCGGTTCGGCGTCTTCTTGCGCGCCGCCTTCCGCCGGACCGACCGCGTGCCCGTGGCCGCTCGGCGCTTCCCACGAAGCAGCGTCGAGAGCGGCACCTCCGCGAACTCCGCCGCCGAGAGAAAGAACCGAACCGCCTTCTCCCGGGTGGCACCGCTGACGTTGTACGACTCACCCATGGCCTCGCCGAGCTGGGCAGGGGTCGCATTGGTGAGGTCGATGGCGAAGAGGTCCGCGTATCGATCCTCCAGCACATTGCAAAGAGCGATCTTTCTTGCGGCCTCGTCCGCCGTCGCCAGCTTCTCCAACGCCGGCTGCGGCTTGCCATCGTCGTCAATGAGCCCGAGAAACTTCAGGCCGGCAAGAAGCTGGCTCTGCACGCCGCCCGACAGGCCCGGGAAGACGCTCTTGTCGATCCGGTTAGGCACCCCCTGGGCAAGCTGGTCGAGGGTGTTGTTGAAGGTTCCCCAAGCCACGTATGCCGCGGCAGGCTGATTGTCGGTATCCGGCATTGGATTGTCTCCCATTGCGGTATGAGCGGATACTAACGGTATGAGTATGTATACCGCAAGAGGATTCGTTCGGATTTTCTGTTGCGGGCGTGGCCGGGACCCCATACGATACATCGCATGGACGGAAAAATCGAGTCGGGTCAGGAGGTTATGCTCCTGTCGTATCTTGGGCTGATCCGCAGAATGGTGGTGGAGGATCAGGGTGAAATCCTGTTGGTATGCCTTCCGGAAGAGTACGAGCGGGCTCATCGCGAGGGAAGAGACCCGATTTCAATAGGGTTTCGCCGATCCGACATGGTGCCGGAGAGCGCTTGAAGCTGCCCGTGGAGACGTTCGAGAAGGCCGTGGAGGCGACCCACGGCGCCCAGGCGAGGCTGATCGAGTGGGTTCGGGTCGAAGAGGACTTCCAGGGCGAGCGGGTCTGGGAGGGGAGCGTGGGCGTGTTCGCCCTGAGCGGCCACGCTGAGGGCGTGGAGCGAGCCTACGCCTGGGAGTCTGCTGAGGGGCGCATCACCGCCGTCCTAGGCGTGGGGCCGATCGACTCGCCGGTGAAGGCGGTGCGGGCCTCGATCCTCGCCGAGGGGGAGTGCTAGCACCCTCCGGGGAAGGCCAGTGCCAATATTAGGGTGGTGTCCTACCCCGTGGGGGCGGCTCCTTCGGGGTCGATGGGGCCGTACTTCGCGGCGAAGCTCATGCTGAGCTTCAAGTGCGTGTTCGCGGTCTGGAACACCGCTTTCACGTAGGCGATCTCGTCCTTCTCCAACGCCTTGCCGACTTCGAGCTTCCCGATGATCGTTTCCCAGTTCGCCATCACTCCTCCCGTTCTGCCAGGATCGCTGCCTTAACCGCCGCCTGGGGCCCGTCCACCGGGCCTTCGTGGAGCACCGCCGTCACCTCCCCATCCACCTCCCAGGCGTAGCACCTGGGGGCCGTAGGATGGCCCTCCAGCTCGAACACAAGGACCTCGCCCTCCCAGACCGTCTCGCCCTCGAAGGTCTCCACGACGCGCTCCCTGGCGGCGAGCTGGGCCGCCGCGCCGTGGGTCGCCTGAATGGCCTGCTGGAAGTAGTCGAGCGGCTTCTCGTTCACGCCGGCAAGGATGCCCGGCGCTCCGCCGTTTCGCTATCCCTTCGCCACTCTCCGGCGCGGCTAGGTTTGGCCGCCGAAAACCCGGCTCCGCACCGGGCCGCCGCGCCGGCTTCTCCTCTGCGGATTGCACCTGGCGGGGGTGCGGCTTGCCGGACGACGAGCGCGGCGGCTTCACGCTCCGGGAAGCCATCCAGCATTTCTCGGATCCCGAGCAATGGGAGGAGTTTTCGCGGCTCCAGAGAGAAGCCCCGAAAGGTCCGATCGCGTTCCAGTCCGTCTACGTCTATGGCGACGAGGCTCGCAATCGAAACTTCCGAGCCAGCCTTCTCAAGCGCCAGAGGCTGCTAGCGGAGGCGGCCGAGAAGGCTGTCCTCTCCGCCTTTCGAGAGAATCTGGAGTGTGGCGACCTGGTCGCCGTGGGAATGTTCGTGCGGCCGAAGCTGAGCCTGGAGCCCGAGGTCGTATCTCGCTTCCTGTGGTCGTCGCTCACGCCGAACTTCGGGGCTTCAAGTGCGGAGAACGAAGACATCCGCGTAACCGCCATCCGGATCTACACGGCGGACTCCATCGCCGCACTCGGGGCTTCCCAGCCAGAAGCGGCCCAAGACGCAAGCACCGAGGGTGTCGAACCCTACCGGACTGGACTCCCGGGAAGGCCAACAGCCGCTCACCTCGTCCGCGGCGAATTCCTACAGCGGGCGGATCATGGCTCGTCGGAGAGAACGCTTTCGGCCGAGGCAAGAGCGCTCAGGGCTTGGCTGGAGCGGGAGCATCCTGGGATTCCGCTCCCGTCCCACCGCACGATTGAGAACCATATCCGAGCGGACTTCCGCAAGCGCCACCCCACGAAATTCCCCACGAAATGATCTTTTCGTGGGCCCTGGTTTCGTGGGTTCCGTCCGGTAGACAGCCGCCCCATGAGGAAAGCGCAAAGCGCCGGCGGCTGGACAGGTCCGCCCCTACCGGCGCGATGACACCAAATGCCACCGCCCACCCCCGCTCTCGTTGGCACTTGACGGGTGGTGGGCGGTAGGACCGCGCTGGGCCGCGTGGGTCGGAGGGGGTCCCGCTTGCGTCGGGCAGATGACGGGGCTTTACATCCCTAGGGGGCACGCTCGCACCGTGCCGGGTTCGAATCCCACCCTCTCCGCCAACGCGGAGTCTATCGACTGCCCCCGGCCTCGGCCATGAGGGCCTCTCGGGCCCAGGTCGAGAGCGGCTTCCCGGCCTTCTGGGCCGCCCTCTCCAGCCGGGCTCGCTCGGAGGCCCGGAGCCGGATGGTCACGATCTCGTCCCGCTCCTGGCCCTTGCCGAGCGGGGGCCTCCCCCGGGGTCGCTTCTTGGCTGCCATGGGCTTTCTGTAGCACGAAAAACATTAACCGTCACACGAAAAATCGTTGACGGGACTGAATAACCGTAATACATTAAATCCATGGCAAGGCTGACGACGGAACGGAAGGCACAGGTGATCGGGGCCCTCGTGGAGGGCGCCTCGATCCGGTCCACGGAGCGCATGACGGGCGTTCACCGGGACACCATCACCAAGCTGGTCCTGCGGACGGGCCGGGCCTGCGAGCGGCTCATGGACGAGGAGATCCGCCACGTCCGCTGCGAGCAGCTCCAGCTCGACGAAATCTGGTGCTTCGTGGGCAAGAAGAAGGCCCAGCTCAAGGCCCAGGATAGCCCCGCGGAGGTGGGGGACTTCTGGACCTGGGTCGCCCTCGACCCCGACTCCAAGCTGGTGCCCCACCACCACGTCGGCAAGCGCGACGCCGGCTCGGCCGTGGACTTCGTGCGCGATCTCTCGAAGCGGATCGAGGGCCGCGTCCAGGTCAGCACCGACAAGCTCGCCGCGTACCGCGAGGCGATCCATCTGGCCTGGGGCCGGAACGTGGACTACGGGCGCATCGTAAAGCGCTACGCAGGGGAGCCTCTGGGCTCCGGTAGGTACTCGCCGCCCAAGGTCGTGGCCGCCGAGCGGGAGATCGTCTGGGGGACGCCGGACGTGGACCGGATCAGCACCTCCCACGTCGAGCGGAACAACCTCACGATGCGGATGGGGATGCGGCGCTTCACGCGGCTCACCAACGGATTCAGCAAGCGGGTGGACAACCTGCGGGCCGCGGTCGCGCTCCACTTCGCGCACTACAACTTCGTGCGGGTGCATCGGACGCTCAAGACGACGCCCGCTGTCGCAGCGGGAGTGGCGGATCGCCGATGGACGCTTGAGGAGCTGGCAGGCGTCCCGTACTAGGGTGAGCTGCGCGCAGCAGGCTCTGGAGGCCGGTTACTCGGGCGGTACGTCCTGCCTGCGGCCGCGATCCGCGCCCTTGCGGGCCTCGGCCTGCTCTGGGAGCCACGGGCTAATCGACTTCCCGAAGGTCTCAGCCAGGAACAGCCAACTTCCTTCGTAGTGCCTTGCCGAGATGTCGCGAGCGGTTTCCGCGGCACCCCGAGACCCGCGTGCGCGGTGGTGGTTCCGGGGTTCTTGGCGAGCGTCCTTCTTCTTCACCCTGTATGCCCCCTACTTCTTCTCGGTAATGAAGCCGATCGCCGAAACTCCGCCCACGAGGTCGTGGAGATCATCGACCAAGGAAGCGAGCTTGCCATCCGGCTCTGTGGTTTCGATGCCGATGCTCCTGAGTTCGTTTCCGTCCACGTTGAAGTCGTGCCCTGGGTACGCCTCCACCAAGGACCTGGCAATGCGTTGGGCAGCACTTTGACCGTACTTTGGAAGGAGCAGGCGAACGGCGTAGTCGTGAGCAACCCGAAGGAGCCGCGACATGAAGGTCCAGTGGACGACATCCACCTTGCTGAATAGCGGCTCGAACTCTTTCGCGACGAAGTCCATTACCGGCGGCAGGAACTCGTCCATCTCCTGGGCTTGCAGCTCAAGGCGACGGGATAGAAAGAGCATTGTCTGATCGATGGCTTCGATGGCGTTGCTGTGGAGACGCTCTAGGATCTGGACTTCGTTCAGTGCGGATTGGTGCGGCTTGCGCCTGCTCTCCGTATACTGGACATCAAGCGGGCCAAACTGCGCGTCCGGTCCCACGATCAATTGGTCGGCTCCAAGAGCCAGAAGGGTCGCGGCACTCTTGGCCCACTTCGGTACGAGCGCCGAGTAGCCTCCGCACCGGCGCCGGAAGGTTGTCGCAATCTGGTAGGTGCAGTGCGCGTCGCCACCCGGCGAGTCAATCACCAGTGCAATCTTCTTCCTCGGCAGCTTCCGCCTCTGCTCGAGGAGCTTGGCAAGGAGCGGGCCATGGAGGAGATCGATGGGGTTCTTCACCGACTCAATATCTTGAACCAGCAGCCATACCGGTCTTCCAAGCTCGGCCTCAACGTCGCGGACGACCTCGACGAGCTTTGGCGAAAGCGGCTCCGGGCTGTACAGGTCCGCCACGTAGGTGGGCTGCGCCGCCTTCTTCGCAGGGGCCGCAGGCTGCGATTTCCTTTGTCGCGCCTTGCGGCGGGCGGGCTTCTTGGCGGCTGCCTCCTCGATCGAGCTGATCTTCGAGGAAGCCGCACCTTTCGGACGGTCGGACGGCGCCATTGACGAACTCTACCCCAGCGTCCCTTTCGGCAGTTAGCCCCGCCGCACTTAGCAACCGCGGCCAAAACAGCGGCGTAGCCAGCCCACCTAGCCGACTGGGAGGCGGCTCAAGGGCCCCCGCGGGCACCGTGAGACCATAGCCCGAGATTCCCGGCTACGTCACTCCCCATGGGGGAACCCCCTTGGGGTAGGACACCACCAATATTAGCCGAGCGGCCCCGGGAGCCGCTCGGCCCCGTGCGGGGAGCGAATCCGGGCGTCTTGGCCGGGTTCCTGCGGAAATCCGACCCGTCTCGGCCCTCCTCGCTGGATTCGGCCCATCCCCCTGTGCTAGAAGCGCCTCGATTGGGGACCCCGGGGGTTTCGGCCTTTGACGCCGGTGGGAAGCGCGCTCGAGGACGTGACGACCCTGCGCGACCGCTATGCCGGCGCGGGCCAGGAGCACGTGTTCCGATTCTGGGACCGCCTCGACGGCCCCTCCCGGGAGCGTCTGGCCGCCCAGGCGGCCCGGCTCGATCTGGCCGCGCTGGACGCTGCCCGCACCGGGCTCGAGGCCTCCGAGGCGCCGCCGGAGCGGCTCGAGCCGGCCCCGGTGGAGCGGCTCCCCGAGCGCGGCGGTGACGCCACCCTGCGGGCCCGCGCCCGGGCCTGCGGCGAGGACTGGATCGCCCGGGGCGCCGTCGCGCCCGTCGTCCTCGCCGGGGGCCAGGGCACCCGGCTGGGCTTCCCGGGCCCCAAGGGCGCCTACCCCCTCGGCCCCCTCTCCGAGCGCTCGCTGTTCGAGATCCTGGCCCAGAAGGTGCGCGGCGCCCGGCGCCGCCACGGCGCGGCCCTTCCCTGGTGCGTGATGACGAGCGAGCCCACCGACGCTGCCGTTCGCCGCTTCTTCGAGCGGCAGGCCTTCTTCGGCCTGCCGCCCGAGGACGTGCTGTTCTTCGAGCAGGCGAGCACGCCCGCCCTCGGTCGCGACGGCCGGCTGCTCCTCGAGGCGCCGGACCGCATCGCGTCCTGCCCGGGCGGCCACGGCGGCGTGATCCCCGCCCTCGTCGAGTCCGGCGTCCTCGACGCCCTCGAGGCCCGCGGCGTGCGCTTCCTCACGACCTTCCAGGTCGACAACCCCCTGGTGCGGGTGGTGGACCCGGTCTTCGTGGGCCTGCATGCCCTGCGCGGCGCCGAGCTCTCCTGCAAGGCGCTGGCGAAGGGCGCGCCCGGCGAGCGGGCCGGCACCCTCGCCCTGCGCGACGGCGGTCTGCGGGTGATCGAGTACACCGAGATCCACCCGGAGCACCGCGACGCCCGGGACGCGGACGGCGAGCTGCGCTTCTGGGCCGCCAGCATCGGGATGCACGTCCTCGGCGTGGGCTTCGTGCGGCGGGTGGCGGCCCGGGCCGCCGAGATCCTCCCCTTCCACCTCGCCCTCAAGACCATCCCCTGCCTGGCCGAGGACGGCTCGCCGATGCAGCCCGCGGAGCCCAACGGCTACAAGCTCGAGCGCTTCGTCTTCGACGCCCTCGCGGCCGCCGGCACTACGGCCTGCCTCGAGGTGCGGCGCGAGGAGGAGTACTCCCCGGTGAAACGGCCCGAGGGCCCCGAGTCGCCCGCCACGGCGCGGCGGGACCTCCTCGCCTGCTACCGGCGCTGGCTCGCCGCCGCCGGGCGCCCGGGCTCGGGAGACTTCGAGCTCGACCACGCCTGGATCGACGGGCCCGAGGACGCGCGCGAATTCGTCCCCCCGACCGACGAGACCGGAACCGCGACGGGAGTGACCGCATGAGTCCTGCCAGGAAGGCCAAGACGACGCGCAAGAAGGCCGCCACCGCACGCAAGCCGGCCCGCAAGGCGGCCAAGAAGCCCGCCGCCAAGCCGGCCAAGAAGAAGGTGGCGAAGGCGACCAAGAAGGTCGCGAAGAAGGTCACGCGCAAGAAGGCTCCCGCCAAGAAGGCGGCGCCCAAGAAGGCCGCGGCGACGAAGAAGAAGGCGTCGAAGGTCGCCAAGGCGCCGGCCAAGAAGAAGACGGGACTGAAGACGGGACCGAAGACCGAGAAGAAGGCCCCCGAGGCGCCCGCCGCGCGCAAGTCGCGGGCCCCCGCGGCGTCCCAGCCGACGGTGAAGCGCAAGGCGGGCCGGCGCCGCTCCCGCGCCAAGGGCCCCCCGGCCGCGAAGCCGTCGCCGCAGCACAGCATCGCCGGCCCCGCGAAGCCCGGCCTCGGCACGAAGTGGGAGTGCTTCGAGTGCGGGGCGAAGTTCTACGACCTGAACCGCCCGGTGCCGCTGTGCCCGAAGTGCGGCACCGACCAGCGCGAGCGCCCGAAGGCGCGCCCCGCCCCGCCGCCCGTGGCCCGGGTGGCTCCGGCCGCCGCCCCCATGGAGACGAGCTTCGACGAAGAGGCCGAAGAGAGCGAGGAGTCGACCCAGACCGAGCCGGACCTCGACGAGGGGCTGCTCGAGGCGAGCGAAGGCAGCCTCGACGTCGTCGACGAGGACGACTGAGCCGCCGGTCCCGTCCCGCTCGTCGAGGCGGCGCCCGCCCCCTAGCGGCGGCCCGGCTCGGGCCGCACCAGCGGCCTCGCCTCGGCCGTGAACCCGGCGATCTGCTCGCGCGTCGGCAGCCCGCCCTGGGCCCCGAAGGCCCGGCACGCCAGGGCCGCCGCCGCGTTGGCGAAGCGCAGCAGCTCCTCCGCGGGCAGGCCGTCGAGCAGGCCCACGCAGAAGGCCGCGTGGAAGACGTCGCCGGCCCCCGTGGTGTCGCGGGCCTCGACCGCGAAGGCGGGGCTGCGGAGCAGCCCTCCGGCCTGCCAGGCCACGGCGCCGCGCACGCCGAGGGTCACCACGGGCAGCCGGGCGCCCTGCTCGGCGAGGGTCCGGACCGCCGCCTCCGGGCTGCCGTAGCGCCCGATCGCGAACTCCCTCGACACCACCGGGAAGTCCACCACGCGCAGCAGGGCGTCGATGCCCGGTGCCGGGGTGTCGGCATCCAGGACCACCGGGCGCCCCGCCTCCCGCACCGCACGCGCGGCCCGCGCCGCGGCGTCGGGGTCGCCGGCGTCGAGCAGCAGCAGGCGACCCCGGGTGAAGGGGTCGAGGGAGAGCCGGTCGGCTTCGAGCGTCAGTCGAGGGTCGCGGTTCCAGAGCACCGTGCGCTCTCCGGTCTTTCGGTCCACCAGGATCACGGCGAGCTGGCTCGTCGCGCCCGGGGTCCGCACCACGCCGGCGAGGTCGATGCCGGCCCCGGCCAGGGGCGCCAGGATCTCGTCGGCGGCCGCGTCCTCGCCCACGGAGCCCACGAAGGAGCAGCGCAGGCCCATGCGCGCACAGGCGAGGAGCGCCGTGGCGATCTGGCCGCCGGGCAGGCGCGCGTAGCCGAGTGCGCGCTCCTTGCCGCCGAAGGGCGGCAGCCCGTCGACCTCGACGACGTGGTCGAGGGAGCTCTGGCCGAGACCCACCACGTCCCAATCGGCGCCGTCGCCCGGATCGCGCCAGACGGGCTCGCCGGGGGTCACGTTAGTAGAGCACGCGATAGGCGTGCAGGCTGCGCAGCACGCGCTTCACGTAGGTGCGCGTCTGGTCGTAGGGGATCGCCTCGATCCACTCGTCCGCGGGCTCCGCGGGGCGCTCGCGCAGCCAGCGCGAGACCGCGTTGGGGCCGGCGTTGTAGCTCGCCACGGCGGCGGCGTGGTTGCCGTCGAAGCGCGCCAGCAGCTGGGCCAGGTAGTGGGCGCCGAAGCGGATGTTCGTCTCGGGGCGGAACAGCTCCTCGGGATCGAAGGCCACGCGCCCCAGGCCCTCGGCGAGGCGGCGCCCCGTGTCGGGCATGATCTGGAGCAGCCCGCGCGCACCCACCGGGGAGACCACGGCGGGCCGGTAGCCGCTCTCCTCGCGCATCACCGCCAGCACCAGCGCGGGCTCGACCCCGGCGTCCGCGGCCGACGCGGCCAGCGGCTCGGAGAACGCCCAGGGCCAGGCGAACCACCAGAGATCCTCGCGGCCCGGCGCCGGACCGCGGGCGAGCCGCTCGAGGCTCGCATCCAGCACGGCGCGCTGGGCCCGGTGCAGGTCGCCCGCCTCGGCGTACAGCGCCGCGACCTCGAGGCGGTCGGCGAGCCCGCGTGCCCGGCGCGAGAGCGCGCGGGTCTCGCGCACGGCCTCGGGGGAGAGCCCCGCCTCGAGCAGGACGCGCAGGCGCTCGAGGTCCCGGGCCTCGAAGCTGACCCGCCCCGGCTCGAGGGCCTCGGGCGGCGGGCGCTCCGGGAGGCCCTCGCCCAGCCCCGCCGTCGCACGGGTGCCGTAGTAGGTGAACGGATACTCGAGGGCCAGGTCCGCAAGCTCCTGCTCGGCCTCGGCTTCTCCGAGCTCCTGCCGAGCCCGGGCGCGCCAGTAGCGGGCCCGCAGTCGGTCGATGGGGTCGCGCACGTCGGCGGCCAGCCGTGCGAAGTGGTCCCTCGCGGCCTCGAGGCGGTCGGTGCGGTAGGCGGTCCAGCCGAGCCTCCAGCGCGCCGCCGCCCGCTGGCTCGCCGAGCGGCTGCTGCGGGCCACGGCGGCAAAGTGGGCCTCGGCGCGCTCCGCGGCGCCCTCCCCGGCCAGCAGCGTCCCGGCCAGGTAGCGCGAGCGCAGCGCGAAGGATCCCCGCGCCCGGCCCAGCTCCTCGAAGGCGGCGATGGAGCGCTGGATCTGGCCGCGGCGCGCGTAGCAGCGCGCCAGCCAGAAGCGCGTCTCGGGGTCGCGGCCGAGGGACGCAAAGGCCTCGGTGGCGTCGGGATAGCGGCGCAGGCGGAAGAGCGTGAAGGCGCGCTGGCGCCGCACGGCGCGCCGCTCGGCCTTCGTGAGCCCGCCGGCGGCGAGCGCGCGGTCGTAGGCGTCGAGGGCGGCCTCGTTGTCGCGAGCCGCGTACAGCGACTCGCCGCGCGCCACCCAGTCCCCGGCACCCAGCGCGCGGCGCCCGGTGCGCGTCGCCAGGCGCTCCAGGGCCTCGCTGCTGGCCGCGTCGCTGGCCGCCTTGGGATGGCTGCGCCACAGGGCGCGGTGGGTCTCGAGGGAGCGCGCGAGCTCCCCGCTGCGCTCCAGGGACTCGGCCAGCGCGAAGCGCAGCTCCGCGCGGGCACCGCGATCCGGGCCGGCGGCGAGGGCGTTCTGCCAGGCGTCCCGCGCGGAGATCTCGTCGTTCACCCCCTGGTAGGCGTCGCCCAGCGCGCGGAACACCGCGGTGCGCAGCGGCGAGTCGGAGTGGTCGCGGTCGAACGCGTAGGCGACCGCGATGGCGTCGTCGGGGCGGCCCGACTCGAGCAGCGCCCGCACCCGCAGGTGGGTGGCGTGGTCGGCCACCAGCGGGTGGGTGCGCGCCACGGCGGCGAAGCGCTTGGCGGCCCCGTCGGGGTCGCCGCCGCGCAGCGCGGCCAGGGCCTCGCGTAGCGCGGGGCCGGCCCGCTGGGGCCCCGTGGGCGGACGCGCGCCCCCGGCCAGCAGCGGCCAGCCCAGCAGCACGACCGCGAGGGCGAGCGCCGCGCCCGCGCGCGCGCCCGCTGCACCGAGACCACCGGGTCTGCGGGGGGCCCGCCGCCCCGCTCGCCTCGAATCCGCCACGCCGCCCCCCGTGCCGCCCAGTTTCGGTGAGCCCGCGCCCCTGTCAACGCTGCGAGGCGTCCGGTAGCTTGCGCCGGTGCTCGCCGGCCGCGCCCGCAGCTCCCGACCCACCCGTCCCCGCACCCGCCAGCGCGCGAGCGACCCGCGCCGCCCCGGCCTCGCGCGGGGGGCGGCACGGCTCGTCCCCGCGGCCCTCGGCGCCCTGCTCCTGGGCCTCGCCTGCGGCGACCTGGCGGTGCTGCCCCGGGCGAGCCTGCCCGTGCCCGAGCCGCGGCGCGGGATGTGGGTGCTGTGCGAGGGCTCCCAGCGCGTCCTCGAGCACCCCGAGCGACTGGAGTGGCTGCTCGAGGACGCCCGCCAGCTCGGCGTGACGGACCTCTTCGTGCAGGTCTTCCGCGGCGGCCGCGCCTGGTTCCCGTCGAGCCACGCCGACTCCTCGCCCTATGACCGGGTCTGGCGGACCGAGGAGGGCGACGCCATCGAGCAGCTCATCGAGCGCGCCCATGCCGAGGGGCTGCGGGTGCACGCCTGGGTGAACGCGCTGTCCCTGGCGGGCAACCGCGACGCCGAGATCCTGGTCCGCCTGGGCCGCGACGCCGCCGCCGTGGACCAGCACGGCCGCTCGGTCCTCGACTACCCGAAGCTCGACGTGCCGCCGCCCCAGGCGGGCTTCTACCGCATGGGCACCCCGGCCGTCTGGGTGGACCCCGCAGCCCCGGGCGTCGCCGACTACCTGGCGGACACCTTCGCCGAGCTCCTGACCCGCTACCCGGGCTTCGACGGGCTGCACCTCGACTACATCCGCTACCCGGACGTGCTGCCCTTCTCGCCGGGCCTGCGCTTCGGGGTCGGCCTGAGCTTCGGTCACGGCAAGGCCACGCGGGAGCGCTTCCGGGCCGAGACGGGCAAGCGCGCCCCCTTCGGCGACTCGCTCTTCAACGCCAACCGCTACGACGACTGGCGGCGCGACAAGCTCACCGAGCTGGTCGCCGGCGTGGCGGCCCGGGCCCGCGAGGCGCGGCCCGGCGTGCGCCTGTCGGCCGCGGTCTGGGCCTGGCCCACGCGCGCCTACCTCTCGATCTTCCAGGACTGGCGTGGCTGGCTGCGCGCCGGGCACCTCGACTTCGCGGTGCCCATGCTCTACACGCGCGACGACCTGCTGCTCGACTACGGCGCCGAGGACTTCGCGGGCTTCGACGCCGCGGACCGCATCTGGGTCGGCCTCGGGGTCTGGCTGTTCGCCGAGCAGCCCGAGCGCGCCACGGCCCAGCTGCGGCAGGTCGCGGGCCGCCCTCCCCTCGGCAGCGCGCTCTTCTCCTGGGACTCGCTGCGCGACGCGCCGGCCCTGCGCGAGGCCCTGGCCCGCTCCATCGCCGACGCGCCCCGCGGCGCCGGCACGCCGCCCGACGTCGGCGAGCGCGGGCCGTGAGCGCCGAGGACGAGATCGCCGCACTCGACTACGAGCTCCCGCCGGAGCGCATCGCCCAGGCCCCCGCCGAGCCCCGCGACGCCGCACGCCTGCTGGTGATGGACCGCGAGAGCGGCGCCCTCGAGCACGCCGGGATCGCCGACCTGCCGCGCTTCCTCGCGCCCGGCGACCTGCTCGTGAGGAACGCGACCCGCGTGCTGCCCGCCCGGCTGCGCGGCCACAAGCTCACCGGGGGCGCCGCCGAGGCCCTGCTGCTCGGGCCCGCCACCGGGGGCGAGCGCCACTTCCGTGCGCTGGTGCGCTGCGGCGGGCGCCTGCGCGTGGGGCTGAAGCTCGGCTTCGTCCGCGATCGCGAGCGGCTCGACGCCGAGGTGACCGACCTCGCCGAGGACGGCGAGGCCGTGCTGCGCTTCGCACCGGGCCCCTCCCCCTACGCGCTCGGCGAGACCCCGCTGCCGCCCTACATCCGCCGCGACGCCGCCGACCCGGCCGACGCCGAGCGCTACCAGACCGTCTACGCCCGGGTGCCCGGCTCCGTCGCCGCGCCCACCGCCGGCCTGCACTTCACGCCGGCCCTCGACGCCGCCCTCGGCGAGCGCGGCATCGCATGCGCCGAGCTCGTGCTCCACGTGGGCGTCGGCACCTTCCGGCCGCTCACGCCGGGGGACCTCGAGCGCGGACGCCTGCACGCCGAGCGCTACGAGCTCCCCGAAGCGACCGCGGCCGCGGTGGCGTGCGCGCGCGAGGCGGGCCGGCGCGTCGTCGCCGTGGGGACCACCGCGACCCGGGTGCTCGAGCACTGCGCCACCGCCGACGGCGGGGTTCGCTCCGGCATCGGCGAGACCCGCCTGCTGCTGCGCCCCGGCACGCCCTTCCGCGCCGTGGATGCGCTGCTCACCAACTTCCACCTGCCCCGCTCCTCGCTGCTGCTCCTGGTGGCCGCCTTCGCGGGACGCGAGCGCGTGCTCGCCGCCTACCGCGAGGCCGTCGAGCGCGGCTACCGCTTCTACTCCTACGGCGACGCGATGCTGATCCGGTGAGGGCCCGGGGCTTCCGCTTCGAGCTCACGGCCCGGGACGGCGAGGCGCGGAGCGGCCGCCTCGAGACGCCCCACGGCCGGGTCGAGACGCCGGCCTTCATGCCCGTCGCGACCCTCGGCGCCGTGCGCGGCGTCGCGGCCGCGGACCTGCGCGACCTCGGCGCCCAGATCGTGCTCGCGAACACCTACCACCTCCACGAGCGCCCCGGCGAGGACGTGGTGGAGCGCGCCGGCGGCCTCCACGGCTTCACGGGCTGGCGGGGCCCCTGGCTCACGGACAGCGGCGGCTTCCAGGTGACCTCCCTGGCCGACCGCATGCGGATCGACGAGGAGGGCGTGACCTTCGCCTCGCCGGTGGACGGGCGGCAGCGGGTCCTCACCCCGGAGCGCGCCGTCGCGATCCAGCAGGCCCTCGGCGCGGATCTCGCCATGGCGCTCGACGAGTGCCGCCCGCCGCGGCCCGCCGCGAGGGCCCCTCGCCCCGGCCGGGAGGGCCGCGGCGACCCGGGCATCGCCGATCGCGCCGCCATGCAGCGCACCCTGCGCTGGGGAGAGCGCTGCCAGAAGGCCCGCACCCGCCCGGACCAGGCGCTGCTCGGCATCGTGCAGGGCGGCGCCGACGCGGCGCTGCGGCGGGAGAGCGCCCGCGGCACCGCGGCCCTCGGCTTCGACGGCTACGCCCACGGCGGGCTCGGTCTGGGCGAGAACCCGGAGCTGCGCTGCGACCTCATCACGGAGGTCCACGCCGTGCTGCCCGCCGACGCCCCGCGCTACCTGATGGGGATCGGCACGCCCTCGGACCTGGTGCGCGCCATCGAGCGCGGCGTGGACCTGTTCGACTGCGTGATCCCCACGCGCCACGCGCGCCACGGCGTGCTGTTCAGCGCCGCGGGGCGCCTGGCGATCCGCAACGCCCGCTTCAAGGAGGACCCCTCCCCTCCCGACCCCGGCTGCGACTGCCCCACCTGCCGCGACCACGGGCGCGCCTACCTGCGCCACCTGTTCCACGTGAACGAGATGCTGGGCGGACGTCTCGCCAGCCTCCACAACCTGCGCTTCTACCTGCGCCTGCTCGAGCGGGCCCGCGCCGCCATCGGGCGCGGGGAATTCCCATCGTTCCGGGACGAGGTCCTCGAGAGCGACGCCGTGGCGCAGAACTAGCGCGGCGTTCCCTCAAGCACCCCGGGCCCCTCGCCGATGCGCACCCCGGCCTTCCATGCCACGAGGGGGACTGATGGACCCGGATGCGAGCACCCCTGCGGGCCGCGACTGCAGCCCGCCGCCGCTCACCGTCCTCGTCGCGAGCATCGCACTGCCCTCCCTCGCCGCGCTGGGCGCGTGCTGGGGAACGGGCAGCATGGTGCTCGGCGGGCTGGCCGCCCTGGCGGGCGTGGTGGCCAGCGTGGGCCTGCATCGCATGCTCTGGCAGCACGCCACGGGCCCGGGGCAGGTGATCCTCGACACCGTCACGCGGATCGCGGGCGGCGACTACGAGAATCCGGTCCGGGCCGAGGCGCTCGGCCGCCTGGGCCACTACGCCGAGGTGCTGAACGAGCTCGCGGGCGGCCAGCGGCGGCTCATCGACAACGTCGCCCGGGTGCTCGACCGCCTCCAGGAGATCCCCGAGCAGGTCTACGACGCCATGGAGGAGATCGACTCCGGGCGCTCGGCCACCGAGGAGGCCGTGGAGGAGACGGCCTCCCTGCTGGCCAACATCAACACCTCGATCCGCGGCATCTCCGAGGAGGTCGAGAGCCTGCTGCGCTCCACCGAGGAGGCCTCCTCCTCGATCCTCGAGATGCAGAACTCCATCGAGGAGGTCACCAACAGCGTGGGCTCCCTCCACGACTCCGTGGAGTCCTCGAGCGCCTCCATCCACGAGATGACGGCCAGCATGCGCCAGGTCTCCGAGAGCGCCGACGCCGTGCAGGTGATGGCCGAGGAGTCGGCGGTCGCGATGACCGAGATGGACCGCGCCATCCAGGAGGTGGGCGAGCACGTGCGCGAGGCGTCGGTGCTGACCGAGCAGGTGAACGAGCGCGCCGACGAGGGCTCCGAGGCCGTCGCCGCCACCATCGACGGCATCCGCCAGATCCGCGACCAGACGCGGGACGCCAAGGCGGTGCTCGAGCGCCTCGCCGCCCGCACCAGCGAGATCGGTGAGATCGTGAACGTGATCGGCTCCATCAACGCCGAGACCAACCTGCTCTCGCTGAACGCCGCCATCATCGCCGCCCAGGCCGGCGAGCAGGGCAAGGCCTTCGCCGTGGTGGCGAACCACGTGAAGACCCTGGCCCAGCGCACCGCCACCTCGACCAAGGAGATCGAGGGCCTCATCACCGCCGTCCAGGACGAGTCCGGGAACGCGGTCTCCGCCATGGCGGCGGGCATCGAGGCCGTGGAGGCCGGCGTGAAGCGCTCGCGCACCGCCGGCGAGCAGCTCTCGGGGATCCGCTCCGCCTCCAAGGAGGCGAGCGCCCGGGTGGCCGAGATCGCCCGGGCCACCGCCGAGCAGACACGCAACTCGAAGCACGTCGCCGAGGCGGCCCAGCGCACCAGCTCCATGGTCCAGCAGATCAGCACCGCGGTGGCCGAGCAGTCCCGGGCCGGCGACGCCTTGCTGAAGAACGCCGAGGGCGCACTCGACCTGTGCCGCCAGGTCCACCGCTCCACCGAGGAGCAGCGCGAGTCGAGCCGCTTCGTGACCGCCAGCATCAGCTCCATCAACGACATGGTGCGCTCCATCCAGTCCAACACCGAGAGCCACGGCGGCGCGAGCCACGCGGTCTCGGACGCCGTGCGCCGCATCCTCGACGTGGCCCGCAAGAGTGGCGAGCGGACGCCGGAGGTCATGCAGGCCCTGGCGGAGCTGCGCAACCAGGCGCGCTCCCTGGCCGGTGAGACGGGCGCTGAGACGCGCGGTGAGCCGGACGGTGGGAGCGGCGGCGAGACGGGCGGCCGGCGGGACCCGGCCGCGGACGCCTGAGCGGCGTCGCCCAGGAGGCCGACCCAGGATGGGTCGGCTTCCGCCGCAAGGCGAGCCCGGAGGGCTCGCTCAGCTAGCTGCGATTCCGCTTCGCGGGATCTCTCGCGTCGTCGGCTGAGCCTCCCGGGTCAGCCTCCTCGGCGCCCGCCTCCTCGAGCCCCGCGAAGGCCACGCCGAGGCCGGCGTAGTCGGGCAGGCGCGGACCCAGCTCGGCGGGGACGATGGAGAGCCGCTCGGCGAGGAACGGCCACACGTGACGCGCCACGCGTTCGCGCACCGGGACGAAGCAGAGCTCCTCCCCCGCCGCCACCGCGATGGTGCCCAGCACGATCCGCTCCGGCGCCAGCGCGAAGACCAGGGCCACGATGCCCCGGGCCACGTACTCGTTGAAGCGGTCCATCTCCGCCAGCGCGAAGGCATCGCCCTCCCGCGCCGCCTCCACGACGTGCTCGGGCCGGGCGCGCTCGGGGCCGCCCGCCAGGGCGGCGACGCGGCTCTCCCCCGGCGTCACGCGCTGCAGCCGGCGCGTCCAGGAGCGGCCGCCCACGTAGGCCTCGAGGCAGCCGCGCAGGCCGCAGGAGCAGGGCTCGCCCTCCCACTCGACGGGCATGTGGCCCACCTCGCCGGCGCTGGCCATCACGCCGCGGTGCACCCGGCCGTCCAGCACGAGGCCTCCCCCCATCCCCGTGGAGGCGGTCAGGTAGAGCATGTGGCGCGTGCCCCGGCCCGCCCCGAAGCGCCACTCCGCCAGGGCGGCCGCGTTGGCGTCGTTCTCGAGGAAGACCGGCACACCGAGGGCGTCGGCGAGGCGGTCGCGCACCGGGGCCTCGTTCCAGCCGGGGAGGTTCGGCGGGTTCAGCACCAGGCCGCGCTCCGGGTCGAGGGGGCCCGGGACCGAGACCCCCACCCCGCCCAGCTCGCTGCGCGCCACACCGGCCTTCTCGAGGAGCCCGCCCACGTCGGCGGCGATCCGGTCGAGATCGGCACCGGCGTCGCCCGAAGGCTCCGTGGGGCGGCGCTCGTGGGCGCGGACGTCGCCGTGCTCGTCGCCGAGTGCCAGCGCGATCTTGGTTCCACCGACGTCGATGCCGCAGACGAGGGGAATGACCCACTCCCATTCCGGACCCGGAGCGGACCCGGAGCCGGACCCGGGGCGGGTGGAGCCTATCACAGCCCTCAAGTCGCCCGGCGGCGCCTGCCGATACGCAGCGGTACGCATCGCGACGGCAGAAGGCCGCGGAACCCCGCGCCCGGCTGCCCGTCGCCCAAGGAGTCCCCATGCGGCGTCTCGCGCTTCTCGTGCTCGGCATCACCCTCGCGTCCGGCTGCAGCCACGGACGCCTCGACCTGCTGAACCGGGGCGACGCCTACGACGACGCCCAGCGACGCTTCACCCGCGCCCTGCGCTGGAACCAGCTGGCCATGGCGAGCGCCATGGTGGACCCGGAGCTGCGCGAGGACTTCCTGCTCCACGCCGAGGAGTTCAGCAAGCTGCGCTTCACCGACTACGAGATCCTCCACGAGGAGGTCGCCGACGACTTCAAGAGCGCGAATCTCGACGTCGTCTTCTACGCCTACACCCTTTCTTCGATGTTGGAGCGCTCCATCACAGTGCGGCAGGAGTGGCGCCGCGATGAGGACGGCCAGTGGTGGGTGCGGCCGGAGGTGCAGGCAGGTGGCCAGCTCCCCGCCAACGCGGCGGATCTCACGAGAGGCGCGCCCTAGGGCGCCGGGAGGGGGACGGTGGAAGACCGACGCACCATCCTGATCGTGGACGACGTGCCGATGTTCCGCGAGCTCGAGTCCGTCTTCGTGGCGCGCTGCGGGCGGGTCATCACCGCCGAGAGCGGCGAGGAGGGCCTCGCCGCGGTCGAGCGCCAGCTCCCGGACGTGGTGCTCCTCGACTTCAGCCTGCCCGACATGGACGGCGAGAGCTTCTGCCGGCGGGTGCTCTCGGACCCCGAGACGGCCCACACGATCATCATCGCCATCACGTCCGGCGGCGACCCCGGGGACCACGAGCGGGCGATCCGCGCGGGCGCGGTGGACGTGCTCTCGAAGCCCCTGTCGCGCTCGACCCTGGTGGGCACGGTGGCGCGCTTCACCCGCGACGGCCCGGCTCGCGGCCTGCCCCGCATCGAGCTCTACGCGCCGGTGCAGATCGAGACCGTGAACGGAGTCCCGCGCCCCACCCGGGCCATCGAGGGCAGCCTGCGCAACCTCTCCCGCGGCGGGGTCTTCGTGGTGACCAAGCAGGCGCTCGACGCCGACAGCGAGGTGGAGCTGAGCTTCCGGCTGCCCGAGACCGAACGCGAGGTGACCTCGCGGGTGGCGGTGGTCTGGGCGCGCGAGTCCGACGAGTTCCAGAGTGCCGGCTTCGGCGGCCGCTTCCTCGACCTCGACCGGGAGCTGGCGCACTTCCTCGACGACTACGTCCACGAGCGCGGTGGGCGCCCGGACCGGGTGCCCACGAACCACCGCGTGCCGGTCGAGGTCGCGAGCTAGGCGGACGACCCAGGACGGGTCGGCTTCCGCCGCAAAGCGAGCCCGAAGGGCTCGCTCTGCCAGCTGCGATTCCGCTTCGCGGAACCTTTCGCGTCGTCGGCTGACCCTCTCGGGTCACCCTCCTGGCCGAGGGAGCCCGGGGGGCTCGGGCCTGGTAGCGCCGGGCCGTGTGCTGGGGCGCAGACGCCCTGGCACCCGGGATGCCGAGCGTCCGCGCCCCCACCAGGGGGGGGGGGAGCTACTCGTACAGCTCGCTCTCGTCGATGTGCTTGAGCGGGTTGGAGGAGCTCATCGGTCGCACGACCGAGACCACCCGATCGCCCTGGCGCACGACGGTCACGTGCCGCGTCACGCTGCGGTTCGGTGCACGGACCCGGTGCCGGTCCACCACCAGGGGCTCCTGGCCGCGGCCGGCGTTGCTGGGCACGTTGACCGAGACGCCCCGGGAGAGGCGCAGCACGGTCTCGTGGCCCGGCGGCGTGGTGCGGTCCGCCCGGGTCTTCGCGTCGAGGTAGCCGTTCAGTGCGCGCAGGTGGGCCACCCGCGCGTAGAGCCGGTCGGCGTAGGTCACGTCCGAGGCGCTGTCCCGCGGCGTGTAGCGCGCGTAGCTCTCGAGCCCGTCGCGCATCACGGTCTTCCGCGCGCTCTCCTTGTAGCGCTCGGGAATCCGCTTGGGATCGTTCGTGTAGGCCTCGATGCCCTCTTCCGTGGTCCAGCCGAAGACCGTCCCCGCCGAGGCCGGGGCCGCGAGCGCCAGGGCCAGGACGCCGAGGGACGCCGTCTTCGTGATCCATCCAGCCAATTCGAGCTTCCGCATGATGAGGACCTCCTCAGCGAAGGGAGTGGCCCGGCGGGCCCCCGAGGTGACGCCGCCCCCCCTCCCCCACCCGCAGGCGCGCCCGCAACCCCCCGGCATCCCGAGCGGATTTGACGCCGCGCCACGAGGGGCTAGCTTTCGGCGTCCCAGGCATTGCTGCGGGGTAGAGCAGTCTGGTAGCTCGTCGGGCTCATAACCCGGAGGTCGCAGGTTCGAATCCTGCCCCCGCTACCAATCCACCGGCCCCCGGAATCGCGAGGTTCCGGGGGCCTCGTCTTTCCGGGCCGCGAAGGCTCTGGGGGCGGTCCTCGGCCTGGAGACCGCGGTGTCGGCAAGCCCTCGAACCTTCAGGGGTTCCGGCCCGGTCTCGTGGGCTCGCGGATTGGCCCGCGGCCCGGGCGCTCGGATAGGCTCCTCGGATGGAGCCGACCGGGGAGCAGGAGCACCGGGACCGGACCGGACCCGGGCCCCGGGACGAGCTCCTGGTCCTCCTCGGCCTCACCGGGTTCGCCGTCACGGAGCCGCTGCTGTCGGTGTTCGGGAGGAGCCCGTCGGTCTTCAACTACCACGACGTCGGCGGCGCCGGATTGGTGGCGTACGCCGTCGGGGTGGCGTCGGTGCCGCCCCTGGCGCTGTGGCTGGCGACGCGTCTCGTCGGCCTGGGCCACCGCCCGGCCGGGAGGGTCGTACACCTCGTCGCGGTGGCGGGGCTGGCGGGGCTGGCGGCGCTCCAGGTGGCGAAGTGGCAGCTGGGCGTCGGTCGGGGCGTCGTCCTCGCCGCGGTCGCGGTCTCGACGGGGATCGCGGTAGCGCTCGCCTACACCCGGTGGACGATGGTCTCGAGCTGGCTGAAGCTCACCGCCGTGCTGCCGGCGCTCTCGGCGGCGCTCTTCCTGTTCGCTTCGGAGACCGGCGACCTGCTGCGGCCGGCTGCGACGAGCCGCGTCGCGACGCCGAATGAGGGCGCCCTGCCCTCGGTGGTGTTCCTGCTCCTCGACGAGTTCCCCACGAAGTCCCTCGTCGACGAGTCGGGGAACGTCGACCCGGTGCGGTTCCCCAACCTGGCCGCGTTCGCGCGAGAGGCGACGTGGTACCGGCTCTACACGACGGTGTCCGGGCTCACCGAGGTGGCGATCCCGGTGGTCCTGACGGGCAAGGAGCCGACCTTCCAGGCCGCCGTGCACGCCAACTTTCCGGACAACCTCTTCTCCCTGCTCGCGCCCACGCACCGCCTGCGCGTATTCGAGTCGCCGACGGAGCTCTGCGCGATGCCCGAGTGCGACTTCCGGGGCAGCGGCACGACGGGGCGGGCCCGGTGGAGCGAGCTCTTCGGCCTCACGGCCTCGGTGCTTCGCCAGCGGACCTCGCTGTCGGGCGATCGGGCCGAACGCTTCGACGACTTCGAGGAGCGCTTCGCGCCGAGCCCCGCGGCTGGCGCACCGGAGCGCCAGCCACCGCGCGGGTTCGGCGAGGCGATGCGTACCGCGCAGGCCCTCGCCCGGCCGCTCCGCCTGGCGGAGTTCTCGGCGACCTTCGACGCTGCGGAAGGCGCCACGCTCTACTTCCTCCACCTCCTGCTTCCCCACATCCCCTTTCGCTTCTACGAGGACGGGCAGCCGTACGACGTCCCGGTCAGTCCGCCGAGCCGCTTCCTCTTCTCGGGGAACAACACCGATGGAGGCGAATGGGTCGCCACCCTCAGCGAGCAGCGCCATCTGCTCCAGGCGGAGTACACGGATCGGCTCATCGGCGACGTCATCGCCCGCCTCAAGGCGTCCGGGCTCTGGAACGATGCCCTCGTCATCATCACCGCCGACCACGGCGTCTCCTTCGAGCCCGGAACGGGGCGTCGCCAGCTCCGAGCCGCGTCGTTCGACGCCACGGCCTACACGCCCTTGTTCGTGAAGGAGCCGGGGCAGGCGGCGGGTCGCATCGACGAGGCGAACCTCATGTCCTACGACCTGCTTCCGACCACCGCCGACATCCTCGGGATCGAGATCCCGTGGCCCGTGGCGGGCCGGTCCGCCCGCGACCCGGCGCTCGCCGAGCGGCGGCAGGAGAAGATCTACTGGACCGGTCGCGGCCAGAGGATCACGGTCCCCGACGGAGCCGAGCGGTTCCCGAGGGCGACCGACCGCTGGATCGGCGCCGTCGCGGAGCAAGACGACCGCCTGCGAGGCCTCCACGACGCGCTCGGATTGCACCCCTTCCTGGGGCGCGCACCCGAGGAGTTCGCGCTCCGAAGCGGGGGTCGGGTGACGGTCGCCCAGCTGGCGCGCCTGGAACGACCCGTCCCGGGCGAGCCCGCGCCCGGAATCGTCGTCGGAAACGTCGAGTCCGGCCCCGTCGACGGCACGATCGTGGTCGCGATCGACGGAGAGATCGTGACCGGCTCGCCGCTGTTCGCGTTCCGGGGTGTGGACCACACCTTTGCAGCGATGCTCCCGAAGGAGGCGCTCTCGGAGCAGAACGCGGTGCGCGTGCTGCTGGCCCGGGACGACGGGCTCAGCGAGTTCGCGGTGGCTGCCGACTAGCTGCGATTCCGCTTCGCGGAATCTCTCGCGTCGTCGGCTGACCTTCTCGGGTCGGCCTCCTGGCTGCGCGGAGTCGGGCCCGCCGGGCGCGCGCCCTGTTTGACCCCTGCGGACCCCCACGGTACCGTACCTCGATGCGCGCTCGTCCGGGTATCGCCTCCACGCGACTGCGCCGGCTCCATGACGGCTTCCTGATCGTCGGGTTCTGGCTGCTCCTGCTTCCTCGTGAGGCCCACGCCTACCTCGACGCGGGCAGCGGCAGCTTGATCATCCAGGCGGTGGTGGCCGGCGCGGCGACGGCGATGCTGTACTTCCGCCGGTACTGGGCGAAGGTCAAGGCCGTGCCCCGGCGTCGCGCGCCGGGCAACGACGCCGAGGGCGATGACGACTAGCGTCTCCGGGTCCTTTCGGGACCCGAGCGGCCATCTCTTCCTCCACGAAGGCCGCATCCACCGCCGCGTCAATCCGGTCTACCGGTGCCACTACGAAGCCATGATGGCCTCGGGCTTCTACGAGGCCGTCGTGGGCGACGGCTCGCTGATCCGCCACGAGGAGGTGGAGCCCGCCGCGATCCCCGGACACGAGGACGCATACCGGATCCTGCGCCCCGAGGTGATCCCATTCGTCTCGTATCCGTACGAGTGGAGCTTCAGCCAGCTGAAGGACGCCGCCCTGCTGACGCTCTCCCTCCAGAGGCGGGCGCTGGAGTTCGATCTCTCCCTGAAGGACGCCAGCGCGTACAACGTGCAGTTTCGCGAGGGCCGGCCCGTCTTCATCGACACCCTGTCGTTCGAGAGGTATCCGGAGGGTCGCCCCTGGGTCGCGTACCGGCAGTTCTGCATGCACTTCCTGGCGCCCCTCGCGCTGATCTCCTATCGCCATCCAGGGCTGGGCAAGCTGCTGCGCGCATCCCTCGAAGGGATCCCTCTGGACCTCGCCAGCCGCGTCCTTCCCCTCCGGACACGCCTGCGACCCGGGCTGCTGACGCACATCCATCTGCACGCGAGGAGCCAGCGCGTCCACGGGAAGAGCGCGGCCAGCGCCGACGTCGCCCGGACCAGCCGGGTCTCCCGGATCGGCCTCCAGGGCATCGTCGAGAGCCTGGAGATGGCCGTGCGGAAGATCGGCTGGGAGCCCGTGGGCACCGAGTGGGGTGACTACTACGAGGACACCAACTACTCCTCCGAGGCCGAGGCCCACAAGCAGGAGCTGGTGTCCGGATGGATCGACCAGCTGTGTCCGACCACGGTGTGGGACCTCGGCGCGAACACCGGCCGCTTCGGCCGAATCGCCTCGCAGCGGGGGATCTTCACGGTGGCCTGGGACGCCGACCCCGCCGCCGTCGAGAAGTGCTACCGCGATGCCCGGGCGGCCGGGGACGGCGCGATGCTGCCTCTGATCGTCGATCTGATGAACCCGACGCCTCCGCTCGGCTGGGCCGGGAGCGAGCGAATGTCCCTCTCGGAGCGCGGGCCGGCCCACGTGGCCCTGGCGTTGGCCCTGGTGCACCACCTGGCGATCGGCAACAACGTCCCGCTCGATCGCATCGCCGAGTACCTGGGCTCGCTCTGCCGCTTCCTGATCGTCGAGTTCGTCCCCAAGACGGATTCCCAGGTGGCGCGCCTGCTTCGGACGCGGGAAGACGTCTTCCCGGACTACACGGTCACCGGCTTCGAGGCCGCCTTCGCCTCGCGGTTCACGGTCCGCGATCGGCTGCCCATTCGCGACTCGGAGCGGCTGCTCTTCTGTCTCGAACGCCGCTGAACGGCTCGCCCTGCCGGGGTCGCCCCACCGGCAGCAGGCCCCGCGCCGGGGCGCCTGGGGGCGCGGCCGGAGGCGAGCCGGGCCGACTCCTCAGGGCAGCGCCTCGAGCGCGTCGTTGCGGCAGCCGGGCGGGCTCGCCACCGGGTTGCAGCGCGCCGGGGCGCCACCCGGGATCTGCACGAAGTAGTCGCTGAAGCCGGGGGCCGTGCTCGGCACCGGGAAGTCGGTGCTCACGAACTGCGCCCCGCTCGCCAGCGCGGCATCACGCCGCACGGTGTCACCGCTGCGCGCCTCCACGGTGTCCGAGTCGGCCCGCGTGCGGACGAGGTAGCCGCTCTGCACCAGGTCGGGGATGGCGGTCGGGCTCGCCAGGGGGTCGTTCACCTTGACGAAGGCGGCGTCGTCCTGGCCCGGTGTCGAGTTGGTGAACATCACCCGGCCCGCGAGCGACGGGTGGCCGGCCAGGTAGTCGAGCCGCTCCTGGCCCCCGTTGTCCAGCGCGAAGAGGACCCGACCCCGCAGCTCGCCGAGGAAGGGCCAGCCGTCGCTCAGCACGGCCTCCTCGAGGGTGGGCCGCACGCCGCGCAGGTCGTCCGGCGTGAAGAGCTCGGCCTCGGAGAAGACCGTGCGGATCTCCGCGTCGAGTCCGTCGAAGTCCGAGGCGCCGAAGGCGCGGGCGGGCTCGGCGTCCCGCAGCCCCAGCTCGTCCACCACCGCACCGTTCCCGAAGGGACCGCTCTTGACCTCGACCAGCACCAGGATCGGCAGGTGGTCGGGGTTCGCGAGGGACCAGGCCTTCAGCTGCACGAGGCACTCGACGAGGCTCAGGCAGTGGGTCTCGAAGTCGAGGCTCGGGACGTGGAGCACCTTCAGGCCCGCGAGCACCAGCGGGAAGGGGCCGAAGGGGCTCTCGCCCACGAGGAGCGGACCCAGACGCAGGAAGTACCGCCCGCCGTCGGGATCGGCGAAGACGTCGAGCTCCAGCTGGCGGATGCCCTGGGAGCCGAGCTGCGCGCCGAGCGGGAGGTGGCTGTACTCCCACGCCTCGACGAGGGAGGTGAGGGAGAACAGGAAGTCGTAGAGCGCCGGGGTCGGCTGGAGGTGGTAGCTGTTGTGCGTGCCCAGCACCTGGATCTGGTTCAGGCGGACGCAATCGTCGGCGTAGACCCTCTCGAGCGTGGCCAGCAGGTTCTGGATCGGCGGCGGCAGGCCGGGGATGCCCTCCAGGATCCCGATCGCCGCCGCGGTACCCGGGCAGTCCGTCGCCGCGGCCGGTGCGGCCCCGAGGCCCAGCAGCAGGCCCAGCCCGGCGACGGCTCCGACGACTCCGCTCCGCATCCGCTCCCTCCTCCGCAAGACCCGCCTCGAGCCGTGCCTCTGCGCCGGGCTGGGAGGCCGACCCGGGGTGGGTCGGCTTCCGCCCCAGAGCGAGCCCGAAGGGCCCGCCCGGCTAGCTCGCGTCCGCCTCCTCGAGCCGTGCCACGGCCTCCAGCACCAGGGGGTGCACGGTCTCCTGGGCCGAGCAGCGGTCGACCCAGTCGAGGGAGAGCCAACGCCACCAGCTCGAGCGGCCGATGGGCCAGAAGCCGTCGGGGCTGCCCCCCTCCGCGCAGCCGTCGGTGAAGCGCAGCACGCCGCGCTCGAGCAGGCGCTTCGCGTAGCGATGGCGGCCGTTCTCGGCATGGCGGAGTGCGCTCTCGGCGCGCCGCGCGAGCGCGCGGCCGGCGGAGCGGAACAGCAGGTCGGCGGGCTCGAGGGCCGTGAGTGCGCCGATCAGCTCCTCGAACGCGAAGGCCACGCGCTGGTCCGCCGAGGGGACGAAGTAGTCCGCGTAGTCGATCCCGAGCACCCCGGTGGGCGAGCGCACCGAGTCGCGGAAGTCGAAGGGGTCCTGGGGGTCGTTGGCGAAGCCCAGCAGCCAGAGGCCCTCCCACTCGAGGATGTCGCCGAAGCCCTCGGGCGGGTCCCCCAGGAAGAGCTCGTCGAGGTAGCGCTCGTAGTAGGCTCGCTCCTCGGGCTCGTCGAAGTCCGGGTGCTGGAGCAGGAAGCCGTCCGGGGCACCGGTCGACTTGAAGAAGAACTCCAGCAGGTCGAAGTAGTCCTCCTCGCTCGCGCCCAGGACGTCGATGATCTGGTCGCGCTGGTCGTAGGCGAGGAAGATGGTCTCGACGTAGTGGTCGAGGGTGGTGCGCTTGCGGTCGAGGCTCGGCGAGTAGGTCTCGAAGCGGAACTCCTCGGCATCGAAGTCGAGCTCGTAGATGCGCAGGTAGCCGTCGCCGCCGTTCCGCGTGCTCTGGTAGTCGGTGAGGATCTGGATCACGGTCTTCGCCGCGCTGTTCAGGCCGTCGAGGCGCAGCCACTCGGCGTGGAAGTGGCCCGCGTGCACCATCAGGATGTTGGGGTGCTGGGTCACGAACTCGTCGAAGAAGTCCTGGGCGTTGTTGGGCTCGACCACCCCGTCCACGAAGTTGTCCTCGACGGTGGTCGAGCCGAAGAAGTTGATCCGCTCGCCGTAGCGACCGCCCACGATCTTCAGGTCGAACAGGTAGCGGTGGGTGCCGATGACGAAGATCGTGTCCGGGTTCGCCTGCACGATGCCCGTCGCCCAGTCGATCTCGGACTGGGGGTGGTCGATGCTGAAGTTCAGGAAGCCGAGCTTGTAGGGGCCGTGCTCGAGCATCTGGAGGTTCGCGCCGCCTCCCGGCGACGAGGCCGTGAACCAGGGCCGGTCCTCGAAGAACTGCGGGCCGAAGTGGTCGAGGTAGTTCCGGGCGTAGTCGGGCGGGTGGTTGTCGTCGTGGTTGCCCATCACCGTGCCGTGGGGGATGTCGGCGTCGAGGAGCATGCGCATGGCGTCGGTGGCGAGCGCCCACTCGCCGAGGTCGTTGCCGTCCTGGACGATGTCGCCCAGGTGTCCCACGTAGCGGATGCCCCGGCTCTCCCGGTTGTCCACGATCCACTCGACCTGGTCGAAGAAGATGGCCCCGGTGCCCCTCGTGTCGGTCACCGCGGGGAAGCGGCCGTCGGGGAAGCGGTTCTCGGCGTACACCTGGGTGTCCGGCAGGGACACGAAGACGAAGGGATCGGCGAGGGCCGCCGAGGCCCCCAGCAGCAGGCCGACGGCGGCCAGGGTTCGCGCAACGGCAGCTCGGGACATGGCGGATCCTCTCGGCTCAGCGCGGCTCGAGTCGGTACACGACGCCGCGCTCCCGCTCCTCGGCGGAGGGCTCCCATTCGTACTTGCGCCTCATCGCCTGGAGGAAGCGCTCGAGCTCGGCCTCGTCCTCCACCCGCACGGCCTCCAGCTCGTAGATGCGGTCTCCGACGCGGAGCCGCACGTTGGGGTCGGCGGCGATGTGGCGCGCCCAGACGGCCTCCTCGCCGCGGCCCGAGGCCAGGTAGAAGCGCTCGCCCACCCCCGCACCCCAGACGTTGACCGAGTACGGGTCCGAGGGGCGGGTCTCGACCTGGACGTTCGTCTCGCCGTCGGTGCTCGCCCAGTCCGCCGGGGGCGCGGAGGCCAGCTGGCCGGAGAGGCGGCCACCGGGCAGCGGACCGAGGGGCTGGCAGCCCAGGGCGAGAGCGAGGAGCGGCAGCCAGAGGATCGAGCGGCAGCGGGCCATGGCCGCAGTGTGCCGCCGGTCCCGGTCCCGGCGCCACTGCCCCCGGGCGCCTACCGATCGGGGGCCCGTCGGGTGGCAGGCCGGGTGGCTTCAGATCCGGGGGGCGTGGGCCGCGCGGCGGGAGCGGAGCGCGCCGAGCCCGCCCAGGGCGAGCCCCAGCAGGCTCGCGGTCCCCGGCTCGGGGACCGGGAGGGGCGGCGCGTTGCCGGTGCTGAACTCGATGCTGTCGAGGGCGATGTCGCTCGCGAAGGACGGCCCGATCACGGCGCGGAAGCGGAACACGAGGTCGGACTCGCCGTCGAAGGCCCCCAGATGGACCTCCCCGAGGTGCCACGCGTCGCCCTGGTCCCCCACGATGGGGGCGGCCACGTCCTCGACGAAGCTCGCTCCCCCGTCGCTGCTGACGTCGAAGTGGAGCTCGCCCATGGCGGGGCCGAACATGTGGTAGGCGAAGCTCACCGCGACCCCGGCGAGGCCGGTGAGATCCAGCACGGGCGACGCGAGGTTCTTGACGTCGCTCGCGCAGCCGCTCGCCTCGACGTAGGCGTAGTGGCCGCTGCCGCCGTGGCTGTGGTCGCCGCTCGGCCCGGTGCCGAGCGAGCCCGTGCCGTTCGCGTCCACCAGCCAGTCGCCGTCGTCGCCCGTCTCGTTGAGCCAGCCGTTCGCCATCGTGTAGGCGGAGAAGCAGCTCGTGCCGAGGGAGGTCGCCATCCCCTCGAAGTCCTCGCTGAGAATGGAGACCGCGGAGGCGCCCGGGGCGAAGGCCAGCAGGGCCCCGGCGAGGGCCGGGCCCGCCACCCGGAGGCGGCAGCGGTGCAGAGCACGCTGAGCAAGGCTGCGCATGGGAGAACGTTCCTGCGGCGGTCGGGACCGGGCCGTCCTGGTGGGTGGGGTCCGGGCCGCGGGAGGTGACGCCGGCTCGGCTTGACTCCACCTGCCCCTCTGCTACGAGATCCTGGCCGTGCACCGCTCCGCACACCTCTTCGTAGCGGTCTTCCTGGGGCTCTCCTTCGGGGTCACGCTCCACGGGCACGCCGCCTCGGAGCGGGGCCCGGTCCTGGAGGCCGCCTCGGCCCCCAGCCACGCCGCGGGCGCGCCCTGCGCACTCTGCGGCGTCTCGAGCGCCCGGGCCGCGGCCCCCGTCGCCGCCGGCGGGGCAATTGCCGCCCCGCCGCGGCGGGCCGAGCCGGCTCCGCCCCGGCCTCTCGTGCCCGGCGCCGCTCTCCGCGGCCGTCTTGCCGCCCGCGCGCCTCCGCGCGCCTCCTAGCTCCGCCAGCCCTCGACTCCGATTCCCACCCTTGCCGCGCCCGCAGGCGCGCAGGAGTACCCCTTCATGCGTCGCACCTCTCGCGGCCCGAGCCTGCTCCTCGCATGCTCGCTCTGTGCCACGCCGACCCTCGCCGTGGAGCCCGAGCACACGGAGGAGCAGGCGTCCGACCCGATCATCGTGACCCCCTCCCCGCTGCCGCGCACCAGCGAGGAGCTCGCCGTGCCCGTCACGGTCCTCGACGCCGACCACGTGAAGAGCCACGTCGGGACCACGGTGGGCGAGACCCTGCGCAACGAGCCCGGCATCACGACGTCGTCCTTCTCCGCGGGCTCGAGCCGGCCGGTGATCCGTGGCCAGGACACCTTCCGCGTCCGGGTGCTGGACGACGGCCTGGGGAGCCACGACGTCTCGCCGATCAGCGCCGACCACGGCGTCCCGGTGAACCCCCTCACCGCGGAGCGCATCGAGGTCGTGCGCGGCCCCGCGACCCTGCGCTACGGGGGCGGGGCCATCGGGGGCGTGGTCAACGTGATCTCGAACCGGGTGCCCCGGCAGCTCCTCGAGACCCCGGCCACGGGCGAGGTCCGCCTCGGCTACGACACGGGCAGCCGCGGCCGCGACGCCGCCCTGCTCTTCGAGGGCTCCCATGGCTCCTTCGCCTACCACCTCGACGCCGTGACCCGCGACAGCGACGACTACGACGTGGCCGGCGAGGGCCGCAAGCAGCGCAACAGCGACACGGACGCCTGGTCGGGCTCCCTCGGCCTGGCCTGGATCGGCGAGCAAGGGCGCCTCGGCTTCGGCTACTCCAAGTTCGAGAACGTCTACGGCATCCCGATCCCGCCCGACGAGCTCGAGGGCGTCTCCATCGACCTCGACAAGAAGAGCTGGGACTTCGAGGCCGATCTCTACGAGCCCATTTCCTGGCTGCCCGAGCTGCGCTTCCGCGGCCGCTACTCGGACTACGACCACGACGAGGTCGAGGACGGCGCCGCCCTCTCGACCTTCGACAACGACGAGTGGGAGGGACGCCTGGAGGCGGTCCACCAGCCCTTCGGCCCCTTCCGCGGCGCCGTCGGGCTCCAGCACCGGGACGTCGACCTGCGCGCCGCCGGCGAGGGCCGGGAGCTGCTGGCCCCCACCCAGACCAACACCCTCGCCCTCTACGTCTACGAGGACGCCCAGCTCGGCGAGGACATGGTGCTCCAGCTCGGGGCCCGCATCGAGCGCACCGAGGTGCAGGGCACGCCGGCCGACGATCGCCGGCGGCGGCGCGGCTACGTGCCCCTCTCGGCGAGCGCGGGCATGGTCTACAACATCGCGGACCCGCTCCAGCTGGGCCTGACCCTCTCGGCCACCCAGCGCGCCCCCGACGCCCTCGAGCTCTTCGCCCGCGGTCCCCACGAGGCCGACGAGACCTTCCAGGTCGGCGACCCGAGCCTCGACGAGGAGACCTCCTTCGCCGCGGACCTGCTGCTGCGCGGAACCTGGAACCGGCTGCTCTTCGAGGCGAGCCTGTTCGCCTACCGCTACGACGACTTCGTGTTCGGTCGCAAGACCGGCCGCACCTGCGACGAGATGGGCGCCTGCATCGTCGGCCCGGGCGAGGAGCTCGACGAGCTCCTCTTCACCCAGGAGGACGCCACCTTCCTCGGGAGCGAGCTGCTGGTGCGCTTCGATCTGGGCGAGTGCCTCGGTGGACGCATCGGGCTCGACGGGCAGCTGGACTTCGTCCGGGCCCGGCTGGATCGCACCGGCGACGTACCGCGCATCCCGCCCCTGCGCTGGGGCGGCGGCGTCAGCTACCGCAACACCCGCTTCCAGGCGCGGGTCGGGTTCCTGCACCACGAGCAGCAGAGCGACGTGGGGGACTTCGAGTCCACCACGAGCGGCTTCACCATGGTGGACGCCACCGCGACCCTGCGCGTCCACGAGGGCCGCACGCCGGTGGACCTGACGCTCACGGGGAAGAACCTGCTGAACGCCAAGGCGCGCAACGCCGTCTCGTTCAACCGGGACGACGTGGTGCTCCCGGGCCGGACCCTCCGGGTGGGCGTGGACCTCGGCTTCTAGCCCGCCGGCCTTCCAGCTCTCCGGCTGGCCGGCTGGCGAGAGGGGGCCCGGAGCGCCGCTACTTCCGCGCGAAGACGTGGAGGCTCTTCACCGTGTCGGTGTAGCGCTCGACGTCGTCGTCGGAGAGCCGGAGCCGCTCGGCGACCTCCTTCACCCGGGGATCGTCGGGCGGGAACAGGCCCCCGAAGGACGCCTCGCCCTCGACCCGCACCTCCCGGAAGCCCGCCTCCCGGATCGTGCGGAGGTAGTCGTCGCGCTGGCTGGCCCCGCCCACGCAGCCCACCCAGGCCTCGATGCTCTCGAGCACCGCCGGGGGCAGCGGCCCGTCGAGCACGATGTCGGACACCATCACGCGGCCGCCCGGGCGCAGCACGCGCCAGGCCTCGGCGTAGACGCGGTCCTTCTGGGGGGAGAGGTTGATGACGCAGTTCGAGACGATGGCGTCGACGCTCTCGTCCTCGACGGGAAGCGCCTCGATCTGGCCCTTGCGGAACTCGACGTTCGTGACGCCCGCCTTGCCGGCGTTCTCCCGCGCCTTCTCCAGCATGGCGTCGGTCATGTCGACGCCGATCACGCGCCCCGTCGGGCCCACCTGGCGGGCGGCCAGGAAGGCGTCCATGCCGGCCCCGGAGCCCAGGTCGAGGACCGTCTCTCCCGGGCACAGGGCGTCGATGGCGGTCGGGTTGCCGCAGCCCACGCCGAGGTTCGCGCCCTCGGGCACCGCGTCGAGCTGAGCCTCGCTGTAGCCCGCACGCCGCCCGGCCTCGCGGGCAACGGCGGCGTCGCCGCCGCGCGCCACGCGCGTGTAGCCCTCCCGAACCTCCTCGCGGAGGCGCTCGGGATCCCGGGATCGAGCCGTCTCGGCCATGGTGTCGCTCCTCGTTCTCGATTTGATAATGCTGGAACTATCGAAATTGGTCAACCCCCACCCCTCGGCCTGCCACCCGGGCGCCCCGAGCGGCCACCTCCCCTCCAGCTGGGGGTCGGGAGCCCGTCATGCGCCATCGCCGCCTCGCACCCTGCCTGGCCGCCCTGGGCCTCCTCGCGAGCCCGCCCGCGGCCGCCCTGCCCTTCACCGTAACGCTCACGGTCGAGTACACGACCGGGACGAGCCTCTCCCTCCAGGGCTCCGGAGCCAGCCTGGACGGCGTCGCCGGCGCCTTCGATGCGACCTCCGGCGTCCTCCTGGGCAGCGCCGGCCCCGTGGACGCGCCCCTCTCGCTGGCTCCGGCCCTGGTGGCGGCGGGCCTCGACGCCGTGTCGAGCGGCCCGGGGAGCTTCGCCGGCGGATCCGGGACCCTGGCCCTGAACGGCTCGCTCCTTCACTTCATCTTCTCGGCCGTGCCCGGCTCCGAGATTCCCGTCCCCCTCGCGGTCGTCGGGGCCGGCGGCAGCGCACCGATCTCGGCCGACACCGACCTGGGCTTCGTCACGGGCTCGGTCACGGGCGCGCCCTGGACCACGGGTGCCGTCACCGCCGTGGGATCCGCCGAGAGCCTCACCGCCGCGGGCTTCGACGCCCGGGCGTCCTCGGGCGTCGGCGCGTTCCGGGTCGTGACGCCCTTCGAGGTGACCCTCGACACCGGGGACGGACCGGTCTTTCCGGGCACCGCGGCCCTCGACTTCGTCTTCACCCCCGAGCCCGCGTCGCTGCTCCTGCTGGGCTCCGGGCTCTTCGCCCTGGCCGGGCTCCGCCGCCTCTCCTAGGAGGCCGACCCGGGATGGGTCGCCTTCCGCCACAAAGCGAGCCCGGAGGGCTCGCTCGGCCAGCCCGTCTCGGGGACGCGGCGTCGGCTAGGCTGCGAGCCATGCAGCGCATCGTCTCCCTGCTGCCCAGCCTGAGCGAGATCGCCTGCGCGCTGGGCCTCGAGGGGCGTCTCGTGGGGCGCTCCCACGAGTGCGACCACCCCGCCAGCCTCGCGCGGCTCCCCGCCTGCACGGAGCCGCGCTTCGACGTCTCCGGGACGAGCGCCGAGATCGACTCCCGGGTGAAGCGCCTCGTCCGGGACGGGCTCTCGGTCTACCGGGTCGACGCCGAGCGCCTGCGCGAGCTCGCGCCCGACCTGGTCCTCACCCAGGACCAGTGCGAGGTGTGCGCCGCGAGCCTCTCGGACGTCGAGCAGGCCCTGGCCGATTGGACCGGCGGCGCGCCCCGGGTGCTCTCCCTCTCGCCCCACACCCTCGGCGACGTCTGGGGCGACATCCGTCGCGTCGGCGACGCCGCCGGCGTGCCCGAGCGGGCCGAGGCGCTCACCACGGCGCTCACCGACCGCGTGACCGGGATCGGCGAGCGCACCGGAGGCCTGGTGGACCGGCCAAGGGTGGCGTGCCTCGAGTGGCTCGACCCGCCCATGGCGGCGGGCCACTGGATGCCCGAGCTGGTCGCCCTGGCCGGAGGCTCCACGCCCTTCGGCGAGCCGGGCGCGCCCTCGCCCTGGATCACCTGGACGCAGCTGCGCGACGCCGATCCGGACGTCGTGCTGCTGCTGCCCTGCGGCTTCGGCCTCCAGCGCACGCGGTCCGAGCTTCCGCTCCTGGCCGGCCGCCCCGAGTGGGCGGCGCTGCGCGCGGTGCGCGAGGGTCGGGTCGCCCTCGTCGACGGCAACGCCTTCATGAACCGCTCCGGGCCGCGCCTGGTCGAGTCCCTCGAGATCCTCGCCGAGATCCTGCACCCCGGGCTGTTCCGGTTCGGGCACGAGGGCGAGGCCTGGGAGCGACTGCCGGCCTCCTAGCTGAGCGAGCCCTTCGGGCTCGCCTTGCGGCGGAAGCCGACCCATCCTGGGTCGGCCTCCTAGCTGCGATTCCGCTTCGCGGAACCTTTCGCGTCGTCGGGCAGCAGCCCCTCGGCCCGGGCGCGCTCGAGCTCGGCCGCGTAGCCCGGGTTGGGTCGGCAGATGTGCTTCGAGGTTCCCGTCGAGAGCAGGCGCCCGTCCTCGGACCAGATCCGCGACACGCAGCCCACGATGCCGTCGTTGGCGAGGGGCACGTAGCCGTCGGCCAGCATCCACTCGGCCTCGGGGTCGAAGCGGTGGAACTGGACCGTGAGGTCGAGGTTGGGCATCAGGTACTCGTGGGGCCAGCCGTGGGCCGCGATGGTGGCGTTCCAGCCCGGGAAGTCGAGCCAGAAGAGCTGGCGCACCGCGTCGGCCTCGCGATCGGGGATGGGCGTGTCGGTGAAGCGCAGCCAGGTGCGCGAGACCGGCTCGCCGGGGCCCTCGTCCCAGCGCAGCGGGCGTCCCTCCATGCTGCGCCAGATCGGGAACCACTCGTCGTAGTTGTCCGCCAGCTCGTGGTAGGGCTTGAGCTCGCGGGGGCCGGGGACCGCCGGCGCGCAGCCGAGGTCGTGCTCGTAGCCCCGCAGCCCCTCGTCCACCATCCAGAGCAGTGCGGCCAGCAGCGTGCGCTCGCCCTGCACCACCTCGATCCGCAGCGACTCGGCGCGCTTGCCGCCACCGAGCGGCTCGACGCGAAGCTCCACGGGCCCGAACTCGCCCACGGCCAGGAAGTGGCAGTGGAAGCTCGCCGGGCGCGGCAGCCGGCTGCGCGCGATGCCGGCGCGCAGCGCGATGGAGGCCAGGTAGCCGCCGTTGGGTCCCCACACCGCCCACTCCGGCGACAGCTCGGCGCGCCCGCGGTTCGGATCCGCAGCGTCGAGGGCGACCCGGCTGTCGGCGACGAAGTCGGCCACGCTTCCTCCCCGGGAGGACCGCCGCAGACTCTATCGCCTCTCCTACCGGACGGCTCGAGGGACGGCTCGAGGGACGGCCCGAGGGACGGCCAAGCCCGGTCGCCCTCGGCGTGCCCGAGCTCGTCGTCCGCGGCCTCGAAGCCGCGACCGGCGCCTTCAGGAGTCCTTCAGCTCGTCCAGCATCCGCGCCATCATGCCGTGAACGAGCTGGATGGCCTTGAGGGGACGAACCATCACCTTGAAGTCGACGATCCGGCCCTCGGCATCGAAGCGGATCAGGTCCACGCCGTTCACGTGGACGCCGTCGATCTCGGTGCTGAACTCGAGGCAGGCGTCCCGGCCGGAGACGATCTCCCGCACGTAGTGGAAGCGGTCGTTGAACAGCACCCGGAAGGCCGCGCCCAGGTAGAGGCGGGTGATGGCCCGACCCTTCTGCGGCGTGTGGACGATGGGGGAGTGGAACACCACGTCGTCCGCGAGCAGGGCGTCGAGGCCCGACGGATCGCGGCGCGCGAGCAGGTCGTGCCAGGCCGCGACGGGGTGGGGGTCGGTCATCGGGGCTCCTCCTGGGCGCCAGTGTACCCGGGCTCCTCGGAGCCGAAGCCGAGGCGGAGCCAGACCGGCACCAGGGCCAGGCCCAGGGCGAGCTGGGCCGCCACCCAGAGCCCCCGGTCCGCGGGCCAGCTCGCCGGCACCGGGCTGCGGCAGATCCAGGCGGCGAGCCCGGTGAGCAGGCTGAAGACGCACAGCCCGGCCGTCGCCATGGCGCCGAGCCCCCGCGCCAGGCGCCTCACGCCCGCCCGCGGATCCTCGCCCAGCGCCGCCGCGACCGGTCCCCACCAGCCCGGAGGCCGGGCCCGCTGGAAGAACGCGAGCAGCCGCTCGCGCGGCTCCGGGGTGACGAGGGAGACCGCGACGCCCACCACCGTCGCCAGGGCCGCCATGACGAGCAGCCGCAGCGCCGCGTCGGAGATGCGGGCCAGCAGCAGCGGGGCCGCCACCAGGGAGGCCGCCACGCAGGCGACCTCGCCCCAGGCGCTGATGCGCCACCACAGCCAGCGCAGCACCAGCAGCGGCCCGGTCCCGGCCCCGAGCAGCAGCGCCACCCGCCAGGTGCGCTCGATCGACGTGAGCTGGGTCATCACGGCGAGGCCGATGGCGAGGATCCCGACGTTCGCCGCGCGAGCCACCCAGACCAGGGTGCGGGGCGAGGGCTCGCGCCCCAGCCAGGCGCGGCACAGCAGGCGCTCGTAGAGGTCGCGGGTCCAGTAGGAGGCGCCCCAGTTCAGGTGGGTGTCGATGGTCGAGGCGAGCGCGGCGAGGAGCGCCGTCAGCATCAGCCCCGTGGCGCCCCAGGGCAGCAGCTCCGCGATGCCGCGCACGAAGCTGAGCTCCCGGTCCTGGCGCAGCGCCTCGCCGGCGAGGCCCGGCTCGGGAGGGAGCAGTACCAGCAGGCCCAGCGCGATCGGGAGCCAGAGCAGGCTCCGCAGCAGGACCTGGGCGAAGGTGAACACGACGCTCGCGAGCTTGGCGTCCCGGTCCGAGCGGCACGCCATGGAGCGCTGGGCCAGGTAGCCCGTGCCGTCGGCGTTCAGCTGGATGAACCACTGGAGCGCGAAGACGGCGAGCACCGCGAGGCCCGCCTCCCGCGCCCGGGAGGGCGTCAGCGCGAGGATCTGGTCGGGCAGCATGCCTCCCGGACCGCCCGCCGCGAACTGCTCCTGGAGGCGCTCCACCACGGGCCCCATGCCACCGAAGTGGTGCACCACGAAGCCCATGTAGAGCGCCGTGCCCCCCATGGCGAGGGCGAACTGGAGCACGTCCGTCGCCACCACGCTGCGCAGGCCGCCGGTGGCGGAGTAGAAGAGCGTGAAGGCGACGATGGCGGCGATCGAGACGACGTTGTTGGTGGAGCGGATCCAGACCTCCGGGCCCGCCGGGTCCACGGCCAGCGGGACCCCGACGGCGCGGACCACGCCGAGGGGGAGCGCGTACACGCCCTCCGGGAGCCACTCGTTCCAGACCAGGAACGGCTCCGCGATCGCGCGGGCCGCGAAGAGCACCCAGGCCAGCACGATGCAGTTGAAGAGAGTGCCGAAGTAGAGCGCCTTCAGGGTGCGGAGCACCAGGGCCGCCCGCCCCCCGTAGCGCAGCTCGGCGAGCTCGGCGTCGGTGAGCACCCGCGCCCGGCGCCAGCTCGGGGCGAGCACGAAACCCATCAGCAGGAACGCCAGGGCGTAGACCCAGAGCTGCCACAGGGCGAACAGCCCCGCCGTCGCCACCAGGCCCGTCACCAGCAGCGGCGTGTCGGCGGCGAACTGGGTGGCCGCCATGCTGATGCCGGCCCTCCAGCCGCTCAGGCTGCGGCCGGCGAGGAAGTACTCCTCGAGGCCCTGGGAGGCGAGGCGCCGCGAGCGCAGGCCGGCCGCCACCGCGTAGGCGACGAAGGCCAGCAGGATGAGGGCGTCGACCGGGTGCAAGGCCGGCCAGCCTACCGCGACGCGGCGGATCCCACCGCTGCCGGCGGACCCGCCAGCAGGACGCGCTTCACGTTCACGGGGTCGAGACGGCGTTCCTCTCGTCCGGGTGGGGTTGTCGTGTCCGGGGCTGGGGCGCCGCGCCCCGACGTGCGGCATGCTCTGTGGCGTGCGGCGCGCGGTGGCCTCGACCCTGCTGGTCCTGCTCCTCGGTGCGGGATGCTCCACCTGGAAGCGCTGCGCCTACGACGGCTTCGGGCGCGACCGCTGGCAGCAACCCGAGCGGGTCGTCTCCGAGCTCGGCCTCTCTCCGGGCGATCGCGTGGCGGACCTCGGCGCCGGGGGCGGCTACTTCACGTTCCGGCTCGCCCAGGCCGTGGGCCCCACGGGCCTCGTGTACGCGGTGGACGTGGACGAGGAGATGACGAGCTACCTCGAGGAGCGCGTCGCCGAGGAGGGGGTGGGGAACGTCCGCGTGGTGCTCGGGCGCTTCGAGGACCCCCTGCTCCCGGACGGTACGATCGACCTGCTGTTCACCTCGAACACCTACCACCACATCCAGGAGCGACCGGCCTACTTCCGACGCATCCTCGACGACCTCTCTCCGGACGGGCGCCTCGCGATCCTCGAGCTCAACGACTCGAGCTGGTTCCCGCGGACCTTCGGCCACCAGACCTCGCGCGAGCAGATCGTCTCCGAGCTCGAGTCCGCCGGCTACGCGCTCCAGCGCCAGCTCGACTTCATCGAGCGCCAGAGCTTCCTGATCTTCACGCGCGCCGGCCGCTGACCCGTGGACCCGCTCCTCCGCCAGTCGGCCTCGGAGCTCGCGCGGCGCATCCGCTCGCGGGAGGTCACGAGCGTCGAGGTGGTCGAGGCCCACATCGCACACACCCGGGCCGTCAACCCGACCCTGAACGCACTGGTGCGGGACCGCTTCGAGTCGGCCCGCCTGGAGGCGAAGGAGGCCGACGCCCGCGTCGCAGAGGACGACGCCGGGAGCCTCCCGCCCCTGCTGGGCGTGCCCTGCACCATCAAGGAGAGCATCGCCCTCGGCGGCATGCCCCACAGCTCGGGCGTGGTCGCCCTCGCCTCCCACGTGGCGCGCGAGGACGCGCCGCCGGTGGCGCGCCTGCGGGCCGCGGGCGCGATTGCCCTCGGCGTCACCAACACGCCGGAGCTCACCGCCCACGTAGCGACCTTCAACGCGGTCTACGGCCTCACCCGCAACGCCTACGACCCGCGTCACAGCGCGGGGGGCAGCTCCGGCGGCGAGGGCGCGCTGGTGGGCGCCGGCGCCTCGCCCTTCGGCCTGGGGACGGACATCGGCGGCTCGATCCGCATCCCGGCGTTCTGCAACGGCGTCTTCGGCCACAAGCCCACGGGCGGCCTGGTCCCGGGCACGGGCCAGGTGCCCGCCTACGCGGGGGCCCACTGCAGGATCAACACCACAGGCCCCCTGGCGCGGCGCGCCGAGGACCTGATGCCCCTGCTCCGCATCCTGGCCGGCCCCGACGGCGTGGACCCCGGCTGCCGCGCCATCCCCCTCGGCGACCCCGCGGCCGTGGACGTCGGCGGCCTCCGGGTGATCGTGGTCGAGGGCGACGGACGCCGCCCGGCGCCGAGCGAGGAGCTGCGCCGGGCGCAGCGGCGCGTCGCGGATGCGCTGGCGGCGCGGGGAGCCCGCATCGAGGAGCGCGAGTACCCGGGCCTGCGGGCCTCCCTCCCCATCGCGGCCGGCATCGCGCTCGAGGAGGGGCGCCCGCCCCTGCCTCCGAACCTCGGTGACGGCGAGCCCGTGCCGCCCGGCCGCGAGCTGCTGCGCTGGCTGCTGCGCCGCTCGGACCACACGGGGCCGCCCGTCCTGCTCCACGCCGGCGCCGCGCTGGCGCTCCGCTACCCCGGCTGGGTGCGGCGCCAGGCCGAGCGCGGACGCCGGCTCCGCGAGACCCTCGAGACGGAGCTCGGCGACGACGGCGTGCTGCTCTTCCCGATGGCGCGGGGCCCGGCGCCGCGCCACGGCCGCGGCGGCCCGCCCCACTTCCGCTTCACCGGCCTGTTCAACGCCCTCGAGATGCCGTCCACCCAGGTGCCCCTCGGCCTCGGCCGCGCCGGCCTTCCCCTCGGCCTCCAGGTAGTCGGGGCCCGCGGGCGCGACCACGTCACCATCGCGGTGGCGCTGGCCCTCGAGGAGGCGTTCGGCGGCTGGGTGCCGCCGAAGGCTCGGGCCGCTCAGTAGCGCAGCTCGAGGCCCGCACCGAGGTCGAACTCCGAGTGCCACCCGAGCGCCAGGGAGAGCCGGCGGCCCAGCGTGTAGCGCAGGCCGAGGCTGCCCTCCCCGCCCTCCTCCGTGTCGTACTCCATCTCCCCGACGGCCGAGAGCCGCGAGGTCAGCTGGAGCTCCTGCTCGAGCCCGAAGCGCGCCTCGCCCCGGGTGTCGATCCAGGCCCAGGAGTTCAGGTTGAGGGGCAGCAGCGCCTCCACCCCGAACACCCCGGCGTCCCGCTCCTCCTCGAAGCTCGCGCCGGCGAAGGCGCGGTAGAAGCGGTTGAAGTGGTAGCGGTAGACGGGCTCGAGCTCGTGCTCGCTGCCGTCGACGCCGCGCCAGCCCACCTCCCAGGCGAGGGCGAGCTCGTGCCGGGTGGAGCTCAGCGAGGCGCGCCCCTCGCTGAAGTTCGAGAGGAGCGTCCCCTCGGCCGCGGCGTACCAGGACTCCTCGAAGAGCTTCTTGCGCGCCTCGACCAGGTCGGGGTCGGTCTCCGAGCCCTCGTAGTGGAAGATCCGCGTCATGCCCGACTTCATGTGGTAGAGGATGTGGCAATGGAAGAGCCAGTCCTTCTCCTCGTTGGCGAGGAACTCGATCGCGGTGGTGGCCAGGGGCGCCACGTCCACGGTGTGCTTGAGGGGCGCTCGGGGTCCCGCGCCGTTCAGGACCCGGAAGAAGTGGCCGTGGAGGTGCAGCGGGTGGTGCATCATCGTGGTGTTCTCGAACACCACGCGCAGCACCTCGCCGCGCCGCACCGGGATCTCGTCGGCCTCGGAGAGGGTACGGCCGTCGAAGGACCAGACGTAGCGCTCCATGTTGCCCGTGAGGCGCAGCCGGATCTCGCGCCGCGGAGCCTCGGCGGGGGGCTCGGTCACCGTCGCCGCACGCAGGCGCGGATAGGGGGCCAGGGGCCGCTCCGGCGGCGCGTCCCGGGCCTGCATGGGACCGTGCCGCATGCGGTAGAGGTTCGGGCGCGGGACGTCCGGGGCCGGGCGCCGCTCGCCCTCGCCGATCCAGAGCGAGGTGTGGCCGGAGCCGTCCTGGGCGGTGGCGCGAAGCTCCCAGGCGCCCTCGGGCGGGATGCTGACGAGCAGGTCGTAGGTCTCGGCCACGCCCATCAGCAGGCGCTCGAGCTCGAGGGGCTCGACGTCCATGCCGTCGGCGGAGATCACGCGCAGCGGGGCGCCGGCGAGGCTCAGGTAGAAGTAGCTGGAGGCGGCGGCGTTGATGATCCGCAGCCGGATCCGCTCGCCGGGGCGCCCGGGCAGCGAGGCCTCGGGCCGACCGTTGGCGAGGAACGCGTCGTAGGCGACGTCCGAGATGTCCATCGGCGGCATGCGCATGAGCGAGCGGTGCAGCACGTCACCCAGGGCGTCGGCCCGCCACGCGCCCCACAGGCTCTGCATGGTGCCCTTCTGGAGCGAGAAGGTCTCGCGCCCGGCCTTCAGCAGGCGCAGGATCTCGTTCGGGTCCTCCTCGGTCCAGTCCGAGAGCACCAGCACGAAGTCGCGGTCCACGTCGCCGCGCGGCTCCCGGGGATGGATCACGATGGAGCCGTAGATGCCCCGCTGCTCCTGGAGCCCGGTGTGGGAGTGGTACCAGTAGGTGCCGGCGTGCCGGATCGGGAACTCGTAGGTGAGCGTCGTGCCGGGCTGGATGGCCGGCGTGGTGAGGCCGGGGACGCCGTCCTGGCGGTTCGGCAGCAGCAGCCCGTGCCAGTGCACCGAGCTCGCCACGTCCATGGCGTTGCGCACGTGGATGCGCGCCACGTCGCCGACGGTCCACTCGAGCGTGGGGCCGGGGATCGAGCCGTTCACCCGCATGGCGTCGGCGGTGGCGCCCGCGATCGTGACCGGACCGCGGGTCAGGGTAAGGGTGGTCTCGCGCAGCGCAGCGTCCGCCGGCTGCGAGGCCAGCGCGGCGAGCGCGACGAGCGCGCCAGTCCACGAGGGACGCATGGTCGTCCTCCGGTCGAGCAAAGGGTGGACCCGTCCGAGGCCGGTCGGGTCTCAGCTCAGCAGGGGGGGACGAACGCTCCGGTAGGGGGACTGGAGGAGATCCGGCGGGGCGCGCGGAGGCCCGCCGTGCGCGCGGGCGGGCGCCGCTCCGTCCCGCCAGGCCGCCAGCGTCGCGAGCGGCCGGGGAAGCGAGCCCTCGGGGCCGGTCGGGCTCCCGGGACCCGCCACGGCGAGGCTCTCCTCGCAGCCCGGGCACTCGTCGTGGGCGGGCGGCGCGGCGTGCTCGGCGCAGTGCGGGGCGGCGGAGGCGAGGCGCGCCAGCTGGGCGCAGACGGCGCCGCACACCTCGGGCGGCAGGGACGCCCAGAGCACGAGGGCCGCCAGTGCGACGAGGGCCGCGCGAGCCATGGCGCACAGGGTAACGACCCAGAGGCCGCTCGCCCGGAGGCGTGGCCTCAGTAGACCACCGCCATCACGCTCTGGTTGATGCCCAGCTCGCCCTCGCTCTCGTAGAGGTCCCGCAGGCCGTACTCGTCGGCCACCCAGGCGCTGATCTGGGGCGGCTCCCAGCCGAACCACAGGGTCTCCACGCGCTCGGGCTCGACGCCCAGCTCGATCAGGCCGTCGCGCACGGCCAGGGCCCGGCGGGCGGAGACCCGCCGGTTGTGGCGCAGGTCGCCGATGCGGCTCGCGCGGCCGATCAGCGCCGCCTTGCGCTCGGGATCCTTGCGCAGCTGGGTGGCCAGGTTGGCGAGGACGCCCTCGCGGTAGCGCGGGTCGACGCGGTCGCTGCCCAGGCCGAAGAGCACGATGCCGTGGGGGCTGCGCGAGACCGAGAGCACCTGGCACTGGATCAGGCTGGCCACCACCGGCGCGCAGAAGGCGCGGCACTCCGAGATCTCGCGCAGGTAGTCGGAGTAGGAGATGCCGTGGCTGTGCACGAAGTCCTGGTGCCTGCGGATGTGCTCCGCCGCCGCCCGCACCGCCGCGCGCTCGTCGGGCAGCCCCTGGAGCTTCCCGAAGCGCTCGACCGAGAGCTGGAGCGCCTCCTTCTTGCACTCCTCCTCGAGCAGCGGGTTCTCGGCGCGGGTCACCACCAGCAGGCGGAACCAGTCGGGACGCTCGGCGGGCCCGGGGAAGCTCGCGGGCTCGTTGGCCCCGGGCCGCCCCGCCGTGGCCTCGCTGGCCGCCATGAACTCGTCGATCAGCTCGTCGAGGTTGGCGATCGAGGCGACGTCGGCCGAAGCCCCGGGCGCGCAGGGGTTCGCGGGACGGCGCGGGTTCCTGGCCGCGCAGGCGTTGTGGGCCGCGCAGACGTTCTTCCCTGCGCAGGGGTTCCGCGCCGCGCACGGGTTCGCCGCGCCGCACGGATTGCGAGGCACCGCCTTCGCGGCGCAGGGGTTCTTGGGGGCACAGGGATTTCGCGGCGCGCAGGGGTTCGGCGGCGCGCACGGGTTCGCCGCGACGCCGGGCTCGCCGCCCGGCCCCGCCGTCGAGCCGGCGGGCGCGAGGAGAAGCAGGGCCAGCGCGACCCACGCTGTGGCCGCGACGAGCCGGGCCCGGTTCCGGGAGCCGAAGGGACGTGCCTGCATGATCCTCACCTCACTCTCCGAGGAAGCCCTCGAGACGCGCCACGAAGGCCTCGCTGCGCCAGTCCTGGGGGCCGAGCATCCGGGCCACCACCTCGCCCCGTGCATCGATCACCACGGTGCCCGGCAGGCCGCGCAGTGCGAAGCGCGCCGAGGTGTCGCCCAGGGTGTCGAGGAGCACCGGGAAAGGAGGCGTGTGACGCTCGAGGTAGCGGGCCAGGTCCACGGCCCGGACGTCCTCGCTGACGGTGACGAGCCGCAGGCCGCGCTCCGCGAGCCCGGCGAAGGAGGGCCCGCGCATGAAGGCAGCGAGGTCGTCGAGCTCCGCCGTGCAGGGCTCGCACCAGGTGGCCCAGACGTGGATCAGCATGGCTCCGCGGGCGGGCGCACGAAGCGCCGGCGCCTGGGGGGTGGCCGGCGCGCTCGCGGCGAGGAGCACGAGCACCGCCCCCGCGAGCACCGCTCGCAGGGGCCGGCTCTCGGGTCTCGGGGGCTGGGACCTCACACCCTTCGCGTTGCTGTTGGACCCCGCGTCCCCACACCGCGTCTCGGGACGAGGAGGTGGCGTCGATGCGCGCCCTACCGGCGGTACTGGCGGCACTGGCGGCACTGGCGCCACTGGCGGGAATGGCCGGACTGGCGATGGTGGGCGTGCTCGGCGCCGCGGCGTGGTGGCACCAGCCCGCCCTCGACGCACCCGACCCCGAGCCGTGGCGCGTGGCGAGCAGCGAGCCGGCTCGGGCCGCGCCGGCGCCCACCCTCGACCTCGTCGTCGAGTACGTCCCGCCTGCGTCGTTCCGGGCCCCGGTCGCATCGCCTCCCCGGGCAACGCCCCCGGTCCCCGCACCTCGAGAGCCGACGCCCGCCTCGCTGAGCGCACGCCCCGCCCCCTCGCGGCGCCCGGAGCCGGGCCCGTCGCGACCGGCCCGGAAGCTTCGGGCGGCCTCCACCGACGGTGCACCGGCAGGCCTCGGCAGAGGCCCGGGGGCCCTGGACGCCCCATCCCGTGGGGACGAGCGCCCCCTTACGGCCCAGGAGGCCGCACTCCTGCGGCGCCTGATGGCCATTCGCGACCGGATGTCCGCTGAACGCTGATCAGCGCGAGCGGCCTCCGCTCCCCCTCTCGTCGAAGTCGGACCGCCCGGTGCCCCGGCGTCGCGCAGACCTGTGCACGAAGTTGCTTGACCGGGGCTCTGGATTCGTGGGTAACTACCTACTGTCCAGACTTGATGCGCACGCTCGTGGCCCCTCGCCTGCCGCTTTCGCCGCCGTCGAGGGCGCGAGCGAAGGGAGGGAACATGCTGCGCGGAACGAACCGGATCCTTCGGCTCTCGCTCGGACTGCTCGCACTGGCCTCGGTCTCCGTCGCTGGCGCCGCCTCGGCCCAGCCCATCGCCTGCCCGGTCGACGTGGTCTTCACCGTCGACACCTCGGGCTCCATGGACGACGAGGCGGCGGCGCTCTGCGCCGCCATCTCCACCGTGGAGTCCGACCTCATCGCCCTCGGCATCGACGCCAACGTGACGCTCTGGGGCATCACGGCCAACCCCGGCGGTGCCTTCAGCTGCCTGACGGGCAACGTCGCGAGCAACCTCACCAGCGTGGTGCCCGGAAACAACGGGGCGTGCGGGACGACGCTCAACGGCAGCGAGTCCTGGGGCGAGGCGGTCTCCGTCGTCTCGGCCAACTTCCCCTGGACGCCGGGAGCGGTCCGCCTCGTCGTCCCGATCAGCGACGAGGGCGCGTGTGACGGCGACTCGTGCGCGGATCCCGGCGAGGACCGGGACGCGATCAACAACGCGATCATCAACGCGGTCGCGAACGACGTGATTGCCTCCCCGATCTCGGGCACCGGCTCGAGCGCCTGCGTGCAGACCCTCGGCCAGGACCTGGCGGCGGGGACGGGTGGCACCTGGGCGGCTTCGACGGATCCCAACCTCGATCTCGCCCAGCTCCTGTTCGACATCGCGGTGCAGGCCTGCGTCTCGGCGCTCCAGTGCCGCGTGGACCCGGAGCTCGACTTCAACGTGATCGGCGACCTGCACACGGCCACGGTGACGATCCAGGACTTCGTGCCCGAGCAGGGCTTCGTGCCCGTGCCCGGCCGGCCCGCCGCGGTGGTGGTGACGAACGGGCCGAACCTGGGCGAGTTCAACGCGGGAGCCACCAACGCCGCCGGCCAGGTCTCCCACACCTACGTGGGCGACGGCGGACCCGGCATCGACACGATCGTGGGCGTCTGCTTCGACGCCGAGAACCAGCCCCAGCTCTCGAGCAACACGGGCCGGAAGGTCTGGGACTTCGACTGCCAGGACAACGGGATTCCGGACACCTGCGACGTCGACTGCGGGGGCTTCGGCGGCCTGTGCGAGCAGTTTGCGAACAGCAACGAGGAGGGCGGCCCCCTCACCGGCTCGGGGATGAGCTGCGGGATGAGCCTGGACCTGAACGAGAACGGCATCCCGGACGAGTGCGACTGCCCGTGCTTCACGCTCGCGGACCTGCAGATCGCACCGCCCACCCAGTGCCTGAACCGGTTCCCGTTCAACCTCGGCGAGGAGACCGCGGTGTGGGCGCTGCCCGGCAACGCGAACAACTACTTCGCGGATGCCTGGACGAACGGGGTCTGGGGCTGGTGCCGCTACGGCATCGCCTCGGCGGCCAACACGAACGTGTACCAGCTGATCAGCCCGGCCGACGCCATGGCGTGCGGCGACCTGATCATCCAGTACACCAACTCGTTCGGGCTGACCTGCCTGCCCTAGGGCCGGTGGACTGAGAGCCGACGCGGGGGAGGAGCACCGGCTCCTCCCCCGCTCTGCTTGGGGCCCGGCTCAGGCGCCGCAGGCGTCGCCGACGCCGTCGGCGTCCGCGTCGGCCTGGTCGGCGTTCGCGATGCCGGGGCAGTTGTCGCAGGCATCGCCCACGCCGTCGCCGTCGGCGTCGGCCTGGTCGTCGTTCGCCACGGCGGGGCAGTTGTCGAGACCGTCGCGCCAGCCGTCACGGTCCCGGTTCACGCCCATGCGCTCGCCGGAGCCCGGCGGTGCACAGGTGTAGGTGAGCGGGCCCTCGGTGGCGGCCAGACTGCGCAGGGCGGCGTCGTCGATCAGGCCGCCCTCGTCGGTGCGGAAGCTGCCGTTGCCGCGGTAGACCCAGCCGCGGCCGAAGCCCTTCACCACCACGTCGCACTCGGTGGTCGGATCGTCGCTCAGCACCTTCGAGACGAAGCCCGTCTGGGAGCGGGCCAGCAGCAGGTCGATGCGCGGGCCGACGTCGGCGGCGTTGCTCGCCGTGAGCGTCACCTGCTGGCCCACGATCGGCGCCAGGTCCGTGTCGAAGGCCATCATGAACTCCTCCATGTTCCGGCGCTCGAGCTGGTCGTCGAAGCCCTGCCCCTCGCCGAAGGGCGGGAAGTCGAAGGTCGCGGGATCGAACACGATCGAGTTGAAGAAGCGGAACACCGTGTCGGTGCTGCCGTCGTGGAGGAACCCGAAGCCGCGGACCTGGTCGCCCTGGAAGGAGCTGTCGCCTTGCAGGAAGAAGTTGAAGTCCTGCGCCATGCCGAACATGCCGACCTTCTGATACATGTTGCGCAGGTGGGGGATCTTGAAGATCTGGTCCTCGAACTCGAAGCTCGAGTCCCCATCCGTTCCGAAGAAGCCCTGGGCCGGGTCCAGGACGTGGCAGCCGTCGCAGGTGAAGGCGGTCGGCTCGGTCAAACCGGCCGCCTCCGCGAAGGCCTCGTTCAGGATCACCCCGTCGTGGTTCTTGTCGAAGTAGTTCTCCCGGGCCGAGGCCTGATTGGCGGTGAGGGAGTTGTCCAGGTTCCGCACCGGGTTCGGCGGCAGGATCACGTCGAGCATGAAATCCGTGAACCGGTCCACGTCCGCCTGGAGACCGGGCTCCTCGGGGGACGCGTCGAGGCCGAGCAGGCCCGGGAAGGCCACGATGAAGTTGCGGAACGACAGCCGCGCGTCGTTGGTGTTGGGTGCATCCACGCCGAAGAAGCCGTTGGCGCGGTCGCCCCGCCAGTGCATGTGGCCGCTGTTCACCATGCCGCGCAGGGTCTGGGTGGTCATCGGCCCCTTCATCGGGTTGAAGACGTCCGTCTCCCCGGTGCCGTTGATCTCCAGGAAGTACCCGAAGCTGATGAGCAGGGCCTCCAGGGCCTGGCCGAGGTTCACCCGGATCGGGTTCTCGGCCACGTCGCCGTCCGGGTCGCCCAGGTCCCAGGCGAGGCTGTCGAAGTCGCCGAACACGTGGCACGACGAGCACGAGGCCTCGCCGTTGCTCGAGGTGAGCGCGGCGTCGTAGAGGACGGGCCGGCCCGCCACGACGTGGCCCGGCTCGGGGTTCGGGAACGTCACGTGGTGGGTCTCGGTCGCGCCCGCGGTGTCGACGATGGAGATGCCGTTGTCGAAGCGCGTGTGGACGTACAGCCGCCCGCGGGCCTCGTCGAGGACGAGGCCGCTCGGGCCCCCGCCGGTCACGGGCACGTAGCCGGCGCTGGCCACGGTGGGGTCGAAGCTGTCGCTCTCGAGGTCCGCGGTGGAGAGCACGCCCACCTTGCCCGATCCGAAGGCCGCCACGTACAGGGTGGCGCCGTCGCTCGACACCACCATGTCGAGCGGGGTCGCGAGGCTGTGGGTCGCGGTGCCCGGGGGCGAGGGGCGCACCGAGTAGTCGATGTGCTTGTTGAGGTGACGCGGCTGCACCTGTCCGCCGTCGATCACCGTGATCCGCGCCTCGTGGAGGTGGCCCTGCACGGTGGAGGGCTCCCCGGGCACCTTGCCGCCCTCGGCGGGCGTCAGGCTCTCGACGAAGGTCCCGGGCCCCTCGAAGCGCACCTCGTTGAAGGCCTCGGTGTTGGAGACGTAGAGCTTCCCGCTCACCGGGTTGGCCACCATGTTGAACAGGATGGTGCCGACGTGGGGATAGGCGGCCGTCTCCTCGAGGGTCTCGGCGTCGATGGCGAAGACGTCCTTGTCCGGCAGGCTGAAGCGGACCACGCCGCTCCAGTCGCGCCCCAGCTCGTCGAGCCACTGGCCGCTGTCGCGGTCGTAGCGGACGATCAGGCTCACCTCCGGGGCGGGCTCGCCGGCGTGGTTGACGGCGGGGCCCGGGTTGCCGCCGGGCAGCATGGCGCCGTCGGCGAAGCAGGGATCGGCGTCCTGGAAGCCGTCGCACACCAGGCCCGCGGAGATCACCGTGGTCTGGTTGCCGCTGTGGAAGGCGGCCACGTACACGGTGCCGCCGTCCGGGCTCACGGCCAGGGCCCGAGGCGTGTCGGCGAAGAAGGAGAGGATCTCGAGCGGCGTGCCGCCCACGCCGTCGCCCGGGTCCGCGGCATCGAACACCCAGACGTCCGCGCGACCCACGGGGTCGCCGTTGCCGTCCCGGGGCTGGGTGAGCAGCGGGTCGCCGGCGCCGGGCACGCCGGCGATCGAGGCGTGGGTGCGGTGCTGGCCGCGGTGGGCCGTGCTGATGAAGGCACGGCCGTTGGCGAGCACCACGTCCCGGGGCTCGTCGCCGACGAGCAGGGTGCGGCTCACCTGGCCCGCTGCCACGTCCACGATGCTGACGCTGTCCGACAGGTGGTTCACCACCCAGACCTCGTCGTCGCTGCGGGCCGCCACCGCGCAAGGCTCCATCCCGACCGGGATCGAGGTCATGTGCGCGATGCCGGCGTCGCCCACCCGGAACACCTCGAGGCGGTTGTCCGGCGCGTTCACGGCGAAGAGGCGCGTGCCGTCGGGCGACAGCGCGAGCGGGCGGACCGGACCGGTCTCGAAGGTGATGAAGTCGGGCTGCTCCGGCGCGCAGGGCCCGATGGCGACGATTCCGATGGCAACGAGCAGGAGGGTGAGGAGCAGTCTCGGTGAGCCGGGCATGAGGGTCTCTCCAGGGCTGGCGGGCCACGTCGGGGGATCGCGGCGCGGTTCTCGGAGGCGGGCGCGGGGGTTGGACGGCCCCGGACAGCATCGCGCGTCCCGTGCAACTTCGCACACATGCGCACGCAACTGCAACGCATCCGCACCTAGCTAGGCGAGGCGCGACCGGCAACTCGAGGCGATAGGATTCCGGTCCGAATGGCCGATGTGGTGATCGTCGGGGCGGGGCCCGCGGGTGCCGCCCTCGCCTACCTGCTGTCCCGGCGGGGCATCGGGGTGACGCTCCTGGAGCGGCAGAGCGACTTCGCCCGGGAGCTCCGCGGCGAGGTGCTGATGCCGAGCGGCATCGACGCCTTCGAGCAGATGGGGCTGGGGGAGGCCTTCCGCGCGCTCCCCATGGCACGCCCCCGGCGGCTCGGCGTGCACCTGAACGGCCGCTTCGTCCAGCACCTGGAGCTGCCCGACTTCGTCGAGACCGCGCCCCACATCGTCTCCCAGCCCGCCATGCTCGAGATGCGGATCGCCCGGGCCGGGGCCTTCCCCAGCTTCCGGTTCCTGCGCGGCCAGAGCGCGGCCGAGCTCCTCGCCCGGCACGCCGCGCAAATGGGGTGCAGCTGCGAGACGGCGGCGAGATCCGCGCGGACCTCGTGATCGGCACGGACGGGCGCGCCTCGCTGCTCCGGCGCAAGGCGGGCCTCGACGTCGAGCGCGGCCGGGAGGCCTACGACGTGCTGTGGTTCAAGGTGCCCCGCCCGCCGGGCCCCGCCGCCGCCGGGGAGGAGGTGCAGGTCCACCTGCGTCCCGGGCAGCTCTGCCTCGCCTTCCCGACCTTCGACGACCGGCTGCAGGTGGGCTGGATCCTTCCCAAGGGGAGCTACGGCGACCTCAAGCGCCGCGGCATCGAGGAGTGGCTCGGCGCGGTCGTGGCCCAGGTCGGACCCGAGCTGGGGAGCCACCTGCGGGCCCACCGGGAGGCCCTGGAGCGACCCTTCGTGCTCGACGTGGTCTGCTTCCGGCTGGAGAGCTGGCAACGTCCCGGGCTGCTGCTGCTCGGCGACGCGGCCCACCCCATGTCGCCGGTGGGAGGCCAGGGCCTCAACATCGCGCTGCGCGACGCGCTGGTGGCCGCCAACCACCTGGTGCCGGTGCTCGAGGCCGGCGCCGACCCGGCGGCCCTCGACGCCGCCGCCCCCGCCGTCCAGGCCGAGCGGCTTCCCGAGGTGCGCGAGGTGCAGCGCCTCCAGGGACAGCCGCCCCGGATCTTCTTCCGCAAGGGGCTCTGGGTCCGCGTCCTCTTCGAGGTGGCGGCACTCCTCGTGCGCAGCGCCGCGCTGCGGCGTCGCGCCCGCACGCCGCGCATCACCGACACGTTCCTGAACGGCGTCTGCGAGGTGAAGCTCCGGGTCTAGAACAGGCGGACCGGTCGGGCGAAGACGAGGCGCTCGAGCGCCACGGGCTGCGCGGCCTCGTCGGCGAAGCCGGCGAGCCAGCGCAGGCTCGTCTCGAGGTCGTCGAGGCGGCGCGGGAAGGCGCGGATCTCGCCGTAGGGGCGGGTGAAGTCGTCGTAGTGGACGGGCAGCACCCGGCGGGCGCCCGTGGTCTCGACGATCTCGCGCCAGTAGCGGCGCGCATGCTCGGGGCCGCTCCGCGTGAGGCCGCCGATGCCCAGCACCACCACGTCGGCGCCCAGCCCCTGGAGGGCGCCGCTGCGGTAGCCGGCGCTGCCCTGGATCAGCAGCGAGCCCGCCGGGTGGGCGACGTGGATCGAGTAGCTGCCGCCCTCGCGCCAGGCGCTCACCGGGGCCGGGGGCACGAGGGGCTCCTCGATCGCGCCCGGCATGGGGGGCGCGCCGTCGCCGGTGAGGGGCCAGTGGCGCGACACCACCCAGGTGACCTCGAAGCGGCCGAAGCGTCGGGTGCCGCCCTCGGGCAGCACCACGATGCGCTCCTCGGCGAGCCCCGCCCCGCGCGCCGCGTTGGCGGTGGACTCGGAGCCCACCACCACGGCGCCGGTGCGCCGCGCCACCTCGCCCGAGTCCATGGCGTGGTCGTAGTGCGAGTGGACGGGCATGACCGCCGCCACCCGGCTGATGCCCGCGGCCGAGAGCGCGGCCTCGATGCCCGCCAGGTCCGGCGCCACGGGTCGGTCGAGCAGCACCTCGAGCAGGCCCGGGCGCGAGAAGAAGCCGTCGCTCAGCAGCCGCGTCTCGCCGTCGTCGATCAGGAGCGTGGTCACGCCGAGCCAGGTGAGCGTGACGCCGCCTTCGCCGGGGAGCGAGGTCGCCTCGGGGATTCCCAGGGAGGCCGGGTCCGGCCGGTCGCGCCAGTGCCACCAGCCGACGAGCACGAAGCTCAGCGCGACGGCCGCCAGGCCGATCCCCGTCCAGCGCAGAGCGGTCCAGCGCAGCGGGCGCGTCATGCCCGCAGGGTACCACCGCGGCCGCTGGCCCCGGCTCCGGCTTTGGTGGATCCTTGGCCCGCGTCCCTCGGGCCCGATCCCCGGGCCCGGCTTCGAGGAGGCCCGATGCGCGGGATCCGCGGCCTCGCCGTCGTGGCGGGAGTGGGGATCGCGTTGGTCGCGATCGCCTGGAGCTCGGGAAGCCGTCCGGAGGTGGACGAGCTCGCCCACGCGCGCCGCCTCACGGGAGCCGAGCTCGAGTCGCGGCGCATCGAGGTCGGGGACGTGGCGCTGCACGTCGTGCTGGCGGGCCCGGAGGGCGGCGAGCCGGTGCTGCTGCTGCACGGCTTCCCCGAGTTCTGGTTCAGCTGGCACCGCCAGCTGGCCGCGCTGGCCGAGGCCGGCTTCCGGGTCGCGGCGCCGGACCTGCGCGGCTACAACCGCTCGGACAAGCCGGCCGACCCGGACCGGTACGGGAGCCACCACCACGTTCGCGACGTGCTCGGGCTGCTCGAGGCCCTGGGCTGGTCGACCGTGAACGTGGCCGGCCACGACGTGGGGGGCGGCGTGACCTGGCGCCTGGTCTTCGAGCACCCCGAGCGCCTGCGCAGGGCCGTGGTCTTCAACGCCGCCCATCCGATGGGCTGGGACGCCGCCCGCCCCCAGGACGACCCGGACTCGATCAGCTGGTTCCGCAGCTTCTTCCAGCTGCCGTTCCTGCCCGAGCTCGTGGCGCGCAGCGGCGACTGGTGGCTGCTGGGGCGGAACCTGCGCCAGACGAGTCGCGCGGGCACCTTCGCGGACGGGACCCTCGACCTCTACAAGGCCTCCTGGGCCCGGGACAACGCGATCTCGACCATGATCCACGGCTACCGCGCGGAGTTCCGCGAGATCCGCGGCGTGCCCGAGGACGGCCGCCCCGCCGTGCCCGTGCGTCTGGTCTGGGGCGAGCAGGACGCCTTCATCCCCCTCGAGGGCGGGCGCCTGAGCGCCGAGCGGCTCGACCCGGGCGCGACCCTCTTCGTCCCCGAGGCGAGCCACTGGATCCTCCACGAGGAGCCCGAGCTCACCAGCCGCGTGCTGATCGAGTTCTTCGGTGGGGGCCGGGGCTGAGCGGCGTGGGCCGGACCCGACGCGCGCTGCTCGCAGCCGCCTGGCTCGCCGCGTCGACGGCGGGCGGCGACGCCCGGGCCGAGGCCGGCGACCCGGCGGCCTGGCTCGACGGCTACGCGCCGCGGGCCGCCGAGATCGCGCGCCAGCTCTGGGAGTGGGCGGAGCTCGGCTACCTCGAGACGCGCAGCGCGAAGCTCCTCGCCGACGAGCTCGCGGGCGCGGGCTTCCGCGTCGAGCGGGGGGTCGCGGGGATCCCCACGGCCTTCCTGGCGAGCCGCGGGCGCGGCAAGCCCGTGGTGGCGCTCCTCGCCGAGCTCGACGCGCTGCCCGGGCTCTCCCAGGCCGCCCTGCCGCGCCGCGAGCCCGTCACCCCCGGAGGCGCCGGGCACGCCTGCGGCCACCACCTGTTCGGCGCGGGCTCCACCGCCGCCGCCCTCGCCGTGGCCGCGTGGCTCGAGGCCACGGGCACCGCCGGCACCCTGCGCCTGTACGGGACGCCGGCCGAGGAGGGCGGCTCGGGCAAGGTCTACCTCGCCCGGGCCGGGCTCTTCGACGACGTGGACGCGGTGCTGCACTGGCACCCGGGCGATCGCAACGACGCCAGCCCGGTCGAGAACCTCGCCAACAAGTCGGCGAAGTTCCGCTTCCGCGGCGCCGCCTCCCATGCCGCCGTGGCGCCCGAGCGCGGCCGCTCGGCCCTCGACGGCGTCGAGGCCATGAACCACATGGTGAACCTGCTGCGCGAGCACGTCCCGGAGTCGACGCGCATCCACTACGTCATCACCGAGGGCGGCGAGGCGCCGAACGTCGTGCCCGAGCACGCCGAGGTCTTCTACTACGTGCGCCACCCCGACCCCGCGGTACTCCAGCGGCTGTGGGACCGGGTGGCGGCGGCCGCCGAGGGAGCCGCCCTGGGCACCGGCACGAGCGTCGAGATGGAGATCATCCACGGCAACCACAGCCTGCTGCCCAACGCGAGCCTGGCGCGGGTGGTGGACGCCAACCTGCGTCGGGTGGGCGGCCCCAGCTGGGACGCCGACGACCGGGCCTTCGCGCGGGCGCTGCACGCCACGCTTCCCGAGGATGCGCCACCCGCCGACGCCCTGGCCGCCCGGGCGAGCGAGATCCGTCCCTTCGAGCCGCGCTTCTGGCGCGCCTCGAGCGACGTCGGCGACGTGAGCTGGCTGGTCCCCACCGCGGGCCTGCGCACCGCCACCTGGGTGCCGGGCACCACCGCCCACACCTGGCAGGCGGTGGCGGCGGGCGCGACCCCCATCGGCGAGAAGGGCATGCAGGTGGCGGCCCGGGTGCTGGCGCTCACGGCCCGGGACCTGTTCCGGGACCCCGGTCTGCTGGCGGCCTCCCGGACCGAGCTCGAGGGAAGGCGGGGGCCCGACTTCCGCTACGAGCCCCTGCTCGGCGACCGCGATCCGCCCCTCGACTACCGCCGCTAGCGGCTCCGAGCGCCTCCGAGCGCCCGCCCGGAGCCGTAACTCCCACCGGGCCCTCGCATCGGAGACGGCGACCCCCAACCGGCCCCCCAGGAGGAGTCGAATCCATGCGACGGACACGGCCTCGACGGCTGACCTGCCCTTCGGGCGTTGTACCCTTCCCCGCCAGCCACCGGGACGGCAGCCGCGATGGGGCCTGACGCGGCGGTGGCCGGCCTCGTCGAGACGGGAATGGCGTCGATGTCGATCCGCAGTCCCCGCCCGAGCGCGAGCATCGTGGTGCGCGACGCCACCCCGGAGGACTGCGGCGCCATCGCGGCCATCTACGCCCAGGCGGTCCGGGCCGGGCGCAGCACCATGGACACCGTGCCGCTTCCGGCACGCTACTTCCGGGAGGTGCTCGCGGCGGCCTCGCCGCGCGAAGCCCTGCTGGTCGCCGATGCGGCGGGCCGGGTGGTCGGCTGGGCCCAGACGAAGCGCTACAGCGAGCGTCCGGGCTACGCTCCTGCCTGCGAGACCACGGTCTACGTCGCCGAGGAGGCCACCGGGATGGGGACCGGGAGCCGGCTGATGGAGGCGCTCCTGACCCGGGCCCGCGACGCCGGCCACCACCACCTGGTGGCGAAGATCCTGGCCAGCAACGAGGACAGCGTCCGCTTCCACGAGCGGCTCGGCTTCGAGCGCGTCGGGACCCAGCGCGAGATCGGCTGGCTGAACGGTGCCTGGCAGGACGTGGTGATCCTCCAGCGGATCCTCGAGGCGGGGGATCCCCGATGACGCGGACGCTCTCGCAGGGGCTCGCGGACCTGCTGGCCGGCCTCGAATCGCGGCCGCCGGCGTCACCCGCCGACGCGGCCGCCCGCCTGGCCGGCGCCCGCCTCGGCGCCGCGGACCTGATGCCCTGGGCGGACTTCGACCACCCGCTGGCGGACAGCTACGGGCGCCTGCTGGTGGGCCGCGGCGCGCGCTTCGAGCTGATGGTGATGTCCTGGTCGCCGGGCGACTACAGCGCGATCCACGACCACGGCGCCGCCCAGTGGGGCGCGGTGCGCTACTTCGGCCCGGCCGACCACGCGGTCTTCTCCCTGCGCGGCGGAGAGCTCGGGCTCGCCGCCCGCGGTACGACCCCGGTGGGCTCGGTGGCGGAGGTCGACGCGGACCGGATCCACCTGATGGGAAACCCGGGAGCCGCGCCGTTCCTCTCCCTGCATCTCTACGGCTGCGACCGGGCCCTCGACTCCATCACCGGGGACGCCCGGGTCTTCGACCTGCACGAGGGCCGCATCCAACGCACCGACGGCGGCGTGTTCTTCTGCCTCCCCGAGGCGGAGGTGAGCCGCCGGGAGCCCGGCCCGCCCGCCACGCCCGAGGTGATGCGGCTGCACCACCGGCTGATGGAGGACCGCATCGCGCGCATGCAGGCGGCCGGCCTCGCCACCGCGTCGCTGCGGTCCCGCCGCGTCGCGCTCCAGCACGCCCTCGCCGAGCTCGAGGGCCCACCGGTCCGGGAGGTGGCTTGATCGCCATCGTCGAGACCGCGGTCACGCTGGCGAGGCTCTACGGCGCCCTCGGCCTCGCCTTCGCGGTGGCGTTCGTGCTGCTCGGCATCCAGCGCGTCGACCCCTCGGCCCGCGGAGCCAGCTGGGGCTTCCGCGTGGCGGTGATCCCGGGCGTCGTCCTGCTCTGGCCGCTCCTCGCGCTGCGCTGGCTGCGCGGCCGGCAGACGCCGGTGGAGCGCAACGCCCACCGCGCGGCCGCGACGGGTGGCGCCCGATGATCCACGCGCGGCGGCGGGCCCACGGGCGCATCTTCACCGTCCTCGCCGTGGCGGTTCCAGGAGCCCTGCTCGCGAGCCTGCTCCTGCGTCCCGAGGTGCCGCCGATCCAGGGCGGCGACGCGGCGCTGCTGCGCGCCGACGGCTTCGCGCTCGCGCCTCCCACGGAGGCGCGCACCCTCGGCGCGGCGCCCCACACCCTGGTGGTCGAGAGCCTGGGGGACCGCGACGGACGCCGCGTGCTCGCGCTGCGCCCCGAGCCCGCCATCCTCGCCCCGGACGTGCTCGTCTACTGGACGGACGCGGATCCCGGGCCGGACGCCCTGCCCACCGCGGACGCCACGCTGCTCGGCAGCCTGTCCGGGGCCGCGCGCCGCGAGCTGCTGCTGCCCCGGGGCGTCGGGCCCGGCCAGGGCCGGCTGCTCCTGTACAGCCTCTCCCACCAGGAGGTCGTCGCACAGGTCGGCCTGGGGGCCGACGCCGAGGCCGACCGTTGAGCGTCTCCTACAAGGCGGTGCAGTGGAACCGCCAGAAGCTCGTCTACGACGCCGTCCTGCTGGCGGCCCTCGGGACCTACCTGGTGGGGTTCCACCAGCTGGCCCCCCGCCTCGACCCGAACGTCGAGCCCATGAACCTGCGCATGCGCGCCTTCGGGTCCGCGGCCTTCCTGCTGCTCCACGTGGTGCTCTCCATCGGCCCGCTGTGCCGGATCGACCGCCGCTTCCTGCCGCTCCTCTACAACCGGCGCCACATGGGCGTGGTGCTGTGCGGCCTGGCCCTCTACCACGCCGACCTCGCCCTCACCTGGTACCACGCCTACGGCAACCTCGAGCCCGTGGTGAGCCTGTTCGTGAGCAACCCGGCGGTGGGGTCCGTGGCGCGCTTCCCCTTCGAGTGGCTGGGCGCCGGCGCGCTGGCGATCCTGGTGCTGATGGCGGCGACCAGCCACGACTTCTGGCTCGCGAACCTGACGGCGCCGACCTGGAAGGCGCTCCACATGGGCGTCTACGCCGCCTACGCGCTGCTCGTGGGCCACGTCGCCCTCGGCGCGCTCCAGACCAACACGCACCCGGGGCTCACCGCCGGCGTGGTGCTCGGCGCGCTCTGGATCCTCGGCGTGCATCTCGTCGCGGCGCATCGGGAGCGAGCGGCCGACACCCCGGCGACCGCCGGCGCCGACGGCTGGGTCGAGGTCTGCGCCGTGGGGGAGATCCCCGAGGATCGCGCGCGGGTGGTGTTCGCCGGGGGCGAGCGCATCGCGGTCTTCCGCTACGACGGACGGCTCTCGGCGCTCTCCGCGGTGTGCCAGCACCAGAACGGGCCCCTCGGCGAGGGGCGCATCGTGGACGGCCTCGTCACCTGCCCGTGGCACGGCTTCCAGTACCGGCCCGACTGCGGGGCGGCGCCCGAGCCCTTCACCGAGAAGCTTCCCACCTTCGATCTCGCGCTGCGCCAAGGCCGGGTTTGGGTGAACCCGCGCCCCCATCCGCCGGGCACCCCGGTGGAGCCCCTGCCGGTCCCGGGCGCGCCCGGTGGGGAGGCCGCGTGAGCGCCGAGCCCGAGGAGTTCTACGTCGGCTACGAGCCCCGCATGCCGGCCGCCACGCGCCGCTTCGTGGGCCGCGTCGTGCTGGGGCTCCTCGCCGCGGCGGCGGTCCTCGCCTGGGCGGTCCCCGCACTGCACCGCCCCTACGCGCTGGCGCGCAGCGACTTCCGCGACGTGCGGGAGTTCGAGGGCGTGCTCGTCGCCGAGCCCGTCCCGCACCTGGTGGTGGCCCGCCCCGGGGAGACCGGTGCCCGGGCCTTCTCGCGCTACGTGCTGGTGGGGCGCGGCAAGTCGGGACCGAAGCTCGACCTCGAGGCCCTGGCCGGCAAGCCCGTGCGGCTGAAGGGCTCGCTCATCTACCGCGACGGCCAGACCCTGCTCGCCGTGAAGGGCGCCGAGCCGATGGAGCAGCCCATCGACGCGGCGGCCCTGGCCGGGGGCGAGAGCCTCGGCCGCTTCACCCTGCGCGGCGAGATCGTGGACAGCAAGTGCTTCCTCGGCACCATGCGGCCCGGCCACTCGAAGGTGCACCGGGGCTGCGCGGTGCGCTGCATCGCCGGCGGAGTCCCCCCCGCCCTGCTGGTGCGCGACGTCGAGGGCCGCGACCTCGTCCTGCTGCTCGTCGCACCGGACGGCTCGGCGGTGAACGAGCGCGTGCTCGACTACGTGGCGGACCCGGTGGAGATCGAGGGCGAGGTGGTGCGCCTCGACGACCTGCTGGTGCTGAAGGCCGACCCGGCGGCGCTGCGGCGGATCTAGCGCCCGATGGTCGCCCGCCTCGCCGACGCGCTGCCGCCCCAGCTGCTGCTGGTGGTCTCCCGGGGCCTCCAGGCCATGGCGACGCCCGTGGTCGCGCTGCTGATCACCACCGCGGCCAGCCTGGGCGCGCGCGCCGAGACGGCGATCTCGTTCTGCAACGTGCTCTTCGTCGGCAACCTGTGCGCGTCCTTCGTCGTGCTCGGCCACTTCGGCCCGCGCCGCATCGCTGCCGACCTGCGCGCCCTCTCGGCGCGCCTGTGGCTCGAGGTGGCGGTCTTCGCCGGCCTCGCCGCGCTGCTCTCGACCCTGATCTTCCTGGCCCTGCAGACCACGACGGTCACCAACGCGGTGCTGCTGGCCCGCCTCGGGCCGCTCCTGTACGCGCTCGGGTCCGCGCTCTTCCTCGGCATGGCGATCGGCCGCGGCGAGTGGCTGGGCTTCGGCCTCATCGGGCTGGGGCTCGCGGCCACGGTCTTCACCAGCGCCGGCTTCGCGATCAGCCGGGGCGACGTGCTGATCCTGGCGTCGGCCGGGGTGTACGCGCTCCTCACCCTCCTGGGCAAGCACCTGCTCGCGGCCACGGAGCCGCCGGCCGTGGTGTTCGCGCGGAACTTCTTCTCCTCGATCGTGTTCTTCACGATCGCGCTGGTCCTGTTCGGCCCGGAGCACTTCATGGACGCCTTCTACGGCCCGCTGTGGGCCATCATGGCGGTCTACGCCCTGGTGGTGATCGTCCTGGCCCAGCTCGCCTTCTACCGCGCCATCGACGCGCTGCCCCCGGCCTCGGTGGCGCGCTGGACCTTCATGACCCCGGTCCTCGCCGTCGGCTACGCCTTCGTGCTGAACGGCGAGCGCCCCGGAGTGAGCCAGCTGGCCGCCCTGACCTTCATCACCGCGGGCCTGCTCGTGTCCGCCCTGGGGCGGCGGACGCCCCGCGTGGCCCCGGAGAGCCCCGAGGCCAGCGTGGCGGCCAGCTGAGGCCGCAGCGAGGAGCCGATGCGCCTGCTCTGCATCGCCAACCCCGAGCGCTACCGCGTCGCCACCACGGACGTGCCGGCCAGCTACGCGCGGCTGGCCGCCCATCCGCGGGTGACGCTCTTCCACGCCGACACCGCGGCCCTGGCCGAGAGCGCCGAGGAGCTGCCGGTGGTGGCGGTGCCCGAGGGCTTCCGGGCCGAGGACTTCCCGGACCTCCCCACCCGTCCGGCGACGCGGGCGAGCCCCGAGTCCTTCGACGCGGTCTTCTGCCGCACCCTCAAGCCCTTCCCGCCCGGCTACCTCGACGCCCTGGCGGAGCGCGCCGAAAAGGTCCGCTTCGTGAACGACCCGCGCGGGATCCGGCGCCAGCTCGAGCCCGGCTTCCTGCTCGAGGCGGCCGGGCCGTTCCTGCCCCCGTGCCTCCGGGTGGACGACCCGGGCGAGGCCGAGGCCTTCTTCGCCCGCGAGGGCCCGCTGGTGGCGAAGCGCTCGAACAGCTGCGGCGGACGCGGGGTGTTCCGCGTCACCCGGGCACGCGACGGGAGCTGGGGCACCGACAACGCGCTCGAGGGCGAGCGGCGCTTCGGCGACTTCGAGGCGCTCTTCGCCCACGTCGCCGGGACTCCCGCCGAGCGGATCCTGCTGATGCGCTACCTGCCGCGCGTGGTGCAGGGCGACCGCCGCGTGGTGGTGGTCGGCGGCGAGATCCTGGGCGCCTATCTGCGCCGCTCCGGGCAGGGCCACTGGGTCCAGAACGTGGCCTTCGGCGCCGAGTGCGAGCTCGTCCGGGCGAGCGCCGAGGACGCCGCGGTGGTGGCCGCCACGGCGCCCGCCTACGCGCGCCTCGGCATCCACGTGCTGGGCTACGACTTCCTCGAGGACGACGACGGGCGCTGGCGCGTGAGCGAGATCAACGCCGGCAACGTCGGCGGGCTCGCGCGCCTCGAGGAGCTCGGGGTGGGCGACGCCACCGAGCGCCTCGTCGCCTTCCTGGAGCGCCACGCGAGCCGCCGCGAGCCCGAGCTAGCCTCGTCCCCGACGACCCTCGCGAAGCCCTGGGAAGGGCCCGCGTGAAGAGCCCGAAAGGAGCCCGCATGTCCTCCCCCGCCGACTCCGCGCCCCCGCGCCGCTGGCACAAGGCCCTCGAGCCCGACGAGCTGCCCGAGGGTCGCGTCAAGACCGTGGTGTGCGGGCTCGTCTCCGTCTGCCTGACCCACCACCGCGGCCAGTTCGGTGCGCTCGACAACCGCTGTCCCCACCAGGGCGGCCCCCTCGGAGAGGGCTCCATCGAGAACGACTACCTGCGCTGCCCGTGGCACGGCTGGGACTACGACCCCCTCACCGGCCGGCCGCCGGGCGGCTTCGACGACGCCGTCGAGACCTACCCGGTCGAGGTCCGCGAGGACGGCGTCTACGTCGCCATCCCCGAGGAGACCGCCCACACGACGACCGTCACCGACGTGATGGCCGAGACCCTCGCCAACTGGGACGTGCGCGCCGTGTTCGGGATGGTGGGTCACTCGAACCTCGGCCTCGCCGACGCCATCCGCCGCCAGGCCGAGGCCGGGCGCATGCGCTACTTCGGCATCCGCCACGAGGGCGCCGCGGCCTTCGCGTGCTCGGCCTACGGCAAGCTCACGGGCCGGCCCGCGGCCTGCCTCAGCATCGCGGGCCCGGGCGCCACCAACCTGCTCACGGGCCTGTGGGACGCCAACGTGGACCGCGCGCCCGCCCTCGCCCTCACCGGCCAGGTGGACACCCAGGTGCTCGGCCCCGGCGCCTTCCAGGAGGTGGACCTCCAGGCCGCCTTCGGCAAGGTGGCCCAGTGGGCGCAGCCCGTGCTCCACACCAGCCGCCACGCGGAGCTGGTGAACCTCGCGGTGAAGAGCGCGGTGCTGAACCGCGGCGTCTCCCACCTGATCTTCCCCGACGAGGTGCAGACCCTGCCCGCGCCCGAGGGCGCGAAGCCGGGCTCCCCCGACGGGCGGGTCGCGTCCCGCGCCATCGAGCCGCCCGCCGAGGCCGTGGAGGCCGCCTTCGGCCTGCTCACCGGTGCGCGCCGCCCGGTCATCATCGTCGGCCACGGCGCGCGCTTCGACATGCCGGCCATCACCGCCCTGGCCGAGACCCTGCGCTGCCCGGTGATCACCACCTTCAAGGGCAAGGGGCTGATCTCCGACCGCCACCCCCTCGGCTGCGGCGTGCTCGGTCGCAGCGGCACCCCGATCGCGAGCTGGTTCATGAACGAGGCGGACGTGCTCCTCGTGCTCGGGGCGAGCTTCAGCAACCACACCGGGATCACGCCGAAGAAGCCGACCATCCAGGTCGACTTCGACGCCATGGCGCTCGGCAAGTTCCACGCCGTGGACGTGCCCGTGTGGGGCGAGATCGCCGCCACGGTGGCGGTGCTGCGCGAGCGCCTGGAGGGCAAGGCCCAGGCCGACGACCAGCGCCCGGAGATCGCCCGGCGCTGGAAGATCTGGCGCGCCGAGAAGGCGAGCCGGGAGACCGACGACCGCGGTCGCGGCGTGAGCTCCGCGGCGCTCTTCGCCGCCCTCACCCGCCTCGTCCCCGAGGACGCCATCCTGCCCGTGGACGTGGGCAACAACACCTACTCCTTCGGGCGCTACTTCGAGTGCACCCGCCAGGCCGTGCTGATGTCGGGCTACCTGGGCTCGATCGGCTTCGCGCTCCCGGCGGCCCTCGGCGCCTGGGCGGCCACCCAGGAGGACGACCCGCGCTTCCGGGGCCGCAAGGTGGTCTCGATCTCGGGCGACGGGGGCTTCGGCCAGTACATGGCCGAGCTCCTGACGGCGGTGAAGTATCGCATGAACATCACCCACGTACTCCTTCGGAACGAAGAGCTGGGCAAGATCTCGAAGGAGCAGCGCGCCGGGCACTGGGAGGTGTGGGAGACCTCCCTCCACAACCCGAGCTTCGCCGAATACGCGCGCCTGTGCGGCGCCCTGGGCCTCGAGGCGCGCAGCGCCGGCGAGCTCGAGGGCGCGCTGGGCGAGGCCCTGGCCCACGAGGGCCCGAGCCTCGTCGAGGTGTACGGCGACGCCGAGCTGGTCTGAGCCGTGAGCCCCGTCGAGCTGGCGAGCCTCGCGGCCGCCCTGCTGCTGTTCGCCGGCATCTCGCGGCGCGCGGAGCACAGCCCCCTCACCCCGCCGATCTTCTTCGTGGCCGTCGGCCTTCTCGCCGGGCCGGCGGGCCTGGGGTGGATCGCGCTCGACGGCGCGGAGCACGGCGTCCACCTCCTCGCCGAGCTGACCCTGGTGCTGGTGCTCTTCACCGACGCCGCCCGCATCGACCTCGCCTGCCTGCGCCGCGAGGAGAGCCTGCCCGCCCGCCTGCTCGGGGTGGGGATGCCGCTCACCATCGCGGCCGGGGCGCTCGCCGCCGCGACGGTGCTCCCGGGCTTCGGTCCCTGGGAGTGCCTGCTCCTCGCCGCCATCCTGGCCCCCACGGATGCGGCGCTGGGCCAGGCGGTGGTGAGCAATCCGCGGGTGCCGGTGCGCATCCGCCAGAGCCTCAACGTCGAGAGCGGGCTCAACGACGGGATCGCGCTGCCCCTCGTGCTGGTGCTCGCCATGCTGGGCGGCGCCCGGGAGGAGGCCGCGCCCGTCGGCGAGTGGCTGCGCTTCGCCGCCCTCCAGGTCACCCTCGGCCCGGCCACGGGCGCCCTGGTGGGCTGGGTCGGCGGGCGCGGCATCGAGCGCGGCGCCACGGCGGGCTGGATCAGCTCCTCGTTCCAGCGGCTCTCGGGCCTGGGCCTCGCGGTCCTGGCCTTCGCCGGGGCCGAGCTGGTGGGCGGCAACGGCTTCATCGCGGCCTTCGTGGCGGGGCTCACCCTGGGCAACACCGCCCGCACGGTCTGCTCGCGCATCTACGACTTCGGCGAGGCCGAGGGACAGCTCCTCACCCTGCTCGTCTTCGTCGTCTTCGGCGCCCTGATGGTCCCGGAGGCCGTCGCGGCGCTGCGCGATGGACCCGGCGGCGTCGCCCCCGCCCTCGCCTACGCGGCGCTCAGCCTGAGCGTGGTGCGCATGCTCCCCGTCGCGCTGGCGCTGCTCGGGGCCGGGCTGCGCCCGGCCAGCGTGGCGTTCCTCGGCTGGTTCGGTCCCCGTGGCCTGGCCTCGATCCTGTTCGCGCTGCTCATCGTCGAGGAGCGCGGCGGTGCCGCGGCGGAGCAGATCCAGGCCATCGTGGTGCTCACGGTGCTGGCCAGCACGCTCGCCCACGGCGTCACCGCCTTCCCGCTGGCGAGCCGCTACGCGAGCTGGGTGACCGCCATCCGGCAGCACGCCGAGGCAGAGCACGCCGAGTCCATGGAGCTCCCGGTGCGGCTCACCCACACCTTCGGCCGCGCGCACCCGGGAGCCCCTCCGGAGCCGGCTCCGGGAACCCCGCCGCAAGGAGGATCGCGATGATCCCGGTGCTCTCCCTCCTGACCGTGATCGCGCTCTCGCTCATCGTGACCCGCGTGGCCTCGGTGGCGCTGGTCCACACCGGGCTCTCCCGCGAGTCGGCCCGCTTCCAGGCGCGCTCCGCGTTCTCCGGGGTGGGGTTCACCACCAGCGAGGCCGAGAGCGTCGTCGGCCACCCCGTGCGCCGGCGCATCGTGATGACGCTGATGCTGATCGGGAACGTGGGCATCGTGACCGCGATGTCGTCGCTGCTGCTCTCGGCGCTCGACGTGAGCGCGGGAGGGGGCCGGGCGCGGGTCCTCGTCGTGGGGATCGGCGGCCTCGCCGGGCTCTGGGCCCTGGCGACGAGCCGCCGGGTGGACCGCACCCTCGGCCGCTGGATCAGCGCCGCCCTGCGGCGCTTCACGAGCCTCGACGCCCGGGACTTCTCCGCCCTCCTCCACCTCAGCGACGACTACGGGATCGTGGAGCTGCACCTGGGCGCCTCGGACTGGCTGGCGGGCAAGACCCTCGGCGAGGCGCGCCTCGCTCGCGAGGGCGTGGTGGTGCTGGGAGTCTCCTGCCCGGGCCAGCACTTCATCGGGGCGCCCCGGTCCGACACGCCCCTGCGCGCCGGCGACACCGTCGTGCTCTACGGCCGCAGCGAGCGCATCGCCGACCTCGATCGGCGCGAGGGAGGCGATGCCGGCGATCGCCGCCACGCCGCCGCCCGGGACGACCACGCGGAGCGCTCGCGCCGGGAGCACGCCCGGGCCGGGCGCTGAGGTCCCGGGCCTCGCTACCCTGGCCGGCCGAGGAGGACCCATGATCGAGCGCATCCCCTTCGGCCGCACGGGCCACGAGAGCAGCCGGGTGATCTTCGGCGCCGCCGCGCTCGGCGCCATGCGCCAGGAGAAGGCCGACCGCGTCCTCGAGACGCTGCTCGAGGCCGGGGTGAACCACATCGACACCGCGGCCTCCTACGGCGACTCGGAGCTGCGCGTGGGCGCCTGGATGCGCGAGCATCGCGACCGCTTCTTCCTGGCGACGAAGACCGGCGAGCGCACCGCCGAGGGCGCTCGGGTCGGCCTCGAGCGCTCCCTCGAGCGACTCGGCGTCGATCGGATCGACCTGATCCAGCTCCACAACCTGGTCGACGAGCGCGACTGGGCCCTGGCCTTCGGGCCCGGCGGCGCCATGGAGGCCCTCAGCGAGGCCCGCACCGCCGGCAAGGTGCGCTTCCTCGGCGTCACGGGCCACGGCAACGCCGTGGCGGCCATGCACCGCAGGAGCCTCGAGCGCTTCCCCTTCGACTCGGTGCTGCTTCCCTGCAACTACACCCTGCTGAGCCAGCCCGACTACGCGGCGGACTTCGAGGCGCTCCTCGCGCTGTGCCGCGAGCGCGGGGTGGCGGTGCAGACCATCAAGTCCCTGGCGCGGCGGCGCTGGCCCGAGCTTCCCCAGCGTCGCTTCAGCTGGTACGAGGCCATCGAGGACCCCGACGCCCTGCGCCGCGCCGTCCACTACGTGCTCGCGCGCCCCGGGCTCTTCCTCAACACCTCGAGCGACGCGCGCCTGCTGGGCGCGACCCTGGCCGCCGCCCGCCAGGCCGCCGAGCTGCCGAGCGACGCCGCCCTCGCCGAGGACGTCGCGCGCCTCGCCATGGAGCCGCTCTTCGTGCCGGGAGGGCCCCAGGGCCCCTAGGGGTTCTCGTGGGCGAGGATGGCGCCGATCACCCGCGTCTTCACCAGGTCGTAGCCCAGCTTGCTGAGGTGGATGCCCTCGAGCCAGTACTCGTCCTGGGGCGGAACCGAGAAGTCGATGTCCCAGACCGCGAGGGACGTGTTCCGGACGTACTCCATCACCTCGGTTCCCGCGTCGGAGTAGCCCCGGTTCAGGCACAGCGCCTGGGCCTCGCACTTCAGGTCCGCGGGGGGCGTCTTCTCGTCGCAGAAGCCGTCGTAGGCCCCGGTTCCCGTCGACAGGAACACCTTGCTGCCCGCCAGCGCGAGGTCCTCCGCGACGCTCACCAGGTTGGCGATCACCGTGGCGACCTCGGCCGCGACGTAGGACTCGTAGCCGTCGGACGGCGGCGGGTGGTCGACGTGCTGGCAGATGCCGACGAAGTCGTTGCCGGCCCAGTTCACGAAGGCGTAGCGCGGCGCCGTGACGCCCGGCTCGGCCAGGGCGACGGGCACCCAGTGCGCACCGTACTCCGAGGTCGTGGTGGGAAGCGCGAGGAAGGGGAACGCGGGCGTCGAGGCGCCGGGCTCGCCCAGGGTCGGGAGCGCGTTCAGCCGGTACGGCGGATCCGACGGCGCGGGCGGCAGGAAGCTGTTCGTGAGCAGCCCCGAGGCATTGCTGTCCCCGAGGATCCAGACGTCGTAGTCGCCGGCGGGGATCGCGACGCTCAGGTCGATGGGGTCGGACTCGAGCACCAGCCCGTCGACCTCGAGCCGCGCCGTGAAGCTCGACGGCGCCCCGCCGACGTCGTCGTAGAGGTCGCTCACCGGCAGCCAGGCGAAGGACGCGACGTTCGACCAGGGGCTCTTGAGCGCCCCTTCGAGGTAGCCGCCCACGCCCGGCGGAGCCGCGGGGTCGCCCCACCAGATCCGCAGGGCCTCTCCGTTCCGGCGGAACGTCAGGTTGGTGGCCAGCAGCGTCCCCTCCACGTACTCGAGCAGGCTCGGGTCCATGGTGGTGCGGAGCCCGATGGCGACCTGCTCCTGCACGGAGCCTCCCGTGACGGAGAGCTCCAGCGCCGGCCGCAGGTCGACGAGGGTCGAGAGGGTGTCGATGGCGACCAGAAGGCCCGAGCCGTCCTTGACGGTGGCGGTCCAGACGTGGTGCACGCCGTGGTCCGCCGTCGTCACGTCCCAGCCGATCTCGTAGGGGGGCGTGTCGTCGTCGTCGTAGAGGACGTCCACGCCGGTGTTCGTCTCGAGCCAGAACTCGACGGTGTGGGGGCCCGAGGGCACTCCGGTCGCCTGGACGAGGACGGTCCCGGTGCGCTTCACCGGGGTGCCGCTCGGGATCTCGACCGTGACCCCTCCACAGTCCGACCCCCCGAGCAGCGCGGCGAGGACGATCCCGGCGAGGGTCGCTCCGATGCGGGCGGGCCTCTCGATCGATCGGGTGGGGCGGGCCATGGGATCTCCTCCGTGAGATGGGTGGCACCCGTCCAGACGCTAGTGCGGGACCCGCCCGAGGAGTCGCTCCGTTTGGAGGGGCCCTAGGTGGCGCCGTCCAGCAGCTCGCGGAACCCCGAGGGAGCGTGGGGGCCGATGCAGAGCTGCTCGAGCACGCCGACGCCCTCGCGGTCGCCCTGGCGGGCGCGCACCACCTGCTGGATGTGGAGGTTCTCGAGGGCGAGGGGATCGACGGCGTCCGTCTTCCAGGACTCGGAGGCCAGTGCCCGCTCTCCGCGCCAGGTGCCGTGGCCGTAGGCGGGGTTCAGGTAGCCGAGCCCCTTCATCTGGAAGCGCAGCAGGGGCTCGATCTGGATGTCGAGGCGCTCGCCGCCGCGGCGCTGGAGGCGCAGCTCCGCCTCGCGCATGCGCCGGGTGCCGGGCTCGTAGGCGAGCGCGTAGTCGACCGAGGGCACGACCTCGATCGCCGGGTCCTCGGTGCCGGGGATCGCGTCGGGGCTCGCGTAGGCGGGCACGATGGCGCCGTCCTGGTGCCAGCGCCGGCCGTCGGGCTCCTCGAACACGCCGAAGTGCGTGCAGCGGTCCTCCCAGTGGATGGGGGCCCACAGGAAGAACACCTGGGGCAGGCTCCCGCCCGGCGCGCCGCCGGTCTCGGGCTCGCCCACCGGGCGCAGGCCCCAGGAGCGATCCTTGGTGCCCAGCACGCGCTCGGCGTCCACCGCGATGCGTCGCCCGGCATGCCGGATCTCGCCCTCCCAGCGGCCGAACTGGGCGAAGCGGGTGGCGTCCATGATGACCCGGTCGTCGCGCCGCAGGGTCTGGCGTCCCTCCTCGACGCAGGCCGTGCGCGCGGTGAAGAGCAGCTCGCACTCGATGCCGGTCTCGTTGGGGGCGAGGCTCACCCGCAGGCGGCGCATGGGCTCGAGGATCTCGATGCGGAAGGGCCCGACCTGGGTCTCCCCGGGCTCGCGGGGCGCCCGCTGCGAGGCGTGGAAGGCGTGCTGCTCGCCGTCGTGGACCACGCTGAAGGCGCCGTCGAGGATGCGACGGTGCGGGTAGCGCGCCATCCCGACGCCGAAGTAGAACTCGCCGTCCGGCGCGTAGCCGTTCAGCCAGTAGCGGTCGTAGACGTTGCGATCGCTGGTGGCCGGGTGCCCGATCGGCTCCGGGGTCTGGTGGATCGGGTAGTCGTCGAACCTCGAGAGCATGGCGCCTCCCAGCCTGGGGACGCCCAGGGTACCCCAGCCTGCCCCGGACGAAGCGCCCCGGGCGGCTTCAGGCGGGGATGCCCATGCCCCGCTCGACGGCGGGTCGGGCCGCGATGCGCTCCAGCCAGGCCACCACGCGCGGCCGCTCCATCAGCTGGGGCGCCTTCAGGCCCCAGATCGGGAAGAGCCACGGGTAGTGCATGATGTCGCCGATGGTGTACGGGCCGACCAGGTAGTCGCGCCCGTCGGCCAGGATGCGATCGAGCACGCCGATCAGGCGGCCCACCTCGTTGCTGAAGATCGCCACCATCTCGTCGTTGCGTTCCCCCTCCTTGCGGAGTGCCTCGCCGAGACGGCCGGTGTTCGGCCCGATGCCGCCGGTCTGGAAGAACGCGTACTGGATCGCCTGCATGCGCTGGCGCGGGTCGCTGGGCAGGATGCGGTCCTCGGGGTCGTGCTGCTCGCCCAGGTGGAGCAGGATCGCGCCGGACTCCCAGATCACCTGGCCGTCGTCGTCGAGCACCGGGATCTTGTGGTTCGGGTTGAGGGCCAGGAACTCGGGGGTCTTCTGCTCGCCCTTGCCGGTGTCCACGTGGCGCACCTCGTAGTCGAGGCCCAGCTCCTCGAGCGCGATGGAGGCCTTGCGCCCGTTCGGGGTGCCGGCGGTGTAGAGGCGGATCACGGGCGGTCTCCCGGGCGATCGCCGCGGGCGGCGGCCGACTCGCCGAAGCGAGCCTCCGAGAAGAGCGCCTCGGAGAGCTCGAGGTTCAGGTCGAGCTCGTCCACGATGAGCTCGGTGTAGGTCTCCTCCACCACGTCCTTCATGAGGACCAGGGTCGGGAGCCACCGGGTTCCGCGGCGCTCGATGCGCTTCGGGTGCACCTTCAGCACCTTTCGCAGCCGGCCCTCGTCGGCGAACAGGTCGACGCGCAGCGGCACGCAGGTGCGCCGGTCCACGTAGGAGACGACGCGCTCGTACTGGGACGCCTCGCCGCGGGCCGGGGCCGACTCGAGCACGTAGACGTCGCGGCCGTCCACGTCGGCGTCGGGGAGGCGACGCGAGGCGCCCTCGGCGTAGACGCCGAGCACGCGCTCCAGGTCCTCGTAGCTGAAGTCCGTCCCGAAGACGGCGCCGGTGATGCCGCTGCCGCTCACCCGGCGCACCTCGGCCAGGTCCGGGAGGTGCACCAGGGCCTCGGCGCGCTCGGCGTCCTGGAGCAGCAGCACCTGGGAGCCCCGCAGCTCCTCCGGGGCGAAGAAGCGCACCAGCGCCCGCGCCCCCTCCCCGAAGCGGCGCCACAGGATCTCGGCCTGGGAGATCCGGGCCGCGCCGAGCCGGTCCACGCGCCGGAAGCGCACCGACTGGCGGCTGCTGCTGCTCGGCAGGTTGCGGCGCGCGCAGGTCTCCACCGGGAGGGTATCGCCCGGGCCCGGCGCCTCGGCGGGCGCGGGCGCGGGGAGCCCGACGGACAGCGCCAGCAGGGCCCCCAGGCTCCAGACCAGCCCGCTGCGAGCCCGACGCCCGGTGTGCGCGCGATGCATTCCGTGCCTGCCCCCGTCTCGGTTCCGACGGGGAGAGCCTAGCGCCTCGCCTCGCTGGCCGGGCCCACGCCCGCCATCGCGGCGTCCGGGGCGCTGGGAGCGTGCTCCGGGGTGCGCATCCAGACGGCCGCCGCGAGGGAGAGCGCGGAGAGCACCGCCCCCACCGCGAAGGCGCGCGCCAGGCCGTCGGCGGTGTTGACGCCGCCGTAGACGAGGCTCAGGAGCGTGATGCCGAAGGCCGAGCCCGCCTGGGCGGTGAGCCGGTTCGCCGCCGAGGCGATGCCGAGGTCGGACTCCGGGACCGCGTTCGCGATCGAGGAGCTGAGGGAGGGCAGGCCCAGCCCGTGGCCGGCGCCCTGGAGCACCAGGCCCACGCCGAACACGAGGAGCGAGGTCTCCCGCACGCCCACCACGATCACGACGAGGGCTCCCGTCATCAGGCCGGCGCCGACGGCCGCGGCGCCGCGCTCGCCGATGCGGCCCCCGAGCCAGGCCCCCACCGGCGAGGCCGCGGTGAGCGAGAGCGTGCGCAGCAGCATGATGCCCGAGGCCGCCGCGATCGAGTAGCCGAAGAGACCGATCAGCACGAGGGGCGCGTGCACGAAGGCGCCCATGTAGGCCGCGCCCATGAAGGCGTTCGAGAGGATCGGCGCGGTGAAGGCGCGGCGCCGCAGGAAGGCGAGCGGCAGCAGCGGAGCCTCGGCCCGCCGCTCGGCGCGCACGAACAGGAGCAGCCCCAGCACCGACGTGGCGACGCACAGGCCGAGGGCGGGCGAGAGCAGCCCGACGTCGCGCACCAGACCGAGGGCCAGCATGAATCCGCCGACGCCGAGGGCCAGGGTGAGGGCGCCGGCGACGTCGAAGCGCACCGACTGGCGCGGCGTCTCGCGCAGCACCGCGGCGGCGAGCAGCAGGGTGAGCAGCGAGAAGCCCGCCTGGAGGACGAACACGATGCGCCAGCCGAGCCACTCGACCAGCGGACCGCCGGCGATGAGGCCGAGGGCGGGCGCCCCGGCGGCGGTCATCGACCACCAGCCCATGGCGCGCACCCGCTGCTCGCGCGGGTAGACGCTCAGGATGAGCGCCATCGAGGTGGGGCCGGTGGCGCCGCCCAGCACCGCCGCCAGGGTGCGGAACCCGATCAGCGAGAACGGGTCCCAGGAGAGCGCCGTCAGCGCCGCGGTCAGGGTGGCACCGGTGTACCCCGCCAGGAACACCCGTCGGTGGCCGCGCAGGTCGCCGAGCTTGCCGAGCAGCGGCAGGGCCACCGCCGAGAGCAGCATCGGCGCGGCGATCACCCAGGCCACGGTGGTCTCCCGGGCCCCGAACTCCTCGGCGATGTTCTTGAGCGAGACCGTGAGGATGGTGATCGGGAACGTCGCGGTGAACATGCCGGCCAGGCCGGCGAACAGCACCCAGCCGCGGTAGCGGCCGCTCTCCTCGAGGCGTGCGATCCAGCGCTCCCGGGGGCCGGGGGTGTGGGGTGCGCGATCCACGGGGGTTCCGGTGCCGCGGGTTCGGGGAGCGGGAGCGAGGGGCCGCGGGGGCGGCGCGCCCCGGGGAGCCCGCAGGGTAGCGACCCCGGGGCCCGGGTTCCGCGAGCTACCGTGGGCTTCCCGTGGCAGCCCGATCCGCGCAGCGACTGGTGGCCGTGGGAGGCCTCGTGGCCAGCGGCAAGACGACCGTGGCCCGGGTCCTGGCGCGGCTGCTGGAAGCCGAGCGCCTCGGGGCCGACGACACGCGCCAGGCCCTCTTCGAGAGCGGCGACGCCGAGGCCTTCGTGCCCGGCCACTCGAAGCAGGTCTACCGGGCGCTGTTCCGGGAGGCCGCCGCCCGGCTGGATGCCGGCGCCAGCGTGGTGCTCGACGGCACCTTCCGCTCCCGCGCCCTCCGCGCCGAGGCCCGCCGCCTGGCCGCCGAGCGCGGGATCCCCTTCGCGTTCGTGGAGTGCCGGGCGGGCGTCGAGGCCTGCCGGGCCCGGGTGGGCGAGCGCGACCGGGCCCTGGCCGCAGGGCAGCGGAGCTGGGAGCGCGACCGGGCTCTGGCCACGGGGCAACGAAGCTGGGAGCGGCTGTTCGAGTCCTTCCTGCCGCTCTGGGAGCCCGCCGCGGAGCTGGCCTCCGAGGAGCACCTCGTGCTGGACACGGCGGCCGACGAGGCGGGCCTCGAGGAGCGGCTGGTTGCTCTCTGGCCCTCGGTGCTTAGAGGTTCGTGATGGCGTTCGAGGCGGTTGCGGCGGTCACCTTCGACTGCTGGGGCACCCTGCTCTACGAGTCGGACCCGGCCGCGAGCTGGGAGCGGCGCGTCGCGGTGGTGGCCTCGGCCGGCCGGGCCCTGGGGGTGGCGGCCGACCCCGCGGCCGCCCGCCGGGCCCTCGACACCGCCTGGCGGTGCCACTTCGAGGCCTGGCAGACGGAGGTCTCGACGGGTGCGGAGGAGATCGCCGCCTGGGCGCTCGGGGCCCTCGCCCCGGACGCCGGACCCGCGCGCGCCGACGCGGCCTTCGCCCGGGCCGCGCGCCGCCTCGCCGACGCGCTGGCCGAGGTGCCCCTCGCCGGTGGCGTGCGCGCCCTCGCGGGAGCGCGCGAGACCCTGGCACGCCTCGCCGACGCCGGCGTGCGCCGCGCGCTGGTGTGCGACACGGGCCTCTCGCCGGGCCGCGTGGTGCGCCGGCTGCTCGCGGCCGAGGGGCTGCTCGAGCACCTCGAGGTGACCGTCTTCTCCGACGAGGTCGGCGCCCCGAAGCCCCGGCCCGAGCCCTTCTCGGCGGCGCTCCAGGCACTGGCCCTCGGCGGGAGCCCGGCCCGGGCGCTCCACGTCGGCGACCTGCGTCGCACCGACGTGGCCGGTGCCCGGGCGCTGGGGATGCGGACCGTGCGCATCCGCGACCACCACGACGACCTCGGCGAGGGCCCCGAGGCCGACGCCGTCGCAGACTCCCACGCCCAGCTCCTCGCCCTCCTGGGCCTCGGCTAGGGGGCCGCTGAGGGGCTCGCGAGTCTCGCTGGGGCAGTCCACCCCAGCGGGCCCCCCGGAGTCCCAGGGAGACCCGTCCTGGGGCTCTGCGCCCGTCGAGAGTGCTCCCCGACCGGCACCGGCCTTGCTTCTCCGGGAACGCGGCCGCGCCCCTCCGGGCCGGTCCCCGGGGAGCACCGCCATGGAGGACGCCTTCGAGTTCGCCGACGACCTCGGCCCCGCCAAGATCGTCCACGTCCACGAGCCGGGCATCGGCCTGCGCGGGACCCTGGTGGTCGACAACGTCGCCATCGGGCCCTCCATCGGGGGCCTGCGCATGGCGCCGGACGTGAGCACCGCCGAATGCTTCCGGCTGGCCCGGGCCATGACGCTCAAGAACGCCGCGGCCGGCCTGCCCCACGGTGGCGGCAAGTCGGTGCTCTACGGCGATCCGGGCATGCCCGTCGAGCGCAAGGAGCCGCTCGTACGCGCCATGGCGTGCGCGCTGCGGGGCTGCGACGACTACATCTTCGGTCCCGACATGGGAACCGACGAGACCTGCATGGCCTGGGTGCGCTCGGAGATCGGACGCGCCGTGGGGCTCCCCACCGAGGTCGGCGGCATCCCCCTCGACGAGCTGGGCGCCACGGGCTTCGGGCTCTGCCACGCCGCGGAGGTCGCGACCCGGGACCTCGACTTCGGCCTCGACGGGGCACGGGTCGTGGTCCAGGGCTTCGGCTCCGTGGGGCTCCACGCCGCCCGCTTCCTGGACGAGAGGGGCGCGCGCCTGGTCGGGGCGAGCGACTCACGCGGCGCCGTGGTGAACCCCGCCGGCCTCGACGTCGAAGCCCTGTGCGAGGCGAAGCGTTCGGGCAAGAGCGTGGCCGACCACCCCGACGGCGAGAAGCGCGACCGCGAGGCGCTGATCGACGTCGAGTGCGAGATCTGGGTGCCCGCCGCGCGCCCCGACGTGATCCGCGAGGACAACGTCGACCGCCTCTCGACCCGCCTGATCGTCTCGGGTGCCAACATCCCCATCACCGACGGAGCCGAGCGCATCCTCCACGAGCGGGGCGTGCTGAACGTCCCCGACTTCATCGCCAACGCCGGCGGCGTGATCTGCGCCGCCATGGAGTACCACGGTGCGACGCGCAGCGCGGCCTTCGCCGCCATCGAGGAGCGCATCCGCGCCAACACGGCCGAGGTCCTCGAGCAGTCCCGGCGCCGCGAGGTGCTGCCCCGCAAGGCCGCCGTGGAGCTCGCCGTCGAGCGGGTCCGGCGCGCCATGCAGTGGCGGCGCTGGTCGATCTTCTGAGGCGGGAGCGATGTACCGCATCCGGCTCCACGGCCGCGGTGGACAGGGCATGAAGACCGCGAGCCGAATCCTCGGCACGGCGCTCTTCGCCGAGGGCTTCGAGGTCCAGGACGCGCCCCGCTACGGCGCCGAGCGACGCGGCGCGCCCATCTTCGCCTGGGTCCGCGCCGATCGACGGCCGATCCTCGAGCGCGGTCCGATCCGGCGGCCCGACCTCGTGGTGGTGGCCGACGACGGCCTCGTCGGGGTGGCGGCGGCGGGCGTGCTCCAGGGCGTGGACCCCCACAGCGTGGTGCTCCTCGAGAGCGAGGACGATGCCGCCACCTGGCGCGAGCGCCTCAGGCTCGAGGCGACGATCCTGACCCTGCCCCGGCCGCAGCGCGAGCAGTCGGAGCTGCGCTTCGCCGGCGCCACCTGCGCCGGCGCGGCCGCCCGCCTGCTCGGCGTGGTGCGCTGGGACTCCCTCGAGGCGGCCCTCGGCGAGGAGCTCGCGGGCTTCGGTGCGCCGGTCCTGGAGGAGAGCCGGCACCGGGCGCGGGCGGCCTGGGACCGCTTCGCCGACCGCGAGGGCTGCGTGGGCGAGCGCGACGAGCCGCCCGCCGCGGCCCTCCCCGCACCGGACTGGATCGAGGTGCCCGCCGACGACGTGGCCCGGGCCGCACCCGACGTCCACGGTGCGGCGACGAGCGTCCAGGTGCGGACGGGCCTCTGGCGCACCATGCGTCCGGTCATCGACCTCGAGCGCTGTCACCGCTGCCACTGGATCTGCACCACCCTGTGCCCCGACGCCGCCATGACGGCCGACGCCGAGGGCGCGCCCTCCATCGACTACGACCACTGCAAGGGCTGCCTGGTGTGCGTGGCGGTGTGCCCCTCCCACGCCATCGAGGCCGTCCCGGAGCGGGCGGCCGCCGAGGCCGAGGCATGACGCGGCGCCTGCTCACCGGCAACGGCGCCGCGGCCTGGGGCGCCCGGCTCGCGGACGTCGACTACGTGCCGGCGTTCCCGATCACGCCGCAGACCGAGATCATCGAGACCCTCGAGGCCTGGATCGCCGCGGGGGAGCTCGACGCACGCCTGGTGACCCTGGAGTCGGAGCACTCGATGCTGACCGCCGCCGGGGCGGCCGCCGCGACCGGCGCGCGGGCCTTCACCGCCACCTCGAGCCAGGGCCTGCTCTACGCCATGGAGATGCTCTACGCCGTGGCCGGCTGGCGCGCACCCTTCGTGCTGGTGAACGTCTCCCGCGGCATCGCGGCGCCGGTCACCCTGGGCTCGGACCACGACGACGTGCTCGCGGCGCGGGACACGGGCTTCCTCCAGATCCACTGCGCCACCTGCCAGGAGGTGCTCGACGCGGTGCTGGTCGCCGCGCGGCTGGGCGAGCATCCCCGGGTGCGGCTGCCCGTGATCGTGAACCTCGACGGCTTCACGCTCTCCTTCACCCGCGAGCCCGTGGAGATTCCCGACGCCGGTGAGGTGGCGGGCTTCCTGCCCGCCTTCGAGCCCGGGCCGGTGCAGTTTCGCGCCAGCCGCCCCGTGAGCCAGGCCGTCGCGGTGCTGGGCGGTGGCCCCTACTCGTACTTCCGCTACGAGATGCAGCGCGCCGCCGAGAGCGCCCTCGAGGCCCACGCGGGGATCGCCGAGGACTTCGCCGCACGCTTCGGTCGCGACCTCGGCGCCCTCGAGACCCACCGCAACGAGGATGCGGAGCTGGTGCTCGTCACGATCGGGGCGGCGGCGACCTCGGCGCGCGCCGCCGTGGACCGCCTGCGCGAGGCGGGTCGCCGGGTGGGCCTGGTGCGCCCGCGCCTGGTTCGTCCCTGGCCGGGTGCGGCCCTCGCCGAGGCCCTGGCGGGCAAGCGCGGCGTGGCGGTCCTGGACCAGAACCTCTCCATCGGTCGCGGCGGCGAGCTCCACGCGGCCATGGCCGCCAGCCTCTACGGTCGGCAGGACGCACCGCGCGTCCTGGCCTCCTTCGTGGGTGGGCTCGGAGGCCGCGACGTGGCGCCCGAGGAGCTCGACGCGATGCTGGACGAGACCGAGAGCGCAGCCCGGGAAGGACGCGTTCCGCCGACCCGCCTGCTCTACACCGCCGAGGAGCTTCGCGAGGTGAGGAAGCTCCAGGGCATCGCGGTCGCCGAGCGCCACGAGACGACGGTTCCCCCGCGCCCGGAAGCGGGCTCGTGAGCGCCTCGCGCTTCGAGCACCTCCGCGACCTGCCCTCGACCCACCTGCTCGGGGGCGGCACCGCGATGTGCGCGGGCTGCGGCGGCCTCCAGGCCGTGCAGCAGATCACCGACGTGCTCGGCGAGAACACGGTCTTCGTGAACGCCGCGGGCTGCATGACCCTGCTCTCGGTCTATCCCTTCACTCCGTTCCGCGGCTCGTTCCTCTACACCGCCATGGCGTCGGCGCCGGCCGGGGCCCAGGGCGTTCGCGACGCGCTGGACGTGCTGATCCGCAAGGGACGGCTCCCGGCCGCCGAGGATCTCCAGGTGGTGGTGCTGACCGGCGACGGGGCGGCCTACGGGATGGGTCTGGCGGCCACCTCGGCGGCCATCGATCGCGACCTCGACTTCCTCTACGTCTGCTACGACAACGAGGGCTACGGCAACACCGGCCAGCAGACCTCGCCCGCCACCCCCCACGCCGCACGCACCGCGACGGACACCGAGGGCAACGCCGGCTTCAAGAAGGACCTGTTCGGGATCTGGGTGGCGAACCGTCCCGCCTACGCGGCCACCGCGATCGCGGTGGAGCCCCTCGACCTCGCCCACAAGGTCGAGAAGGCCCAGGCCCACCGCGGGCCGCGCCTGATCCTGACCCTCGCCCCGTGTCCCACGGGCTGGGGCTTCGACCCGCAGGACACCGTCGAGATCGGCCGTCTCGCCGTGCGCACCGGGATCTGGCCCCTCAAGGAGTACGAGGCGGGCCGGGTGGTGCACACGCGCGTCCGCAAGCCGCGGCTTCCGGTGGAGGAGTACCTGGCACGCCAGGGGCGCTTCGCCCACCTGTTCCAGCCGGTGCGGCGCGAGGCCGAGATCCAGGCCATCCAGGCCCGGGTGGACGCGTACTGGGAGCGCGCCGAGGCGAGCGGCTGAGCCTCAGCCGCGCCGCACGGCCTCGGCGAGGAGCTCCGGCTCGACGTTGCCGCCCGAGAGCAGTACCGCGCAGCGGCCGCGGCCCTCGCGCAGCGCCACCGCGAGGGGGGCCGCGCCCGAGGGCTCGAGCACCAGACGCAGCTCCCGCAGCGCCCACGCCATGGCGTCGAGCATCTCCTCGTCTCCCACGAGCTCGATGCGCGAGACGTGCTTCTGGACCACGGGGAAGGTGATGCGGCCGGGCGTGCGCACGCGCAGCCCGTCGGCGAGGGTGCGGGGCGGCGGCACCTTGCGGCGCTCGCCGGCCGCCAGGGAGAGCGCGGTGTCGTTGCCGGTGTCGGGCTCGACGCCCACGAGCTCGGCCTCGGGGCGCAGCGCCGCCAGCACCACGGCGCTGCCGGCCATCAGGCCGCCGCCGCTCACCGGGCAGTAGAAGCGCTCGAAGCCCTCGCAGGCGTCCTCCACCAGCTCGAGGGTGGCGGTGCCCTGCCCCGCCGCCACGAAGGGATCGTCGAAGGGCTCGACCAGGAAGTAGCCGCGCTCGGCCGCGATCCCGGCGGCGACGCGCTCGCGCTCGTCGCTGTCCGGCGCGACCTCGATCACCTCGGCGCCGTCCGCGCGGGTGCGGGAGAGCTTGAGCGCCGGCGCGTCCTCGGGCATCACCACCACGGCGGGCAGGCGCAGCACCGCGGCGGCCCGCGCCACCGCCTGGGCGTGGTTGCCCGAGGAGTGGGCCACCACGCCGGGACAGCCCTCGGGCAGGCTCAGCATGCGGTTGAAGGCCCCGCGCAGCTTGAAGGCGCCCGTGGGCTGGAGCGACTCGGGCTTCAGCAGCAGCTCGGCGTCGCCGGCGCGCCGGCGCAGCAGCGGGGTGTGGAGCACGTAGGGCGCGATGCGGCGGTGGGCGAGCCGGACGCTCTCGAGATCGATCGCCGCCACGGGGTCGGCGCCTCAGGGACGCGGCGCGGCGGTGGACGAGAGGGACTGCCCGGTGCCCTCGGGCGCGATGCCCGGGGAGTCGCCGTTGCCGTAGACCGCCTCCTCGAGGCGGTCGAGTCGGCCGCGCAGGGCCTCGAGCTCCGAGAGCGCGTCGCGCAGCTCGGAGCGGGCGCTCGAGCCGAGCTCGAGCCCGCCGGGGTCGAGCCCGGCGCCCGGGCCCTCCTCGACGGGCGCGTTCGGGCGGGTGACGTGTCGCACCACCCGCTCCGACAGGCCGTCGATGCGCGGGATGATCTCGCCCAGGGAGCCCGACTGGATGAAGATCGAGCGCGCGTCCCGGGGGTCGCCGCCCGAGACGCTCACGCAGTGGACGTCGAGGCTGGCACCCTCGCCGAAGCGCGTGAAGGAGCCGAACAGCACGTAGTCGGCGCCGGCGCCCTGGCCCGCCGCGCGGGCCTGCTCGGCATCCGTGGTGGCCTGGGCGGGGTCGTCGACGCGCACCACGGAGACGCTCGACTGGCGGGCCAGCCGCGAGGTCAGCATGTCGGCCAGGCCGTCGCGCAGGTAGGCGTGGCTCTCGACGCTGTGCACCACCATGGGCAGCACCGCGATGCGCACCGGCGGACGGGCCGCAGAGCTCGCGCTCCAGAGGACCGCGATCGCGAGGCCCGCCACCAGCGCGCGCCCCCAGGACTCCATGCGGCCTTCGCTCACCGGTTTCCGCTCTCGCAGGGTCGCGGCTCCGGCGCGACGGGAGACTCCCGCGCCCCCAGGAGCCGGATCGTTGGTGGGTCTATCAGGCACGGGGAGGGGGGTCAACCGGCCGTCCCCCGGGGCCTTCAGGTCGGGAGGCGATGGGCCGATGAGGCGCCCGGAGGCGAATCCCTTGGCTCGAGAACCCAACGCCGGCTTCTTCACCCTGAACCCCCGGCGGAAGTCCTGGAACCTGCTCCAGCGACCAGACCTCCAGCTGCGGCTGCCCGCCTACCTGCTGGCCCTCACCCTGGCCTTCGTCGGCCTGCTCTCGGCCCACACCTGGGACGTGTACGGGCGGCTCTTCGCGCGGGCCGTGGCCGAGTCGAACCAGCCCGCCTGGTTCGAGCGCACCCTGAGCGCCCAGACCGGTGACTTCGCCCTGGTGTGGGGCGCCATCACCCTCGCCTACGTGCTCTCGGTGGTGATCCTGTGCGTCGCCTACGTGCACCGGATGGTGGGCCCCCTGGTCCCCCTGCGCCGACACCTCGAGGCGATGAAGAACGGCGACTTCTCGGTTCGCACGCACCTGCGCAGCCGCGACGCCTTCCAGGAGCTGGCCGAGGAGCTGAACGAGCTCACCGCCGCCCTCGCCGACGCCGAGAAGCGCGAGCGCGCCCAGGGCTGAGGGCGCCTCAGCGCGCCCGCACGCGCGCGACGGCCTCGCGCCAGCGCTCGCGATCGGGGCGACCCGCGGGCTCGACCCGCGCACGCGGTCGCCAGGTGCGCGCCAGGGCCCCCGGCTCGCGCCACAGCCCGATGCCGTGCCCCGCCGCGAGGGCGGCGCCGAGGGCGCTGGCCTCGCGCTCGGGCGAGACCTCCACGGCGCGTCCGCAGGCGTCGGCCACCGCCTGCACGAGCCAGGCGTTGTCCGTCATGCCGCCGTCGGCGCGCAGCACCTCGATCCTCGTGCCGGCGTCCGACTCGGCGGCCTCGACGAGCTCCGCGGTCCGCGCCGCCACGCCCTCGAGCACCGCGCGCACCAGCTCGGCGCGGCCGCTGCCGCGGGTCAGCCCCAGGAACGCGCCCCGCGCCGCGTAGTCCCAGGAAGGCGTGCCGAGACCGAGGAGCGCGGGCACGAACACCACGCCGCCGGTGTCCGCGCACGCCCTCGCCAGGGCCTCGGACTCCCCGACGCCCTCGATCACCCCGAGATCGCGGAGCCACGCCACGCAGCCGCCGGCGCACAGCTCCGAGGCCTCGAGGGCGAAGCGCGTCTCCCCGCCGATCCTCCAGGCGAACACGGGGAAGGTGCCGCTCGGGCCGAGGGGCCCGGTGAAGGCCGGCGCGGGCCCGATCATCACCTCCAGCATCGCGCTGGTGCCGAGGGTGAGCTTCGCGTCGCCCGGCTCGAGGCAGCCCTGGCCGAGGAGCGAGGCCTGCTGGTCGCCGAGCCGCCCGGCCAGGGGCGGCGCGCCGGGCAGCCGGCTCGCCGCGCCGCGCACCTCCGCGGACCCGGCCACCTCGGGCAGCATGGCGGCGGGAATGCCGAGGTCGGCCAGCCGCGCGCTCGCCCAGCGGCCGTCCGCGCCGAGCAGGCCCGTGGCGCCGGCACCCGAGACGTCCGTGACGTGCACCGCTCCCTCGCTCAGCACCCAGCCGAGCCAGGCGTCCACGGTTCCGAAGCAGAGATCCCGCCCACGCGCGGGGTCCACGGCGTCGAGGACGTCGAGCAGCTTCGGTGCGGACTGGTTGGGCGCGAAGGCATGGCCCCGCTCGCGCAGGCTCGCGCAGCGCCGCAGGGTGCGGAGGTCCTGCCAGCCCTGGGCGGGAGCGATTGGCTCGCCGCCGGCGCGGTCCCACACCACCGTGGTGGCGCGCTGGCCGGTGAGCCCGACGGCCGCGACCGGGCCGGCCTCGGCGAGCACGGCCCGCGCGAGCTCGAGGACGCTGTCGGCGAGGGCCCGGGCGTCGAGCTCGACGCGCCCGGGCCCGGGGTGGCTCGCCGGCGCGGGACGCGCGCGCTCGGCCACCACCCGCGGCGCGTCGTCGACCACCGCCGCGCGGACGCGACTGGTGCCGGCATCGATGGCCAGCACGCGCGTCACGGCCGCGGCGACGGCTCCCGCCCGCTAGCTGAGCGAGCCCTTCGGGCTCGCTTTGCGGCGGAAGCCGACCCATCCCGGGTCGGCCTCCTAGCCCGCCGCACGGCTCACGGCCAGCCCACCGGGCCGAAGGGGCTCGGCAGCCCGAGCTTGCCGGGGTTGAGGATGCCGTGGGGGTCGAGGACCCGCTTCACGCCGGCCAGCACCTCGAGCCCGGTGCCCAGGGCCTCGGCCACGAAGCGCGCCCGGTTCAGGCCGACGCCGTGGTGGTGGGAGAGCGAGCCGCCGCGCGCCAGCACGGCGCGGGTCGCGGCGTCCCACGCGTCGCGGTACCAGGCGTCCCCTCCCCCTCCGGCGCCTGCGGCGGGCCGTGCGGCCATGCTGAAGTAGAGGCACGCCCCGTCGGAGTAGGCGTGGCTCTGGTGGGCCGACACCGCGACGGTGTCCGGCAGGGCCCGGACCGCCTCCCCCACCGCAGCGTAGATCGACGCCAGCCGCGACCAGGGCGCCGAGATCTCGAGGGTGTCGGCAACGAGCCCGCGGGCGACGAGCTTCTCGAAGGGAACCACCGAGAAGCGGTGCTGGAGCCAGCGCTCCACGAGGGCCTCGTCGAGGCGCTCCGCCGCGGCGCACTCGGCCTCGACGACGAGGAAGCCCGCGTCCACCAGCGCGGGCTCGCCCTCGTCGAGGGCGAGCAGCAGGCTGCGTCCCTCGGGCCCGCCGTGGCGCACCCCCTCGGTGGCGTCGTAGAGGCGCAGCGCCGCCGGCGTGGCGCCGCGGCGCAGGATTCGGCGGCAGGCCTCGAGGCCGTCCTCGAAGCGCTCGAACGCGAACGCGGCGCGGCGCTCGCCCGCGGGCCGGGGATGCACGCGCAGCTGCGCCTCGGTCACCACGCCGAGGACGCCCTCGCTGCCCACGAAGAGCTGGGTGAGGTCGGGGCCGGCGGCGGCGCGCGGGTGCCCGCCGGTGTGGACCACCCGGCCGTCGGCGAGCACCACCTCGAGGCCGGCCACCATGTCCTCGATCTTGCCGTAGCGCGTCGAGAGCTGGCCGGCGCCGCGGCAGGCGATCCAGCCCCCCACGGTGGAGAGCGCCAGGGACTGGGGCCAGTGGCCGGCGGTGAGCCCGTGCTCGCGCTGGAGCGCGTCCTCGAAGCGGTCGCCGAAGGTGCCCGGCCGCACGCGCACGAGCAGCGAGGCGTCGTCCACCTCGACCACTCCCGCGAGCCCGCACAGGTCGAGGACCACGCCGCCGTGGAGCGGCAGCGACGAGCCGCAGACCCCGCTGCGCCCGGCCGCCACCGTGACCGGCACCCGGGCCTCGTTGCAGAGTGCCAGCACGGCCGCGACCTCGTCGCGGCTCGTGGCTCGCGCCACGGCGGCGGCCCGCGCGGGGAGCGCCCCTTCCGCGGCCCAGAAGGCCGCCAGCGGCCACCAGTCGCGGCTGGCCTCGCCGAGCTGGGCGGGGTCCGTCACCACCTCGGCGCACGCGTCGCCGAGGCGCGCCAGCAGGGCCGCATCGGGCTCGACCCGCCGCGCGGCGATCCGCGCCGGCGCCGCACCCGGGTCGGCGAGCGCGATGGGCGGCGTCGGGCGCCCGGGCCCTCGCTCCGGCGCGCTCACCCGGGCCTCCCCGGGGCTCGAGCCGCTTCGAGCTTCGGGCCCTCAAGCACCGGAATTCGCAGGGCGCCGCCCCACCCCCGCAGCTTCCGGCCCGGCCGCCTGCGCCCGCACCCGCGCCCACTGGAACGGCGAGGCCAGCAGCGCCCACAGGCCCATCGGGAACGCCGGCAGCGTCTCGATCCCGATGGCCTCCGGGGGCTCGCGGTCCGCCGGCAGCCAGCGGGTGCCGAACACGACGTCCCAGAGGATCAGGTTGCCGCCGTAGTTGTGGTTGGCCTCCTCGGCCCGGGGCGAGTGATGCCAGCGGTGCAGCTCCGCCATGCTGAAGACCCAGTTCAGCGGACCCAGGCGCAGCGGCAGGTTCGAGTGCTGGAAGGCCCCGTGGATGGCCGAGAACAGCACCACCAGGGCGAGGCACGCCGGACCGCAGCCGAGCAGCGCGAGGGGCAGCATCTTGCCCGTCCCCACCAGCGCGAGGTCCACGGGATGGAAGCGCGCGGCGTTCAGCCAGTAGAGGCGCGGCGCGCTGTGGTGCACGGCATGGAAGCGCCACAGCCAGTCGCGCTCGTGCATGGAGCGGTGCACCCAGTACTCCACGAGCTCCGCCACCGCCAGGGCGAGGGGGAGCTGGGCGACGAGCGGCCAGTGCCCGGGCCAGAGCGTCACGCCGATGCGCTCGGAGAGCGCGAGGCCGGCCGCCGCGCAGGCGGCGAGGAGCGCGGGCTCGGCCAGCCGGTTGAGCAGCCCGTTGCCGGCCGCGAGGCCGATGTCGGCCGCCAGGTCGCCCTGGGAGTGCAGCCACGAGCGATGCAGCGGAACGACCCGCTCGAGCCCGGCGATCACCGCGTAGCCACCGATCAGGAAGGGCAGCACCGCGACGGCGGGCTCGACGCCCCGGGCGATCGTCCAGAGCGCCCCGCCCAGGGTCGCGGTCAGCACGACCGGAAAGACCGTCCAGGCGAAGACCCGCAGCGCGACGGGCTCCGGGGCGGGCAAGGCGACGGTCTGGGACGGCATCGGCGGGCTCCCGCTCCGGGGTCGACGCCCGCCGGAGCCTGTGGCTCCGGGTCAACGGGGACGGGCGTCGTTCCGATCCTATCCTAGGAGAGGAGGCTCCGGCTCGACCGGGGCCCGGAGAGGAGTGCCACTCGATGACCCCCGCCCAGGCGGCGCACCGGGAGTCCGGGCCGGTCGGGCCGAGCGAGGCCGCCGGCCGCGTGCGCGACTGGCTCGAGGCGCGACGCGACGAGATGATCGACTGGGTGGAGCGCCTGGCGCGCCTCGAGTCGCCCTCGTCGGATCCGGGCAGCCAGGACCCCGTGTTCGCCGTCCTCGCCGCCGAGCTCGCGGAGCGGGGCTTCCGGACCCGACGCCTGCGCGGCCGGGCGACGGGCGGTGCCCTCTGGGCGAGCCGGCGCGGCCGCGAGCGCGGCCGGCCGCGCCAGCTCCTGCTGGGCCACGTCGACACGGTCTGGCCCCGCGGCAGCCTCGAGACCCTGCCCCTGCGGCGCGAGGGCGAGCGCCTGAGCGGCCCCGGCGTCTACGACATGAAGGGCGGGCTCACCCAGATGGTCTTCGCCCTGCGCGCCCTCGAGGCCCTCGGCCTCGCCCCCGCCCTCGAGCCGGTGGTGCTGCTGAACGCCGACGAGGAGATCGGCAGCCCCGAGACCGGCCGCCACGTGCGCCGGCTGGCACCCTTCGCCGAGCGCGCGTTCGTGATGGAGCCCTCCCTCGGCCCCGAGGGCCGGCTCAAGACCGCGCGCAAGGGCGTCGGCCGCTTCCGGCTGCGCGTGGTGGGACGCGCCGCCCACGCGGGCCTCGACCCCGAGGCCGGCGTGAGCGCCATCCTCGAGCTCTCCCACGTGATCCAGCACCTCCAGGCCCTGGCGGACCGGGAGCGCGGCGTCACCGTCAACGTGGGCGTCGTCGAGGGAGGCCTCGGGCCCAACGTGGTGGCCCCCGAGGCCCGGGCCCGGGTGGAGGCGCGCGTGCTCTCGGCGGCGGACGCCGGGCGCGTGGAGGCGGCGATCCGAGCGCTGCCCCCCACCCTGCCCGGCGCCCGGATCGAGGTCGAGGGCGGCTTCGCGAAGGCCCCCATGGAGCCGACGCCGCGCAACCGCGCGCTCTTCGAGCGGGCGCGGAGCCACGCCGCGGCGCTCGGCTTCGAGCTCGGCGAGGGCACCGCGGGCGGCGCCTCGGACGGCAACACCACGAGCCTCTTCACCGCTACCCTCGACGGCCTCGGAGCGGTGGGCGGCGGGGCCCACGCGCCCGACGAGTTCCTCGACACCGGAAGGCTCGCGGAGCGGGCCGCGCTCCTGGCCCTGCTGCTCGTCTCCCCGCCGGCAGCCTGAGGCCCTCGCGGCCGGCAGCTCGAGTCGGCCGGCAGCTCGAGTCAAGTGGGAGGAAGGCGTGCCGAAGCCCCCGATCCGCATGGGGTTCCTCGGCTGCGGCCGCATCGCCGACCTGCAGTGCCTGGGCTACCTCGAGCACCCGGACGCCGAGATCGTGGCGGTCTGCGACCTCGACGAGGCGGCGGCCCGGCGCCGCGCCGAGGCCTGGGGGGCGCGCCGCGTCCACGTCGACCCGGAGAAGCTCTTCGCGGATCCGGAGGTCGACGCGGTGGAGATCCTGACGCCCCACCACCTCCACGAGGCCCACGCGGTGGCGGCCCTCCAGGCCGGCAAGCACGTCTCGCTCCAGAAGCCCCCCACCCGCACCCTGGCGGAGCTCGACCGCGTGGAGGCCGCGGCCGCGCGCAGCGGGCGCGTGCTGCGGGTGGTCGAGAACTTCATGCACTACGAGCCCCACCGGAAGGCCCTCGAGCTCATCGAGGCCGGCGCCATCGGGACGCCGCTCTCGGTGCGGGTGAAGACCGCGGCCGGCCGCTTCGGCGACGGCTGGGAGGTGACGCCCGAGACCCAGGCCTGGCGCCTCGACCCGGCCCGCTGCGGCGGCGGCGCCACCACCTTCGACCACGGCTACCACTGCTTCCAGATGGGCCGCCTGTTCGTGCCCGCCCCGGTGGAGCGGGTCCACGCCTTCGTGCACTGGACCCGCCTCGGCGACGACGCCTGGATCGACGGGCCGGCCCTGGTCTCCTGGCGCTACGCCGGCGACCCGCCGCGCCACGGCTCCTGGGAGGTGATCGCCTCCACCGGGATGCGGGTGCCCTCGAAGTACTACGTCTCCGACGACCGCGTGGAGGTCCGCGGCAGCGAGGGGATCGTCTGGGTGAACCGCTGCACCGGGCGGCTGCTCGAGGAGCCGTCCCTGGTGGTCTACCGCGAGGGCGAGACCCGGGCCTTCCACGACCTCGCCACGGACTGGGCGGACTCCTTCCGGGCCGCCGGGCGCGAGCTCGTGGACGCCCTCGCCGAGGGCCGCCCCGCGAGCCAGACCCTGGCGGACGCGCGCCAGACCCTCGCCTTCGCGCTGGCCGCCGCGCGCAGCGCCGCCGAGGGGCGCGAGGTGGCGATCGACGAGATCCTGGCGGACCCCGACGCCTCGGCGGCGAGGTAGGGGCTGGGCGACGGCGCGCCCGGCGCGCGCTCAGCGCGTGTTCCGGCGCCGCGTCTGCTCGCGGTAGACCCAGCGCAGGAGCGCGGCCCGGTCGCTCTCGTCGAGGCCCAGGAACTCCACGCCCAGGGTGGCGCGGCCCGAGGTCGGGTTCCTGGCCACGACGCGCGCGACCCGCGCCGGCAGCGCGAAGCAGCACTCGCCGGGCAGCTCGAAGTGGCACACCACCTCCTCGCCGATCTCGAAGTGGGGCTCGGCGCGGATCGCGGCTCCGCCAGCGCTCACGTCGAGCAGCTTGAAGCGCTTGGCGTCCCGGGGCTCGCTCGGCGGCTCGGTCTCGTCGTCGCGCAGGTCGTCGAGGGGGCGGGTCAGGGTCACCTCGAGTCCGTAGGTCCGGACGCGCGCGAAGGCCCGCTGGTTGTCCCGCTCCCAGCGGTCGAGCGGGTGCAGGCGCACCGCCCGGCCGTCCTCCACGATCTGGGCGCGGGTGCGGTAGCGGGCGTCGCCGGCGACCCGGTGCTCGAGCAGCACGCTCTCGCCGGGACGCACGGGCGCCTCGGAGGCGTCCACGAGGATGCTGCCCTCCTCGACCCGCTCCACGACCACCTCGTAGGGGACGCCGTGGGCGTCCTGGACCACGAGCCGGCTGCCGCGCCCGAGGCGCTGGCGCGGGGCGTCGCCGCTCACGGCAGCGGGCTCCGCTGGAGCTGGGGGGTCTGCAGTGCCACGAGAACGCTTCGGGCGGTCCCGGGCGACGCTTGAGCCGCTCGCGTCCCGACGGCGCGACCGCGCCGGGAGGCTTCGCGAAAGCCGGCGCGGCCTTGCCGGCGCGCCTGCCGCTCGGGTGCCGGCCCTCAGCGATCCCAGACCATCCGCTGGTCGCCCTCGACCCCGAGCAGCGAGGCCGGGCTGCGCTTCTCGACGTGGCCGATCAGGTGCCGGTACACGCCGTAGCCCACCAGCTCCTGGAGCCGGGGCGGGAAGCCGCGCACCCGCTCCGGCGAGAGGCCCAGCTGCTGGTTCTCCTGCTGGCGGATGAACCCGGCGCAGTAGTTCATCGCGATGCCGACGCGGCGCCCGCGGCTCCGGTTGGCTCCGCCGCCGTGCCACAGGCTGCCGTGCCAGACCAGCACGCTGCCCCGGGGCATCTCGGCGGGCACGCTCTCGTAGGGGCGCCCGTAGTCCGGCGAGTGGTCGGCGCGGTGGCTCCCGGGCACCACCCGGGTGGCGCCGTTGGCCTCGGTGAAGTCGGTGAGGGCCCACATGGTGTTGCACACCACCGCCGCGTGGGGCTTCGCCAGGGGGATCACCTGGTCGTCGGCGTGGATCGGCTGGGGGGTCTCGCCGGGCTCGATGGCGATGGAGGAGAGCGAGGAGACGAGGCAGCCGGGGTCGAGGACGCGCTCCACCAGGGGCAGCACCTCGGGGTGCACGGGGATGCGCTCGAAGCCGGGACCGTGGCGCAGCAGGTTGTAGATGCGAACGGTGCGGGTGCCCTCGAAGTCGTTGCGGCTCGGCCGGGTACCCAGCTCGCGCTCCAGGCGCTCGAGGTCCGCGGCCAGCCCCTCGAGCAGGTCCGGCTCGATCACGTCCGGCAGGACGGTGAAGCCGTCGCGCTCGATCCGCGCGGCGTGCTCCGCCAGGGCTGCGTCGTCCACGCGCGTCTCCTCCCGCCCCCCTCCAGGAGGCCGACCCAGGATGGGTCGGCTTCCGCCGCAAAGCGAGCCCGGAGGGCTCGCTCGGCTAGCGGAGCAGGTTGTAGCGGAGGATGCAGTACAGGGCGCGAACGCCGTCGCGCCAGTCGATCTTCTTGCCCTCGCCGTAGGTGCGGCCCGCGTAGGAGACGCCCACCTCGTAGATCCGCACCCCGAGGCGCGCCACCTTGGCGGTCACCTCGGGCTCGAAGCCGAAGCGGTCCTCCTCCAGGCGGATGCGCTGGAGCACCTCGCGGCGGAACACCTTGTAGCCGCACTCCATGTCCGTGAGGTTCAGGTTGGTGAAGGCGTTCGACAGGGTGGTGAGGAAGTGGTTCACCAGGGAGTGCCAGTAGTAGAGGACCCGGTGGGCCTCGCCGCCGGCGAAGCGCGAGCCGAACACCACGTCGGCCTGGCCCGCCTGGATCGGGGCCAGCAGCTTCGGGTACTCCTGGGGGTCGTACTCGAGGTCGGCGTCCTGGACCAGCACCACGTCGCCGGTGGCGGCGGCGAAGCCCGAGCGCAGGGCCGCGCCCTTCCCGCGGTTCTCGGGGTGCAGCACCACCCGGTCCACGCGGTCCTCGAGCTTCTCCCGGATCAGCTCCCGGGTGCCGTCCGTGGAGCCGTCGTCCACCAGGATGATCTCCACGTCCTCGACGGGCGTGGCCCGGATCGCGGCCACCACGGTCTCCAGGGTGGGCCGCTCGTTGTAGCAGGGCACGACGACGCTCAAGCTCGGCACGGCCCGGCATTCTAGCAGGGCCCGCTGCGCGCCCGCGCTACCCTGGCCGCGTGGAGCTTCGGGACCGGGTGGCCTTCGTGACCGGCGGCGCGAGCGGGATCGGCGCGGCCCTCTGCCGCCGCTTCGCCGCCGAGGGCGCGCGGGGCGTGGTGGTGGCGGACCGCGACGCCGCCGGCGCCCGGGCGGTGGCCGACTCCTGCGGCGGCCTCGCCCTCGCCCTCGACGTCGGGGTGGAGGCCGAGGTCCGCCGCGGCGTCGAGGAGGCCCACGCCCGGCTCGGCGCCGTGGACCTCTTCTGCGCCAACGCGGGCGTGGCCCTCGGAGCGGGCACCGAGCCCCTCGCCTCGGGCCCCTTCGCGAGCGACGCCGACTGGGAGCGCAGCTGGCGGGTGAACCTGATGGCCCACGTCTACGGCGCCCGGGCGGTGCTGCCCGGCTGGCTCGAGCGCGGCGCGGGCTGGTGGCTCGGCACCGCGTCGGCGGCGGGCCTGCTCACGGACTTCGGCACCCAGGCCTACTCGGTCACCAAGCACGCCGCGGTGGCCTTCGCCGAGTGGCTGGCGATCCGCTACGGCGGCGCCGGGATCGGCGTCTCCTGCCTGTGTCCCCAGGGCGTGCGCACCCCCATGGTGGAGGGCGCCGGCGCGGCCGGGGTGGCGGCCCACCTGGCCCCCACCCTGATCGAGCCCGACGCCGTGGCCGAGGCGGTGGTGCGCGGCCTCGCCGAGGAGCGCTTCCTGATCCTCCCCCACCCCGAGGTCGCCGAGTACGTGAAGCGCAAGGCGGGCGACCCCGACCGCTGGCTGGGAGGCATGCGCCGGATGCGGGCGCGGCTCTACGACGACCGGCCCCGGGAAGCCGGCGACGACTAGAACCCGGCTGCCTGGAGCGCGGCGGGATCGACGCCGAGGCGCCGCACCTCGTTCAGCATCGCGGCCACCCCGACCACGTCGCCCCGACCGCTGTAGTCCACGGTGACGAAGTTCGGAAAGCGATCGCGCTCGGCCCAGCACGCGACGGCGCGGCCGAAGAGCACGCCGGGCTGATTCACCTGCTCGGCCGCCACGCCGAAGCTGTCCGCCGGCGTGATGAAGTGGTTCAGGATGTAGAGGGGCGCCGCGGGGTCGCCGCGGTTGTCCGCACAGGAGAAGGCGTCGGGGCTCGCGAAGCCGAACCCCGTCTCCACGGCGTGCCGCCGCCAGTCCATGTACCAGGGCGGCGCGTCCGGGAAGCTGCGATCGGTGAAGACCACCAGCCGGCGGCCGGCCTCGATCATCTCCCGGAGGGTGGGCCAGGGCACCCCGGGAGCCTGACCGTGCACGAAGGGAAGCAGGCCCGCGGCAGCGAAGGCGGCCTGGGTATCGGCCAGGGCGACGTAGTCCTCGAAGATCAGGGTGAGGACCTCGGCGGGATGGCGCTCCAGGAAGCTCCGGATCTCCGCCAGCCCCTCGCCGAGTGGCTTCAGTCGGGGGCCGAGCCCGCAGAAGCCGTGACACAGGAACACGCCGGGCGTGAGGCCGTCCTCGTGGTAGTGGGTGTCGAGCATCAGGGCTCGGATGCCCCGCTCCATCTGCTCGGGCATCGAGAGGAGCTGGTTGCGGGCGAAGCAGCACTCCTCCAGGATCGAGAAGGCGTTGTGGGAGGTCGGGTACGCGACCTCGTCGTAGGCCCGCTCGCACAACGCCGCGGAGCCGTTGCAGCGCACCACCCCGAAGCGCGCCGACACGTAGGCCGCGTCGTCGCCGTCGATCACGCCGTCGGCGTCGGCGTCGGCTCCCCGGCAGTCGCCGGTCGGGGGTGTGGGGACGCCGCGACAGGCCTCGACCCGGGCCAGGTCGTCGGCGTCCACGAGGCCGTTGCGGTCCACGTCGGGGCTGGCGAGCGGCCCGCAGCCCGGGGCCAGCCCGAGGAGGAGCAGCAGCGGCGCGACGAGCCTCACGCCCGCGATCCTACCCGATGGGCGCCGCCCCTCGCCGGCGCGCCGCGAGGCCCAGAACGCCCAGGCCGAGCAGCACGGCGGTGCCGGGCTCGGGGATCACCACGGGCCCGAAGGACGCCGGCAGCAGGCCCGAGGCCTGGGTGCCGCGCCCGATCATCAGCAGCGGGAGCTCGACGTCCAGGCTCGGCGTCGGGGCCGAGGGCACGAAGCTCGGGATGAGCCGCACCACGCCGGCGTCGGTGCCGTCGTCGGCCAGGGTCGAGAGGTCGGCGGGCACCGCGTTCAGGGTCCACAGGCTGCCGGGCTCGGTGAAGCCGTAGAGGGTCTGGAAGCCCCCCGTGGACTCGCCGAGCACCACGCCCTCGTCGATCAGCTGCACGGTGAGGCTGTCGAGCCCCGACGCCCCGCTGCCGGCGCCCAGGGAGAGCGTGAAGACGTCGACGCCGCCCGCCACCTCGGGCGTCCCGGCGATCACGAAGGGGATGTCGAGGGTCTCTCCGGGTCCGATCGAGATCGCGGCGGCCGGCGGCGCACTGCCCACCCCCGCGACGAGTGCCGCCGCGAGCGCCGCGAGTCCGAGGATCCAACGCCAAGACCTGGCTCGTCGCAAACCCATCCCCCGCACCCTCCCTGGGGGCTCGTGGTCGCCGGCCCGGGCTTGTGTCAGTGGAAGGGGTTCAGTCCGCGAAGAACGCGGCGAGGGCCGACTCCTGGGCCCGCGCGTCGGCGCGCCCGAGCTCGATCAGCCGCTCGGTGTACTCGCGGTCGAACAGGAGGTACGAGAGCAGGTCCGCTTCGGTGGGTTGTTCCCCCACCCCCACGGCGCCGAGCAGCAGGCGCAGCACCGCGGACATCCGGCCCTCCTCGCGCTGCTGGACCAGCACCTCGGCCGCCACCCGGCCCAGGTCCTCCGAGGGCCGGATCACCAGGTCCTCCACCACCCGAAAGGTCTGGCCTCGGTGCCGGGTCACCACCGCGTTCACCTTCTCGAGGAAGCTCTCGCCGAAGGCCTCGGTGCCCCCGCTCAGGATGTCGTTGATGACCCGCATGTGGGCGAGGTCGGCGTCCACGTGGTCGAGGAGCAGCGCGTTCAGGACCTTGCCGAACAGGAAGACCGGGTTGCCGTAGGACTCGATGCGACCCGCCGCCTGCTCGGCGTCCTCGCCGATCCGGGTGCCGTGGCTGAGGGCGATCACCAGCACGTGGGTGGCGCCGAGGCGCAGGGCCGGGGCGAGGGGCGTGTTGAGGCGGATCCCGCCGTCCGCGTAGTAGGTGTTCTCCACCCGCACGGCCGGGAAGAGCATCGGGATCGCGGCCGAGGCAAGGGCGTGGTGAGGGCCGAGGCGCACCGCCCGGCCGAGGATGGAGGGATCCCGGGTCCAGGGCATGCGCTCGGGGGTGGCGTGCTCGGTGAACACCACCACGCGCCCCGTCGCGATCTGGGTGGCGGCCACGCTCACCGCCGTGAGCCGGCCCTGGCGCACGTTGCGCCGGATCGACCGCCAGGGGATGCGGTCGAGGACGATGCGCTCGAGGGGCGCCGTGTCGAGCAGGCCGTGCAGGCGCGGCGGCAGGCGCCCGGGACGCAGCGGTCCGTGCCCGCGCACCAGCCCGAACAGGCGCCGGGGGATGCGCAGGGCCTCCCCGGTGGAGAGGTGGAAGATCTCGCCGAGCTGCATGCTCGACCAGATCTCGGCCAGGCGGTCGGCCCGGGCCGGGCCCTCGTGGGCGGTGCCGGCGAGGAAGCAGGCGTGGATCGCGCCCACCGAGGCGCCGGTGATCAGGTCGAAGCGCACCGGGCCGCCGATGCGCCGCGGCAGCTCCTTCAGGAGGTAGTCGAGGACCCCCGCCTCGTAGGCGCCGCGAGCGCCGCCACCCGAGAGCACCAGCGCCCGTCGCGCATCCATCGCGGCGGATTCTACGCCGCCCGCCGAGGCGCGGCGAGCCGCCCGAGCCCCGTCGCCGCCACCGCGACGGCCCCGTTCACCGCCAGGCCGATCACCCCCGCGTGCAGGCCGCCGATGCGGCGCACGCCGAGGGCGCCGGCGGCGGCGAGGAAGAGCGTGCCGGCCGCCAGCCCGGCGAGGCAGCCCGCGGGCCCGAGGCGCCGCCAGTGCAGCGCCAGCAGGAAGGCCGGCACGCACTGGATCAGCAGCTCGAGCTTCACCTCCAGCAGCCCCCACAGCGTGAGCCCCTCGGAGAGCGCCAGCACCACGGCGCCGACGGTGACGACGCCGGCGATGCGCTTGCCGAGGCGCGTCGTGGCCGGGTCCTGGCGGGGCCGGCCCATCACGTCCTCGGCGATCACCGAGCCGAGGGAGAGCAGCACCGAGTCCGCGGTGGACATGATGGCCGCGAGGGCGCCCAGGAACACCAGCACGGCGAGCACGGCCACGAAGGGGCCCACCGCGGCCCACTCGCCGAGCAGGCGCGGCATCACCGAGTCCGCCTCCAGGGTGCCGAGGCCCTGGAGGCGCGGGATGGCGGCCCAGCCGATCAGGGTCACGACCAGGGTGGTGGTGAGGGGCATGAAGGTCATCACGGCGAGGGCGCGACGCAGGCTGCGCGCGCTGCGCGCCGCGTAGACGCGCTGGATGGCCTGGGGGTAGACGACGCTCGCCAGCCCGAGCAGCGCGATGGTGCTGAACCAGTTGGCGCACTCGGCGGCGTCGGGCACGGCCAGGGCCTCGGGGCGCAGGGCGGCGATGCGCTCCACCGTCGCCGCCACGCCCCCGGCCTCGCCGAGCAGCCAGGCGAGGAGCGTGCCGAGGCCCACCAGCATCAGCAGGCCCTGGGCCGCGTCGGTCCACGCCACGGCCCGCATCCCGCCCAGGGTCTCGTAGAAGAGGATCATCCCCGCGAGCCCGATCACCCCCGCCGCGTAGGGGACCCAGCCGCCGGTCACCGTCGCCGTGAGCTCGCCCATGGCCTTCAGCTGGGCGAGCAGGAAGTTCGCCAGGGCGACGCTCATCAGCAGCGCCACGGCGATGCGCAGCGCCCGGGCCGCAGCGTCCTCGCCGAAGCGATGGCGCACCCAGTCCCCGGGCGTCACGAAGCGGTGGCGCACCGCCAGGGGCCGCAGGCGCGGGACCAGCGCGTGGAAGACCACGATGATCGCCATCATGAAGCCCGTGGCCATCACGAAGCTGAAGCCGCGGCGGTAGGCCTCGCCGGGGTAGCCCAGCAGGGAGTTGCCGCTGTAGGCCGTGGCGTAGAGGGTCAGCAGCAGCACGAAGGCGCCGAGCTCGCGGCCGGCCAGGAAGTGGTCCGAGGGCGAGAGGTCGCGGCGGGCGCGCCGCGCCACCAGCGCTACCCCCACCAGGGCCACGAGGTAGAGGGCGAGGCCGATCACGCCGAGGGTGGGGAGGCTCACCCCTCGCCTCCCTCGTCGGATCCCTCCTCGATGTCGGTGAGGAGCCAGGCCGCGCCGTTCAGCAGCGCGGCCGCGGCGTAGCAGAGCAGCGCCACCGCGACCCAGTCGGGCAGCCCGAGCCAGCGCGCGGGCTCCTCGCCGGCCGGCGTGGCGGCGCGATACCAGGGCACCGAGAGCACGAAGAGCGCCACCACGCCCACGAGCAGCACGGCGCGCAGGCGAGCGCGCAGCCTCGCGGGCTGCACCTAGAAGAGCTCCGCCTGGGGCGGCGGCTCGGGGTCGTCGAGGCAGTCCGGCGCATCGCGGCGGGCGTCGTTCACCCGCAGCGCCACGGGCCGGTGCACGAGCTCGCCGCAGGGCCCCGCCGCCGAGTCCAGAAGGCGCTCGAGCTCCGCGGCGTCCTCGAGCCCGGGGTCGAGCCAGCCCGCGTAGGCGTCGGGAGCCAGGATCACCGGCATGCGGTCGTGGAGCCCGCGCACCCGGTCGTTGGCGGCGGCGGTGAGGATCGTGCAGGTGTCGAGGGCCTCGCCCGGCTCCCCGGGACGCCAGCGCTCGTAGAGGCCCGCGAAGGCGAACACGCCCGCATCGGGCAGGTGGATGTGGTGGGGCTGGCGGGCGCCGCGCTGCGCGGACCACTCGAAGAACCCGTCGGCGGGCACGAGGCAGCGGCGGCGGCGGAAGGCGTCCCGGAAGGCGGGCTTCGTCGCCACCGTCTCACGCCGCGCATTGATGAGCCGCGCGCGGATACCCGGATCCGCGGCCCAGCCCGGCACCAGCCCCCAGCGGCGCCGCTCGAGCCGGCGCGACCCGTCCACGGCGGCCCGGACCACGGGCACGGGCTGGCCGGGCGCGACGTTGTAGCGCGCCTCGACGTCCGGGAGCGTCTCCAGCCCGAAGTGCTCCGCCACCGCGGCCGGCGTGGCGGTCAGCGTGTAGCGCCCGCACATGCTGCTAAAGTAGCGCCCGGCCCGCGCGGAGGAGACGCCGTGAAGATCACCATCACCTACTGCGTTCGCTGAAACTACCTCCCCCAGGCCACCAGGCTGGTGGCCGCCATCCGGGAGGCGAAGGGCGTCGAGGCCGAGCTCGTGAAGGGCGACGCCGGCGTCTTCGACGTGGTCGCCGACGGCGAGCTCGTCTTCTCCAAGCATGAAGCCGGACGATTCCCCGAACCCGAAGAGATCCTCTCGAAGCTCGGCTGAGCCCGGCCTCTCGCTGCTGCTGGTGCGCGGCGGCGTGGGCGGGGTGCTGATGGGCCTCGCGAACCTGGTGCCGGGGATCTCGGGCGGGACCATGCTGCTGGCGGCGGGGGTGTACCCGGCCTTCATCGCGGCCATCGCGGAGCTCACCACCCTGCGCTTCCGCTGGCGCTCCATCGTGCTGCTGGGCGCCGTGGTGGGCGCCGCCGCCCTGGCGATCCTGCTCCTCGCCGGCGCCACCAAGGCGCTGGTCGTCGAGCACCGCTGGGTGATGTACAGCCTGTTCATCGGGCTGACCCTGGGCGGCGTGCCGCTGGTGTGGCGCCTGGGCCGCCCGGCGACGCCGAGCCTCTGGGGCGGCGCGGCCCTCGGCTTCGGGATCATGCTCACCATGGCGTTCCAGCCCACCGGCGGCTGCACCACCGGGCCCGACACCCTGCGGCTCGGGCTCTCGGGCGTGGCCGGCGCCGGCGCGATGATCCTGCCCGGGGTCTCGGGCGGCTACCTGCTGCTGCTGCTCGGCCAGTACGTGCCGATCCTCGGCGCCGTCGACCAGCTCAAGCAGGCGCTGCTCAGCGTCGGCGACGGCCTCGACACCGCACTGCTCGGCGAGGCCCTCGCCGTGGTGATCCCGGTGGGGATCGGCGTGGTGCTCGGCGTGGTGGGGATCAGCAACCTGCTGCGCTTCGCACTGATCCGCTTCCCCAAGCCCACCTACGGCGCGCTGCTCGGGCTGCTCGTCGGCGCCGTCGTCGGTCTGTGGCCCTTCCAGGAGGGCGTGGCCCCCCAGCCCGGCGAGACCCACCGCTGCCAGGTCCTGAGCGCCGAGGCCGCGGCGGCCGTGGACCCGGAGGACTGGGAGCTGCGCCGCTTTACCCCGGGGCTGCGCCAGGCGGGCGGCGCCACGGGTCTCGTGCTCCTCGGCCTGCTGCTCACCCTGGCCGTGGATCGCTTCGGCCGCGCCTCGGACGGGGACGACGCCGAGGGCTGAGGCGCCCCCTTCCCTTCCTGGGAAGGCGCCTACCCACGGGCCGCGCACCCGGCGTCGGCAGCCGGCCGGCAACTCGGCCGAGAACCCGGGCCCGCCGCGACCCTTCCGGGGGGCGGCCCCGCGTCCCGATCGCGCGCATGGATCTTGCAGTTCCTCCCGTCGGACACCTGCGCCGAGGATCTCCATGTCGAAGCTCCGCGTCTCTCCGCTCCTCTCCCGCCTGGCCGTCGCCGGACTGTCCCTGGGCCTCGCCGCCGGCTGCGCCTACACCAACAGGACCATCGCCGACGACCGCGAGCCCGTGATCCAGACCGGGGTCGGGGCGACGATCCTCTGGCCCAACCAGACCGGGCCCTCGTTCCCCCCGTACCCGGGAGCCGCTCCCGGCGCCCCGGCCGGCGCACCCGGCCAGCCCGGCGCGCCGGGCGCCGCACCGGGGCAGCCCGGGGCCGTCCCCCAGCCGGCACCGCCGAGCGGCGGCAACGTCACCTTCATCGGCGGCGCCGGCGAGGAGATCCAGAGCCGCCGGGTCATCAAGCAGGAGCCGTACCTCCTGAAGGTGCTGAAGGTGCCCTTCGCGCTGGCGGCCGCCCCCTTCGTGGCGCTCTACGACCTCGTCTCCGGCTCGGACGAGCCCCCGGCCGCGGAGGCCGAGTCCAAGCCCCGCAGCTACAGCTACTCCGACCTCCAGGAGGCCCGCGAGCAGGCCCAGCAGGAGGCCATGGAGCGCGAGCTCGCCCGCCGCCAGGGTGCCGCGGCCCCGGCCGCGGGCGGGGCCTCCGGCGCGACGGCCTTGCCGCCCCAGCCGCCGGTGCACACCGCGGCGCCGGCGCCGTCGCCCTCGCGGCGTCCGCTGAGCATCGCCGAGGAGCTCGCCGCGCTGCGCGGCACGCCGGCCCCCTCCCGAACCTCCACGCCCGGCCCGCACGCCGCCACGGCCGCGGCGCCCCGCGGCGTCGCCGACCACGTGGTGGACCGCGACGGAAACGGCCGCCCGGACCAGTGGAGCTACCGCGAGGCGGGCCGCCTGGTGCGCGATCTCTACGACGAGAACGGCGACGGCGCACCGGATCGCACCGTCCACTACGAGCCCGAGACCGGCGAGCGCGCGCGCCTCGAGGTCGACAACGACTTCGACGGCCGCGTGGACGCCTGGACCGAGTACCGCGACGGCAAGGTCGCGCGGCGCCGCGGCGACACGAACCGCGACGGCGTCCTCGACACCTGGAGCTTCTACCGCGACGGCCGCATGTCCCGCGAGGAGCACGACCGCGACGGCGACGGCTACCGGGATCGCATCGACCACTACGTGGACGGCCGCCTGGCCCGCCAGGAGGAGGACGCCGACGGCGACGGCCGCCCGAACCGGGTGACCTTCTTCGACGCCGACGAGCGCGTCCTCCAGGTGGACGAGGACCGCGACGGCGACGGACTGGTGGACCAGCGGTCCTACTACGAGGAGGGTCGGCTCAAGCGCCGGGAGCTGGTGGGCGAGGAGCGCGAGGCCCGCATCGAGCAGCGCGACCTGCGCACCACCACCTGGGACTCGGGCAACCCCGGCTCGGCGACCCGCTGACGTGCCCCGGGACCTGCGACAGGCGATCGGCTTCCTGATCGGCTTCTGGATCGCGCTGGTGGTGTTCGGCCCCCTGGCCGCGCCCCGCGCCTGGGGAGCGCCGGCCCAACCCGACGCCTCCCTGGCGGGCCTCGAGGCCGCGCTCCACGAGGCGGTGAATCGCTACCGCGCCGACCGCCACCTGATCCGCCTCGAGCGCCGCAAGGACCTCGACGCCGTCGCCCGGGCCCACAGCCTCGACATGGCGCGCCGCCGCTACCTCTCCCACCGCTCGCCCGAGGGTGCGGGCTGGGTAGAGCGCCTCGGGGCGGCGCGGGTCGAGGGCTTCGCGCTGGCCGGCGAGAACGTCGGCCTGACCACGCGCGGCGACCCGAACCGCGAGATCCTGACCGGCTGGATCCACTCCGAGGTGCACCGCCGGAACCTGCTGGCGCGCCCCTACAACGCCACGGGCATCGGGGTCGCGCGCGCCCCCGACGGCACGCTCTACTACACCCAGCTCTACCTGACGTTCCCGCGCTAGCGGGGACCGGCTAGTTGGGGAACCGCACCTCGAGGTGCCGGTCGTTCCAGTAGGCGTGGATCGGCTGGGCCAGGTCGATGGCCTCGGGCAGGACCACGTAGCCCAGCACCACCTCGTCGCCGGCGAGCTCGCCGAGGCGGCCCTGGAGGATGCCGAGCTGGCGTGCGTTGGTGGCGTCGGGCTGGAAGGTGAGGTGCCCCTGGATGAAGGTCAGGTTGGCGTGGAAGCGCTCCGGCCGCTTCGAGTGGGCGGTGAAGAGCAGCACGCCGCCCCGCTCGAGGCCGCCCCGGGACCTCCAGGCCTCGCCCAGGCGCGCCTCGAAGGCCCGGCTACGGGCCAGGCGCACCTCGAACACGCCGCGGCCGTCCGCGGTCTCCCGCGCGAAGGTGGCGGGCGCCGCGGCCTGGGAGAGCTCGACGAGCTGGTAGAGGTCGCGGACGTCGGCCTCGGAGAGCCCCAGGTCGAGGGGAGCCACGTCCCGCGGCGGCGCCACCGCCGCGGTGGCGGTGCCCGGCGACGTGGCGGGAGCGGAGCCCGAGGCCCCGTTCGGGCCGGCCCCGGCGGCGGCCCCGTCGCGCAGCGCGCGCACCTCGCGGGCGGCGTCGATGAGGTTGTAGGGATTGTTGGGGTCCTGGGTCTCGTTGTAGACCTGCCAGGTGTAGGGCGTCGGCAGGTACTCGGGCCGGATCGGCGGCACGTCCTCGGGCTCCACCAGCTTGGCCGCCTTGCAGGGGACCTGGGACTCCTTCTGCACGATGAAGATGCTGCCGTCGGGGCAGACGCCGCTGATCGCCTGGGCCGAGGCCGCGGACAGCGGCAGGCCCGCGAGGAGCCCGAGCACGGCTCGGCGCAGCGCGGATGCAGGGAGATCGAACGGCAGCTTCGGCAGCATGGGCACCCCCACCTTCCGGAGCCACCCTAAACCGAAAACCCCATACAGATCAACTAGATCGTCGCCTGCCTCGAGATGGGGCTCGAGCTTTCTGGACGGCGATTGGAGCGTCCCCTCGCGGTCTTGGAGCGACCGGCTGCGCGCGGCCTGCCGCCGGTCCGGGCTCCCCGCCTCGGCCGCGGCGATCGCTCCCGGGCGTGCCGCAGCAGCGCGCTGCGCTCGCGGGGGGTGAGCGGTCGCGCCGCGCCGGGCTCGAGGTCGCCGAGACGCAGCGGGCCCATGCGCCGACGCACCAGCCGCACCACCGGGTGCCCGAGCGCCGAGAGCGAGCGGCGGATCTGGCGCTTGCGACCCTCGATCAGGGTGAGGGAGATCTCGCTGCGATCCTGGCGCGCGAGGTGGCGCGTGCGACCGACCCGGGCCGGCGCGGTGACCCCGTCCTCGAGGCGCACGCCCCGGGCCAGCCGTCGCAGCGCGGCGGCGGAGGGCCGCCCGCGCACGGTGACGAGGTACTCGCGCTCGGTCTCGAGGGAGGGGTGCAGCAGCGCGTGGGCCACGTCGCCGTCGTTGGTGAGCAGCAGCAGCCCCTCGGAGTCGAGGTCGAGCCGGCCCACGGGAAACAGGCGCAGCCGCTCCACGGTGCGCCGCGGCAGCAGCTCCAGCACCGTCGGCCGCCCGCGCGAGTCGCTGCGGGTCGAGAGCACGCCGCGGGGCTTGTGGAGCAGCCAGTAGGCGTGGGTCTCGGCGCTCACCCGCACGCCGTCCACCTCGATGCGGTCGGTGTCCGGGTCCGCCCGCTCGCCCAGGCGCGCGACGCGGCCGTTCACCCGGACGCGGCCGGCCCGCAGCAGCTCCTCGGCCCGGCGCCGCGAGGCCACGCCGCCCGCGGCCAGCAGCTTCTGCAGCCGCGTCCCCACCGGCGCGCCTCAGTGCAGCTCGCCGCGCTCCGCCAGGGCCTCGGCCGAGAGGTCGGGCTCGGGGTCCCCGGGCAGCCCCTCGTCCTCGGACCCGTCCGGCGTCTCGTCCGCGCCGAGCGCCGCGGCGTCCGCGGCCTCCGCCGCGTCCTCGGCGTCCTCGCCGTGGCCGGGCATCAGCTCCTGGATCTCGCGCAGGGTGGGCAGGTCGTCGAGCTTGTCGAGGCCGAAGACCTCGAGGAAGCGGCGGCCCGTCCCGTAGAGCATGGGGCGGCCCGGCACCTCGCGATGCCCGGCGATGCGGATCAGCTTGCGCTCGACGAGGCTGCGCAGCACCGCGCCCACGTCGACGCCCCGGATGTGCTCGATCTCGGCGCGGGTGACGGGCTGCTTGTACGCCACCACGGCGAGGGTCTCGAGGGCGGCGCGGGAGAGCCGCAGCGCCCGCTCCTTCTGGAGCTGCTTCACCCAGGGCGCGTAGTCGGCGCGGGTTCGGATCTGGTAGCCCCCGGCCACCTCCCAGAGCTCGAAGGCGCGGTCCTCGCGCTCGTAGCTCTCGCGCAGCTCGGCCGCGAGCTCCTTCGCCCGGGCCGGCTTCAGGCCGGGCACGATCTCGGCGAGGCGCGCCGCCGAGACCGGCTCGGGCGCGGCAAGGATCAGGGCTTCGACGATGTGGCGCTGCTGGTCGCGGTCCAAGGGGCACTCCTCACATGTAGTCGGAAACGCGCTCGTCCCAGGTGGCGGCACCATCGGGCCCGCGGCGCAGGTGGATGGGGCCCCGGGGCTCGCCCTGCTCGCCCCGGCTCTGGAAGAGCCGGATCGCTCCGAGGCGGGCCAGCTCGAGGATGGCGAGGAAGGTCGTGACGATCATCGCGCGGCTCGGCGCGCTGCCGTCGGGGCTCTCGAAGACCGCGTCGAACTCCAGGGCCGCGGCCTCGCGCAGCCCCGCCATCACCGCCACCATGCGCTCGCGCACCGTGATGGTCTCGGTGGTGACCTCGTGGGTGGCGTCGGCGGCCCGGGCGCGCAGCAGGACGCGGCGATAGGCGTCGAGCAGGGTGAAGAGGTCCACCGCGATCTCGCGCTCGGCGTCGGGGGTGGGCTCCGGCTCGGGGCCCCGGGCGGAGAAGACCTCGCGCTCGAGCAGCGGGCGCTCGCCCATCTCCTCGGCGACCTCCTTGAAGCGCTGGTACTCGAGCAGCCGTGCCATCAGCTCGGCGCGCGGGTCCGGGGCCTCCTCGTCGACGGCCTCCGGCGCCGGCAGCAGCATGCGCGACTTGATCCACGCGAGGGTCGCGGCCATCAGCAGGTACTCGCCGGCCACGTCGAGGTTGAGCTCCCGCATCAGCGCCACGTACTCGACGTACTGCTGGGCGATGGAGGAGATCGGGATGTCGGTGACGTCCACCTCGTTCAGGCGGATCAGGTGGAGCAGCAGGTCGAGGGGACCCTCGAAGATGGGGAGCTTGACCGCGCACGCTTCGCCGCCCTCGGTCGCGAGGGCCTCGACGACGCCGTCGGCGGGTCCACTGGCTGTCATGGGGGCTCCCCGGAGGACGAGGCGGTGCACGGGGCGGGGGGTGCGGGGAGTATCGGGGATGCGCTCCCCCCGGGCAAGGCGCCTCAGCGGCGCGCCGAGCCGCCCCGGGAGCCCGCGCCCGAGCCTCCCGCCAGCTCGCGGGCCAGCGCCAGGGCCTCGTCCCGGGTACGCAGCCGGCGGTCGAGGTAGGCGGCGCGCAGGCGCGCGAGCGCCCGGCCCACCGCCGGTCCGCGCAGCCCGATGGCCACGAGGTCGTCGCCGCTCACGCTGAGCTCGGCGAAGCGGTCCTCCCGGGCGAAGCGCTCGATCCGCCGCCGCAGGTTCGGCGGGGCCGAGGCCAGCAGCGCCAGCAGCAGCTCGTCGTCGGTGCCACGCAGGGCCGCATCCGCGGCGCCCCGGCCGCGCGCCCGGCCGAGCTTGCGCAGCAGGCCGTCGCGGGTCTTCGGGAAGCCCTCCACCGCCCGGGCCACCTCGCCGCGCACCGCCAGGCGGCGCAGGCTGCGCCGGCGCACCGAGGCGTCCGTGGGCGCCAGCCACACCATCAGCCCGGCCACCCAGGGGCGCAGGCGCAGCGGGCGCCAGGGCGGCTCCGCCACCGCGCGCCCGAGCCGGCGCAGGGGCGCGCCGGCCTCGGTGGCGAGGCCGAGGCCGGGCTCGAGGGCGGGCAGCACGTGCCAGCCGGCGAGCAGGCGCAGCGCCCGGGCGGGATCGAGGCCCTGGACGGCGTCGGCGAAGAGCTTCTCGAACTCGGCACGGAAGCGCTCGCCGCTGACCGCACCGAAGGCCCCGTCGCGCAGGGCCGAGCGCAGCGCGCGCAGGGAGCCGCGGGTGAGGGAGAAGCCCAGGCGCGGCGCCAGCCGGGCCGCGCGCAGGGCGCGGGTCGGGTCGTCGTGGAAGCTCCGCGCATGGAAGACCCGCAGCACACCGGCCTCGAGGTCCTCGAGGCCGCTGCCCGCGTCCACCACCCCCGGCCGGCTACGGCGCGCCGCGCTGGAGAGCGGGACGGCCAGGGCGTTCACGCTGAAGTCGCGCCGCTGGAGGTCCTGCTCGACGCTGCCCGGGGCCACGGTGGGGAGCGCGCCGGGGCGCTCGTAGGTCTCGGTCCGCACCGTGGCGAGGTCCACCACCGTGTCCGGCGCCTCCAGCCGCACCGTGCCGAAGCGGTCGTGGGCCACGATGCGGACCTCCGGCGCCGCGGCGGCGCGCGCCAGCTCGAGGGCGCCGACTCCGCGCTCGGGCTCGACGATCAGGTCCACGTCGCGCAGCGGTCGCCCGAGGAGCCAGTCGCGCACGGGCCCGCCCACGAGCAGCACGCCCACGTCGCAGCGCTCGGCCTCGGCCAGCACCGCCTCGACCAGCGGCCGCGAGGCCTCGGGCAGGGCGCGCAGCAGCGAGGCGGGCGAGGGGCGCTTCACGACCCGGCGCCCGAGCCGCCTCCGCGCGGGTGGCGAGCCTCCACGGTCTCCCGCAGGCGCGAGCGGCTCACGTGGGTGTAGACCTGGGTGGTGGACAGGTCGGCGTGCCCGAGCATGGACTGCACGGCGCGCAGGTCCGCGCCCCCCTCGAGCAGGTCCGTCGCGAAGGCGTGGCGCAGCACGTGGGGCGAGACCCGCTCCGTCGGGATCCCCGCCCGCCGGGCCAGGCCGCGCAGGCGCGTGAAGAAGTTCTGGCGCGTCATGGCCGAGCCGCGGCGCGAGAGGAAGAGCGCGTCCGTGGCCCGGCGGGCCTTCTCGAGCAGCCGCGGGCGCCCCTCCTCGAGCCAGTGGCCGATGGCGTCGCGCGCCGGCTCGCCGAGGGGCACGATGCGCTCGCGCCTCCCCTTCCCCACCACGCGCAGCAGCCCGGCCCGCAGGTCGAGACCCGAGACCGGCAGGGAGACCAGCTCCGAGACCCGCAGCCCGGCGCCGTAGAGCACCTCGAGCATGGCCCGGTCGCGCAGGCCGAGGGGGCCGTCGGGTGCGGCGGCGGCGATCAGGGCCTCGGTCTCGTCGGGGCGCAGCACGCGGGGGAGCGTGCGCGGCAGCCGCGGCGCCGCGAGGCCCTCGGTGAGATCGCGACCCACGGCGCCGGTGGCGGCGAGGTGGCCCGCGAAGCGACGCACGGCCACGAGGCTGCGCGCGCGGCTGCGCGGCGCCAGGCCCTCGGCCTCCAGGTCCGTCGCGAAGCCCGTCAGGTGCGCGGGGGCGAGATCCCCGGGCCCGCCGACGCCCCGGGCCTCGAGCCAGCGCAGGAAGCGGGCCAGGTCCCGGCCGTAGGCCTCCACGGTCCGCGGCGAGAGCCCTCGCTCGAGGGCCAGGTGGTGCAGGAAGCCGTCCACCGCCGCGTCGAGCCCCCGGGCCTCAGGCATGGGCGCCCTCGCGCTCCTCACCGTCGTCCCGCGTGACCGCGAACAGGTCGCGCTGGAGGCGCGCCACCGCGTCCGCATCGGTGAGCTTCCGGCGCTTGCGATCCTTCACGTAGAAGGTGTCCGCCACCTGGTCGAGGATCGTCGTGGCCTTCGAGGTGTAGATCTCGAGACCGTGCTCGGTGAGGGTGTGGACCAGGTCGTAGAGCAGGCCGAGGCGGTCGTTCGCCGACACGTCGACGATGGTGTAGAAGTCCGACTCGTCGTTCGAGACGGACACGCTGGGCGGGGTGTGGGAGATCGTGCGCGTCGCGCCCAGGGGCCGGCGCCGGCGCTTCAGGATCTCGAACACGCTCTCCTCCTCGGCCACCACCCGCCCGAGCAGCTCCTCGAGCCGCTCCCAGACGAGGCGCTTCTCCTCGTCGCCACCCGTGGGCGTGGTGACCCGGTAGACCTCGAGGGCCAGGCCCGTGCGGGTGGTGTAGACGTGGGAGCCGAGGATGTTGATGCCGGCGGCGGTGAGACAGCCGGCCACGTTGGCGTACAGGCCGGGCACGTCCAGCGCGCAGAAGATGAACTCCGAGAAGCCGCCCCGCATCTCGCGCACCGCGCTGGCGAAGGGCCGCTGGCGGTCGTAGGCGAGCAGCACCCGTCCGTGGCGGGCGATCTGGCGCGGCGTGTGGGAGACGAAGTAGCGCCGCGGCATCATCTCGAAGAACGCAGCGACCTTGGCGTCGGCCACGCCGAGCTGGCGCAGCTCGCGCCGGGCGCCGTCGCGGCGGGTCTCGACGCGGGCCTCGATCTGCTCGAGGGCGCGCTCGGGGTCGTCCCGGCCCGACTCGAGGAACTCGGCGGTCCGCTCGTAGAGCTCGCGCAGCAGCTGCCCCTTCCACTCCGTCCAGCCCGTGGGCGAGCAGGCCCGGATGTCGGCGAAGGTCACCAGGTAGAGGTTCCGCAGGTTCTCCCGGTCCCCCGCCACGCGCGCCATCTCGACCACCACGCGCGGGTCCGAGAGGTCGCGGCGCTGGGCCACGTGGGACATCAGCAGGTGCTGCCGCACCAGGAAGGCGATGCGGTCGATCCGCTCCGGGTCGAAGCCCAGTCGCTCGAGGCAGCGGCGCGCCAGGCCCTCTCCCTTGTTGGAGTGGTCGCCGCCCAGGCCCTTGCCGATGTCGTGGAGCAGCGCGCCCAGGAAGAGGGCCGGCCGGTCGGCGACGGAGCGCACCAGCTCCGTCAGCTCCGGGTGGGCCTTCGCGTACTTGCCCCGCCACAGCCGGCGCAGCTCCTCCACCAGGAAGATCGAGTGGACGTCCACGGTGTAGGTGTGGTGCATGACGTGCTGCCAGCGGCAGACGATGTGCTCCCACTCGGGCAGGTAGCGGCCGAGCAGCCCGCACTCGTTCATCGCCATCAGGCTGCGCATCACCCGGTGCTCGCTGTCGAGGATGCGCAGCAGCGTGGCCGCCGCCTCGGGGTCGTGGCGCAGCCCGTCGTCCACGGCGTCGAGGTTGTCCCGCACCAGGCGCAGGGCCGTGCGCGAGAGCGGCACCTGGTGGTCCTGGGCGACCGCGAAGGCGCGCAGCAGGCGCACCGGCCGCTGGCGCAGGTGCGCGGCGTGGGGGATCTCGAGGTGGTCCTCGGCGAGGCGGAAGCCCTCCTCCACCTCCCGGGTGGGCGGCCGCACCACCTGGGGCGCGGCCCGGGCGGCGCTCTGGGAGATCACCACCTCGGAGAGGCTCGAGACCACCCGGGCGTGGCGGTAGTAGGCGCCCATGAAGCGCTCCACGGGCAGCTCGCTCTCGTCCTCCTCGTACGCGAAGGCCTGGGCGATCTGTTCCTGGAGCTCGAAGCCCATCTGGTCGGACTTGCGGCCCGCGACCAGGTGCATCTCGTTGCGCACCCGCCACAGGAAGTCGAGGGCGGCCCCGTACTCGTCCATCTCGGTCTCGCTGAACAGCCCGACGTGGAGCAGGTCCTCGACGCTGCGCAGGGACGGGACCAGGGCCGACGCCGCCCACCACGCGGTGTGGTAGTCCCGCAGACCCCCGGCGCCCTCCTTCACGTTGGGCTGCAGCAGGTAGAGGGAGTCGCCGAACTTCGCGTGCCGTTCCCGCAGCGCCTGCCAGCGCTCGGCCACGAAGCGCTCGGGGTCGTCGAGCAGCTCGCGCCGGACCCGGTCGCCGAACTCGTGGAAGAGGGCCGTGTCCCCGCTCAGGAAGCGGGCGTCGAGGATCGCCGTGCAGACCGACGCCTCCTCGCGCCCGAGGGCGAGGGTCTCGTCCAGGCTGCGCACCGCGCCCCCCACCGCCACGTTGGCGTCCCAGAGCCAGAGCTGGACCCGCTTGGCGATCGCCTCGCCGTGGGCCGAGAGCTCACCGGCGTGGAGGAACAGCAGGTCCACGTCGGAATGGATCGCCATCTCGCGCCGCCCGTAGCCTCCCACGGCGGCGATCGCGACCGGGCTGCCCAGCTCCCCGCCCCGGGCGTGGTGGATGCCCTCGGCGACCCGGACCAGCCGGCGCACCAGGCGGTCCACCGCGTCGGCGTGGCTGCGGTTCACCATCTCGCCCGAAGCGGCCCCGCGGTGCAGGGTCTCCAGATGGGTCCGGGTGGCGGCCAGGTAGGCGCGCACGCCCGCCGGGATGCGCACGTCGACCTCCCGGTCCGGCACGTCGGCCCCGAGCTCGACGACGAACTCCTCCACCGACGGGCGGGCGATCACGAGGCCTCTCCGGCGAGGCGCGAGTCGTGGCGCGTCCGGTAGCGGGCGATGCCCTCGGCGATGCGCTCGGCGGTGCGCTCGATGTACTCCCGGTTGCCCAGGCGGCGCGCCTCGGGTCCGTTGGTGAGGAAGCCCGCCTCGACCAGGATCGCGGGCATGCTCGACAGGAAGAGCACGTAGAAGGGTCCCTGCTTCACGCCGAGGTCCGCCACGTCGCGCCATTGCGCGCGCAGGCCCGTGACCAGGGCGCGGTGCACCTCGCTGGCGAGGGAGGCGGACTGGTCCGAGGCCGCGGAGACGCGCAGGCTGGCCAGGGTGCGCTGGAGCTCGTCGAGGTGCTTCGACTCCACGCCGCTCTCGAGGGCGGCGAGGCGCAGGGTGTGGCGCTCGTGGGTGGAGTCGAGGTAGTAGGTCTCGATGCCGTGGGCGCTGCGTCGGCGCGCCGCATTGGCGTGGAGCGAGACGAAGACGTCCCCGCCGGCGCCCTCGGCGATGGCGGTGCGCTCCTCGAGGCTCAGGGTGCGGTCGTCGTCGCGGGTCGTCACCACCCGGAAGCCGCGCTCCTCGAGGCGGTCGCGCAGGGCGCGGGACAGGCGCAGGGTGACGTCCTTCTCGCGCAGCCCGCCCACCCCGATGGCGCCGGGGTCGCGGCCCCCGTGGCCCGGGTCGATCACCACGGTCCGCACCGGGCGCAGCTCCGACGGCGGTCGGAACGGATCGCCCACGGCGAGTGAGGCGCGCCGAGTCCGCGCGCCGAACACGTCCACCACCACCCGGGGCGGCGACGAGAGCAGCAGCAGCCGGTGGCGGTCGTAGCGCTCGAGGTCGATCACCACCCGCGTGCGCTGGAGGGTGTTCTGGCCGAGGCGGATCGCGTGGAGCAGGCCGTCGTCGACGGGGATCGGCTCCTCGAAGCGGCGGCCCACCCAGATGCCTCCGAGGTCGAGGTACAGGCGCTCGCGGCGACCCGGCCCGGCCGGCAGGCGGTGCACCTCGGGCGCCACGGAGCGATCGAGCTCGACCACCACTCGGGTGTAGTCGTCGTAGGACCAGTGGCGCACCTCGGCCACGTCGCCGAGCCCGTCGGGCCGCTCGACGCCGAGGCTGAGCAGCGCCGCGGCGATCAGCGCGAGGGCCGCCCCCCTCACGGAGCCTCCTCCTCGCCGCGCAGGCTCGCCCGCAGGCGGCGCACCAGCAGCAGCGCGTCGAGGGGAGCCAGCCGGTCCGGATCGACTCCCGCGAGCTCCTCGAGCACCGCGGCGCCCGGCCCCTCGCGCGCCGCCGCGTCGAACAGCGAGAGCTGGTCCACCGGGGTCGCCGCCTCGTCGCCCTCGGCGAGGCGCGGGCGGCCCTCGGCGTCGAACTCGCCGCTCTCGAGGTTGGAGAGGATCTCCTGCGCGCGCTGGATCACGAGGGCCGGGAGCCCGGCCAGACGCGCGACCTGGATCCCGTAGGAGCGGCTCGCCTCGCCGGCCGCGAGGCGGCGCAGGAAGATCACCTCCTCGCCCCACTCCCGGGCCTCGAAGTGGGCGTTGTGGACCCGGGCGCGGGTGCGGGCCAGGTCCGCGAGCTCGTGGTAGTGGGTGGCGAAGAGCGTGCGCGCGCCGAGGCCCGGCGTGTCGTGGAGGTACTCCGCCACCGCCCAGGCGATGGAGAGGCCGTCGTAGGTGCTCGTGCCCCGGCCGATCTCGTCGAGGATCACCAGGCTCCGGGGCGAGGCCTGGGCGAGGATCTCGGCGGTCTCGCGCATCTCCACCATGAAGGTGGACTCGCCCCGGGCCAGGCGGTCCGAGGCCCCCACCCGGGTGAAGATGCGGTCCACGACGCCGATGCGCGCCCGGGCGGCGGGCACGAAGCTGCCGATCTGGGCGAGCAGCACCAGCAGCGCGGTCTGGCGCAGGTAGGTGCTCTTGCCCGACATGTTCGGCCCCGTGAGCAGCAGGATCTGGCAGTCCTCGCCGTCGAGGCGGACGTCGTTGGGGACGAACTCCTCGCCGCTGCGCCGGCGCAGCATCGGCTCCACCACGGGATGCCGCCCGGCCTCGATCTCGACGACGCGGCTCTCCTCCACCTCGGGCCGCACCCAGCCGTCGCGCCGGGCCACCTCGGCCAGCGCCGCCAGGGCGTCGAGCTCCGCCACCCGCTCGCCCGCCGCGCGCAGCGCCGCCGCGTGCTCGATCACCGCCTGGCGCACGGACTCGAAGATCTCGCGCTCGAGGGCCGCGGCGCGCTCCGTCGAGCCGCGGATCTGGGCCTCGTGCTCGCGCAGCTCGGCGGTGGTGAAGCGTTCGGCGTTGGCGAGGGTCTGCTTGCGCTCCCAGTCCTCGGGGACCCGGGCGAGGTTCGCCTTGGTGACCTCGAGGGAGTAGCCGTGCACGGGGTGGAAGCGGGCCTTCAGGGTGGGGATGCCGGTGCGCTCGCGCTCGCGCACCTCGAGGCCCGCGACCCACTCGCGCCCCTTGCGCCCGGCCTCGCGCAGGGCGTCGAGCTCGGGCCGGAAGCCCGCACGCACGTAGCCCGTCTCCTGGGCACCCCGAGAGCCCCGGGCCACCACCGGCGGATCGTCCACCAGGGCCTGCTCGAGGAGCTCCACCACCGCGGGCACCGGCGCGGGGGCGGCGAGCAGCGCGGGCGCCGGCGTCGCGGCGAGGTCCGCGGGATCGGGCTCGGCGAGGGCCGCCGCCACGCCGGGCAGGGCCGCGGCGGCGGCGCGCAGGGCCGCGAGATCGCGGGGCGTCGCCGTGGGGCGGCCCGCGCGGGAGAGCAGCCGCTCGAGGTCGCGCACCGGGGCCAGGGCCTCGCGCAGGCGTGCGCGACGCCGGTCGTCCTCGGCGAGGCGCGCCACGGCGTCCTGCCGCTCGCCGATGGCGGCCGGGTCGAGCAGCGGGTAGCCGACCCAGCGCGCCAGCCGGCGCGCGCCGAGGGGCGTCACCGTGAGGTCCAGCCGCTCGAGCAGCGTGCCGCGCCGGCTGCGGTCCTCGAGGCTCTCGAACAGCTCGAGGTGCGCCCGGGTGGGCGCGTCGAGCACCATGGCATCGGAGAGGCGGTAGGGGCGCAGGCGCGCCACGTGCTGGAGCGCGAAGGGCTGGTGGCGACCCACGTAGGCGAGGATCGCCGCCGCGGCCCGGCTCGCGGCGCCCGCGTCGTCGGGATCGAAGCCGTCGGGTCGCGCCTCGACGCGCCCCGGCTCGAAGCTCTCGGGCGCCACCCGGGTGAAGGCCGTGCCCGGAAGGCGCGCCTCGAGGGCGGCGGCGAGCTCCGCCGCCCCGTCCTCGGCGAGCAGCAGCTCCCGGGGCCCCACCCGCTCGAGCTCCTCCAGCAGCGTCGCGGGCAGCCCGGACGCCGCGGGCGCCTCGTCGACCTGGGTGGCGCGGAAGCTCCCGGTGGAGGCCTCGAGCACCGCCAGCCCCGCGCCCGTGGCGCCGGCGACGAGCGCGGCGACGCTCACCTCGCGCGCCGCCTCGAGGTCCGTCGGGTCCCCGACCAGGCCGGCCGTCACCACCTCGACGACCTCCCGGCGCACCAGCTTGGCGCCCTTCGACCCGCTGCGCCGCGCCGCGACCCGGGGATCCTCGACCTGCTCGCAGATCGCGACGCGGTGGCCCGCCTCGGCGAGGCGCCGCACGTAGCCGTCGGCGCTGTGCACCGGCACGCCGCACATGGGGACCGCGTCGGACTTGCCCTTGTCCCGGGTGGTGAGGGCGATGTCGAGGATCGGCGCCGCCAGCTCGGCGTCGGCCAGGAACATCTCGTAGAAGTCGCCCATCCGGTAGAACACGATGGCGTCGGGATGCTCGGCCTTGATGGCCAGGAACTGGCGCATCATCGGCGTCTCGAGGGCCGAGCGGCTCACTCGATGCGCTCCCGGCTCTCGAGCATCCCGCGGCGCTCGAGCACGTCGAGGAGCTGCTCGAAAGCCTTGAGGGCCTCCTGGTCGCGGCCCTCGGCGAGCAGCAGCCGCGCCAGGGTGCGGTGGGCGAGCAGGTGGTCCGGCTCGGCGTCGAGCACCTGGCGAACCGCCTGGAGCGCCGCGGAGGAGTCGCCCCGCGCCGCCAGGGCGCCCGCCAGGGCGAGGCGCGCGGACGCGTCGTCGGGGCTGCGCTCGAGGCGCTGGGCCAGGAAGGTCTCGAACTCCCGCGGCTTGCCCAGGGCCGCGTAGCTCGACTCGAGGCGCGAGTAGATGTCCGAGCCGGCGCGGGAGTCGAGGTCGGGGACCCGGCGCCAGGCCGCGAGCGCCGCCTTCGAGCGGCCCAGCTCGGTCTCGATGGTGCCGAGCAGGCGCCAGGCCCGGGCGTCCTCGGGCGCTCGACGCAGGGCCCGCTTGAGCGCGCGCCGCGCGTCCTGGGTGCGGCCCTCGGCGTGGGCGGCCCGGGCGAGCTCCACCAGCAGGCGCGCCTCCTCGGGGCGCGGATCGCCGCCCTCGGCCTTGGCGAGGCGCCGCGCCAGCTCGATGGCCTTGCGGTGGTCCCGGGCGTCGGCGTGGAGCTGCACCAAGGCGCGCAGCGCCTCGGTGTCCGCCGGGCGCCGGGCCAGCACCTCCTCGTAGGCCGCGATGGCGCGCTGCAGGAAGCCGCCGCGCCGGAAGTCCCCGGCCAGGCCGCGCAGGGCGTCGAGGCGCTCGCCCGGCGGCAGGTCCTTGCGCAGCAGCAGGTTCTGGTGGACCCGGATCGCCCGGCCGATCTCGCCGCGCAGCCGGAACAGCCGGGCCAGGGCGAGGTAGACGTCGGTGGGCTGGGAGTCGGCCCGGGCGGCGTCGCCCAGCTCGCTCTCGACGCCCTCCCAGTCCTGGACGAGGGACTTCAGCAGGGCGCGGCGCATGGCCGCGTCCACGTCCCGGGGCGAGCGCCGGCGGCGGAACAGGGCCACCGGGGCTAGACGCTCGTTCCGGGGGCGCTCCCGCGCTCGGCGCCGACGCCCGCACCGGCCGCCGTCGACCCCGCCCCTTCGCCGCCGGCGAGGGGCAGGTTGCGAAGCTGGTGCACCTCGGACTCGAGGCCGCGCACCGTCTTGCGGTAGCGGCGCGTCACCAGCCCGAGCTTGGCGAGCTGGTAGAACATCAGGAGCGCCGCGACGCCCGCGCCGAGCAGGAAGGAGGCCCCCACCACCATCCACTGGGGCAGCTCCGGGAGCGTCGTGTAGAGCAGGTCCAGGGCGACGGGCGAGCCGTTGGCCTGGGCCAGGCGGTAGCCCAGCACCAGGCCGCCGATCAGGAGCGCGAGGGTCAGCAGGCGGCGCAGGATCTTCATGCCATCTCCGGGACCGGAGCCTCAGCCGTCGGAGCCGGGCCCGTTCTTCGACGCGTCCACCATCTCCTTGAGCTCCTTCCCGACCTTGAAGAACGGGGTTCGCTTGGCGGGGATGTGGACCTCCTCACCCGTCTTCGGGTTCCGTCCCTCCCTCGCCTCCCGGATCTTCACCTGGAAGCTGCCGAAGCCCCGGATCTCGATCCGCTCTCCGCGCTTCAAGGCCTCGGTCATGGAGTCGAAGATGGTGTTCACCACGACCTCGGTGTCCTTCTTCGAGATGTGCGGCGTGAGTTCCGCCACCCTCTCGATGAGGCCGCTCTTGGTCATTCCCCTCTCGGGCGCTCCATCGTGGTCGCTCACGTCGCGGTCCTCACTCCTCGTTCTTCTTGCCGAGCTTCTCTGCCAGCAGGTCGCCCAGGGTCGTCGTCTGGCTCTGGGCCTGCTGGGCGGCGAGCTTCTTGAGCGCTTCCCTCTCCTCCTTGTCCGTCAGGGCGCGGATGGAGAGCGCGATCTTCTGCTCCGCCGGGTCCACCTTGGTGACCAGGGCCGTGACGTTCTGGCCCGCCTGCACCACGTCCGAGGGCTTCTCCACCTTCTCCGCCGCGAGCTCGGAGCTGTAGATCAGGCCCTCGATCCCCTCCTCGAGCCGCACGAAGGCACCGAAGTCGGTCACGTTGGTGATCTCGCCGGTGATCTCGCTGCCCACGGGGAACTTCTTGCGGATGTCGTCCCACGGGTTCGGCTGGAGCTGCTTGATGCCCAGGGAGAACTTCTCGTTCTCCCGGTCGATCTTGAGCACCACCGCCTCGAGCTCGTCGCCCTTGTTGAACTTCTCGCTGGGATGCTTGATCGGCTCGGTCCAGGAGATGTCCGAGACGTGGACGAGGCCGTCGATCCCCTCCTCGAGGCCGATGAAGACCCCGAAGTTGGTGATGTTGCGGACCGTGCCCGTGACCCGCGTGCCGACCGGGTACTTCTCCTCGATCACGCTCCAGGGGTTGGGCTCGATCTGCTTCATGCCCAGGGAGATCTTGCGGTTGGACTCGTCGACGTCGAGCACCACCGCCTCCACCTGGTCGCCGACGTTCACCACCTTGGAGGGGTGCTTCACGCGCTTCGTCCAGGACATCTCGGAGACGTGGACCAGGCCCTCGATGCCGGGCTCCAGCTCGATGAAGGCGCCGTAGTCCGTGAGCGACACGGCGCGGCCCTGGACCCGCATGCCCAGCGGGTAGCGCATGGCGGCGTCCACCCAGGGGTCGGGCTGGATCTGCTTGAGACCCAGGGAGACGCGCTCGGACTCGGCGTCGAACTTGAGGACCTTGACCTTGATCTCCTCGCCCACCCGGAACAGCTCGTTCGGATGGTTGACCCGGCCCCAGGACATGTCCGTCACGTGGAGCAGGCCGTCGATGCCGCCGAGGTCGATGAAGGCGCCGTAGTCCGTGATGTTCTTGATCACGCCGTCGACGATCTGGCCCTCCTGGAGGGTCTCGAGCGTCGTCGCCCGCAGCTTCTCCCGCTCCTTCTCGAGCAGGGCCCGGCGCGAGAGCACGATGTTGCCGCGCCGCTTGTTGAACTTGATGATCTTGAACTGGAAGCGCTGGCCGCTCATCTGGTCGAGGTTCCGCACCGGCCGCAGGTCCACCTGGGAGCCGGGCAGGAACGCCTTCACGCCGATGTCCACGGCGAGGCCGCCCTTCACCCGGGAGAGGATGGTGCCCTCCACGGCCTCGTCGGCCTCGTAGGCGGCGCTGATGTCGTCCCAGACCTTGAGCCGGTCGGCCTTCTCCTTGGACAGGACGATGCGGCCGTCCTCGCCCTCGGACTCCTCGACCAGCACGTCGACCTCGTCGCCGGGCTTCACGAGGACGGTGCCGCCCTCGTCCATGAACTCCCAGGCGTCGATCAGCCCCTCGGACTTGAAGCCGATGTCGACCTGGACGTGGTCGTCGTCCACGGCCGTGACGAAGCCGCGGACGACCTCGCCTTCCTTGATCGCCTTCGCCTCGCTCTCGAAGAGCTCGGCGAAGCTCTCCCCGGCTGCCGGGGTGGTTTGCTCGTTCATGAGTGGTCTTCGTCGCTCCTGTGACTGGGGATGGTCTCGTCGGCGGCCGCCTCCGGGCCGCCCTCGTCCTGTCGCGCGAGGGTCTCCCGCGCGGCTGCAATGAATCGCTCCACGGCCTCGACGTCGCCCGCCTCGAGCAGGCGCGCCAGGGCCTCGATGCGCTCGGCCACGCCGAGCAGGGGCCCCGCCACCTGCTTGCGGTTGGCCGTGAGGATGTCGGCCCAGAGCTCCGGGTCCGCCCGGGCGATGCGCGTGAAGTCGCGGAAGCCGCTGCCCTGCACCGCGCCCGAGCCCCCCGGCGCGCCCGCCAGGGCGTCCGCGAAGGCGAAGGCGACGGCGTGGGGCACGTGGCTCACCCAGGCCACCTCGGCGTCGTGGCGCCCGGGGCTGCGCTCGAGCACCCGGGCCCCGAGCCCCTCCCAGAACGCGCGCACCCGGGCCAGGGCCTCGGGCGGCGTCTCGGCGGTGGGGGTCACCACGCAGGCGGCGCCCTCGAAGAGGCCCGCCCGGGCGTGGTCGAGGCCCCGGTGATGGCTCCCCGCCAGGGGATGGGCGCCCACGAAGGTCGCGCCCCGGGGCAGCAGGCCGGGCAGCTGCTCGACCATGCACCCCTTCACGCTGCCGACGTCCGTCACGAGCACGTCGTCGGCGAGATGGGGCGCGGCCCCGCGCAGGGTCTCGGCGGTCACGTCGAGCGGCGTCGCGAGCACCACCAGCTCGGCGCCGGGCAGGACGCGCTCCGCCCGCTCCGCCGCCGTGTCCACCACGCCGCTGCGCACGGCCTCCTCGGCGGTCTCGCGCCGCCGCGAGAGGCCCACCACCTCGTCGGCCACGCCGCGGCGCCGCGCCGCCAGGGCCACGGAGCCGCCCAGCAGGCCGAGCCCGACCACCGCCACCCGTCGGAAGGGAGCGCTCACGAGCGGCCTCCCGAGGCCCGGGGGGCGTCGCGGTCGAGGAAGACGCGCAGGGCATCCACCAGGCGCCGGTTCTCCTCGGACGTGCCGATGCTGATGCGCACGTGCTCCGGGAGCCCCGCGCCCGCCATCGCGCGCACGATCACCCCCTGGTGGAGCAGCGCCTCGAAGCAGCCGGCGCCGGTTCGCACCAGCAGGAAGTTCGCGTCCGTGGGCGTCACCTCGAGGCCCAGGGCGCCGAGCTCGCGCGACAGGGAGTCGGCGCCCTCGCGGTTCAGCGCGAGGGTGCGCGCCACGTGGGCCTCGTCGTCGAGGGCCGCGCAGGCCCCGGCCTCGGCGATGGCGTTCACGTTGAAGGGGTGCCGCGCGCGCTCGAGATAGCCGGCGAGCTCGGCGCCCATCACCCCGTAGCCGATGCGCGCGCCGGCCAGCCCGTAGAGCTTCGAGAAGGTGCGCATCACCGCGGTCGCGGGGCGCCGCGCCACCCAGTCGAGCCCGTTCGGGAAGTCGGGCCGCCGCGCGTACTCGTGGTAGGCCTCGTCGATGACCAGCACCACGTCGGCGGGGAGCGCCTCCACGAAGCGCGTCAGCGCCTTCTCGCCCACGCTGGTGCCCGTGGGGTTGTTCGGGTTGCAGACGATCACCACCCGGGTGCGCTCGCTCACGGCCCCGGTCATGGCGGGCAGGTCGTGGACGTAGTCCGCGTCCAGGGGGACGGTCACGATCCGGGCCCCCATGCCCTGGGCCACCAGCGGGTACATCGCGAAGGAGGGCCAGGCGCAGACCACCTCGTCCTCCGGGCCGAGGAAGGACTTCGCGACCAGCTCGAGGATCTCCGAGGAGCCGGTGCCGAACACGAGCTGCTCCGCGGACACGCCGAGGCGCCCGGCGAGCTTCGTGCGCAGGCGGAAGCAGGAACCGTCGGGGTAGCGGTTCACGCCCGCGGCCGCCTCGCGCATGGCCTCCACGGCGCGCGGGGAGGGACCGAGGGGGTTCTCGTTCGAGGCGACCTTCACCGCCTCGGGGATGCCCAGCTCCCGCTCGAGCTCCTCCACCGGCTTGCCCGGCTTGTAGGGCGTGATCGCGGCGACGTGGGGCTTCACGCGCTTCTCGAGGGTCACGCCGCCCCTCCCCGCCGGCGCGCCTCGGCGGCGCGCGGGAAGGAGCCCAGCACGCGGCACGAGCTCGCCTGGCCCGCGGCGGCCTGCAGGGCGCCCGCCACGTCGGACTCGCTGGCGTGGCCCTCGACGTCGAAGAAGAAGAGGTACTCCCAGGGCGTGTCCTTCTGGGGGCGCGACTGGATGCTCGCCAGGTTGACGCCGCGCTCGGCGAAGGGGGACAGCAGGCGGTGCAGCGCGCCGGGCTGGCTCTTGCGCACGGTGAAGACCACGCTGGTGACGTCCTCGCCGCTCGGCGCCGGCGCGTCGCCGCCGAGGATCAGGAAACGGGTCGTGTTGTCCCGGCGATCCTCGATGGAGGGGGCCAGGACCTGGAGCTCGAGCTGCTCCGCGGCGAGGCGGCTCGCGATGGCGGCGACGCCCGGCTCCTGGGCGGCGAGGCGTGCCGCCGCCGCGGTGCTCGCGGTCTCGACGCGATCCACCCCCGGCAGGTGACGGTCCAGCCAGGCCCGGCATTGGGCCAGGGGCTGCGGGTGGGAGGCCACGCGCTCCACGTCCGCGAGGCGCCCGCCCCGGGCGAGCAGCTGGTGGCTGATGCGCAGCAGACGCTCGCCGCAGATCGGCAGGTCCCGCCCGGCCAGGGTGTCGAGGGTGGCGGTCACCACGCCCTCGGTGGTGTTCTCGACGGGCACCACGCCGTGGTGGGCGAGCCCGCGCTCCACGGCGTCGAAGACCTCGGGGATCGTCCCCACCGCCTCGTAGCTCGCGCAGGCCCCGAAGGCCTCCCGGGCCGCCAGATGGGAGAAGGTCGCCTCGGGCCCGAGGAAGGCGACGCGCAGCGCCTCCTCCAGGGAGCGCGTGGCCGAGACGATCTCGCCGAACACCGGCGCGAGGCCGGCGTCGGGGAACGGTCCCGGGTTCGACTCCACCAGGCGCGCCACCAGGTCCCGCTCCCGGGCGGCGCGGTAGACCCCCGCCTGGACGCTGCGCTTCACCTCGCCGACGCGCTGCACGAGGCGCGCGCGCTCGTTCAGCCAGACGAGGATCGCCTCGTCGGTGCGATCGATCTCCGCGCGCAGCTGCTCGAGCTCGGCGTCCGCCGAGCTGGCGTCACTCTCGCTGTGCCGCTTGCGGGGCTCGTTCATCGTCACTCGCCGCGCCGTCACCGGCAGGCGACGGCGCCGAAACTGTGGGGAGACGCTCGACGGTGCGGGACCGGCCGGCGGGAGAACGGCTAACCCCTCGAAAAAGCTGGGGCAAGATATCCAACGCCCTCCGGCCGGTCAAACCGGCCGAGCGGGATTCCCTCGCGCTTCCGCGGGGTTACCGCTGCGTGCCCGGCACCTCCCCGCCGGCCCCGACGCCGGGCCTCAAGTCCATGGTTTTGAAAGGAAATCGACGCGAGGGCGGACGTCAAGGCGGGGCCGCTCCCGGTCGATACGTCTCCCGAGGGGGAGTCCGTCGAGCCCATGCCGGACCCGGAGCCGTCCGTCCGCGCCCAGAGCAGCATCGCCACGAAGCTCATCTTCCTGGTGATCAGCTCGACGTTCCTCACGGCCCTGATCGTGAGCTGGATCTCCGTGCACTCCACCTACGGGTTCCTGCGCGGCAAGCTCGACCAGACCTACCCCGCCCTGCTCTCCCACACCGGGGACCGGCTGCTGGCCTGGCTCGGGGAGGGCAAGTCCGACCTCGCCCGGCTGGGCCGCGAGCCGGAGCTGCTGCGGGCCGCGGGCCGCTCCGGCGACGACGTCGCCACCCTGCTGGCCGAGCGCGTGGCGGGCTCGCGGTTCTTCGAGGCCCTGGTGGTGGCGAACCGGAGCGGCGAGGTGCTGCACCGCGCCGGCCCGGCCCCGCTGCCCCGGGACGCGGCCTGGGCGGGCCGGGGCGAGGCGCCCCAGCTCTGGGCCGTGGGCAACGAGGGCGCTCGCGATCGCCTGGTGGCCTCGGTCTCGCTCGAGCGCGGTGGCCTGACGCTCCACGGCATCTTCCGCCGCTCCGCGATCCGCGCCGTGTTCGACGTCGAGGGCCTCGGGCCCTCGGGCAACGTGTGCCTGATCGACGAGCGCGGTCGCGTGGTCGCCCCGCTCTGCGCCCACCCGCCGCGCGCCGGCCTGGCGTCTTCGAGCGTGCCCCTCGCCGAGCTGCGCAGCGGGTCCGCCCACGTCTACCGGCGTCCCCACGGCGAGCGCGGCGTGGGCGCCATCCACGCCTCGGGCGTCCTCGACTGGCACCTGCTCGTGGAGGAGCCCTTCCAGGACGCCTTCCAGCCCGTCTACCAGATGGTCACCCGGGTGGCGGTGATCGACGTCTGCATCCTCCTGGTGTTCGGCTTCCTCGCCTTCAAGATCACGCGCACCGTGGTGCGGCCCATCGAGGCGCTCTCCGAGGGCGCCCGCCGCATCCACGCGGGCGAGCTCGACTTCGAGCTGCCCCGCACGAGCCGCCGCGACGAGATCGGCCTGCTCACCGAGACCTTCGGCGAGATGACGCGCACCCTGCTCGCCAACCAGCGCGAGATCGAGCAGGCCAACCAGAAGCTCCAGGGGCAGAACGAGGAGCTGCAGCGCGCCAACGAGGTGCTCGAGCAGCTCTCCATCACCGACGGGCTCACCAAGCTCCACAACCACCGCTTCTTCCAGGACCACCTCACCCGCGAGATCAAGCGCGTGAGCCGCACCCATGAGCCCCTCGCGATCCTGGTGATCGACATCGACGACTTCAAGCGGCTGAACGACCGGCAGGGCCACAAGGCCGGCGACGAGCTGCTGGTGGGCATCGCGCGGATCCTCAACGAGTCGAGCCGCGAGAACGACTTCGTGGCCCGCTACGGCGGCGAGGAGTTCGTGGTGCTGGCCCCGGTGACGGACATGACGGGCGCCGTCGCGCTGGCGGAGAAGGTGCGGAGCTCGGTCGAGGAGGCGTCGTTCATCCTCGGGGACTCGAAGCGGCTGACAAAGGTGACGGTCTCGATCGGCGTGGCCCAGTACAAGGGGAACCGCCGGCAGTTCTTCCAGGCGGCGGACCAGGCGCTGTATCGGGCGAAGGCGGCGGGGAAGAACTGCGTGATCGCGGACGAGGAGTAGCGGCGGCGCTCGGCACTCGCATCGGAGTCCGGCTCTCGGTGCTCGCATCCGACTCCGGCTGGGGCGGGGGGTGCGCTGCTCCGAATGGCTCGCGCGGGCGGTACGGGTCCGGGAGGCGTGACGAGGCTTTGCACGTCCTGCAGCCGGCGCCGCCCTGCGTGGGCGCTCCGCTCCAGTTCTCCGCATCGCACCCCCCGCCCCAGCCGGGCGCGCGCGGGTTCGCTTGTGCGGTCCGTGGGTCTTATGTTTGTGGGGTGAGTCGGGTCGTAGCGTTGAGTGGGGGGATCGGGTCGGGAAAGACGACCGTGGGGGGGATGTTCGAGGCGCTGGGGGCGGTGGTGATCTGTGCGGATGCGATCACCCACGAGCTCCAGGGGCCGGGCTCGCCGCTGGTGGACGAGATCGCCGAGGCCTTCGGCCGCGAGGTGCTCGACGTCGACGGAGCCCTGGATCGCGAGGCCCTCGGCGCCATCGTGTTCCGGGACCCCGAGGCGCGGCGGCGGCTCGAGGCCATGGTGCATCCCCGGGTCGGGCTCGAGATGCGGCGGCGCCTGGCCGAGGCCGTCGAGGCCGGCGTGGCGCTGGTCCTGCTCGACATGTCCGTGCTGTTCGAGGCCAAGCGGAGCCGGGGCGAGCCCCTGGTGGCCGAGCAGGATCCCTGGGACGCCGTGATCGTGGTCTGGGCCCCGACCGAGGCCCAGATCGAGCGCCAGCTCGCCCGCGACGGCTACGCCCGCGAGGAGGCCGAACGCCGCGTCGCCTCCCAGATCCCCCTCGACGAGAAGCGCCGCCTCGCCGACCACGTCATCGACAACTCCGGCCCCCTCGACGAGACGCGGCGCCAGGTCGAGGCGCTCTACCAGGAGCTGGTCGGCCACCGCGTAGCCACCTCCACGGCACGCCGGTAGGACGCCGGCGGAGAGCGAAGCGGCGGGCCCCCGGCCCGCAAGCGAGCCCCGCCCCGACGTCGAGAGGAGCAACGGTGCAAGGCCGCACCCGCGGCCGCGCAGCGCAGCGCGGCCCGCCCCCGGCGGGCTGCGAGGAGCCCACAGGGCCCTGCCTACCGAAGCCCCGCCTTCAGCTCCGCCACGAAGCGCGCCACCGAGTCCGCGGCGGCGGCGGCGGACTCCGCCCGTTGGATGCGATCCACGACGGCGCTGCCGACCACCACGCCATCGGCGTAGCGACCGATCTCCGCGGCCTGCTCCGGCGTGGAGACCCCGAAGCCCACGCAGACCGGCACGTCGCCGAGCTTCTGGGCCGCGCGCACGCCCTCCTCGAGCCCCGCCGCCACGGTCTCGCGCGCCGCGGTGACGCCGGTGAGCGACACGTAGTACAGGAAGCCGCGGCTCTGCTTCACCAGCCGGGCGAGGCGTGCGGGAGTGGTGGTCGGCGCCGCCATCAGCACGCCGTCGATGCCGCGGCGTGCCGCCGCCTCGTAGAGGTCGGCGCCCTCCTCGGGCGGGAGGTCGGGGACGATGAAGCCGTCCACGCCGGCCTCGGCGGCGGTGTCGAGGAAGCCGTCGACCCCCATGGCGTAGAAGGGGTTGGCGTAGCCCATCAGCAGCAGCGGCACCGGGGTCTGGTCGCGCAGCCGTTTCACCAGCTCGAGCACGCGACGCAGGCTGGCGCCCGCGGCCAGGGCCCGCTCGCTCGAGCCCTGGATGGTCGGGCCGTCGGCGATGGGGTCGGAGAACGGGACGCCGATCTCGATCACGTCGGCGCCGGCCTCGGCCATGGCGAGCACCAGCACCTCGCTCACCGCGAGGTCCGGGTCGCCGGCGGTGAGGAAGGGCATCAGGGCCCGCTCGCCGCGGCCGCGGAGCTCGGCGAAGCGCTCGTCGATGCGGTTCATCAGTGCGCGGCGTCCCGCTCCCCGGCGAGGATCTCGCGGACCTGGGGGGCGTCCTTGTCGCCCCGGCCCGACAGGTTGATGACCACGATCGCGTCCTTGCCCAGGGTCGGGGCCAGCTTGCGCACCTGGGCGACGGCGTGGGCGGTCTCCAGCGCCGGAATGATGCCCTCGATGCGGGAGAGGTACTGGAAGGCGTCGAGGCACTCGGCGTCGGTCACGGGCAGGTACTCGGCGCGGCCGACGTCGCGCAGGTGGGCGTGCTCGGGGCCGACGCCGGGGTAGTCGAGGCCCGCGGACACCGAGTGGGCCGGCAGGATCTGGCCGTCCTCGTCGGAGAGCACCAGGGTGCGCTGGCCGTGGAAGATCCCCTCCTCGCCGGCGCTCAGCACGGCGCCGTGGCGCCGCGTGCGCACGCCCTCGCCCCCGGGCTCGACCCCCACCAGGCGCACCCCCTCGTCCTCGAGGAACGGGTGGAACATGCCGATGGCGTTCGACCCGCCCCCGACGCAGGCCACCAGCACGTCGGGCAGCCGGCCCTCGAGCTCGAGGATCTGCGCCCGGGTCTCGACGCCGATCACGCGCTGGAGGTCGCGCACGAGGGTGGGGTACGGGTGCGGGCCCATCACCGAGCCGATGCAGTAGTAGGTGGTGCGGACGTTCGTCACCCAGTCCCGCATGGCCTCGTTGATGGCGTCCTTCAGGGTGCGGGCCCCGCAGGTCACGGGCGTCACCTTGGCACCGTGGAGCTCCATCTTGAAGACGTTGAGGGCCTGGCGGGCGACGTCCTCCTCGCCCATGTAGACCTCGCACTCGAGGCCCAGCAGCGCGCAGGCGGTGGCCGTGGCGACGCCGTGCTGGCCGGCCCCGGTCTCGGCGATCACCCGGGGCTTGCCCATGCTGCGCGCGAGCAGCGCCTGGCCCAGGACGTTGTTGATCTTGTGGGCGCCGGTGTGGACCAGGTCCTCGCGCTTCAGGTAGATCTTCGCGCCGCCCAGGTCCTCGGTCATGCGCCGCGCCAGGTAGAGCGGCGTGGGGCGCCCGGCGTAGCTCGCCAGCAGGCCCTCGAGCTCCTCCCGGAACTCGGGCGTGGCGGAGACGCGCGGGTAGGCCTCGGCGAGCTCGTCGAGGGCCGCGACCAGGGTCTCGGGGACGTAGCGGCCTCCGTAGCGCCCGAAGCGTCCCTGGGCGTCCGCCTGCCAGCGGCCTGCGCTCATTCTCCCTCCTCGGCGGCGCGCACGGCGGCGATGAAGCGCTCGATGCGGCCCGCGTCCTTGCGATGCCCCTCGCCCTCGACGCCCGTCGCGACGTCCACGCCCCAGGGCAGCAGGTCGCCCAGCTCGGCCAGGGCCTTGCCCACGTTGTCGGGGTCGAGCCCGCCGGCCAGGATCACGTCGTAGCCCTGGGCGATCAGGTCGCCGGCATCGCTCCAGGGCCAGGCCCTGCCACTGCCCCCGCCCTCGCTGGGATGGTCGAGCAGCAGCAGGGCGGCCGGGTACTTGGCGGCGGCCTCGCGGTCGGCGCCGCGGATGGCCTTGATGACCGGCAGGTCGACCATCTCGACCTCCTCCTCGGACTCGTCGCCGTGGAGCTGGATGCGCTCGAGCTCGACGCGCCGGGTGACGCGCTCGATCTCGTCCCAGGAGGCGTTGGCGAAGATCGCGACCCGCTCGACCTGGCCGGCGACGCGCTCCGCCACCGCCTCGGCGGCCCGCAGGTCGAGGCAGCGCGGCGAGCCCGGCACGAAGTTCAGGCCGACCAGGTCCGCACCGGCGTCGACCGCCGCGGCCGCATCGTCGGGGTGGGTCACGCCGCAGATCTTGATCCGTACGCTCGCGCTCACGCCGCTCCTCGCAGGCGACCCAGGGCCGCGCCCAGGTCGGGCTCCCGCATCAGGGATTCTCCCACGAGAAACGCCCGCGCGCCCGCCTTCTCGAGGCGCAGCACGTCCTCCGCCGTGGCGATCCCGCTCTCGGCCACCACCAGCGCGCCCTCGGGCGCCCGAGGAGCCAGCCGCTCGGTCACCGCCAGATCCGTCTCGAAGCTGCGCAGGTCGCGGTTGTTGATCCCGACGAGCTCCGCCCCGGCGGCCGCCGCCACCTCGAGCTCGCTCTCGTCGTGCACCTCCACCAGGGCCTCCAGGCCCAGTCCCCGGGCATGGCCGAGGAAGCGCTCCAGGCTCGCCGGGTCGAGGGCGGAGACGATCAGCAGCACCGCGTCGGCGCCCGCCACTCGCGCCTCGTCGATCTGGTAGGGATCCACGACGAAGTCCTTGCGCAGCAGCGGCAGGTCGGTGGCCTGGCGGATCGCGGCCAGGTAGGCGAGGCGGCCGCCGAAGAAGCGCTCGTCGGTGAGCACCGACAGCGCCGCGGCCCCGGCCGCCGCGTAGGCCTCGGCGCAGGCCACGGGGTCGAAGTCGGGGCGGATCTCGCCCCGGCTCGGCGAGCGGCGCTTGATCTCGGCGATGACCCGCACGCCCGGCCCCTCGGCGAGGGCGGAGCGCAGGCTGCGCAGGGGCAGCGTGCAGGCCGACGCCTCGGCGGCGAGCGCCTCGGCCGGGACGCGCCGCTTGGCGGCGTCCACCTCGCGCTGCTTGTGGGCGAGGATCTCGTCGAGCACCGTCATGCCGCCGCGGCCTCCGCGCTCGCGCGCACCAGGCCCGCCAGGCGCTCGGCGGCGGCGCCGGAGTCCAGGCTCTCCCGGGCGCGCACGAGACCCTCGGCGAGGTCCGCCACCTCCCCCGCCGCGAGCAGCGCGCCGGCGGCGTTCACCAGCACCACGTCGCGGCGCGGCCCCGGAGCGCCCCCGAGGACGGCGCGCCCGATCTCGGCGTTCTCCGCGGCGTCGCCCCCGGCGAGGTCCTCGGGCCGCGCCCGGGCCACGCCGAGCTCCGCCACGTCGAGGGTGCCGGGCCGCACCGTCTCGCCGTCCCAGAGCGCGGTGTGGGTGAAGCTCGTCGTCGTGATCTCGTCGAGACCGTCGTCGCCGTGCACCACCAGCGCGCGCTCGGCGCCGAGCTCGCCGAGGGCGCGCGCCAGGGGCGCCACCAGGGCGCGGTCGTACACGCCCACCAGCTGGCGCCGCGCCCCCACCGGGTTGAGGAGCGGCCCCAGGCAGTTCATCAGGGTGCGGATGCCGAGCTCGGCGCGCACCGGCGCCACGAAGCGCATCGCGGGGTGGGCGCGGCGCGCGTAGAAGAACCCGATCCCCACCTCGGCGGCCACCCGCGCCGCGGCGTCGACGGGCAGGTCCGCGCGCACGCCGAGGGCCTCGAGGACGTCGAAGCTCCCCGAGCGGCTCGAGGCCGCCCGGTTGCCGTGCTTGGCGACGGGCACGCCGGCGCCGGCCACCACGAAGGCCGCGATGGTGGAGATGTTGAAGGTGTCGGCCCCGTCGCCGCCGGTGCCGCAGGTGTCCACGGCCCGGGGGTCGAAGAGCGGCGCCGTCTCGGCCCTGGCCCGCAGGGCCCGCGCGGCCGCCACGATCTCCCCCACCCGCTCGCCCCGGGTGCGCAGCGCCACCAGCAGGGCGGCGATCTGCACCGGCGACGCCTTGCCCTCCATGATCTCGCCGAAGGCGGCCTCGAGCACCGCGGCCGGCACCTCCTCGCCGCCCGCCGCGGTGGTGATCGCTTCGGCGACGCTCACGGCCCGCCCCCTCCGGAGCAGCGTGCCAGGAAGTTGCCGAGCAGTCGCTTGCCCTCGCCGGTCAGGATCGACTCCGGGTGGAACTGCACGCCCTCCACGGGCCAGGCGCGGTGGCGCACGCCCATGATCTCGCCGTCCTCGGTGCGGGCCGTCACGTCGAGCACCTCCGGACGGGAGTCTTCCTCGATCACCAGGGAGTGGTAGCGGGTGGCCTCGAAGGGATCGGGCAGGCCCTCGAAGACCCCGCGCCCGTCGTGGTGGATCAGGGAGGTCTTGCCGTGCATCAGCTGGCGCGCGCGACCGATGCGGCCGCCGCAGGCCTCGCCGATGGCCTGGTGGCCCAGGCACACCCCGAGCAGCGGCACGCCCCGCTCGCCGAAGGCCGGCACCGCGGCCAGCGAGATGCCGGCGTCCGCGGGGCGCCCCGGACCGGGGGAGATGACGACGCCCGCCCAGGGCTCGTCCACCAGGGCCTCGAGGGGCCGCGCGTCGTTGCGGTGCACGACGAGGTCGGCCCCGAGCTCGCCCAGGTACTGGACGAGGTTGTACGTGAAGGAGTCGTAGTTGTCGATCATCAGCAGGCGCACGGTCCGGTCCCTCAGTCCAGGCCCTCGCGGGCGAAGTCGATGGCCTGGATCAGCGCGCGGGCCTTGCCGAGGGACTCCTGGTACTCGGCCTCGGGATCCGAGTCGGCCACGATGCCGCCGCCGGCCTGGAGGAAGAGCTGGCCGTCCTGGACCAGCAGCGTGCGGATCGTGATCGCCATGTCCATGTTGCCCGAGTGGTCCACGTAGCCGATGCAGCCGCCGTAGGGGCCGCGGCGCAGGTTCTCGAGCTCGTCGATGATCTCCATGGCGCGCACCTTGGGCGCCCCGGAGAGCGTCCCGGCCGGGAAGCTCGCGCGCAGCACGTCGAGCCAGTCGAGGCCCTCGCGCAGGCGGCCCTGCACGTTCGAGACGATGTGCATCACGTGGGAGTAGCGCTCGATCACGGCGAACTCGGTCACCGAGACCGAGCCCACCTCGGCCACCCGGCCCACGTCGTTGCGGCCCAGGTCCACGAGCATCACGTGCTCCGCCAGCTCCTTGGGATCGGCCAGCAGCTCCCGCTCGAGGGCGGCGTCCTCCTCCGGCGTCTCGCCGCGCCGGCGGGTGCCGGCGATGGGACGCAGGTCGATGGCGTCGTCCTCCACGCGCACCAGGATCTCCGGCGACGACGCGATCAGCACCCGCCCCTCGCAGCGCATGAAGATCAGGTAGGGGCTCGGGTTGATGCGGCGCAGGTGGCGGTAGATGAGGAAGGGGTCCACCTGGAGCGGCATGCGGAAGCGCTGGGACAGCACCACCTGGAAGATGTCGCCGGCCTCGATGTACTCCTTCCCGGCCTTCACCATCTCGTGGTAGGCCTCCCGGGTGATGCTCGGCGAGACGTCCATGGGGGCACGCACCGGGGCCTGGCGCTCGGCGGCCAGGGGCTCGCGCAGGCGCCGGGCCACGTCCTCGATGGCGGCCTCGGCCTCGCGGTAGAGCGCGCGCGGGTCGTCGCCCTCGTCCACGGGCACCTCGCGCACCACGAAGGCGCTGTGGCGCACGTTGTCGAACACCACCACGGTCTCGGGGATCACGAACCAGCAGTCCGGGAAGTCGAGCTCGTCGGGGTTGGCGTCGGGAATGCGCTCCACGAAGCGGACCCAGTCCCAGCTCACCGCGCCCACGGCCCCGCCGCGGAAGCGCGGCAGCGCCAGGCCCTCGGGCTGGACGGGCTGGTGGCGGCCCAGCCGCTCGCGGAGCAGCGCGAGGGGGTCGCCCTCGACCTCGAGCACCCGGGTCTCGCCATCTTCGCTCCACTCGGCCCGGCCGCCCCGGGAGCGGAAGACCGCCCGGGCGCCGGTGCCGATGAAGCTGTACCGCGCCCACTTCTCGCCGCCCTCCACGGACTCGAGCAGGAACGCCGTGGCGCCGTCGTCGAGTCGCCGGAACAGGGAGACCGGCGTGTCCATGTCGGCGACGAGCTCGCGCACCACGGGGACGAGCGCCCCGGGGCGGGCGAGCTTCTCGAACGCATCCTCGGAGGGGCGGAGCACGGGAGCCTCGAGCGGCGGAGGCGGGGCGAGGCGGGCGCGCCTTGCCGCGGGAAAACGTTTTGGACTTCGGGTTGTTACACGAGCCCCCGGGGAGCGTCAAGCGAGCCCGGCGACGCCCTCAGCCCCCCGGTCGCCGCACCACCGGGCGGCGCTCGAAGGGCCGCACCGTGTCCTCGCCGAGGCCGATCAGCGTGTAGCGCAGGTTCACGTCGATCCCGCGCTGCCGCTCGTCCTCGACCTGGACCCGCACCGCCCAGCAGCGGCAGCGGGACACGTACTCCACCCCCACCTCGTTGCGCAGGAAGATCGAGTCCTCGAAGGAGTAGATGCCCGCGTAGGTGAGCGCCCAGCGGCGGGTCAGCGCCGCGCGGCCGAAGACGCCCAGCTGGTGGACCCGGTCGAAGGCGTCCTCGGCTTCGTCGAAGCGGTCGTCGCTGGTCGGGAAGGACTCGAAGAACTGGGGCACGTCGCGCAGGTAGCGGTACTCGATCCCGACGTCGTGGCCCGCCTCGCTGGACCAGCCCAGGTCCACGAGGGCCTCGGAGAGGTTGGTGTCGCCCATGTCGTAGCCGAGGTTGAAGCGCGAGATGAAGTTCTCGGCGAGGTGCAGGCGACCGTCGGCCAGCAGCGAACGCAGGTCGTCCTGGGAGATCTCGTACTGGGCCGAGAGGGCGACGTCGGCCAGCAGGCGCGGTGGGCCGCCCTCCCCGTCCGGCACGTAGAAGCGGTTGCCCAGGCCGACGGTCACGGCGTTCAGGCTCTCGATGCGGTCGGCGGGGTCCCGGGTCAGGTTGTAGAGATCGAGCTGGCGCAGCCGCACCTGGGGGAACGCGGTGGCGGGGACGAGCAGCGGGTTCCTCCGCTGGGAGGCGGAGCTGATGCCCGTCCAGGCCAGGCGCGGCTCCATCACGTGGACCCCATCGCCCAGGCCGAGCGGGAGCGGCAGCGCACGGCGCAGGCGGGTGCGCAGGTCGAGCTGGCCCGTGAACAGGCTGCGCAGGTCCGCGTCGAAGTTGCGCGTCTCGTAGAGGGTGCCGTGCCAGGCCGCCTCGGCGAAGAGCTCCACGGCGTCGAACAGGCGCACGGGCAGGCCGAGGCGCGGGTTCACCACCATCCGCTGGCCGCGGTCGGCCAGGGGCTCGCCCTCGTCGAAGCGGCCGTTGCCCTCGCCGAAGTCGTCGTTGAAGCCCGGCGAGACGATGCCCGCCGGGTTCTGCTCGCGGCCGTCGGGGATCCCGTCGACCCCGGTGTCGAAGAACAGGTCGTCCACGGCGGTGAGCTCCGGGAAGACGCGGCCCGCCCGCTCGCGCGGCGTGAAGTTCACGTAGTCGACGTCGAGGCCGGCCACGAGGCGTCCGCCCAGGCCCGGCAGCGGCCGCGCGCCCACGCTGGTGAAGAGCTGGGGCAGCCGCTGGGGCAGGAAGTCGTCGCGGTCCTGGTCCTCGGGGTTCTGGAGATCGTCGGCGTGCCACAGGGCCAGGAAGACCCCGTCGCGGCCGCCCGCCCCGAAGCGCCGGTCCACGAAGCCCCGCGACTCCACGAAGCGGTCGTCGCGGAAGCCCGAGAAGTCGCGGAAGTCGAAGGCGTACTGGTTGTCCGAGAAGGCCCGGCCGTCGGCCACGCCCCGGAAGCCCCAGGGCAGCTGCTGCTCGTGGAGCCACTCGGCCCCCCAGCGGGCGGCGCTGAACGGGGTGTCGGGATCGTCGGAGTCGACGTCGGTGTCGTGGAGCCCCGAGGCCAGCAGGATCCCCTCGGCGGTCTCGCCGAGCAGGTACTCCACGTCGAGGCGCGGCTGGAAGCCGCGCTGGGTGAGGTAGCGGGGCGTGATGGTGACGTTCAGGTTCGGCGCCGCGGCCCAGAAGAAGGGCAGCCCGAAGCTCGTCCCGGTGCGGTTCGCGGTCTCGACCTCCGGGAACAGCAGCCCGGTCTGGCGCTCGGTCTTGAGCGGATAGACGGTCCAGGGCAGCCACAGGACGGGCACGCCCAGCACCTCGAAGGTGGAGTTGCGCGCCGTTCCGTAGCCCCCGACCTCGAGGTCGGCGCTCTCGGCGCGGATCTTCCAGGGCTCGGTGCCGTCGTCGGGGCAGCGGCAGGTGGTGAAGGTGCCTTCCTCGAACTCGTAGGTCTCGTCGCCGGTCTTGCGCACCTCGCGCCCGGTCATCACGAACTCGCTGTCCCGGGCGTCGAGGCGCCCCTCGAAGACGACGCCGCGCAGGGAGTCCACCTCGAAGACCAGGACGTCGGCGTAGAGGGTGTCCCCGGCCTCGGTCACCACCACGTTGCCCGTGGCGAGGCCCCGGCCGGTCTGGTTGCTGAACGCGACCCAGTCGGCGGTCAGGGTCCGGTCGGGCTGGGAGATGCGCACGTTGCCCCGGGCCACGTAGAGGTCCCGGCCACGCTCGTACTCGAGGGACTCCGAGGTGAGGTCGAAGGGCGCGTCGGTCTCGCGGCCGCGGTCGCGGAGGTCCTGGGCAGCGGCGGCCCCCGCGAGGAGCGCGGCGAGGCACGCCAGGGCGAGGCCCGCCCCGGGCCGCTTGCGCGGCGGACGCTTCCGAGCCCCCGGCCTTGCCTCCCACGGCGCGCGCGACATCCGCCTCGCTTTCCGGCGCGCACCCTACCCCAGGCGGGAGCGCCGGTCCATCGAGCGGGCCGGCTCAGTCGAGGCTGGCGGAGAGCGCCTCCAGGCTCGGCACGTGGAGGTCGTCGTCGGCGAGGCGCACCAGCTTGCGGTCGAACAGCTGGCCCAGGGCCCGGTGGGCCTCGAGCAGGGTCAGGCCCGCCTCGCCCGCCAGCTCGCGCAGGCGCATGGAGACGCGGCTGCCGCCCTCGGTGGGCTGGGCGTTGCGGACCAGCACCCGGACCACCGGGCGCAGCAGGTCGTCGACGCCCAGGGCCGCGAGGCGCTGCTCGAGGTCGATCACCCGTGCGGCCAGGCGCTGGATCACGCGGATCGCGATCTCGGGCTGGTCGACGCACATGGCCTCGAAGGTCGAGCCGGCGATCTCGAGCAGGCGCGCGTCGTCGGCCGCCACGGCCCGCACGGTACGGGGCTGGCCGAGCAGCACGCTCATCTCGCCGAAGAACTCGCCCGGGCCGAGGCGCGCCACGACCCGGCTTCCGTCGCCGCTGCGCCGGGTGAGCTCCACGTGGCCCGCCTGGATCACGAAGAGCGAGCGCCCCTCGTCTCCCTCCTCGAACACCGGAGCGCCCGCCGGCAGGCGCCGCTCGAAGGTCTCGGGCGGGTCCGTCCGGGCCTCGAGGTCCGCTTCCGCGTCGGCATCGATCGGGGCGCAGGGCTCCACGGCGGGAGCATCGGACGGCCGCAGCCATGGCTTGAGGCCGCGGGCGGCGGGCGCTCCCCCAGGAGGCTGACCCGAGAGGGTCAGCCGACGACGCGGAAGACTCCGCGAAAGCGGAATCGCAGCTAGCCCTCGCCGGCCCGCGCCGGGGCCGCCGCGGCCGGCGGCAGCCGCCGCACCCGGGCCAGGGCCTCCTCGAGGGACTCCTCGGTCACCACGCCCACGTGGGAGGACTCGATGCGGCCGTCGGGGGTGATGACGTAGAGGCTCGGGAAGCCCAGGGCGCCGTAGCGCTGGGAGAGGCTCTCGTCGCCGAGCAGCACCGGGTAGCGGATCTCCTGCTCGGCGGCGAAGGGCTCCACGTCCTCGCGCCCGCCGGCGTCCACCGAGATGCCGAGCACCATCACCCCGTCCTCGCGGTGGCTCTCGTAGAACTGGTTCAGCACCGGGATCTGGAACACGCAGGGCGCACACCAGGTCGCCCAGAAGTCCACCACCACCACGCGCCCGCGCAGGTCGGCGAGGCTCACCGTGGAGCCGTCGAGGGCCTCGAGGCGGAAGTCCGGGGCCAGCTCGGTGGGCACCGCGGCGTCGGCCGGGTCCTCGACGCGGCAGCCGGCCGCGGCGAGCAGCAGCAGCCCGACCGCGACCCGGGTCGCCTTCCGGCGGCGACTCACAGCAGCGCCTGCTCGAGGCGCTCGACGACGCGATTCAGGAAGGAGAAGTAGTCGTTCAGCGCGGTGAGACGGTTCGTGATCACGAGCCCGCCGATCGCCACCAGCAGGGCGCCGGACACCACCTCGATCACCCGGAACCAGCTCTTCACGCGCTGGAAGGCGCGGAAGAAGTACTCGATGCTCCAGCCCGCCAGGAAGAACGGGATGCCCAGGCCCGCCGAGTAGACGGCCAGCAGGAACATGCCCTCGTACACCGTCTCCCGGCCGCCCGCGATGGTGAGGATCCCGCCGAGGATCGGGCCCACGCACGGCGTCCAGCCGAACGCGAAGGCGGCGCCCACCAGGAAGGTCCCGAGGAAGCTCTTGGGCCGCAGCTGGGCGTGGATGCGGGCGTCGCGGTAGAGCGCCTGGATGGGGAGCACGCCCATCAGGTGCAGCCCCATCAGCAGGATCAGCAGCCCGGCCAGGGTGGCGGCGGTGATGGTCAGCCCGAACACCTCGGTGCGCCAGGTGAGCAGCACCCGTCCGAGCACCGTCGCCGACGCGCCGAGCAGCACGAACACCGTGGAGAAGCCGGCCACGAAGCCGGCGCAGCCCCACAGCACGCGCCGGCGCAGCCCGCTGCGCCCGTCGGCACCCGCGGAGGGATCGCGCATCTCGTCCACCGAGATGCCCGAGATCAGCGACAGGTAGGCGGGCATCAGCGGCATCACGCAGGGCGAGAGCACGGAGAGCACCCCCGCGCCGAGCGCGGCTCCCAGGGAGGCGATGGAGAGCGGGTCCTGCATGATCTTCCTGGGATGCCGGGGCCGCCGGCCGCGTTCCTCCCCGGCGCCGTGGTCGGGAGCGGCCCGAGCCGATCACGGACCCCGCGGGGCCCGGGCTCGGCGGGGCCCCGCCCCGGGCCGTGCCGGTCCGAGCCTAGAAGCCGCTGCCGTAGCTCTCGCTCTCGGAGTAGAGCTCCTCGCTCTGGATGCCGCCGCCGTCGGAGCGCAGCGCGCGGTTCGTCTTGCTGCGCCCCACGAACTCGATGGTGCGCTCGCCGCGCAGGTGGGACGGCGTGATGACGTAGTCGCCGCGCAGCGAGGCATCGAGGATCGGCTTCACCACCTCGTTGTCGCCGCCGGAGTGGACCCAGGCCAGACCCGCGACGAGGCTGCCGCCGGCCGCGTAGAGCATCTTGGCCGGCCCGTAGACCAGGGTCGCCAGGGCCGAGCCGGCGCCCACCAGGCCCTCGCCGCTGGTGCTCTCGGCGCTCGCCGTCGCGGGGGCCAGGCCGAGGGACGTGACGCCGATCGACGTGACGAGCAGGATGTTTCGGGCCAGACGCAGTGTGGAATTCGACATGGGTTCCTCCTCTCGCGTGGCGTCTCGCGCCCCGCTCCCCCGTCGGAGGGATTCTCGGGAGTGGACCGCGCCGGGTCAAGGCACGGTCGCGCCGGCGGCCCCGCCGGGCTCAGGCCTCGCCCGGCTCCACCACCGCGGGCGGCCGGGGACGCCCGCGCCGCGAGAGGGCGGTGTCGATCCAGAGGCTCACCGGGCCCTCGTTCACCAGCGCGACCTGCATGCGGCTGCGGAAACGCCCCGTCACCACGGGGACGCCCGCCGCCCGGGCCGCGGCGGCGACGGCCTCCACCAGGGGCTCCGCTCGCTCCGGCGGGGCGGCCTCGCCGTAGGAGGGCCGGTTGCCGCGGCGCACGTCCCCGAAGAGCGTGAACTGCGAGACGACGCCCAGGGTGCCGCCGGTGTCGAGGAGCGAGCGGTTCATGCGGCCCTCGGCGTCCTCGAACACGCGCAGCTGGACCAGGCGACGGGCCAGGGTCTCGGCGTCCCGCTCGGCGTCGTCGCGGCCGACGCCGACCAGCGCGAGCAGGCCCGCCCCCATCTCGGCCACGGTCTCGTCCGCCACCCGGATCCGCGCCGAGCTCACCCGCTGGGCCAGGGCGCGCAAGCCTCAGAGCTCCTCCTGGTCCGCGAAGCGGCCCTGGTAGACGGCGGAGCCCTCGGTGCGCAGCAGCACGACCTGGCACAGCCGCACGCCGGGGTGGATCTCGAGGGGATGGCCGGCCACGTTGCTGATCTCGAGCACCTGCCGGTTCGCCACGCCGGGCTGCACGAAGGCCGAGGTGACGTGGATCATCAGGCCCAGGCGCGCGAAGCGGCTGCGGCCCTCGAGGAAGCCGCACAGGTTCGGCGGCAGCCGCAGGCGCTCCCGGGTGAGCCCGTGGATGGTGGCGCCCGGCGCCAGCACGTAGGGGCCGTCGAGCTCGACCCGCCGCGTGTAGCTGCGGTAGTCGACGTCGGCGTCGAGGCGGATCGGCTCCGGGCCGGGCTCGATCACGCGGATCTCGTCCGCCAGGGTGAGGTCGATGGAGGCCGGCCCGACCTGGTCGCGCGCGAAGGGCTCGACCACGAGCCGCCCCGCGTCGATCTCCGCGAGGATCGCGTCCCGGGTGAGCACCGCCATGGGTCGGCGCAGGGTACCAGCGCCCCGCGCGGGCGTCTCCCGCGGTAGGCTGTGCCCATGAGCGCCTCGCCTCCGCGGCACCCGTTCTTCGACCTCCCGACCCCCATCGTGGTGGGGCACCGCGGCGCCAGCGGCGAGCGTCCCGAGAACACCCTGCCCGCCTTCGAGCGCGCCGTGGCCCAGGGCGCCCAGGTGCTGGAGACCGACGTCCACCGGACCCGTGACGGCGTGGTGGTGGTCTTCCACGACGCCGACCTCGACCGCACCACCGACGCCTCGGGCCCCCTCGCCGAGCGCAGCTTCGAGGAGCTGCGCCGGCTCGACGCCGGCCACGGCTTCAGCCCGGACGGCGGCCGGAGCTTCCCGTGGCGGGGGCGCGGCGTGCGAATCCCGAGCCTGGAGGAGGCGTTCGAGGCCTTTCCGGGAATCCGCTTCAACGTCGAGATCAAGCGCAACGACGCCGCGCTGATCGACGCCACGCTGAGCGCCATCGCCGACGCCGGCCGCGAGAAGCTCACCCTGCTCGCCGCCGAGGAGGACGACCGCATGCAGGCCGTGCGCGCCGCGCTGGCCCGGCGGCGCCTCGCCGTAGCCCAGGGGGCCTCCAAGGGCGACGTGGTCGACTTCGTGCGCGCGGCCCAGCAGGGCGTCGCCCCGCCCCCGGAGCCCATGGCGCTCCAGATCCCTCCCACCTTCGCGGGCCGCCCCCTGGTGACGCCCGAGCTGGTCGCCTTCGCCCACGAGCATGACGTGCAGGTCCACGTGTGGACCGTGAACGAGCCCGCCGAGATGGAGCAGCTGCTCGATCTCGGCGTGGACGCGGTGATGAGCGACTTCCCGGGGCGTCTCCACGAGGTGGTCGCCAAGCGCCGTGAGCGAGCCTGACCCGCCCTGCCACGGGTTCCTTCGCCACCGCGAGGAGCTGGCCGCCGCCGCCCGCGAGGGCCCCGTGCTCGACGTCGCCTGCGGGCGCGGCCGCCACGCGCTGGCGGCTGCGACTCTGGGCGCCCGGGTGGTCGGGCTCGACCGCAACGCCGACGCGCTGCGCGCCCTCGCCGGCGCCGCCCGCGCGCGCGGCCTCCCGGTCGCGCCGCTGCGCTGGGACCTCGAGACCGGCCACGCGCTCCCCTTGGCACCGGGCCGCTTCGCCGCCGTGCTGGTGTTCCGCTACCTGCACCGCCCCCTCGCCGACGCCCTGGCAGCGGCGCTGCGCCCCGGCGGCCTGCTCCTCTACGAGACCTTCACGATCCACCAGAGGGATCTGCCGCAAGGCCCCAGCAATCCGGCGTTCCTGCTCGAGCCGGGGGAGCTGCCCCGGCTCTTCCCTGGGCTCCGGGTCGAGGCCCACTGGGAGGGGCGCACGCCGGGGCCGCGGCCCGCCGCCCTCGCCCGGCTGGCCGCTCGCCGCCCGGCCGCCTAGCCGCCTAGTCGCCTAGTCGCCCGGCCCCTCCAGGCGCGCGAGCGCCCAGCGGCCGTGCTCGGCCAGCAGCGGGTCCGCGCCCTCGGCGTGACGCCGCACCGCGGGCAGCAGCGAGCGGTCGCCGGAGTTCCCGGCGGCCACGAGGGCGTTGCGCAGCAGGCCGCGATGGCGTGTGCGGCGCAGCGCCGTGTGGCGCGTAGCCCGCCGCCAGGCGTCCTCGTCCAGGCCGAGCAGCCACTCGAGGGCCGGGCGCCGCCACTCGGGCCGCGGGGCCAGCCGGGCCCGCAGGCCCAGCGGGTCCGGCGGCACCTCGCGGCGCGGCCGGGCGTTCCAGGGACACACCTCCTGGCAGACGTCGCAGCCGAAGACCCGATCGCCCTGGGCGGCGCGCAGGGGCTCGGGGATCGCATCGCGCAGCTCGATCGTCGTGTAGGAGAGGCAGCGCCGCGCGTCCATCACGTAGGGCTCGGGGAAGGCGTCCGTGGGGCAGGCGTCGAGGCACGCCCGGCAGCTCCCGCAGTGGTCGGGCTCGGGCGGGTCGGGAGGCAGCTCGAGGTCGGTCAGGATCACGCCCAGGAACACGTAGGAGCCGAGCTCGGGATCGATCAGGCAGGTGTTCTTCCCGATCCAGCCGAGCCCCGCGCGCGCCGCGTAGGCGCGCTCCAGCACCGGGCCGGTGTCCACGTAGACGCGCGTGCGGACCGGCGCCTCGGCGAGGGCCTCGAGCGCGGCGGCCAGGGCGAAGAGGCGCTCGCGGAGGACCCGGTGGTAGTCGTCGCCGCCGGCGTAGCGAGAGATCCGGCCTTCTGAGCGCTGCGCGCGCCCTCTCGGACGCTTGCCCTCCGAGTCGGATGGGGCTCGGTGGGGGGGCTCGTGCCCTTCGGGCACTCGCTCCTTCGCGGGCAGCTCGGGGACGGGCGTCTTGGGCGCGGGCTGGTTGGGCTCGCGCCACGATTCGGGGGCGTTTCGGTCGGGGTCGTAGACGAGGGTGGCGCAGATCATGGAGCGGGCTTCGGGCATGAGCTGGCGGGGGTCCTCGCGGTCGGCGGCGCGGCGGGGGAGGTAGTCCATGCGGCCCGCGTAGCCGCGGCGGAGCCACTCGGGGAAGAAGCGGGTGTGCTCGTTGGGCCGGGCGGCCGCGATGCCGACGCGGTCGAGGCCCAGGGCCTCGCCGACGGCCTTCAGGCGGACCGGGTCCACGAGGTCTCGAGGCGGCGCAGGCCGGCCCCCACCACCAGCATCAGGCCGCACGCCACCGCGTAGGTGAGCAGGCCGGCGCCCTCGTGGAGCGGACCGCTGGTGGCGCGGTCGGCCCCGACCCGGGCCGCGAGGGCGCAGGTCGCGACCACCCGCGCCAGGTTGCCCGCCATGGCGAGGGGGATCACCGCGACCGCGAGCGCGGCGCGGGTCCCGAAGCGGCGCAGGGTGAAGTAGCCGAGCAGGATGGCGAGGGGCGTGAGGGTGACGATGGAGGTGACGCCGCTGCACGCCTCGGCGACGAAGAGCGAGTCGCCGCCGGGCAGGCGCAGCACGTTGCCCTCGCGGGTCACCGCGAGCCCGAAGGCGTTCAGCAGCGCCACCGACGCGGTCGAGACCCACAGCTGGAGCTGCACGATGGTGGGCCCGATCCAGGCCGGCGGCACCGGCACCATGAAGATCAGGTAGCCGATGGGAAACGCGAGGGAGCGCAGCCAGCCGGCCCCGCGCGCGAAGAGCACCGCCCCCGCCACGGCGACCACCAGCGCCAGGCCCTGGAGCGAGACCTCCCCCACGCCCAGGCCGAGCACGTAGGCGAGCAGGGCGAGGCCCATCACCGCGAGGCCCCGCCGGTCCGCTGCCCGGGCGATGCGGCGTCGGCGCGGCGCCTCGCGCATCAGCACCCACAGCGCCACCACCGGCACCAGGAAGCCGTGGCTCTGGTAGTCCACGGCGCGCCACACCCGGGCCAGCTCGACGAGGGCCGGTGCGAAGGCCAGGGCCAGCAGCCCGCCCAGCAGCAGCTCCCGCGGCGCCAGCCCGCCGGGCCCTCGCGACTCGATGCTGTCCCCCGCGGACGCCACGAATCCCCCTCGCCTCCCGCCCGGGCCCGCAGCGGGGCCCGGGAGCGGCGCGCTCCGCCGCCCCTCATCGGCACGACCCTCGCGCCGCGAGAATTCAAGCGGGGCTGGAATTCTACCGACAGGAGGGAACGTGGAGGAGTCGCCGCCCATGCTGCGTCCGCCCCAGCGCCCGAACCCCCTGGCCTCGCCCGATCCCCTGGAGGCCCGGGTCGACCCGCGCACCGGGGCCGACTTCCCGGTGCGCCTCTACACGAGCGAGATCCGGGGCGGGCTCGAGGCGCGCTCCCGGGACCTGAGCGTGGGCGGCCTGTGCGTCGCCACGGCGACGCCCTTCGCCATCAAGGCCGTCCAGCGCGTGCGCCTCGAGCTCCCGGGCGGCCCCCTCGAGGTGGCGGCCGAGGGCCGCTGGCAGAACGCGCTGCCCCACGACGACGTGGTGATGACGGGCCTCGCCTTCGTGGACACCCCCGACGAGGTGGTGGACCGTCTTTGGGACACCGTGCTCGACGCGGCCAAGCGCTTCGCCCGCTTCATCCACACCCGCTCCGAGATCCGCGAGATCGGCATCGAGGGCGCGATGGGGCTCGCCCAGGTGAGCCGCTTCCGCAACGTGCCGGCCGGCCAGACCGTCTACCGCCAGGGTCCCGCCGCGCCGGGCGAGCGCTCGATCTTCCTGGTGGACCGCGGCGCCGTGACGCTGCGCGTGCGGGTGCGGGACGTCCGCGAGTGCGACCTCGAGCGCCTGGAGAGCGGGGCCCTGTTCGGCGGGCTCCCCCTCGTGGCCGGCGTGGACCACTCCGAGACCGCCCAGGCGGAGATCGACAGCCGCATCCTCGAGCTCGACGAGCGCGCCTTCCTGTACCTGTCGCGCAGCCGTCCCTGGCTCGCCCAGCGGCTCTCCCAGGCCGTCACCTGCGCCTACGCGCGGCGGCTCCACCACCTGCTGGCCCGGGCGCGCGACCTCCTCTAGGCGCCTCCCGCGCCTCGGGTCGACCGGCGCGCGACGCGCGCCTCCGGTGGACCGGCACGCTTCGCGCGCCTCCGGTGGACCGGCACGCTTCGCGCGCCTCTTGCCCTAGACTCTCGCGGCGCGGGGCGTCGCGGGAGCGGGAGGAGCGGGCATGGCGAGGGTCGAGTTTCCGAAGGGGTTCCACTGGGGCGTCGCCACCGCGTCCTACCAGATCGAGGGCGCCTGGCAGGAGGACGGCAAGGGCGAGTCGATCTGGGACCGCTTCGCCCACACGCCGGGCAAGATCCAGACCGGCGAGACCGGGGACGTGGCCTGCGACTCCTACCACCGCTGGCGTGACGACGTGGCCCACCTCGTGGACATGAACCTCACCAGCTATCGCTTCTCCGTCGCCTGGCCGCGCATCCAGCCCGACGGCCGCGGGCCCGCCAACGCCAAGGGGCTCGACTACTACGCGCGGCTCGTGGACGCCCTGCTGGAGGCCGGGATCCGGCCCTTCCCCACGCTCTACCACTGGGACCTGCCCCAGGCCCTCGACGAGGCCGGCGGCTGGCCCGAGCGCGACACCGCCGAGCGCTTCGCCGACTACGCGTCCATCGTGGTGCGCGCCCTGGGCGACCGCGTGTCGGACTGGATGCTCTTCAACGAGCCCAGCGTCTTCACCACCCTGGGCTACGTGCTGGGCGTCCACGCGCCGGGTGTCCAGGACCTGGACGCCTTCCTGAGGGCCACCCACACCGTGAACCTCGCCCAGGGCGCGGGCTTCCGCGCGCTGCGGTCGATCCGGCCGGACCTGCGCATCGGCAGCGCGTTCAACATGTCGGCCTGCGAGCCCGCCAGCGACGACCCCGCCGACGCCGAGGCCGCGGAGCGCTGGCACCGGCTGCTGAACGTCTGGTTCGTGGAGACCGCGCTCCACGGCCGCTACCCCGACGCCTTCGCGGCGGGCAACCCCTACGACCGCATGGGGGTGCGCGACGGGGACATGGAGCTCGTGAAGGCGCCCCTCGACTTCCTCGGCATCAACCTCTACAACCGGACGATCGTGAAGGCCCTGCCCGACGACCCGAACGGGCTCGGGGCCTTCCCCTCGGGCGCCACCGGCGGCAGCGAGGGCCCGCGCACCGACTTCGACTGGGAGGTGTGGCCCGACGCGCTCCACGACGTGCTGGTGCGCATCACCCGGGACTACGGGCGGCCGGTCCTCGAGGTGACCGAGAACGGCTGCTCCTACGCGGACGGGCCCGACGCGAAGGGGGTCGTGAACGACACGCGCCGCATCGAGTTCTTCCGCGGCTACCTGGCCGCGGTGGCGCGGGCCATCGAGGCCGGCGCCGACGTGCGCGGCTACCACGCCTGGTCGCTGATGGACAACTTCGAGTGGGCCGAAGGCTTCTCCCAGCGCTTCGGCTTCGTCCACGTGGACTTCGGGACGGGGCAGCGGACCCTCAAGGAGTCCGGCCGCTGGTACGGGCGCGTGGCCGGGGAGAACGGCTTCGAGGGGTGAGCGTGCTCTCCGCGGCGGACGCCCGGCGAGACCTCAGCTGCGCCGCGGCCTGCGGCCCGCGAGCCCCAGGCCCAGCAGGCCCGTGCCCAGCAGCACCGAGCTGACGGGCTCCGGCACCACCGAGAACTCGTTGCCCAGCAGCGAGACCGCGGCCGAGCCGCCCGGGCCGCCACTGTCGAGGCGGACCGAGTCGAGCACCAGGAAGCTCGGCGTCTGGGGGCTGAAGCTCGCGCTGTCCGAGTCGTTCACGACGCCGCCCAGGTTCTCGACATTCACGATGGCGAACTCGTTGCCGTCGGGCAGCACGATCATGTCGCCCGGGAAGAGCGACTTGAAGACCTTCGCGAAGCTCGGGAAGCCGCCGGGGACGACCTCGGTCTCGGCGCTCAGGTCCACGCCGTTCACCGGCGCGCCCAGCACCGTCACGCGGTAGAGCAGGTAGAACTCCGCCTCGTCGCCGTCGCTGACCGAGAGGGGACCGTTCAGCTCGAGGCCGTTCGCCGTGGTGGACAGGCTCAGCGCCTCGACCTGCACCGGGTCGAGCTCCCCCGAGCCGAACACCGCGAAGTCCGAGAACTGCAGGTTGCCGCTCTGGGAGAGCAACACCGTGTCCTTGTCGAAGGTGAGATCGAGGCCGGTCAGCGGACTGATCGTGGCCGCCAGGGCGGGACCGTTCCCGATCACCGTCGCGACGAAGGCGAAGATCAGCCAACGACCGCGGCGCAACAGCTCTCTCCAGCTCGGCATGGGTTCCCCTCGTTCCTCGGAGCCAACTCGACCGGAGCCAACTCGCCCGGAGCCGGCTCTCCGCGAGCCGGCCTGCGCTCCCATGCGACCCGTCCGCCGCCCGGGAGCACGCTCCAGTGGCTTCGTGGAGTCGTGGTGGCCCGGCCGCGGTTGTGTCGGGGTGGAGGCAAAAAAAACGACCCGGAAGGGGCAGAAGGCCCCCGGGGAAGGGGCTGGGAGGGGTGGCCCCCTGGGGCGCGCGTCTCGTGCCTTCCGCGCGCGGCTCGCCCTGCTATACCTGCGCCATGGGCCGCTCCACGAGCACGATGGACCTCGCCCCCCGGACCCCGAGCCACCCGGGGGGTCGCCCCTCGGCCGGCGAGCGCGCCGGGAACGGCGGCTGGGAGCCGCCGGCCTTCCGGGTCGTGGCCCTCGACTGCGAGATCACGGCCTACGCGCCCGACGACGAGCCCCTCTTCTAGGCCACTCCTCCGGCAGGACTTCCGTGGGCTTCTTCGAAACGCTGGGCCGTGTGGCCTCGGGCATCCGCGAGGCGCTGCGCCGCTACTTCGTGGCGGGGGTGCTCGCCTTCGCGCCGATCGGCGTCACGATCTGGGCCATCGCCTGGATCATCCAGCGCCTCGACAACCTGATCCTGCCGCGGCTCCTCACCCTGGCCGGGCTCGAGAACCCACCCCGGCTGCCCCTGGTGGGGGCGCTCTTCACCCTGCTGGTGATCCTGCTGTTCGGCGTGGTGGCCCGGCACTTCTTCGGCTGGGAGGCGGTGCGCCTGGGCGAGCGGCTGCTCAACCGGGTCCCCATCGCGCGCAGCATCTACGCCGGGGTGAAGCAGCTCCTCGAGGCCATCTTCGTGTCCTCGTCGCCGACGAGCTTCCGACGCGTGGTGCTGATCGAGTACCCGCGCAAGGGCCTCTACGCCGTCGCCTTCACCACGGGCCCGGCGCGCGGCGTGGTGCAGGAGCGCACCGAGCAGCGCATGGTGAACTGCTTCGTCCCCACCACGCCGAACCCGACCTCGGGCTTCTACCTGCTGGTGCCCGAGGAGGAGCTCACCGACGTGGACTTCAGCGTCGAGGACGCCTTCAAGCTGATCATGTCGGCGGGGCTGGTCTCACCGGACCAGGACGCGAACGGCCGGCCCCGGGCGGTGCCGGCGGAGACGCTCAGTCCGACTCCGGCTCCGAGTCCTTCCGGCGCTCCTGAAACGCCCTCCAGGTGAACCAGGCGGCCGCGACGGCGAGGATCGGTGCGCCGTAGCGGTTGAAGTCGATGGCGAACTGGTCGCCCTCCTCCAGGTTGCGCTGGATGAACTCCTGGTTGAGGAACCCGTCGTAGAACAGCCAGAGGGCGAAGCCCGCCAGGATCAGCGGCAGGAAGAACGGGTTGTCGAAGGGCGTCGAGGCGACCTCGTCCTCTTCCTCGTCGGACGCGGGCTCGACGCTGCGCTCCTCGGGCTCTGTCATGGCGGCGGAGGGTAGCAGCTGGGGGAGCGGGGGCCGCGGCCGCTTGCGCGCCGAGCCCGAAGGGCTCGCTCGGCCAGGAGGCCGCCCCGCGGAGGCTCGCCCGGCTAGCCGCGCGGGGCGCCCGGCGGCTCCAGCATCCGCGAGACCAGGTCGCGGAAGTCCTCGCGGGCCAGGAGCGCGGCGAGGTCGCCGGCCTCGAGCAGGTCCCGGACCTCGCCGTCCTCCAGCAGGCGCTGCGCCTCGGGATCGCTGCGCAGGCGCTGGAGGCGGGGCGCCACCTCCCGCAGGCCCTCGCCGAGGGCGTCGCGGAAGGCCCGCGGGCTCGCCGCCGCCCGGCCGTCGATCATCCCGAGGGCACCGAGATCCTCTCGCAGCCGGCGGTCCTGGGAGAGGTGCTGGAGGCTGGGGCGCGACAGGGCCGCCTCCACCTCGCCCCGCTCGAGGTGGCTCCAGAAGCGCGCGTCGCGCTGGAGGGCCTCGAAGCGCGGGTGCTCGAGGACACCCTGGAGCCGCTCGGCGGTCTCGGCGGGGCGGCCCGCCATGCGCGCCACCACCCGCGAGCCCGGGTCCTCGTCGCCCAGCACCAGGCCGGCGGCGCCCTCGGCCACGCCTCCCGAGAGCCGGGGCAGGACCGCGCCGGAGAGGTCCGGCAGGTCCTCGGCCGCGCCGGTCACTCGCAGCGCATCCACGAACAGCAGCAGCCAGCCCACGAGGAGCACGACGGCGCCGCCGCGCACCAGCCCGAAGGCGGCGCCCAGCAAGCGGTCGAGCCCCGAGCGCACGCCTTCGGCGAGGCGGCGCCGGTCGAAGGAGCGCAGCCCGAGCCCGACGACGGCGAAGAGCACCTGGCTCGCCACGAAGGCCCCGATGGCGGCCAGGGGCGCCGCGACCCAGGGCGCGACGTCGAGGGCCTCCGCGACCCGGGGCCCCGAGACCACCGCGGCGTGGGCGGCCAGCGCGTAGCCGGCGACGAGGGCGAGGAGCCGGAAGCCGCTCATCAGGGCCCCGCGCCAGGCCCCGAGGGCCCCGAACACGGCGAGGAGCAGCAGTGCGGCGAGGTCGATCATGGGCTGGGGATCGGACGCCCCGGGGACCCGCTGAAGCGGCCCGATCCCGGCGCGGTGCAGCGCCGGAACTGCAGGGTGCAGTCCCGACGCGGCACCTCGGAGCCGGTGCGCCGCCCTAACCCCTCGATTTTCCGAGGGCGCCCCGTGGCACGGAGATTGCGCTACAGGCGGCCATGCGAAGGTGGCACCATGTCGAGTCCAGGCACCCGCGCCCGAGGGAGCACGCCATGAGCGACCGCTGGGACGAGGCCGATCCCCCCACCGGGGTGCCCCCGGTCCCGCCCGCCCCGCCGGTGCCTCCGGTCCCGCCGGTCTCGGGCCGCCGGCGCGACACCCGCGAGACGCGGCGCGCCGCCCGCCAGGAGCGCCACGCCCAGCGCGAGGAGCGCCGCAGCCAGCGCCGGGGCCGACCGCGCGTCGACGAGGAGCGGCGCGAGGCGCGCAAGAGCGGCAAGCGCAGGAAGCGCGACCTCACTCCCGAGGAGCGCGCCCTGCGCGAGGCCCAGCGCGCCGCCAACCGCAAGATGGGCTTCCTCTGGCACGCGGTCCCCTACGCGACCACCTGCCTCTTCCTGCTCTTCGTCGCCGGCTTCCGGCCCGCCTTCATCGTGGCGCTCTCCTGGGGGATCGGGCTCGCCTGCCACTTCTTCGCCGCCATCGTGGCGCCCGGGCTGCGCCAGCGCCTGGTCGAGGACGAGGTCAAGCGGCGCATCCACGTCGACGTCTCCCAGCAGCGCCGCAGCCTCGAGGGCGAGCACGCGCGGCGTCTCGAGGAGCTGTCGGCCTCCATCGCCCACGAGATCCGGAACCCCATCACCGCCGCCAAGAGCCTGGTGCAGCAGATGGGCGAGGACCCGGGCTCGGCGGAGCACGTCGAGTACGCCGGCGTCGCCCTGGAGGAGCTCGAGCGCGTCGAGCGCAGCATCTCGCACCTGCTGCGCTTCGCCCGCGACGAGGACATGCAGGTCGCCGAGGTGTCGATCGGCGACGTGGTCGACTCGGCGGTGGAGACCTTCCGGGACCGGATCGAGCGGCTCGGGGTCGCGGTGGAGCGCGACGTCGACGAGGCGGGGATCCTGCGCGGGGATCCGGAGAAGCTGCGCCGCGTGATCCTGAACCTGCTGGGCAACGCCCTCGACGCCTTCGAGGAGGCCCGCACCCAGGCCCCGCACCTGGTCGTCGCCGCCGGCGAGAACCTGGCCGGCACCGAGGTCTGGGTGCGGATCCGCGACAACGGTCCGGGCATCGACCCCGACCGCCTGCGGCGCATCTTCGACCCGTTCTTCACCTCGAAGGCCCGGGGCACGGGCCTCGGGCTGGCGATCTCGAAGAAGCTGGTGGATGCCCACGGCGGCTCCCTCGAGGCCCACTCCGAGAACGGCGACGGCACCGAGTTCGTGCTCACCTTCCCCAAGCAGGCCGGCGCCGGGGGCACGCCCGATGGGACGACGACGGGACGAGAAGAGGGATGGCGATGAGCCGGGACGCCGAGAGCCGGGCCCGGGCGCGCCTCACCCGCCAGGTGGTGGAGCTCGCCGTCGTGGTGGCGATCCTCGCCCTCGTGTTCCGCCCCCTCGCGGTCGTGGTGGCCGTGATCGGCGCGATCCGGCTGGTGCGCCGCTCGCTCCGCGACGTGCTCGAGCCCGCCCTCCACGAGCACTGGACCCGCACCGAGTACGAGCGGCGCCGCCCCGAGCCGCGCAGCGCACCTCCCGCGGTCCGCGCCCGCCGGGCCGAGACCGAGCGACGCGCGCGCACCCTCTCCTCCCAGGTGGCGCGCGAGCTGCGCGACCCCGTCCGCAACGCACGGGACCTGGTGCGCCGCATGGGCGAGGACCCCGGCGCCCCCCAGGCCCTGGGGCACGCCCGGGAGGCCCTGGCGGAGCTCGACCGGGTGGAGCGCAGCATCGCGCACCTGCTGCGCACGGCGCGCCAGGAGCGGGCGCCGGAGGGCTCGCCGTGAAGCCGCGCATCCTGATCGTCGAGGACGAGCGCGCCATCCGCCTGGCGCTCTCGGGCCTGCTGCGCCGCGAGGGCTACGAGGTGGAGCAGGCCGAGCGGGGCGGCGAGGCCATCGAGCGCCTCGGTGGCGAGGCCTTCGACCTGGTGCTCACCGACCTGGCGCTGGGTGCCGGCGCCAGCGGCATGGACGTGCTGCGCCACAGCCGGGAGCTCCAGCCCGAGACCCCGGTGGTGATGATCACGGCCCACGGCAACGAGAAGGTCGCCGTGGAGGCCATGAAGCTCGGCGCCGACGACTACGTCCCCAAGCCCTTCGACAACGACGAGATCCGCATGGTGGTGAGGCGCGGGCTGGAGCGCACCCGGCTCGCCCGGGAGAACCGCCTGCTGCGCGCCCGGGTCGAGCGCGACTACGGCATGGGCCAGCTGATCGGCGCGGGCTCGGCCATGCGCCGGGTCTTCGAGACCATCCAGAAGGTCGCGGAGACGGACCTCACGGTGCTGGTGCGCGGCGAGAGCGGCACGGGCAAGGAGCTCGTCGCCCAGGCGCTCCACCAGCACGGCTCGCGCCGCAGCCGGCCCTTCGTGGCGGTGAACTGCGCGGCCATCAGCCGCGAGCTGGTGGAGAGCGAGCTCTTCGGCCACGAGAAGGGCGCCTTCACCGGCGCGGATGCGCGCCGCGCCGGCCGCTTCGAGGCCGCCTCGGGCGGGACCATCTTCCTCGACGAGATCGGCGACATGCCCCTGGAGACCCAGGCCAAGGTGCTCCGGGTCCTCCAGGAGCGGTCCTTCGAGCGGGTGGGAGGCAGGGCCCCCATCGAGGTCGACGTGCGGGTGGTGGCCGCGACCCACCGGGACCTCGAAGCCGACGTGCGGTCGGGGCGTTTCCGCGAGGACCTCTACTACCGCCTCAAGGTGGTGGAGATCCAGGTGCCGCCCCTGCGCGAGCGCCCCGAGGACGTCCCGGCTCTGGTGGAGCGGTTCCTCGAGAACCTCGGCGAGCGCCTCGGGCGCCCGCCCAAGGAGGTGTCGAGCGAGGCCCTGGCCTGCCTGTGCCGGCACCCCTGGCCCGGCAACGTGCGCGAGCTGCGCAACGTGGTCGAGCAGGCCGCGGTGCTGGCCTCGGGCGAGAACATCGGCGCCCAGGACCTGCACCTCGATCATGCCGCCGCGGGGGCCGGCCCGGCTCCGACGAGCGGCCTCGACGCCCTGCCCTTCTCCGACGCCAAGCGTCGCGCCGTGGAGGCCTTCGAGCGCGTTTACCTGCTGCGCGCCCTGCACGAGAACGACGGCAACGTCTCGCGCACCGCGGCCGCCGTGGGGATGGTGCGCCAGAGCCTGCAGCAGAAGATCCGCGAGCTCGGCCTGCGCAGCGACGACGGCAGCCTGGTGGACGAGTGAGCGCGGAGGCGCGGCGCCCCACGCGCGCCGCCCGACGCGAGAGGACCCAGCGCCCGGGACCTGGAGGAACGAGATGACCACGAACCGACCCGGGCTCTTCGCCCGCTTCACCGGGCTGCTGCGCGGCGTGTTCGCCGGCTGGCTGCGGGACCGCGAGGAGCGCAGCCCTCGCGCCGTGTACGAGAACGCCATCCAGCAGCGCGTCGCCCAGTACCGCGAGCTGAAGGACGCCGTGGCGGGCATCCTCTACATGCGCAACAAGCTCGAGGCCGAGATCGCCGACGGCCGCGAGGAGCTGGCGCGCACCCTCGAGGACCTGCGCCGGGCCGTCCGCAACGACCAGGACGACCTCGCCGTCTCGCTCATCGAGCGCAAGAACCAGCTGGTGTCCGAGATCGAGCACTCCGAGCGCGAGCTCGAGGCGCTGCGCAGCGAGGCGGGCGACGCCAAGTCCAACCTGGTGCGCTTCCGCGAGGAGATCCGCAGCCTCGAGCGCGAGAAGGGCCGGGTGCTGGCGAGCCTCGCCAACGCCCGGGCGCGCCGACGCATCCAGGAGACCCTGGCGGGGCTCTCGGTGGAGGCCGACGTCCGGGCCCTCGAGGGCGTGCGCGAGCACGCCGCCCGGGTGGCCGCCGAGGGCATGCTGGAGGGCGAGATCGGCGCCGCCCTCGACACCGCGGGACGCCTGCGGACCCTGCGCGAGGAGGCCCGGACCGAGGCGGCCCATCGCGAGCTCGAGGAGCTCAAGCGCCAGTCCCGGACGCTCACGATCCCCGCCCGGGAGCCCGAGCCCGCTCGCGCCTGAGCACTCGCACCGGAGGCCGCCCGGTCGGCGGGTGGCTCCGGATCCGTCCGGCGGCGCGGCGCCAGGAGGCCGACCCACTGCGATTCCGCTTCGCGGAATCTCTCGCGTCGTCGGCCGACCCTCTCGGGTCCGCCTCCTAGCCGTCGCGGCGCAGACGGAGCTCGGCCTGGAGCGGAAGGCTCCCGTCCTCGGCCTGCTCGAGCGCCTCGCGCAGCGCCTCGGGCAGGTCGTCGGCTCGCAGGCGCAGCTCGAGGGTGACCCAGGCCTCGCCGCCGGCCGCGGCCGGAGGCGCGGTGAAGCGACGCGGCGCGGCCGGGGGGCGGGTGCGCGGGGCCTCCCGGGAACGTCGCGGCGGCTCGGGAGGCGCCACCGGCACCGGGGTCGGGTCCGGGTCCGCGTTCGGGGGGGCCGGCGTCGCCGGCGCCTCGGGGACCGGCGTGGGCTCGGTCAGCTCGTCGAGGGGCGAGGGCCGGCTCACCGCGAAGGGCGACACCTCCTCGAGCACGGTGACGTCGTTGTCCCGGGGCTCCGGGGCCTTGGGCGGCAGGGTGTCGGTCTTGATCTCTTCGCCGAGG
>JANQFK010000046.1 GCA_028277885.1 Myxococcota bacterium
TCCCGCCATGCGCGCGACGAGCCGGTCGGCGAGCTCGGTCAGCAGCTCGCCGACGGCGGCGGGCCCCCGACCCTCGCGCAGCGCCGTCTGGATGTCCTCTACCGCCAGCAGCCGACGCAGGTAGACGCCGATCACGCGGTCCGCCTCCACCCACAGGCGCAGGGACACCATGTCCTCGGGGTCGGCACCCGGGTTCAGGTTCACACCGCGGAGGATCAGCAGCAGGCCGTCGGAGTGGGGAGCCGAGCGCGGCCGGGTCTCCTCGGCGAGCAGGGCCTCGTGCACGACCTCGTCCACGCCGCTCTCGTTCTCGAGCCAGCTCCGGGCGTCGGGGTCGTTGCGGTCGAGGTGGACCCACACCGGGCCGGGAGTCGGTCCGGCACGCAGCCCGCCGAGTCCGAGGGAGCGGCCCCCGCCGCGGCCGTCGAGTTGCCATGCGAAGAAGCCCTCCGGTCCGCGCTCCGTCATCGATCCCCTCCCACCGACTCCCGCTGCGGGACGTCTCGTTCCTCGGCCACCACGACGAGGGTCAGACCCTCCACCGCCTGCACCCGCACGCGCTCGCCCCGGGCCACGTGGGGAGAGCCCGGGCGCAGCTCGGCGCGCCACAGCTCCGAGCCGGCGCGCACGAAGCCGGCGGGCGAGAGCGGCTCCGTCGCCACCGCGCTCGCGCCCACGAGGCCCCGGGCGTCGCCGTCGCCGCCGTCCTCGTAGGCGGAGCGCACGAAGGGGAAGAGCGCGAGGTCCTTCACGACCCAGGCCGCGAAGCCGAGCGCGCAGGCCCAGCCGGGCACGCCGAGCCAGCTCGGGGCCAGCCACGCCGCCAGCCCGGCGGCGGACCAGCCCGGGGTCTGGAACAGCAGGTAGCGGCCGAGGACGCGGCGGGTCGAGGACGGGGCGGGCCGAGGTGCCTCGCTGGAGGCCACGCCGGCGCTACTTGAGGCCGCGGCGGATCATCTCCTCGGCGATCTGCACCGCGTTGGTGGCCGCGCCCTTGCGCAGGTTGTCCGAGACCTGCCACAGCCAGAGCCGGTCGCTGCCCAGGTCCCGGCGGATGCGGCCCACCAGCACCTCGTCGCGCCCCTCCACCTGCATCGGCGTCGGGAACACGTCGCGGCCCGGGTCGTCCACCACCTCGACGCCGGGGAAGGCGGCCAGCGCCTCGCGGGCGGCCTCGGGCGTGAGCCCGCGCTCGGTCTCCACCAGCATGGTGGCGGAGTGGCCCACGGGCACGGGGACGCGCACGCAGGTCATGGCGACGTCGAGCTCGGGCATCTCCATGATCTTGCGCGTCTCGTTCAGCAGCTTGAGCTCCTCGCTGGAGTAGCCGTTGTCGAGGAACTTCTCGCACAGCGGGACGGCGTTGTAGGCGATGGGAGCGGCGAAGGTGGCCGGCTCGGGGGCCTCGCCCCGGGCCAGGCCCTCGACCTGGGCCTCGAGCTCCTCGACGCCGGGCTTGCCGGCGCCGCTCACGGCCTGCAGGGTCGTGACCACCACGCTGCGCACGCCCGCCGCCCGGTGCAGCGGCTCGAGCGCCATCACGAAGCCGATGGTGGTGCAGTTCGGGCAGGACACGATGCCGCGGTGCTTCTCGAGGGCGGCCGGGTTCACCTCGGGCACCACCAGCGGCACCTCGTGGTCCAGGCGCCAAGTGCTGGACTTGTCGATGGCGACGCCGCCGCGGCGCGCCACCTCGGGCGCCAGGTCCTTCGAGAGGGAGCCGGTGGCGGCGAAGAAGGCGAAGTCGACGCCGTCGAAGGCCTCGGGCACGGCCTCGCGCACCTCGAGCTCGCGGCCCGCGAAGCGCACCCGGCGCCCGACGGAGCGCTCGCTCGCCAGGGCGCGCACCTCGCCGGCCGGGAAGCCGCGCTCCTCGAGGACGCGGAACAGCACCTCTCCGACGGCGCCCGTCGCACCGACCACCGCCACCGTTCGCTCGCGTTCCGCCGCCATCGTCGCGTCCTTCGTCCGTTCCCGTGAATCCAGTCAGGATCGGAAGGACGCCCCAGCCTGTCAAGCGGCTTCCCCGTCGCGCTGGGGGTGAGGCCGGGCAGGTCGGGCCGGGCTCACGCCTCGAGGCCGGCGCGCCGGTCGCGGACTCGCCAGTGGCGCCGCACCCAGCCCGGTCGCCGGTCCCGGCCGCCGGCCTCGGCCACCCGGGCCTCCCAGCCCGCCAGCCGGCGGTCGGCCTCGGCGAAGGCGGCGGCGGGCTCCGGGGGCGCGGCGAGCCAGCTCGCCTCGAGGGCGTCGCGCTCGGCCTCGTAGAGCGGCAGCCGACGCGCAGGATCGCCCATGACGCGGCGGTGGAGCCGCTCGTGGCGCCACCACAGGCTGTCCCGGTCCGCGCGGTCCGCGGGCGGCGGCCCGAGGTGGAGGGGCTCCTCGACGCGCACGGGCTTGAAGAGGCCCGTGCAGGGGGCGGCGGTGGCCGTCACCCAGTGCCGCGCGCCGGCCGGCCCGAGCTCCGCCACCCAGGAGGCCGTGGTCTGGGAGCCGGCGAGCTGGCCACCGGCGTGGACGCAGGGCCCCGCCATGGCGCCGTTGCGGCGCGTGTAGCGCGGCCCGGGGCTCTCGTCTCCCTGCGTCCCGTGGTCGCGCAGCAGGGCCATCATGTCCCCGGCGCCGCGGGCGCCGCGAGCCCGGGCCTCGGTGCAGGCGCGCCGGCGCGCGGCGTCGGCCACCCGGGTGCGGATCCGGTCGGCGTGGCGGTTCGCGAAGGGCTCGAGGGTGAGCCCGTTCGAGATGCTGCGCGCGCCGCGCACCTCCTCCACGGCCCACTCGCGGCCCGCGGTCTCCAGCACGAAGGCGCCGCGCGGGTCCGCCACCAGGAAGGAGCTGTGGTAGCGGAAGCGCCGGCTCTCGTGGCCGCAGCCGCCGCCCTGGGCGAAGCGCGCGAGCAGCGCGGTGATCTCCTCCACCGCCTGCTTGGCGCTGCCCGCCCGCTCGAGGGCGAGGCGCAGCAGGTCCATGCCCGTGAGCCCCTCCCGGGCCACGGGCTCCCGGGTGAAGACCGCCTCGTTGCCGATCACCACGCCGTGCTCGTTGGCGCCCATCTCGGCGCCCCACATCCAGAAGGGCCGCGAGACCAGCACGGCGTGGGTCTCGCGCACCTGGGGGATCTCGATCCAGGTGCAGCGGACCCGCGCGCCGGGCCGGTGGCGGGCCCGCGGGATCCACTCCAGCAGCTGGGCCTCGTTGGTGTCCCGGTCCGAGTTCTTGGCGAACAGCACCCGGTCCCCGGTCACCGCCACCGCGGTGTCACACACGCCGCCGCCTCACTCGTCCCTCCCCAGGAGGCCCTGCACCTCCGCGTCGGCGCTGCGCAGGTGCAGGTCGCGCTGGGGGAACGGGATCTCGATGCCGGCCTCGGCCAGGGCGTGGTGGATCGCGACGCCGAGCTCGCTCTGCACCGTGAGGCCGCGGTCGAAGTCGGTGATCCAGGCCCGCACCTGGAAGTCCAGGGAGCTCTCGCCGAAGCCCCGGAAGATGCACAGCGGTGCCGGCGTGGACATGATCTCGGAGTGGGCCTCGCAGGCCCCCCGCAGGATCTCGAGCACCCGCTCGGGATCGGTGCCGTAGGCGACGCCGACGTCGACGACGATGCGCCGATCGCGGTCCGAGAGGGTCCAGTTGGTCACCTGCTCGGAGATCAGGTTGCCGTTGGGCACGATCACCTCGGCCCCGTCGAAGGTGCGCACCACGCTGGCCCGGATGCCGATGCGCTTCACCTCGCCCCACAGGGTTCCGACCTGGACCGTGTCGCCGCGCTGGATGGGGCGCTCGAACAGCAGGATCAGGCCCGAGACGAAGTTGTTCACCACGTTCTGGAGGCCGAAGCCGATGCCCACGCCGAAGGCGCCTGCCAGGAAGGCGAGGCGGTCGAGGTTCACGCCCGTCGCCGCCACGGCGAGCAGGAAGCCGAACAGCAGCACCGCGTAGTGGAGCAGCGTGGAGAGCGCGTAGGGCATGCCCCGGCGCATGGGCGTGCGCGGGAAGACGTCCTCCTCGAGCACGAAGCGCAGGAAGCGCGAGACCAGGAAGGCGGCCCAGACCGTGAGCACGAAGGCGAGGACGTCGCCCAGGGAGAGGCTCACCGCGCCGATGGCGATCTCGCCGCCCAGCAGGCTGCGCGCGGTGGCCAGGCCCGGCTCGGCCAGCCCGAGCAGGTCGAGGGTCGCCCAGGCCCAGGCCGCGTAGCCGACGAAGCGCAGGCCGCGGTCGCCGCGGCGCTCGAGCAGCGGCCGGTGCCGGCGCACCATGTGGAGCCGTCGCAGCGGCCCCACCCGCAGCACGAAGTGGAGCAGCACCGAGGTGATGCGCACGGCGGCGTAGAGGATGACGGCCGCGTAGGCGCTCCCGAACACCGCCTGTCCGAGCAGCCGCGAGAGTCGCACGTAGCCCAGCAGTCCGGCGAGGAGCGCCACCACCAGGGCGCCGAAGCCCAGGCGGGCGCCGAGGCCCGCCCGGCGCAGGACCGGGCTGCGCGCGAGGTGGGCGGGGATCCCGGCCATGCGCGAGGGCCGGCCCAGCCAGAGCAGGATCGCGATCGCGGCCAGCAGCTCCAGCAGGAAGATCACGCGCTCGAGCTCGGCGAGGCCCTCGAGCACCTGGCGCATGCGGTCCACCAGGAAGAAGCCCACCAGGGCGTAGAGGGCCGGGTGGAGGGTCGGCGCGACCAGCCGCCGCAGCAGCAGCACCGCCGGGATCAGCAGGGCCGCGTAGAACAGCTGGAGCACCATCCGCGGTGCCTCGGGGTGGACCCAGGGCGCGACCAGCAGGGAGAGCAGGATCGCGGTCTCGACGGGGCGCTGGAAGACGGGCTCCGCCTCCTCGAGCCCGGGCCCGGCCTCCTGGGCGGTGCGCAGCCGGCGGCGTGCGGCGGCCAGGGCCGCCACCAGGGAGAGCGCGATCAGGAGGTGGAGCTGGAAGCGCTCGCCGTGCTCGTCCGCCCAGTCCACCACGTCGCCCGCCTGGGACGCGATGGCGCCCGAGACGCCCTCACCGAGGTCCTGGCGCAGGCCCTGGCGAAACGCCGGGCTCCACACCGGCGGCGCCGCCGCGGCGAAGAGCTTCCCCACGGCGACGTCGCGGGTGGCGCGGATCAGCTCGAGCGCCTCGGAGGCCCGGGTGCGCTGCTCGCTGCCCTGGTCCTGGAGCGTGAGGATCTGGTCGCGGCGATCCTCGGCCTGCTCCCGGGCCTCGCCGATCTTCTCGAGGGTGGAGTCGATGCGGTCGCGGGTGGCCTCCGGCGCCTCGGAGGCCTTCGCGGCCTCCCGGGTCTCGAGCCAGACCGTGCGCAGCTCGTCGAGGCGGGCGAGCTCCGCCTGGAGCCCGGTGGCGCGCTCCGTCAGCTCGTCCGCCCAGCCGTTCAGTGCCTCCAGGCGGTGCAGCCACTCGCCCTCCAGGTCCTCGAGGGCCTCCAGGGAGACGTCTCCCGTGACCGCGCTGCTCGTGTACTCGACGTGGTCGTCGATGGCGTCGGACAGCAGGGGAAGGGCCCGGGCGATGGACTCGACCGGCGAGCTCGGCCGCATGTCCTGCGCGATCTGGCGCAGGACCGTCGCCACCTCCTCGGAGCGCGTCGCCACCTCGGGCAGCGGGATGGCGACGGACTCCGGCGGCGCCTCGGGCTCCTCGGGAGCGGCCTCCTGGGCGAGGGCCGGGAGCGCCAGCAGGTACAGGCCGGCGGCGAGGAGCGCCGTCGCCGCGCGCGCGGATCGGCTCACTCGGGCTCCCCCGCGGCGCGGCGCCGCAGCGCCTCGCGCACCAGCACCAGCCGGTCGTTGCCGAAGTAGAGGTCCTCGCGCTCGACGAACATCGTCGGCGAGCCGAAGCCGCCGCGCTCGATAAGCTCCTCGGTGTTGGCGCGCAGCCGCGCCTTGACCTCGGGCGCCCCGATGCGCTCGGCGAAGCGGTCCGCGTCCAGCCCGGCCTGGCCGGCGAGCTCGACCAGCACCGCGGGCTCGGAGACGTCGCGCCCCTCCTGCCAGTAGGCCTCGAACACCCGGCGGGCGAAGGCCGGCAGCCGTCCCTCGTCCTGGGCGACGAGGCAGCCGCGCATGGCCTTCACGCTGTTGACCGGGAACACCGCGGGCTTGCCGAGCTCGAGGCCCACGTGGCGCGCCCAGTCCCGGAGGTCCTTCGCGTAGTAGCGGGCCTTGGCGGGCACCGGGTTCGCGCGCTGCTCGTAGACCGTCGGGTTCACGGCGTTGAAGACGCCTCCCACCAGGATCGGCCTCCACACCAGCTCGGCGCCGGTCTCCTCGGCCAGGGCCTCGATGCCGTGGAAGGCGAGGTAGGTCCACGGGCTCGAGCAGTCGAAGAAGAACTCGAGGGTCGCCACCGGATCTCCCAGCTCGCCTTCCGGGATTTTCCCGGCGGCCCGGTCCACTCGGGTATACTGGGCGAGTTTCCCAGGGCCCGCCATGACGCAACTCCCCGACGCAAGCGCCCGCCGCATCCTCGTATTCGTGGTTGCCTACCACGCCGAGGACCACATCGTCCCGGTCTTCGAGCGGGTCCCGAAGCAGCTGTTCGAGGACGAGCGGGTCCAGTTCCTGGTGATCGACGACGCCTCCGAGGACGCCGGTCCGGAGGTGCTGGCGCGCTGGCTCCAGGACCGCGGCATCGAGAACGTCACGGTCCTGCGCAACCCGGTCAACCAGGGCTACGGCGGCAACCAGAAGCTCGGCTACCGCCACGCCATCGATGCCGGCTACGACCTGGCCATCCTGCTCCACGGCGACGGCCAGTACGCGCCGGAGCTGCTGCCCCAGTTCATCCGCACCTGGGAGGAGACCGACGCGGACGTGATCCTGGGCTCCCGGATGCGCGAGCTCTCGAGCGCGCGGCGGGGCGGGATGCCGCTCTACAAGATGGTCGGCAACCGGATCCTGACCCGCTACCAGAACTGGCTCACGGGCCGGAACCTCACCGAGTACCACACCGGGTACCGCGCCTACACGACCCGCTTCCTGCGCAAGGTGCCCTTCGAGATCGACACCAACGAGTTCCACTTCGACACCGAGATCCTGCTCCAGGCCATGCACGTGGGCGCGCCCATCGTGGAGTTCGACATTCCGACCCACTACGGCGACGAGATCAGCCGCGTGAACGGCCTGAAGTACGCCTGGGACGTGGTGCGGGCCACCACCCAGTACAAGCTCCACCAGTTCGGCATGGCGTGCTCGCTGAAGCTGCGCGACCTACAGCGGGGGCGCCGCGACCGCGCCGGGCGCGTCTACTCCGCCGAGCGCATGGCCCTCGACATCCTCGCCGAGCAGCGGCCGAAGCGCGTGCTGCAGATCGGCTGCGGGCCGGGCTACACCGCGAAGCGCCTCACCGAGATGGGCCTCGAGGTGACGGGCCTCGGGGACATGGAGCCGATGCCCGGCGCCATGGCGCACCACCACCGCTGGCAGCCCGGCGAGGCGCTGCCCGTGGACGCCTTCGAGTACGACGCCGTGCTGCTTCTCGACCTGCTCGAGACCCTCGAGGACCCCGAGCGCTTCCTGCTCGAGCTGCGCAACCAGAGCCGCGAGCTGCCCGTGGACGGCCGCGGGCCCCTGGTGATCGTCTCGACGCCCAACATCGCCTTCGCGGCGGTGCGGCTGAACCTGCTGCTCGGCCGCTTCCCGTACTCGGAGCGCGGCGTGCTCATGGTGAACCACAAGCGCGCCTTCACCCGGGGCTCGCTGCTGAGCTCCCTGCAGGACTGCGGCTACGCGGTGGAGAGCGTGCGACCGGTGCCGGTCCCCTGGGAGGCGGTGCTGGGCGGTCGCCTGGGCCGCTTCCTCGGGCTCCTCTCGGCCGGCCTCGCGCGCCTCTCGAGCCGCCTGTTCGCCTTCCAGTTCCAGGCGACCTGCCGGCCGCTGCCCGGCGTGCGCCACGTGCTGGCCGAGAGCCAGCGCAACCGCTTCGCCGGCCCGGACCCGGCGTCGAGCAGCGCGGGCGAGACCCCGGCGGGCTCGTAGGCGGGCCCCGCCCCGCTCGGCTTCGCCTCGTCAGGGCTCGGCCGGCTCCCGGTCCGCCGCGGTCTCCGCGTCGGGATCCGGTGTGGAGGCGCGGAGGTCGTGGCCCCCCGGCGCCAGGGCGCGGGCCACGGCGCGGCGCCCCTCCTCGATGGCGTCCTCGGCCCGGTCGAAGTCGAACAGGCCGAAGTCGCCGAGGCGCGGCGTGATCAGCAGCTCCGGAGGATCCCCGGCCATGCGGCTGCGGTGGATGCGCACCTGCATGATGTTCAGGCTGTTGGCCATCACCTCGAAGAGCGTCGGCGCCTCCGGCTCCTGGGGCGTGTTCTCGACGGGCGCCTCGTCGCCGAGGCGCTGGCGCAGGTCGGCGGCCAGCCCCTGGAGCCGCGAGCGCAAGCTGGCGGCGTCCGGGCGCAGGCGGCGCCCGAGCAGGGTGGTGTTGAGGTCCACGGCGACGACCCGCCGGGCGCCGAGGGCGCGGCACAGCGAGACCGGCACCGGGTTCACGAGGCCGCCGTCCACCAGCCAGCGCTCGTCGCGGCGCTGGGGCGTCACGATGCCGGGCAGCGCCACCGAGGCGCGCATGGCCTCCATCACCGAGCCCTCGGTGAGCCAGATCTCACGGCCGCTCTCGAGGTCCGTCGCCACCGCGGCGAAGGGGCGGGGCAGGGAGGCGATCTCGCGGTCCGGGAACTCCTCGGCGATGGCCTCGAACACACGGCGAGCCCGGAGGAAGCCCCCGCCGCCCCAGGAGAGGTCGAGGTACCCGACCACCCGGCGCCAGTCGAGGTTGCGCACCCAGTCCTCGAAGCGGTCGAGCTCGCCGGCGGCGTAGACCGCGCCCACCACCGCGCCGATGGAGCTGCCGCACACGATGTCGGGAGCGAGCCCCTCCTCCTCGAGGGCGCGGATCACCCCGATGTGCGCCCAGCCGCGGGCGGCGCCGCTTCCCAGGGCGAGACCGACCCGCTCGGAGGATCCGCCCATCGCGGGCGTCCTACCCCTCGCGCTCGGCGGCGCGCCGGGCGATCGCGGCGGGCCTTCCGATGCTGGTGAGCCAGAGCTGGTGGACCGCCCGGGTGGCCCCGACGTGGAGCCGCCGCCGCCCGCCGGCGTCGTCGCCGAAGCTGGCGTCGTCCACCTCCACCAGGATCACGTAGTCGAACTCGAGGCCCTTCACCTGCTCGATCTCCGAGACCTCGACGCCCGGTGCGAAGGAGAAGTCCTGCTGGGTGACGAGGCGCAGGCGCGGCACCTCGCCGTTGTCGAGGCCGGCGTGGTAGAGCTCGCTCGCGGTGCGGGACGGCGTCAGCACCGCCACCGAGGCGAGGGGCTCCTCGCTCGCGAGCTCCACCAGGGCCTCGGCGAGGAAGGCCACGCAGGCGCCGGTGTCGGTGAACTCGAACAGCTCCACCGCGGGCCCCGAGCGCGTCGTGACGACCGGGGTCTCGACGTCGCGCAGGTCGCCCAGCACCGCGAGGGCGAACTCGGTGATCTCGCGGGACGAGCGGTAGCTGACCTGGAGGGTCTCGACCTCGGTGCCCGGGACGCCGAGCTCGTGGAAGAAGTCCCGCCAGGAGCTGAAGCCGGTGTGCTCGAACAGGTGCTGCTGGGTGTCGCCCGCGAGGGTGAGGCTCTGGCGCTCGTCGAGGCAGTCGAGCAGGATGCGGACCTCGAGGGGCGAGAAGTCCTGCACCTCGTCGATGGCCACGTGGCGGTAGCGCAGGGTCCGCCCGTCGGTGGCGGGCAGGGCGCCCGCCCGCAGCTGCCAGGTGCGCAGCAGCAGCGAGTCGTCCTCGGCGTCGAGCTCGGCCTGGGCGTCGGCGTCGCCCTCGATCCAGGCGCGCAGCTCGCCGTTGCGCTCGCGGCACCAGGCCACGGCGCGGGCGAGCTCGCGCGGCGTGAAGTCCGCGGCGCCGCGCTCGGAGAGCACCTCGGAGAGCAGCGCCTCGTCGCCGAGCACGCTGGCCCAGTCGTCGATCACCTGGTCGGCGTCGGCCTTGCCCGGGGTGCGCTCCACGTGGCGGGCCAGCGCGGTCAGCAGCGCGGGGTGCAGCTTGAGGCGCACCACCTCCGCCGGCGTGTCCTCGCGCACACGGTTCGGCAGGCGCGGCAGCAGCTGGCGGCGCAGCCTGGCGGCCCAGTCCTGGTAGGTGGCGACCTGGACCCGCTCCACGCCGAGGGCGGGCAGCACGTGGGAAACGTACTGGCGCAGCGCGGCGGAGAACACCAGGAAGAGCGTCTCCGGCGTGTCGATGCGCGGGTCCTCGTAGGCGAGGTAGGCGATGCGGTGCAGCGCCACGGTGGTCTTGCCCGAGCCCGCGGCGCCCCGGATCGCGGCGAAGCCCGAGTGGGGCCGGGTGATGAGCCCGAACTGCTCGGGATCGATCAGCCCCGCGATGTCGGGCAGGCGCTTGTCCGCCCGGCGGCGCGTGCCCAGCAGGTCGGTGCCGAGCCGGCGCTCGGCGCCGTCCTCGCCCCGGTGGAAGCGCAGCGCGGCTCCCTCGCCGCCGGCGAGCCGCCGCGCCTCGGCGCCGATCCGCTTCCACAGCTCGGGGTTGCCGTCGTCGACGACGAAGATGCCCTCGGGCGCGTCCACGCGCTCGAGCACCGACTCGCGGATGGAGACGGTCCGACGCGCCGCCACCTCGCCCACCACCGTGCGTCCGCTGATCTCCTCCTCGTACTCCTCGCCCTGCCGGTAGCGGTAGTAGAGCCGCGCGATGGGGGCGTGACGCCAGTCGACGATGCGCAGGCCGTGGTCGAGGAAGGTCGCCTTGCCGAGGCACAGGTCGCGCTCGCGGCCGCCCTCGCGCAGGCGGATGTGGCCGAAGTAGGGGGAGGCGGGATCGACCCGCGGCGCGTTGCGCGAGGAGCGCAGCTGGTTCAGCAGCGCGCTCTGCACGTTCCAGCGGGTGTTGAGGGCCGAGCGCTCGAACTCGTCGGGAACCCCGCGCAGCAGCTGCTCGCGGATCCGCTCGAGCTCCTCGACGATGGCGCTCTCCGAGGGCGGAGTCAGTGCCGGGCCGCGCTCGAGCACCGTCGACACTCGCTCGAGCAGCTCCAGCTCCTCGGACACGATGGGGTCGGACAACTCGCACTCCACCCGCGGGGCACCCGCCGTGCGAGGTGCCGTCGGCCGATCGACAGAAGGAAGTTTCTAATCCAGATCGGCGCGCATTCCAAGCCCGAAGCGGCCGGCCCGTCGCAGGCGATCGGGCCTGAACGGAGTTCAGACCGGGGCCTCGGCGGGCTCCTCCCGGTGGGGCACGAACCCCAGCTCCCGCAGGGTCTCGAGGGCGGTCGCCTCGTCGGGCTCGTGGATGGCGACCGAGGCCAGCACGTCGGGACGCAGCACGAGCCCCGCGTGCATGGGGGTCCAGCGGTCCCCCACCGCCACGGCCAGCACCACGAAGGTGTCCGAGGCCGTCTCCCGGGCGCCCAGACGCTCCCGGGGCTCCCGGGCCTCGGCGTCCCCGCCGGTCTCGTCCGACACCTCCGGGGGCTCCGGCTTCCCGGCCCAGCGGAAGGTCGCGACCCGCACCGCGCCGTGGCGGAAGCGCACGTTCCAGCGCTCCACCTCCTTGGGCCCGTCGAACAGCACGTCGCTGCCCTGCTTCTCGAGGATCCGCGCGGTGACGGCGCCGCGGGAGGAGATGGCGACGTAGCTCTCGGGCACGTCGAAGTCGTCGCGGGCCTCGCGGGCGAACAGGCTGTTCACCTCGTCGTTGGCGGTGATCCCGAGCACCGCCTCGGCCTGCTCGAGGCGCGCCCGCGCCAGGGTCCGCAGGGACAGCGCGTTGCCGTAGACCACCGAGAACCCGCGCTCCTCGGCGGCGCGGCAGTGGCCCGGGCTGCTGTCCACGAAGCGCACCTCGCGCCCGCCGGCGCGCAGCACCTCGGCGAGCCCGAAGGCGAACTCCTCGGCGCCGAGGATCACCAGGCCCTGGCGGGGCGGAGCGCTCACGCCCAGGGCGTGGGCCACCAGGGGCGCGGTGCCGCCCTGGACCACCACCGTGACCGCGATGGTGAGGAACACCAGGGCGCGGAACTCCCGGGAGCCCTCGAACCCCGCCGACTCGAGCACCCCCGCGAACAGGGAGGCGATGGCGGCCGCGACCACGCCGCGGGGGGCCACCCAGCACAGCAGGGCGCGCTCCCGGGCCTCGAGCTCCGAGCCCAGCGTGCTGGCCAGCACGTCGAGGGGGCGCACCACCAGCACCAGGGCCGCCACCGTGGCGAGCCCCCCGGCCCCGAGGGCCACCACCTCGGCCACGCGCACGTCGGCGGAGAGCAGCACGAAGAGCACGCCGATCAGCGCCACGGTGAGCTGCTCCTCGAAGTCGCCGAGCTCGCTCCCGACCCGCTTCACCAGGTTGCCGACGACGACGCCGGCGAGGGTCACGGCGAGGATGCCGCTCTCGCCGATCACGGCCTCGCACCCTTCGTAGAGGACCAGCACCGAGCCCAGGGTGAAGATGTTCTCCAGGCCCTCGGGCACGATGCGCCGCCCGCGCAGCACGAGGCCCAGCGCGAAGCCGAAGCCGACTCCCGCCCCGGCGCCGAGGCCGAGCCGCAGCAGCAGGTCCACGACGCCCTGCTGGAACGACTCGAGGCTCGCGCCGAGGACGATCTCCAGGGTGACGGCGGCGAGGATGGCGCCCACGGGATCGATCAGGACGCCCTCGGCCTCGAGGATGGTGGAGAGCCGCGCGCGCAGCGGCGCGAAGCGCAGCAGCGGGCGGATCACCGTGGGGCCCGTCACCACCACGAGCGCACCGAACAGCGCCGCCAGGTACCAGTCCCAGCCCATGAACCAGTGGGAGGCGAGGGCGCCGCCCACCGCGGTGATGGCGGCGCCCGTGGTCACCAGCCGCCGGATGGGGGCGCTCTCCCGGCGCAGCCGGCCGAGCTCGAGGTTCAGGCCGCCCTCGAACAGGATCACGGCCACGGCGAGGCGCACGAGGTCGAACAGGCCGGAGCCGAGGGCTTCGGGCCGGATCCAGCCCAGGCCGTCGGGGCCCAGGGCCACCCCGGTGCCCAGCAGCAGCACGATGCTCGGCACGCGCAGGTGCCGCGCCGCCACCTGGGCCAGCACCCCCGTCCCCAGGGCCAGTGCGAAGATCAGCGCAGATCCGGCGTGATCCATCGGGCCGAGATCCTAACGACCCCGGCGCGCGTCGCGATGCTCCGGAAGGCGTTTGCCGCTAGTCGCGGCCGCGCTGCTCGCGGAGCATCGCCGTGGCCTCCGCGGCGGGAACCGGAGGGCTGAACAGGTAGCCCTGCATCTCGTGGCAGCGGTGCTCGCGCAGGAAGGCCAGCTGCTCCTCGGTCTCGACGCCCTCGGCCACGACCCGCAGGTTCAGGGTGCGGCCCATGGAGATGATCGCGGCGGCCAGGGCGGCGTCGTCGGCGTCGGTCTGGCAGTCGCGGATGAAGCTGCGGTCGATCTTGACGGCATCCACGGGGAAGCGCTTCAGGTAGCTCAGGGACGAGTACCCGGTGCCGAAGTCGTCGAGGGAGACGGTGACGCCGATCCGCTTGAGCCGCTCCATGGCCGCCACCGCCAGGGCCTCGTTCTCCATCAGCGTGCTCTCGGTGATCTCGAGGTCGAGGTAGCGCGGGCTGACCGAGTTGGCCGCCAGGGCGCGCGCGACCCGGTCCGCGATCCCCTCCTCCTTGAACTGGTGGGGCGAGAGGTTCACCGCGACCCGCAGGGGCGAGAGCCCCTCCTCGCGCCAGGCCCGGGCCTGGCGGCAGGCGGTCTGGAGCACGAACTCGCCGATCCCGGAGATCAGCCCGCCCTCCTCGGCCACGGGGATGAACTCGTTCGGCGGCACCCGTCCCAGGGTCGGGTGCTCCCAGCGCAGCAGGGCCTCGAAGCCGAGGATGCGCAGGCTCTCGACGTCCACCTTGGGCTGGTAGTGGAGCTCGAGCTCGCCCCGCTCCACGGCCCGGCGCAGCTCGCCCTCGAGGCGCAGGCGCCGGCGCGCGACCTCGTTCATCGAGTGCTCGTAGAACTTGTAGGTGTTCCGGCCGGCCTGCTTGGCGTGGTACATGGCGGCGTCGGCGTTGCGCAGCAGCACGCCCACGTCGTCGCCGTCCTCCGGGGCGATGGTGATGCCCAGGCTGGCGCCCATCACGAGCTCGTGGCCGCTCAGGGTGAAGGGCTTGGCCAGGGCCTTCAGCAGCCGGCGGGCCACCTGGGCCGCCTCCTGGGCCTCGCCGATCTCGCCGAGCAGCAGCATGAACTCGTCCCCGCCGAGGCGCGAGACCGTCGAGGGCGCGGCGTCCGGGTCGAGGGTTCGCGAGACGCAGTCGCTCTCGCGCACGCAGTGGCTGAGCCGGCCCGCGACCTGCTGGAGCAGCAGGTCGCCGACCTGGTGCCCGAAGGTGTCGTTGATGCGCTTGAAGTGGTCGAGGTCGAGGAAGATCACCGCGACCCGCGCGTCGCGGCGCTTCGCGGTGGAGAGCGCGTGCTTGAGCCGCTCGCGGAAGGAGCGGCGGTTGGGCAGGTGGGTGAGGCCGTCGTGGTAGGCGAGGAAGCGGATCTGGGCCTCGGCCTGCTTGCGCTCGGTGACGTCCTGGCTGGTGCCCACCAGGAAGGCCGGGCTGCCGCCTTCGTCGAGGCCGACCTCGCCCTGGGTGTGGATCCAGCGCTCGTCGCCGTCGGGCATCACCACGCGGTGGTCCAGGGCGAAGCGCCCGCCCTCGCGCGCGGCCCGCTCCGCCGCCCGCAGCAGGGCGTCCCGATCCCCCTCGTCGGTGCACGCGAGCACCTGCTCCGGCGTGATCGGCGCCCGGCCCTCGGACACGCCCAGGAGCCGACGCAGCTCGGGTGAGCAGTCGAGGCCGCGGGTCTCGAGGTCGATCTCCCAGCTCCCCATGCGCGCGATGCGCTGGGCGTGGGCGAGGCGCTCCTGGCTGCGCCGCAGGTCGGCGAGCACGTCGCGCATGCGCAGCATGTAGCGGACGCGGTGGGAGAGCAGCAGCCAGTTGACGGGCCGGGTGACGAAGTCCGTGGCACCCGCGTCGTAGGCGCGGCGGATCGAGTCGACGTCGTCGCGCTCGGTGACCGTCACCACCGCGGTGGTGCGCGACTCGCTGCGGCGGCGGAGCTGCTCGCACAGCTCGAAGTCCTCGGACTCGCCGAGCAGCACGAGGTCCGGGCGGTGACGCTCGGCCGCGCGCAGGGCGCCGCGGGCGTCGGCGCCCTCCACCACCGAAGCGCCCAGGGGCTCGAAGGTGCTGCGCGCCATCATCCGGAAGGCGACGTTCGGGTCGACGACCAGGATGACGGGCTGCTTCCTCGCTCCCAGGGATTCCCACATGGTTGCGTGATTGCGCCCCCGAACGACCGTCTTCGGCGGATCGGTGGCTCCGAACCCCCGCTTGAGTGGGTCGGCGCCGGGTCCCGTCCCGCCGTCGGGAGGCGAGTCCGGGGATTCCCCTAGGCGCCTCCCCGGAAAACGCCGCGCGGCGTGCGGCGAGCCACCACCCGCACGTGGGCGCTTCGCCGACTGTCGCGGGAGCGAGCGGGTGCCGATGCAGAGGCCTGGGAGGGGCGAGCGCGATGACCCGAACGGCACCCGCCGCGCTGCTGAAGGCATTGAACGAGCTCGAGAAGGGCTACGACGAGAGCCCGGGCACCGAGCGCCGGGCCTTCGCCCGCGTTCCCGCCCGCGGCGAGGGGGAGCTCTCCGCCATCGACCAGACGCGGCCGCGCAGCCCGATCCCGATCCAGCTGCGCGACGTCGGCTGGGGCGGCTTCGGCTTCATCTGCCAGGTCCCGCTCGAGCCCAGGTCCCGCTGGCGCGCGGTGTTCCTGCTCGAGGGGCAGCAGGTCGCGCAGCAGACGCTCTCCGTCCGCTACTGCTCCCGGGTTGCCGGCGACCTGTGGCTGGTGGGCAGCCAGGTCTGCGTCGACAACGGCGTGGTGGCGCTGCTCGGGGTGGACCGGGGCCAGCTCGACCGCTGAGCCTCCCGGGGGCGTGCTACTCTGGGGGAATCCCCCTTGGAGTCGCCCCCCCGATGACCGTCGCCCGTCGCCTCCGCCGGCCCCGGCCGCTCCCGGCCGCGGCCCTGCTGCTCCTCCTCCTCGCGCCCCAGGTCGCCTCCGCCCAGCCCGCCGAGGCGCCCGACGCCCTCGGGAGCTTCGCCGTGGGCTACCGGGCCTTCGACCTCGCGGACCCCGAGCCGCGCCCCGCGCCCGACCCGCTCCTCGCCGAGCTCGAGGGCTGCGAGCCTCGCGAGCCCGGGGACCGCATCCTCGCCACTACGCTCTGGTACCCGGTCACGCCCGGCGAGGACGTCGGCGCGCCGGCCTTCTACGACTCCGGCATCTTCGGCTTCGGCCTCGAGTCGGCCGTGGCGGTGGAGGATGCTCCCGCCGCCGCGCCGCCCGGGGGCTTCCCGTTGATCGTGTTCTCCCACGGCTCCGGCGGCATCAACACCCAGTCGACGCCGCTGATGGAGACTCTCGCCAGCCACGGCTTCATCGTGGTCTCGCCGAACCACACCGGCAACACCGCCGTCGACTTCTTCTTCACCTCGGCGATCTGCTTCCCCCAGGCCGCCCTCGATCGGCCGCCGGACGTCTCCTTCGTGATCGACCAGATGCTGGCCTGGAACGAGGACCCGGCGAGCCCGCTCTTCGGCCGCATCGACCCCTCGCGCATCGGCGTAGCCGGCCACTCCTTCGGCGGCTTCACCTCCATCGCCATGGCGGCGGGCTTCGAGGGCCGGCCGCCGGACACGCGGGTGCGCGCCATCGCGCCCATCGCGCCGGCCGCGGACCTCTTCGGCGACTTCGCGCTCTCCCAGATCTGGGTGCCGATCTTCGTGCTCGGCGGGACCCTCGACACCACCACGCCCATCTTCGAGAACAGCACGCGGCCCTTCGAGATCCCGCGGTCGCCGCGCATCTACCGCGCGGACGTCATCGGGGCCACCCACACCGCCTTCGCCAACGTGTGCGAGATCGGCGAGGTGCTGCGCTCCGTGGGCTCACCGGACGACTTCATCGCCGATCTGGTGCCGGGCTGGCTCGAGACCTGCGGCCCCACCGCCGCAATCGAGATCGGCGAGGTGCAGCGCCTCCAGAACCTGTACCTGGTGTCCTTCTTCCGGCGCTGGCTGAACGGCGAGGCGGAGTACGACTTCATCCTGGATCCGGCCTACACCCTCGCCAACGAGCCGGCGGTGACCTACTTCGCCGAGACCCGGAGCTGCGGCGAAGGCTTCGCGATGGCGCTGGCGCTCCCCGCCTTCGTCGTGGGTCGCAAGCTGCGTCGTCGCTCCCGCTCCTGAGGCGCCCATGTCCGAGCTGGAGGAGATCGAGGCGATCAAGCGCCTCAAGTACAAGTACTTCCGCTGCATCGACACCAAGCGCTGGGACGAGCTGGCGGAGTGCTTCACCGAGGACGCCACCTGCGCCTACGACTCCGGCAAGTACGCCTACGCGGGTCGCGACCGGATCCTGGGCTTCCTCGAGGGCGCCATGGGTCGCGGGTCGATGATCACGCTCCACCAGGTCCACCATCCCGAGATCGAGCTCACCGGCGACGCCACGGCGACGGGCATCTGGTACCTGGAGGACCGCGTGCTCGACACCGAGCACGACTTCGCCCTCCAGGGGGCGGCCTTCTACCGGGACGAGTACGTGAAGCAGCGCGACGGCTGGAAGATCCACGCGACGGGCTACGAGCGGACCTTCGAGGAGGCGGGCCGGGCCGCCGCGCTGCCCCTCGCGCTGACGCGCACCCGCTTCGGGTCCGGGGCCTAGGCGCGGTGCCCCGGCTCCCGCGCGTCGCCTCCCTCGTCCTCCTGGGCGCGCTGCTCGCGTGGCCGGCCCCGGCCGCGGACCGGGGCGCCGACGGGCGCTTCGACAAGCGGGAGTCGTCCCACTTCGTGCTGTACCAGGACGTGGACATCGACCGGTCCGGGGGGTGGTCGGGCTCGGTGCGCTTCGAGCGCGACGTGCTGGCGTCCCTCGAGCGGGGCTACGACCAGCTCGACGACCTGCTCGGCCTGCGTCCGCGTCGCCGGCTGCCGGTCTGGGTGTACGACCCGGGCATCTTCGACGCGCAGTTCGCCGGGCGCTTCCGGTTCCGGGTGGCGGGGTTCTTCGGAGACGCCATCCGCGTGCGCGGCGACACGGCGGTCACCGTGCCGATCTCGCGCACCCTCCACCACGAGCTGGTGCACGCTGCCTTCGCGGCCGAGGCGCCCTCCCTGGTGCTGCCCGCCTGGCTGAACGAGGGCATCGCCGAGTGGTTCGAGAGCCGCACCCACGGCAAGCGCCGCCTCTCCCCGGGAGAGTGGTCCTACCTGGAGCGGGTGGAGCGCGGCGGGGCCTGGGTCCCGGTGACGTCCTTCGCCTACCCGAGCTTCGTGGGGCTGCGCGCCGACGCGGCGGGCCTCGCCTACCTCGAGTCCTACGCGCTGATCGACCACGTGGCGCGGCGCCACGGCGAGCCCGCGATCGCCCGCCTGGTGGGCGAGCTGATCCGCACCCGCAACCTCGACCGCTCCTTCCGCAAGGTCACCCGGATGCGCCCCGCGGAGCTCGAGGCCGCGCTGCGCGAGGAGCTCCGCTAGGCGGGCGACCCGGGTTGGGTCGGCTGCTGCCGCAAAGCGAGCCCGCAGGGCTCGCTCCGCCCGGCGGCCGCGCTCAGGCGCGGGGAAGCGGGCGCAGAGCGGCGCGGGGCGCGCGGCGCGGCGGCGCGCTGCCCCCGGCGAGGATCCAGCGCAGCACGCGACCCCGCCGGCCCGCGTGGGGGGCGAGGAGCTCGAGCATCCGGGCGTCGTCGGCGCGCTCCTCGCCGACCAGGTTCCAGGCCACCCAGCTCGGCAGGTTCCAGTCGCCGAGGGGCACGGCGTCGGGGTCGCCCATGCCGTTGAGCAGGGCCGAGCGCGCGCTCCACACCCCGATGCCCGGGAAGGCGCGGAGCCGACCCTCGGCCAGGCCCGGGGGCAGGACGTCGGCCTCCTCGACGCGGGCGGCGCGGAAGCCGAGCTCGCGCAGGGTGGCGCCCCGACGCTCGGGCACGCCGAGGGGCGGCAGCGCGGCGCCGGGCAGCTCGCGCAGGGTGGCGGCGTCGAGGGGCAGCCACAGGTCGGAGACCGGCCCGGGCGCCGGCTCCGAGAAGCCGCGCACCAGGTTGCGGAAGGCGCGCGCCGCCTCCTTGCCGCTCACCTGCTGCTGGAGCACCAGCGGGACGAGCAGCTCGAGGATCCGGTGGGTCCTCGCGAGGCGCACGCCCCGGGCGCGTCGCGCCAGCTCGCGCAGCCGGGGCGGTCCGTCCGGCAGCTCGAAGCGGACGTCGCGCAGGCCCAGGTAGTCGGGAAGCCGCTCGAGCGCCCAGGCCGCCCCCGGGCCCCAGGCGCGCGCCTCGATCCGGTCCGGGGCCGTCTGCACCGCGTGCAGGCTGGCGGGGCCGTCCGGGGTGCGGGTCGCGCGCAGCACGTCGCGCTCGCCCACCCGGAGCGTCGGGTCCGAGCGCCGCGCCACGAGCGGGGCGAGGGTCCCGCGCAGGTCGAAGGGGCCGTCGACGCGGTAGGCGCGCACCGCCCGAGCGTCGCGCTGGCGCGGGTGACGCGCAATGCTCTGGCGGCCGGCCGGGCTCTCAGGCACTCGGCCCGGGGGCCGATGAGGAGCCCATGGAGCGCTTCCGCGAGGTGCAGCGCCTGTCCGAGAACCGGATCGCCCTCGTCGGGATCTCGGTGGCCCTCGCGGGCCTGGGCTTCGCGCTGCACGCGAGCCTCGCCCGGGGGGCCGACCTCGTGCTGCTCTTCGTGCTCGTCCTGGTCGGCGGCGTCGCGGCACTGCTCTTCTGGGGCGAGCTGCGCACCGAGGTCCACGACGACGCGCTCCACGTCCGGTTCTTCCCGCTCACGCGGCGCCACGTCTTCGCCTGGGCGGACGTCGCGAGCGCCGAGCCGCGCAGCTACCGGCCGATCCGCGAGTACGGGGGCTGGGGCGTGCGGTGGGGCCCCTCGGGTCGCGCCTACAACGTGAGCGGCAAGCGCGGCGTGCAGCTCGTGCTGGCCGACGGCAAGCGCGTCCTGATCGGCTCCCGCCGCGCCGAGGAGCTGGCGCTCGCCATCGAGGCCGCGCGCTCCCAGGCGAAGCCGGAGCGCGGCTAGCTCAGCGCGGGCTCGCTCTGCGGCGAAAGCCGACCCAGGATGGGTCGGCCTCCTAGGCGTCCCGGCGCGAGAGCACGACCACGGGGATCTCGCGGTCCGTGCGGGCCTGGTAGTCCGCGTAGCCGGGGTAGTGGGCGACCAGCTTGGTCCAGAGCCGGGCGCGCTCCTCGGGGTTCGCGGTCCGCGCGCGGGCGGGGAAGCGCTCGCGGCCGACGCGCACCTCGCAGTCGGGCTTCGCCTGGAGGTTCCGGTACCAGGCGGGGTGCCCCGGGGCTCCGTAGAAGGAGGCCACGATGAGCCAGTCGTCGCCCTCGCGCAGCGTGAGCAGCGGCGTGGTGCGGGGCTGGCCGCTCTTGTAGCCCACGCTGTAGAGCAGCAGCATCGGCAACCCCTGTAGCGTGGCGCCCCAGCGCCCGTCGGTCTTCTCGTAGGCCCAGGCGTGGAAGCGGCCGAACCACTGGATCCAGCGACGTCGTCTCGCATTCGGGTCGGACATGGGGACCTCCCTCGGGAGTCGCACCGAGACTAGCGCGGTCGGATCTTCTATCCTCGCAGGTCCCGACGGAGGATGCTGCGCTGATCGACGGGATGCTCAATCCGGATTTCACGGCCGTCGCCGAGAGCTTCCGCGACCAGATGCGCGCGTACCCCGGTGGCGGCGCGGTGTGCGTCTACCACGAGGGCGAGTGCGTGGTGGACCTGTGGGGTGGCCAGCGCGACCGCGAGGGCCGCCGTTGGACCGCCGACACCATGGCGCCCAGCTTCTCCACCACGAAGGGCGTGGCCTCCACCCTGGTGCACATCATGGTGGACCGGGGGCTGCTCTCCTACGACGATCCGGTGGCGAATTACTGGCCCGAGTTCGCCCAGGCGGGCAAGGAGGCGATCACCATCCGCCAGGTGCTCGCCCACCAGTCCGGCCTCTACCACATCCGCCGCATGATCGACCACGCGGATCGCATGCTCGACTGGGACCACATGGTGCGGGTCATCGAGCAGACCGCGCCCGCCCACCCGCCGGGTGCGCGCACCGGCTACCACGGTCTCACCTACGGGTTCCTGGTGGGCGAGCTGCTCCAGCGGGTGACGGGCAAGCGCTTCGCCGAGCTGGTGCAGAAGGAGCTCGCCGAGCCCCTCGGCGCCGACGGCATGTACGTCGGCGCGCCCCCCGAGGCCCTGCCCCGGGCGGCCGAGCTGATCTGGCCGCGCGAGCAGCGCTTCCCGGTGCTGCCCGAGGAGGGCTGGATCGGACGCCTGCTCATGGCCGGCGCCATCGGGGCCCAGCGCGTGGTGCGCCTGTTCGGCGTGCAGCTCCACCTCGTGAGCATCCTCGACGCGCTGGCGCCGCGGGGCATCGGCAGCTTCGACTTCGGCGCCGAGCGCACCCTGCGCGTCTCCATCCCCGCCGCCAACGGACTGTTCACCGCGCGCTCCCTGGCCCGCATGTACGCGGCGCTCGCCGCCGGCGGCGAGCTCGACGGCGTGCGCCTGATCTCCGGCGAGACCCTCGCCCAGGCGTCCGAGGTCCAGCAGGAGGCGGCGCGCCGCGTGGTGATCCCCTTCGACATGCGCTGGCGCCTCGGCTACCACGGCGTGGCCACCACCGGCGGCTTCCTGCGCACCGCCTTCGGCCACTTCGGCTTCGGCGGCTCCGGCGGCTGGGCCGACCCGAAGCGCAACCTCGCCGTGGCCTTGATCGTGAACAGCGGCATGGGCACGCCCCTCGGCGACCTGCGCATCGTGCGCATCGGCAGCGCCGCCATCGAGGGAGCCCGGCGCCGCCACGTCTCGCGCGGCCAGCGCGCGACGAGCCGCTTCGGCATCCGCGCCGTCGGCCGCGCGCTGGGGCTGGTGTGATGTCGGCGGTCGAGCGCGCTCCCGAGCGGTCCCTGGCCGAGCGCGCCCGCGAAGGCCTCGGCGAGCTGGTCCAGGCCCTGGGCACCTCGCTCTCCGGCCTCGCGCCGGGCCCGCTACGGCGGCTCGAGCAGGAGCTGCACGACCGCTTCGCCAAGGCGCCGCTGCGGCTCAACGAGTACGGCTACGACGACTACGGGTTCCACCCGGAGACGGCGCGGCGGCTGCTGCTGCCCGCCGCCTTCCTCCACCGCCACTGGTTCCGCGTGGAGAACCACGGCATCGACCGCGTCCCGTCCGGGGGCGTGATGCTGGTGGGCAACCACTCGGGGCAGGTGGGCTACGACGGCGCCATGCTCACCATGTCGATGCTGCTCGACGCCGAGCCGCCGCGGCTGTGCCGCGGCATGGCGGAGTACTTCTTCTGGCGGGTCCCCTGGGCGGGCGTCGGCGTGAGCCGCACCGGCACCCTCACCGGGACGCCGGAGAACTGCATCGCCATGCTCGACGCCGGCGAGTGCGTGATGGTGTTTCCGGAGGGTGCGCGCGGCGCCAACAAGCCCTGGCGCAAGCGCTACCAGCTGCAGCGCTTCGGCCAGGGGTTCATGCGCCTGGCCCTCGAGACCGGCGTTCCCATCGTGCCCGTGGGCATCGTGGGCTCCGAGGAGCAGCAGCCCGGCCTCGCCAACCTGACCGGCCTTGCCGAGAAGGTCGGTCTGCCCTCGCTGCCCATCACCGTCACCTTCCCCTGGCTGGGTCCGCTCGGCATCGCCTTCGCGCTGCCCACCCGGTACCACATCCACTTCGGCGAGCCGCTCTACTTCGAGGGCGACGCCCACGAAGAGGACGAGGTGATCCAGAAGAAGGTGGAGGTGGTGCGCGACGCGCTCGCGGGCCTGCTCGAGCGCGGACGCGCCGAGCGGCGCAGCATCTTCCTCTAGCGACAGCGCCCCCGGGCAGCCCTACACTCGGCCGTCATGTCCGAGATCATCCTCCACCACTACGAAGTCTCCCCCTACGCCGAGAAGATCCGGCTCGTGATGGGCCTGAAGGGCTTGGCCTGGCGCTCGGTCCAGATCCCCATGGTGATGCCCAAGCCGGACCTCACCGCGCTCACCGGCGGCTACCGGCTCACGCCGGTGCTCCAGCTCGGCGCCGACGTCTACTGCGACACCCAGACCATCGCGGCGGCCCTCGAGGAGCTCCAGCCGAGCCCGACCCTGTACCCCGCCGGCCAGGAGGCCCGGAACCGCGCGCTGTGCACCTGGGGCGAGTCGTTCTTCATGAACGCCGTGGTGCTCTTCCTGGCCCTCGGCGTCTTCCCCGACGACTTCGTCGAGGACCGCAAGACGATGATCCCGGGCCCCTTCGACCCGGCCCTCGCGGAGGCCGTGGTGCCGGCGAACCGCGACCAGGTCCGCGCCAAGCTCGACGTGCTCGAGGCGCAGCTCCGCGGAGGCGGCTTCCTGCTCGGCGGGGAGCCGTGCCTCGCGGACCTGGCGGTCCATCACCCGATCTGGATGCTGCGCGCCCATCCCGAGATCGCCCGGCTCGTGGAGCCCTTCCCGAGCGTGCTCGCCTGGATGGAGCGCGTGGCCGCCATCGGCCACGGCGAGCGCAGCGAGCTGGACTCCGCCGAGGCCATCGAGATCGCGCGCGCCGCCACCCCACGCACCCGGCCCGCCGAGGACCCCGGCGACCCCAACGGCCGCAAGCCCGGCGACCGCCTGCGGGTCCAGCCCGAGGCCTACGGGAACTGCCCCGTGGAGGGCGAGCTCGTGCGCTCCGACGCCCGCAGCCTGGCCCTGCGCCGCCACGACCCGCGCGTCGGCGAGGTGGTGGTGCACTTCCCGCGCGAGGGGACGCTCAGCTTCCCCCTCGGGTGAGCGCTCAGGCGTCCGGCCGGGCCGCAGGCTCCTCCTCGCCGCGGAAGCTCTCGGAGTCGGCGAGCACCCGGTACCACTCCCAGCGCAGGCCGTCGGGCTCCTGGGCCCAGACCTTGTCGGCCCTGGCGTAGCAGCAGGTGGTCTGGTCCTCGACGAGGTCCGCCATGCCCGCCGCATTGAGCCGCTCGGTGGCGCGGGTGACCTCCTCGCCGTCGAACACCTCGACGCCGAGGTGGTTCAGCCGCTCCGGTGCATCGGGGAGCTCGAACAGCACGAGCTTGAGGGGCGGCTCGTCGATGGCGAAGTTCGCGTAGCCGGGCTTGCGCTTGTTGACCTCCACCCCGAAGAGCTTCGAGTAGAAGTCGACGGCGGCGTCGAGGTCGCGGACGTTGAGGGCGAGCTGGAGTCGCATGGGGATCCTCCCGAAGAGTCCATATTTCCAATATAATGAAAATATAGAACGGGTCAACGGGATTCCGGGAAGGACGGGATCCCGAGGGTTTCCGGTGGCCTGGGGCCGGTCAGGCGCTCGCGCGGCGGCGCGGACGCCGGCTGCCGGCGCAGCAGTTCTCGGTCAGGAAGGCCACCACGCCGTTCAGGGTGGCGAAGTCGGCGGCGTAGATGAGCGAGCGGCCCTCGCGCTCCGAGGTGACGAGCCCCGCGTGGAGCATGGCGCGCAGGTGGAACGAGAGGGTCGGGGGCGGCACGTCGAGCCGGCGGGCGATCTCGCCCGCCGCGAGGCCCTCGGGGCCCGCCTCCACCAGCAGCCTCAGGGCCTCGAGGCGCGTCTCCTGGGCGAGGGCGCCCAGCACCTCCACGACTTCGGGCGTTTCCATGCTTCCAGTCTGATGGAAGCCCGGCCGGTTGGCTAGCGGCCCCGGCCCAGGCCCCGTCCGCCGCTGCGGCCCATGCTGCCGCCGCCGCCGTCGGTGTTGCCGCTGCGGCCCGTCGTCAGGCTGGAGAGGCTGCTGCCGCCCGAGCGGCGGGGCGCCTCCTGGCCGAAGCTGATGCTCGGGCCGCCGACGGCCCAGGAGCGCCAGGACGTCGCGGTCAGGGTCTCGGGAATCGTCTTCGAGGTCTCGGCCTCGCCGACGATGAGGGTCCGCGTCTCGGCCGGCTTGGCCGAGACGAACCGGGTGCGCATGTGGCTGTCGTCCCAGTCGTAGCCGGTGCCGCCCTCGGCGAGGGCCCCGGTGGTGAGCAGCAGGCTGCCGCCCAGCAGAAAAGCGCTCAGGATCCGCATCTTCCCCATCTCCTCTCGCCCCGGCCGCCGCGGGCGCGGCGCCGGGATTCCTCTCGGAAGGTGGGTGGCCCGCGGCCGGCCCCGGGTGACGCGGGGGCCCTGCCGGGCCGCGGATGTGCAGGAAGCCGACCCATTCTGGGTCGCCCGCCTAGGAGGCCCCGGCGGACTCCTGGCGGACCAGCTCCACCGCCCGCCCCAGGACGTCGAGGCGCTCGGTCGGGCTCGCGCCCACGGGGTCGAGCCGCAGGGTGGTGATGCCGGCCTCGCGGTAGAGGCGCAGCCGCTCCCGCACCGCGGCCTCGCTCCCCAGCAGCGAGGTCCGGAGCACCATCTCGTCGGGCACCGCGGCGGCGGCCTCGTCGCGCCGGCCGGCGAGCCACAGGCGCTGCACCTCCTCGGCGGCGTCGGCGAAGCCGCCCCGGCGGTAGGCGGCGTTGTAGAAGTTGGTCCTGGCCGAGCCCATGGCGCCCAGGGTGAAGGCCATCCCGGGCTTGCGGGCGCGGAGCAGCGGCTCGGGGTCGTCGGCGAAGCCCACCGCGGCGCCGACGCACAGGTCGAGGTCCGCGAGGCGGCGGCCCGCCCGCGCGGTGCCCTCGGCGAGCGGCGCCAGGTGCGCCTCGGCGTGCTCGGGCGTGAACGAGGTGCCGAGCCAGCCGTCGGCCAGCTCGCCGGTGAGCTCCAGCGCGCGGGGCGTGAGGGTGGCCAGATAGATCGGGATGTTCGGGTTGGCGGGCTGGGCGAGGCGCAGCGCCTTGCCCTCGCCACCGGGCAGGGGCAGGCGGTGGTGGCGGCCCTCGTGGACGAGCTTCTCGCCCCGGAAGGCGAGGCGCAGGATCTCGATGGTCTCGCGCATGCGCGCCAGGGGCCGGGCGAAGGGCTGGCCGTGCAGGCCCTCCACCACCTGGGGCCCGCTCGCGCCCAGGCCCAGCAGGAAGCGGTCGCCGGAGAGCGCGGCCAGGCTGAGGGCCGTCATCGCCGTCATGGCGGGCACCCGTGCGCTGATCTGCAGGATGCCGGTGCCCAGGCGGATGCGCGTCGTGCGCGCCGCCAGGAAGGCGAGGGGCGAGACCGCGTCCATCCCCCAGGCCTCGGCGGTCCAGGCCGAGTCCACGCCGAGGCGCTCCGCCTCGAGGACGAAGTCCACGCTGGCGGCGAAGTCCCGCCGGCGCCCGGAGCCCGGGCCGCCGACCCCGATGGCGACCTTCACGAGACCGCGCCCGGCCCGACCTCGGCCCCACCCCCGGCCGCCAGGGCGTCGGCCAGCCCCGGCACCTTGGGCAGGTCCGTCGGGCCGGGATCGATTCCCAGCTGGGAGAGCAGGGTGGTGAGCTGGCCGCGGTGGTGGGCCTGGTGGTTGAAGAGGTGCACCGCGATCACCCAGGCGGGGAGCTCCCGGGTCACGCCGTCGGTCTGGCTCGTGAAGCGCATCGTCCAGTCGAGCTGGTCCGGCGTGAGGGCGTCGGCCCAGGCGACGATCCGCTCGTCCACGCGCACGCGCTCCGCGCGCAGCTCGCCGAAATCGGCGAACAGCTCGACGCCCAGGCGCGGCACCTGGGCGGGGTCCCCGGTGAGCCGCGAGAGCAGGGCGAGGTCGCCGTAGAGGATGTGGTCGAGGGTGGCGTGGATCGAGCCGAAGAAGGCGCCGCGGTCGCGCCTGCGCTCGGGCTCGGGAAGCTCGGCGCAGAGTGCGTAGAGCCGCTCGTTCATCCAGCGGTTGTAGCGCGCCAGGGCGCGGCCGTAGTCGGCGTCGATCATGGGGCCTCCCGGGCATGGGCGCGCGAGCCTCGCCCGGGACTCTCCCGCGTTCCCGCCGCCGCCGCCACGCTGGGCTAGACTGCCCGCTTCCGAAGCTCCCGGAGGCCCGAAATGCCCGACGTCGCCATGTGGGGCCGTGCCCTGCGCGCCATGCCGCGCCTCGACAAGCAGGAGTGGGACCGGCTCGATCTCGTCTCCCGCTGGCTCATCGCCACGCGCTCCGCCGTCATCGTGATGACCTTCACCTCGGCGGCCTTCGCCGGGCTGCTCGCCGTCAAGGCCGGCGCCTTCGACCCGGTGCTCTTCGCCCTCGTGGCCGTCGGGCTGTGCCTCGCCCACGCCACCAACAACCTCGCCAACGACCTGATCGACCACTGGAAGGGCGTCGACGAGGGCAACTACTTCCGCACCCAGTACGGCCCCCAGACCGTCGAGGCCGGCTTCCTGAGCGTGGGCCAGCTGCTCCTCTACGCCGCCGTCACCGGCGGCGCCGCCCTGGCGATCGGGGCCTACCTGGTGGGCCTGCGCGGTGAGCCCGCGCTCTGGCTGCTCGGCATCGGCGCCTTCTTCGTGATCTTCTACACCTGGCCGCTCAAGTACGTCGGCCTGGGCGAGCCCGCGGTGCTGCTGGTCTGGGGCCCGCTCATGGTGGGCGGCAGCTACTTCGTGATCACCGGCGAGTGGAGCCACAACGTGGCCGTCGCGAGCCTCGCCTACGCGCTCGGCCCGACCGCGGTGCTGTTCGGCAAGCACGTGGACAAGCTCGAGGCCGACCAGGCCAAGGGGATCCGCACCCTGCCCGTGATCCTCGGGGAGCGCCGCTCGCGCCTCGCCGTGATGGCGATGCTGGTGGCCCAGCTGCTCGTGGTCGTGGGGCTCGTCGCGAGCGGGTACTTCTCCGTCGCCATGCTGCTCGCGCTGGTCCCGGCGATCTGGCTGCGGCGGGTGTGGCAGGTGTACCGCGAGCCGCGGCCCGACGGGCCGCCGCCGGAGCTGCCCGCCGGCGTCTGGCCGCTCTGGTTCGTGGCCTCGGCGTTCTGGTACACCCGTCGCTTCGGCGCGTTCTTCGTGGTGGCGCTCCTGGCCGACCTGGTCGTGTCGCGGATCTGATGGACCTCTACGAGGCCATGCGCACGCTGCGGGCCGTGCGGCGTCTGCGCCCGGACCCGATCCCCGACGACGTGCTGCGCCGGGTGCTCGAGGCCGCCACCTGGGCTCCCACCGGGGCCAACGCCCAGCCCTGGCGCATCGTGGTGGTGCGCGACCGGGAGAAGCTCGCGCGCCTGGGCGCGCTCTACGCCGAGCGCTGGAACGCCTACGCGGAGCAGCACCGGGCGCTCCTCGCCGACGCGCCGGAGGCCGTGCGCGAGAAGAGCGCGCGCATGCAGGACGCCGGCGACCACCTCGCGGCGCACTTCGCCGAGACGCCGGTCGTGCTGGTGGTGTGCTTCAACCCGAAGAACATGGCGCTCACCGACGCCGGCCAGGACCGGCCCTCGGTGGTGGGGGGCGCCTCGGTCTACCCGGCGGTGCAGAACCTGCTGCTCGCCTGCCGCGCCGAAGGCCTCGGCTGCGTGCTCACCACCCTGCTGTGCGAGCGCGAGGCCGAGGTGCGCGAGCTGCTCGGCGTTCCGGATCCCTGGTACACCGCCGCCGCCGTCCCCATCGGCTACCCGCTGCTGCGCGGTCACGGCCCGATCTCGCGCCGGCCCGTGGCCAGGATGGCCTTCGCCGACGCCTGGGGCACGCCGCTCCCGGACTGAGCCCCGGGCCTGGGTCGAAGACCGGACGCCGCGCGACGGCTTTCCACCGACGGCGCGGCGGCGGTCAAGCGTGCGAAGCACGGGGACGATGAGCCTCCCTGCGAGGAGGACGCGTGCGACCGAGCGGCGGCCGCGGGGGCGGCGAAGAGGGGACGGGCATCGAGGCGAAGCCGAGCGAGCCCGCAGGCTGGGCCTTCGCCGCGGATCCCTTTCCCACCCCCTACGCGCGGCTACCCGAGCTCGGTGACGAGGTCGGGCTGGCCTCGGAGTGGGCGGTGCCCTGGTCCGACCTGATGATGGTGATGTTCGTGCTCTTCGTGGTGCTGTTCGTCTACCAGGCCGCGGAGCGCGAGGTCACCACCGCGTTCCGTCCCGACTTGGTCGCCGAGCTGCGCGCCACGCCGCTCCCCAGCTTCGACGAGACCGTGCTCTACCAGCGCAGCCTGGCCGCGGCCCGGCTCGCGGACCTCGACGACGTCGAGGTGGTGCTCCAGGAGGACCGCTCCATCAAGGTGAGCGTCCACGGCCCGCTGCTCTTCGAGCTGGGCCAGGCGGAGCTGCTGCCCGAGACGCGCTCCTTCTTGGACCGCCTCGCCGAGGTGCTCGCCAGCCGCGGCGGCGCCATCGAGGTGGTCGGGCACACGGACAACTTCCCGATCTCGAGCCCGCGCTACCCCACGAACTGGGAGCTCTCGGCGGCCCGCGCGGCCAGCGTGGCCCGGCACCTGATCCGCCGGGGCCCGGTGGACCCGGCGCGCTTCACCATCGCCGGCCGCTCCATGTACGCGCCCGCCGCCCCCAACTCCTCGGCGGCCAACAAGGCGCTGAACCGGCGCGTCGAGATCGTGATCTCGCCCGGCGGCGGGCCCGTCACCGAGGAGCTGCCGTGAGCTGGAAGAACTCCGTCGCCGCCCTGCTGTGCGCGGCCCTCTTCACCGCCGCCTTCGTGACGGGAGAGGAGTCGCACCACTACCTGAACGGGATCGGTCTGCTGATCGTGCTCTCCGGGACCCTGGGAGCGTCGCTGCTGAGCTTCCCGCTCTCGTCCCTCAGCATCGCCTGCCGGGTCGCCTGGAACTGCTACCGGGTGACGCCCTTCACGGCGGACCAGATCGTCGAGGCCCTGATCGACATCTCGCTGCGCTCCCGCCACAGCGGCTTCCTCTCCCTCGAGAAGATCGAGGGCAAGACGGACATGAGCTTCCTGAAGAGCGCCCTCGGCATGCTGGTGGACGGCTACGAGGAGAAGGAGATCCGCGAGGTCCTGGTGACCGAGATGTACTTCTTCCAGCGGCGCCGCCAGCAGCACGAGCGCGTGTTCCGCCACATGGCGCGGCTCGCGCCGGCCTTCGGCGTGGCGGGCAGCGTGATCGGGTTGATCGGCATGCTGACGGGCCTCGGCGACACCGCGATCATCCTCCAGACCATCCCCCTGGCCCTCACCTCCACGCTCTACGGGATCGTGCTCTGCAACTTCTTCCTCACCCCCGTCGCCGAGTGCGTCCAGTTCAAGACCCAGCAGGAGATGCTGCTCCAGAAGCTCATCATCGAGGGGGTTTCGGCCATCAAGCAGGAGCGCAACTCCCACAAGCTCGAGCGCAAGCTCAACTCCTTCCTCACCCCCGCGGCGCGCCCGGGGAACCAGCGCACCCTCGAGCAGATCCGCCAGAAGTACCGCGGGCTCGCCCTGCGCAGCGAGCCCACCGGGCCCTGACCCGCACACGCCGGGCGGTGTCCTGAAGGCGGGCGCCGCGTGCGTTAAGTTTCCGCCATGGCGCTGCGGGTGTTCTCGACCGTCTTCTGGGGCTTCCTGGTGGTGAGCTCCGTGCTGCTCTTCCCGGTGGCGGTGGCGGTGTGGGCGGTGACGGTCCCCTTCGACCGGCGCCTGCGGGCCCTCCACCTGTTCACCAGCTTCTGGGCCTCGCTCTACACCTGGCTGAACCCGGCCTGGCCCGTCACCGTGGCGGGCCGCGAGAAGCTGCGCTCGGACCGCGCGGCGGTGATGGTGGCCAACCACCTCTCGCTCCTCGACATCCTGGTGCTGTTCCGGATCTTCACCCACTTCAAGTGGGTCTCGAAGATCGAGAACTTCCGCATCCCCTTCATCGGCTGGAACATGCGACTGAACCGCTACATCGAGCTGCGCCGCGGCGACCGGGCGAGCGTGGTGAAGATGATGCGCGCCTGCGAGGAGACCCTCGCCGAGGGCAACTCGATCATGATGTTCCCCGAAGGCACGCGCTCGCCCACCGGGGAGATGCGTGCCTTCAAGCCCGGAGCCTTCGAGCTGGCCAAGCGCGCGCGCTGCCCGATCCAGCCCATCGTGCTCCAGGGCACCGCCCGGGCCCTGCCCAAGCGCGGCTTCGTGCTCCAGGGCCGGCACCCGATCCGGATCACGGTACTCGACGAGATCCCGCCCGAGAGCTTCGAGGACCTCTCGGTGGACGAGCTCACGGAGCGCGTGCGCGCCCTCATCTCGGCCGCCCTCGACGATTCCGAGAAGCGGCTGTCGCCGTCCTGAGGAGGGCCAGCATGGCCGCGGAGCGGAGCATCGCCATCATCGGCTCGGGGTTCTCGGGCCTGTGCCTGGGCATCCAGCTGAAGAAGGCGGGGATCGACTCCTTCACGATCTTCGAGAAGTCCGACCGGATCGGGGGGACCTGGCGTGACAACACCTACCCCGGTGCGGCCTGCGACTCGCCCTCCTTCGCCTACTGCTTCTCCTTCGAGCAGAAGACCGACTGGTCGCGGAAGTGGGCGCCCCAGGCCGAGATCCTCGGGTACATGGAGCACTGCGCGGAGAAGTACGGCCTGCTGCCCCACGTCCGCTTCGAGACCGAGATCGCGGGCGCGCGCTTCGACGCCGACGCCGGGGTCTGGCGGCTGCGCACCACCGCGGGAGAGGAGATCGACGCCCAGGTACTGGTGAGCGGCACCGGGCAGCTGAACCGGCCCCACGTGCCCGAGCTGCCCGGCCTCGCGAGCTTCCAGGGCGAGTGCTTCCACTCGGCCCGCTGGAACCACGGCTACGACCTCGAGGGCAAGGACGTGGCGGTGGTGGGGAACGCGGCGAGCGCCATCCAGTTCGTCCCCGAGATCGCGCCCCTGGTGCGACAGCTGTACGTCTTCCAGCGCTCGCCGAACTGGATGCTCCCCAAGCTCGACCGCCCCTACACCGACGCGGAGAGGCGCCGCTTCGCCCGCTTCCCCTGGCTCGCGAAGCTGTACCGCTGGGCGATCTGGCTGCGCTTCGAGATCCGCTTCCCGGTCTTCCGGCGCAACGCCTTCCTGAGCCGTCGGGTGGGGGGCCTCGCTGAGCGCGCCATGCGGGCCCAGGTGGCCGATCCGGAGCTCCAGGAGAAGCTGCTGCCCGACTACCCCGTCGGCGGCAAGCGCATCCTCATTTCCGACGACTACTACCCGGCCCTCCAGCGCGACGACGTGGAGCTGGTCACCGAGGGGATCGAGCGCTTCACGGAGCGCGGGGTGGTGACCCGGGACGGCCGTGAGCGCGACGTCGATGCGGTGATCCTCGCCACGGGCTTCGAGTCCACGTCCTTCCTGGCGCCGATGCAGATCCAGGGCCTCGACAACACGGCCCTCGAGACGGAGTGGAAGGACGGCGCCCGCGCCTACCTCGGGATGTGCGTCGCCGGCTTCCCGAACTTCTTCATGATGTACGGCCCCAACACCAACCTGGGCCACAACTCGATCATCTTCATGATCGAGTGCCAGACGCGCTACGTCGTGGACTGCATCGAGCGGCTCCGGGAGCGCGGACTGCGCTGGGTGGACGTGAAGCGGGAGGTGATGGAGGCCTACGACGCGCGCATCCAGCGCGAGCTCTCCGAGACCGCCTGGGCGGCCACGGGGAAGAGCTGGTACAAGACCGAGGACGGCCGCATAACCAACAACTGGTCGGGGACCACGGTCCGCTACTGGTGGAACACCCGCCGGGCGGACCTCTCGGTCTTCGACTCGGTGGCCTAGCCGAGCCAGGAAGCCGACGCGTCCGGGGTCGGCCTCCGGGCGCCGTCCCGCGGGCCGCGGATCAGAAGTCGAGCTGGGCCCGCACCTGGAAGAGGCTCGGCTCGTCGCCGTCCGTCGCGGTGCCGGGCCGGTCGACCTCGAGAACCTTCACCCAGTTCGCCATGAAGCGCAGGTTGCGCTCGACGTACCAGTTGAAGCCCGCCGTGAGGTCGGTCTGCTCGCCCCCGATCACGTCCCGGTCGGTGAGATCGACCCGGCTGAGCCGGAGCGCGACCTCCAGGGCGCCCGGTCCGCCCTCGCGCAGGGATCGGTCCGGGACGAGCCGTCCGAAGCGCCCCCGGGAGGGCTTGTACTTGCGCGACTCGCCCGTGAGGAACCAGCTCAGGTAGGCGTACCAGCCCTCGAAGTCGAGGGACTCCCCCGGGCTGCGGTCCAGGCGCGCGGCGATGTACTCGCCCTGGATCGAGAGCGGACCGGCCACCGCGGCCGCCTCGAGGCCCCAGAGCAGGAGGTCGTCCACGTCCTCGATGTCGTCGGTGTCGACGAGACGGACGTCGGTCACCTCCGACTCCGGGCGGGTGCGGAAGTCGATCTCGTTCTCGTCCTCGAAGGCGCGATAGGAGACCGAGCCCCCCAGGTGGACGAGCCCCCGGCTCCAGACCACGGGCAGGAAGCTGGCCCGGCCGGTGAAGGCCCAGCTCTCGTCGCCGTCGTCGGGCTCGTCGAGGCCCTGGCCGAAGGCCCCGAGGGCGACCCGCCAGCGGCTCCCGCTGGTGTGGAGCCGCAGGCCGAGGTTGCGGCCCGGCGTCAGCACGTTCGGGAGCGCGCGCTCCATGAAGGTCACGTAGCGGGTGCTGGTGACCTCCTCGAGGCTGAAGGGCTCGCGCACGTGCCCCGCGCGGATGCGCACGTTCTCGAAGCCCGCGTACTGCAGGTAGGCGTCCTTCACGCCGACCTCGTCCTCCTCGAAGTCGACGTCGATCTCGAAGTCCCAGTCACGCCAGAGCGTGCCCTCCAGGCCCAGGCGGACGCGCCGCACCTCGAGACCGTCGCCGAGGTCGGCCTCGTCGTCGGCGTACCACGCGCCGTCGAAGTCGAGCCGGCCGTCGGCGTGGAACTCGAAGGCCCCGTCCCTCGACCGGACGATCGCCTCCCCCTTGCCGGTCTCCACCACGGCGTCCGACGCCCGTCTCCTCGCCCTCCGCGCGTCGGCCTCGGCCGCCTCGACGAGTGCGGCGTGGGTGTCCGAGTCGATGGTGCCGTTCGCCAGCAGCACGTCGAGGAGCTTCGGAAACGCGCTCTCGCCGGCTGCCGGCGAGGCGACTCCCAGCGCCGACAACAGCAGGCAAGATGCCAGGACCGGTTGTGATAGCCTGGATCGGAGCATGAGGCTTCTCCTTCGATCGGCGGTTTCGGGGCAGCCGGCCAGTGTGGCAAAGGCCCGCTGGCATCGCCCTCGCCGACGCCTCGCGACCTCGTGCCTCGCCCTCGGGCTCCTGCTCGTCCTCGCCGCGCGCTCCCAGCCGGCCCACCCGGCTTCGCCTCCCGTCCCCGAACACGATCCCGGAGTCCTCTCCGTGGGTTCGATCTCCCTGGCCATCAAGGACGAGATGGAGGACTTCCAGCCCTTCGTGGACCACCTCGCGGAGCGCCTGGAGGGCGTGGGGATCCGCCGGGGCCGGGTGGTCGTGGTGGAGACCCTCGACGCCATGGCGGCCGCCATCGGACGGGGCGAGGTGGACGTCTACATCGACAGCCCCTTCCCGGTGGCGGTGATGAAGCGTCGGGTGGGGCTGCGGCCGCTGCTTCGGCGCTGGAAGAAGGGCGTGGCGGAGTACCGCACGCTGTTCTTCGTCCGCTCGGACTCGCCCCATCGGGCGATCCGGGACCTGGGCGGCGAGATCGTCGCCTTCGACGATCCGTTCTCGACCTCGGGGTACCTGATCCCCAAGGCCATGCTGGCCGCGGCCGGGCTGGCTCCGACGGAGCATCCCCACCCCTCGGCGGCCGTGCCCCGCGGAACCGTGGGCTACGTCTTCTCCAAGGACGACGAGAACACCCTGGCCTGGGTGCTCAAGGGCCGGGCGGCGGCCGGAGCCATCGACGACGTCGGCTTCGAGGACCTGCTCGGGGAGCGCATGGAGGACTTCCGGATCATCGGTCGCTCGGTCGCGGTGCCCCGCCACGTGCTCGGCGTCCGCCGCGACTACCCGGCGCCGCGGCTCGCGGCGCTGGAGGACGCCCTGCTCCACATGCACGAGGACGCGAAGGGGCGGCGCATCCTGGCCGACTTCCAGAAGACGGCCCGCTTCGACCGGCTGCCGGATGGATCCGAGGGGGGCATGGCGGGCATCGAGGCCCTGATGGCCGAGATCGAAGGGGAGCTGCTCTAGGCGACGAGACCGCGATGGGTTTGAAGACCAAGTTCGTCCTCTCCGCGTCCGTGCTGCTGCTGTGCTTCAGCATCGCGTCCACCCTGATCAACATTCGCTCCCAGCAGCGCATCGCCCGGGAGCGCCTGGTCGGGAAGGCGGTCGCCATGACGTCGCTCCTGGCCGAGAGCGCCTCGGACCCGCTCACCCTCCTCTACGTCGAGGACCTGCGACTGCTGCTCTCGGACGTGCTCGCCGCCGAGGAGGTGGTCTACGCCTTCGTGTTCGACGAGGAGGGTCGGATCCTCACCGACGGGACCCGCAGGGTCCGCTCGCGCTTCAGGGCCCTGGAGGACGACGTCAGCCGCAACGCCGTCGCGGCGAGCGAGCTGCTGGTGCAGCAGCGGAGCGGGCTCCTCGACGTTACCGAGCCCATCTTCCTCGGCTCGAAGCGGCTCGGCGGCGTGCGGATCGGCTTCTCCCTCGAGAAGCTCGAGGGCGAGGCCGCCGCCATCCGGGACCGCAACCTCGGGCTGGGCGCCGGCTTCGTCCTGGTGGGGGTCTGCCTCGCCATGGCGATGGTGGTCCGGGTGACCCGACCCCTGGGACGGCTCGTGGAGTTCACCCGCGCCGTCTCCCGAGGCGAGCTCGATCGGCGCGTCCGGGTGGACACCCGCGACGAGCTCGCCTTGCTCGCCAACTCCTTCAACTCCATGACCGAGAGCCTGCGCACCTCCCAGGAGACGCTCCAGGCGGCCCACGACGAGCTCGAGGAGCGCGTCGCCGAGCGCACCGACGATCTCCTGCGCGCCAACGCGGCACTCGAGCGCCGCATCGTGGAGACGCGCGAGCTCGAGACCCAGCTGCGCGAGTCCCAGAAGATGGAGGCCGTCGGGCGCCTCGCCGCGGGGGTGGCCCACGACTTCAACAACCTCCTGACGGCGATCCTCGGCTACAGCAACCTGCTGCTGGCCGACCTCGCGCCGGACGATCCGCGGCGCGAGGAGATCGAGGAGATCAAGGTCGCCGGGGAGCGCGCCGCCTCCCTCACGGAGCAGCTGCTCACCTTCGGTCGCAAGCAGACGGTGCACGAGGAGGTCCTGGACCTGAACGCGATGCTCGGGGGCATGGGCAGCCTGATCCGGCGGCTCGTCGGCGAGGACGTGGATCTGGTGATCGAGCTCGAGCCGAAGCTCGGCCCCGTCGAGGTGGACGCCGGCCAGATCCAGCAGGTGATCCTGAACCTGACCATCAACGCGCGCGACGCGATGCCCGACGGGGGGACGCTCACCCTGCGGACCTCGAACCTCGAGGTGCGGGAGGGAGGGGCCGCCGGCGAGCTGGCGCTCGCTCCCGGCTCCTGGGTGGTGCTCTCGGTCCGCGACACGGGGATCGGGATGGATGCGGAGACCCGCTCGCACATCTTCGAGCCCTTCTTCACCACCAAGGAGTGGAGCGCCGGGACGGGTCTCGGGCTGTCCACCGTCTACGGCATCCTCCAGCAGAGCCGCGGCTGCATCGCCGTCGAGAGCGAGCCGGGCCGAGGCTCGGAGTTCCGCGCCTACCTGCCGTCCGTGGAGTCGACGGTCCCCGTCGCCCCCGAGCCGGAGACGGTGCTCCCGCCGCTGCAAGGCAGCGAGACGGTGCTGATCGCGGAGGACGAGTCCAGCGTCCGCAGGCTCGCGAGCCGCACGCTGCAGCGGCTCGGCTACCGCGTGCTGGTGGCCCGCAGCGGCATCGAGGCCCTCGAGCTCGAGCGGAAGCACGACGGTCCCATCCACCTCCTGGTGAGCGACGTCGTGATGCCCGGCATGAGCGGCCCGGAGCTGGTGGGTCGCCTCACCCGCCTGCGGCCCGGGCTGAAGACGCTCCTGATCTCGGGCTACGCGAAGGGGGCGAAGCTCGACCCGCACTGCGGCGACGCCTTCCTGCGCAAGCCGTTCACCCCCCAGGATCTGGGAGGCGCCGTGCGCGAGCTCCTCGACGCGACTTAGGAGGCCGACCCAGGCTGGGCCAGCCTCCTAGCCGGCGGGTCCGTCGCCCAGGTGCGGGGCGACGTGCTCGCACCAGGCGCGCTCGGGATCGTCCACCAGGCCCAGGCGCACCGCGCAGTCGAGCAGCAGCGCCCGGTCCGCCGCGGGGCGGCGCGGCGCCCGGGGATGGATGGCGTCGCCGCCCAGGCCGCCGGTCATGTGCAGGAAGACGGCGGCGGCGTGCTTGTAGGCGGGGATCGGCGCCCGGAAGGCCACGTTGCCCAGGTGCTGGAGCGCGTCGTTGCGCTCCAGGAAGCCGAGCTCGCCCTTCTCGAGGGCGCGGTCCCGGGCCGCGAAGCTCTCGGGCGCGAAGGTGGCGAGCCCCAGCAGGTAGTCGCTGCCGCTCGCCACCAGGTCGATGGCGAGGTCGTTGCCGGTGTAGACGCGGAACTCCGGCCGCGCGCGGTCGCGCGCCGCCAGCCGCCGCAGCTCCGTGGCCCGGTCGAGGGAGGAGTGCTTGGCGCCGCGCAGGCCGGGGACGGCCAGGATGCGCTCGAAGGTCTCGTCGTCCCAGATCTCGCCGTGGGGCGCGAAGCGCGGCGAGAGCTCGAAGCCGAGGGCGCCGTCGGCGGCGGCGCCGGCCACGGCGCGGTAGACGTCGGCCTTGGCCCCGGCGGGCATGGCGTGGAGGGCCGGGCACTGCACGATCACCGGCGTGCCCCCCTCGGCCTCGATGGCGGAGACCGAGGCCCGGTAGCCGGCCACGGGGTCCGCGGCGTCACCCGCGTAGGCGCCGGCGTAGAAGCGCACGCCGCCGCCGAGGGCGCGCCGCGTCGCCGCGAGCACCGCGCCGCGCTCGTCGGGCGTGAGCAGGTCGCCGAAGCCGGTGTCCATATTCACCGCGACGTCGAGCCCCGCCGCCCGGGTGCGGGCCACGTGGCGCTCGAAGCCCGCCCAGTCGATCGCGCCCTCGGCGGTGTAGGGCAGCAGCGCGGCCGCGATGCCGTGGAGCCGGCGCCCGGGCGCGAGGCGGGACCAGGCCTCGGAGAGGGAGGGGTCGTGGGGGCTCACGCGGTCTCCGCGGCCGCGTCGCGCTTCCACTTCTCGAGGGCTTCGCGCTCGGGCCGCTTCCGGTAGTACGGATCCAGTGGATAGCACCCCGAGACCAGGCCGTTGCGCGGCGCGCTGGTGCAGTCGCTGAAGGTGCGGCACAGCTTCTTGCGCGCCAGCGAGCGGCCGGCCAGCACGTCGGCGGGAAGCTCGGGGTAGCTGAGCGCCATGCGGCCCAGCCCGACGGCGTCGAACCAGCCCTCGCGCACGCAGGCCTGGGCGACGTGGGGCAGGTAGTCCTGGAGGTAGGTCCAGCCCGAGGAGACCACCACGGCCTCGGGCACGGCCGCCTTCAGGTCCCGGGCCGCACGCAGCAGGCGCGCCACGCCGACGAGGGGGTCCTCGGGCGGCGGGTAGCCGTCCGTGGGCGGGAAGGCGGCGGGGCGCTGCACGTGGGGCGCGTAGTAGGGGCTCGCCGAGGTGGCGTTGATCCAGGCCACGCCGAGGGCGACCAGCCGGCGCACGAAGGCGACGGGCTCCGTGGGATCCGCGCGGCTCGGGTCCTCGGCGTCGAGGCCGAAGCCGTGGCGGTAGGGCAGGGCCGTGGCCTCGGGCACGCCCTCGTCGCCGACGCGTTGGAAGGGCAGGGAGTCGAAGACCGACAGGCGTACGCCGAGCCGCAGCCCGGGCGCGGCGTCGCGCACCGCGGCGATCAGCTCCTCGGCGAGCCGCAGGCGGTCCTCGAGACGCGCTCCCCCGTAGCCGCCGGGACGCTCCCGCGCGCCCAGGAACTCGTGGAGCAGGTAGCCGTGGCAGTGCTTCACGTCCACGAAGGCGAAGCCCTCGGCCTCGGCGAGCCGCGCCGCCTCGGCGAAGCAGCCGACCAGCGCGCCGACCTCGGCGTCGCTCAGCACCGGGGCGTCGTCGGTGATGCCGACGCGGCGGTCGAGGAGCGGGTGGCGGCCCGGCACCCGGGGTGCGCGCCGGCCCGGCTCGGGCATCGACCAGCGTCCGCTGTGGGTGAGCTGGAGGCCCACGACGGGCTCCGGCTCGCCGGCCTCGCGGGCGGCGGCGAGGAGCGCCTCGCGCAGCCGGCCCAGGGCCGGGGCGGTGTCCGGACCGATGCGCAGCTGGTTCGGGTTCGCACGCCCGTCGGCCCGCACCGCCACCGCCTCGCCGCCCCAGATCCAGCCCGCGCCGGAGCGGCCGAAGTTCCGCCAGCGGCGCAGGGTGAGCTCGCTGGGCTCGCCCTCGAGGGTGCCGTCCCAGCCCTCCATCGGCTGCACGACGAAGCGGTTCGGCGCGCGCAGCCCATCGCCGAGGGCGAGGGGCTCGGCGAGGGGGGACTCGGGCGCGGCCAGCACGGCGTCGTCACAGGGCAGCGGCGCGCCCAGCTCCTCGAGCCGCTCGCGCAGCGCCCCTGCGCCGCGCAGCGACGCGACGCGCCGCAGCCGCTCGCCCGTCACGGGGCCCCCCCGGCGAGCACGCCGCGCAGCCAGCCCACGTCCTCGGCGAGCTTCTCCTCCAGCGGGCGCGGATCGAAGGAGACGAACTCGATGCTCATGGGTCCGGTGTAGCCGGAGCCGAGGATGGCGGCCAAGATGGCGCGGTAGTCGAGCACGCCGTCGCGCAGCGAGGCGCCGTGGAGCAGCGGGCCGCCGTCCGGGTTCCGCCGGTAGTTCTTCAGATGGACGTAGCGGGCGCGGGGGATCAGGCGCTGCGCGTCCGCGGGCTGGTCCCCGGCCGCGGCCTCGGGCAGGAAGTCGAGCACCTGGTAGTTGAGCGCCAGGTTGGGGCGCGCGGCCGCGTCGAGGAGCTGCTCGGCGCGCTCCGGGGTGTCGGCCCAGGAGCCCACGTGGCGCTCCACCACCACCGTGATCCCCGCCGGCGCGGCCGCGTCGCAGGCGGCGCGCAGCATGGCGAGCAGGGCGTCCCGGTCGCCCGCCGCCGACTCCACCCAGGCCCGCAGCAGCGGGGCGCCCAGGGCCGCGGCGACCTCGACCTCGCGACGCGCGTGTTCCGGCCCGACGTGGGGCGCGTGGCCCAGGTAGGAGCCGTAGGCGAGCACCCGGGTCCCCCCCGCCGCGACGGCGCCGGCGGCCTCCTTCACCGCGGAGTCCGGGGCTCCCATCTCGAGGTGCGGGGCGCGGGCCGACACCTCGATCCCGTCGAGCCCGAGCTTCGCGGCCAGCTCGGCCACGGCCCCGAGCGGCCGGTCCAGGGCCGAGAGCGAGCAGAAGCCCAGGGCGTGCACGGGGTCCGGGCTCATGCGATGCGCGACCAGTCCTCGCGGCGCACCTCGTGGGCGAGGGGCTCGCCCGCCACGAGGCGCTCGATCTCGTCGACGGCGAGGCTCGCGAGGCGCCGGGTCTCGAGGCCCAGGGCGCCGGCCACGTGGGGGGTCAGCAGCACGTTGGGGAGGTCGTAGAGCGGCGAGTCGGCGGGCAGGACCTCGGGCTCGGTGGTGTCGAGGACGGCGTCGATGCGGCCCGAGACCAGCTCCTCGGTCAGGGCCTCGGGGTCCACCAGCGCGCCGCGCGCCGTGTTGACCAGGACCGCCCCGTCGCGCAGGAGCGAGAGCCGGCGCCGGTCGATCATGTGGCGCGTCTCGGGCAGCGAGGGGGCGTGCAGGGTCAGGACGTCGCAGCGCCGCACCAGGTCGTCGAGCCCGACCTTCTCCACGCCGAGGCCCCGGGCCTCGCCGGCCTCGAGGTGCGGGTCGTGGACCAGCACCTCGAAGTCGAAGGGGCGCAGCAGCTCGATCAGCCGGCGGCCGATGCGCGAGGCGCCCACCACGCCGATGCACTTGCCGAAGTTGCCGAGCCCGGGCGTCTCGTCGGCCCAGAGCCTTCCGGCCCGCAGCTCGCGGTAGCGCTGCTGCAGGCGCAGCACGCGCTTGTTGGCGAACAGGATCGCGGCCAGGGTGTACTCGGCCACGGGCAGCGCGTTGGCGGCCGCCGCGCAGCTCACCCGGAGCCCCCGCTCGAAGCAGGCCTCGGTGACGTGGCTCTTCACCGACCCGGCGGCGTGCACCACCGCGCGCAGGCGCGGGGCGTGGGCGAGCACGGCGGCGTCGAGGGGCGGGCAGCCCCAGCCCGTGAGCAGGATCTCGACCCGGGGCAGCAGCGCCTCGGCGCGCTCGTCGTCGAGGCGCGTGAGGGGCTTCGGGTCCTCGAGGCTGCAGAGAGCGGCGAGGCGCTCGAGGTGCTCGTCGCCCAGGAGGTCCCGGGTCAGCACCGGCGCCATCGCGAGCGCCACCACCGGTCGATCCGTGCCCACCGCTGTACGCTACCGCAGTCCGAGGAGACCGGAGGCCGTCGTGTCGAGCTCCCCCCGCCCGTGGACCCCGCTGCCCGCCGAGGATCGCGAGCGCTCGCCCCACACCGGCTGGGCGCGCGGCCACTGGGAGGCGGTGGCCGACGCCCTGCTCGCCGGCGTGCGTCCCCACGCAACGCCGCGCCACGCCCAGCTGCACCTGCCCGGCGGCCGAGCCAGCATGCACGGGCGCGCCAGCGACGGCCTGGAGGGCTACGCGCGCACCTTCCTGCTCGCGGCGTTCCGCCTCGCCGGCGCCGGCGGCGAGGCGCCGGGCGACCTCGCGACGCGCTACGCCGAGGGGCTGATAGCCGGCACCGAGCCCGGCCACGCCGAGTCCTGGCCCGCCATCGAGCCGATCTCCCAGCCCATGGTGGAGGCCGCCTCGGTCGCCATCGGGCTCTTCGAGACCCGGCCCTGGATCTGGGACCGGCTCCCCGACGCCGCCCGCCAGCGCGCCGTGGACTGGCTCTCGGGCAGCCTCGGCAAGCGGCACTGGCCCAACAACTGGCTGCTGTTCCAGGTCGTCGTGAACGCCTTCCTGGCCTCGGTGGGCGCGCCCTGGCGCCCCGACGAGATGGAGCGCGACCTCGACCTCGTCGACTCGATGTACCGCAGCGACGGCTGGTACACCGACGGCCCGGGGCAGTGCTACGACCACTACGTCGGCTGGGCGATGCACCTCTACCCCGTGCTCTGGCGGCGCATGCGTGGCGGCGAGGCAGACCCCGCGCGCGTGGGGCGGCACCGCGCGCGCCTGGGCCGCTGGCTCGAGGACGCACGCCATCTCTTCGCCGCCGACGGCGCACCGCTCCACCAGGGGCGCTCGCTCATCTACCGCTTCGCCGCCGTGGCGCCCTTCTTCGCCGGAGCGCTGGCCGACGCCACCCCGCTCGCGCCGGGCGAGACGCGGCGCCTCGCCAGCGGCTGCCTGCGCCACTTCCTCGAGCGCGGAGCCGTCGCGAACGGCGTGCTCAGCATGGGCTGGCACGACGAGTTCACCCCCATGGCCCAGGCGTACTCGGGGCCGGCCTCGCCCTACTGGGCCAGCAAGGCCTTTCTGGGCCTGCTGCTTCCGCCCGCGCACCCGGTCTGGACCGACCGCGAGGAGCCGCTCGCCGTGGAGCGCGGCGACTTCTGCCGCGCCATGGGCGAGCCCGGCTTCCTCGCCATCGGCACCCGGGCCGACGGCATCGTGCGCGTGGCCAGCCACAAGAGCGACCACCTGCCCATGCCCGGCGGCGCCGACGGCGGCCCCTTCTACCGCAAGCTCGCCTACTCGACCCACACCGCGCCCGAGCTCGACGAGCCCGGCGCGGGCGGCGACCTGGATGCCCAGGTGACGCTGCTCTCCGCGGACGGGTCGAGCTCGCGACGCGGTCGCATCCACCCGCTCGGGGCCGTGGACCGGGTGGCGCTCTCCGCCTTCTACCCGGGCGAGCACACCGTGGGCGGCGGCCGCCACTTCCCGCTCTGGCTGGAGCGGGTCGAGACCGCCTCCATCGCCTGGGCGGGCGGCGAGATCCGCGTGCATCACGTCGCGAGCTTCGGCCCGCGCCGGGTGCGCGACGCCGGGCTCGCCCTCGCCGGCCCCGAGCCGCCCAAGCTGGAGACCGGCCCCGGCTTCAGCGCGCTGCGCCGGGGCGACGGCCTGGTCAGCGCGATCTTCGCGCTGCACGGCTTCGACGAGGCCGACGCGGCCCGCGCCGAGGGGCGCAACGCCTTCGGCCCGCAATCGGCCGCGCCGTTCCTGGTCGCCTCCGCCGAGGTGCCGGTGGAGGGCGTGTACGCCTCCTGGTCCGTGCTCACCGCGGCGCCCTTCGACCCCGCCGGCCGCGCCGCCGCCCTGCCGGAGGTGAGGGTCTCCGGACGCGAGGTCGAGATCGCCTGCCCCGACGGCGAGCGCTTCTTCCTCCAGCTCGTGGCCCCGGAGCCCGTGGAGCGCGAGCTCGGCGCGCTGCGCCTCGCCGGGCGCGTGCGCTTCGCCCGCTCGTCGCCCGACGGCAGCTCCCACGTGTGGCGCGAGGAGCGATGACCGCCCGACGCGGGTCCGAGATCACGCCCGACGTCCACCGCCTCGTGCCGAGCGAGCGCGACGCCCGGCGCGAGGCGAGCCGGCTGCCCTGAGGCTCAGATGAAGGGCCGGCGGTCGAGCACCAGGCGCAGCGGCTCCTCGGTGCGCAGCTCCCCGGGCAGGGCGCGCTGGAGCTCGGCGAGGCAGCACACGGCTCCGAACAAGGCGTGGAGATCGTCGAGGCCCGGGTCGCTCGCCGGGTCGAGGCCCGACAGGAAGGCGACGTACTCGGCGGCGAAGCGCCGCAGCGCCTCCCGCGCCTCGGCGAAGCGGTGCCCGCACTGCTGGAGCGCGCGCACGAGGCAGTAGACCTGGTCCACCTCCGCGAAGCCGACGAAGCTCGCGAAGGGGAACAGGCGCTCGGCGAAGATCGCGAGGGCGGTGTCGACCAGCGCGGCGGGATGCGGGAGCGGCGCGCGGGCGTGCTCGAAGTTGAACAGGTAGTGGAAGGTGCTCGCGAGGTGGGGGAACACGAAGGCGCCCTTCTCGCGCAGCGAGGGCACGCAGCCGCGCCGCCAGAGCCCGGTCTCGGGGTCCGACTCGCCCGCGAGCCACGCCAGGTAGCGCTCGCGCCACTCCGGCCCGACCTCGCCCGCCAGGACCAGCGCGGCGTAGAGCCCCGCCCCGCGGTGGGACTCGATCCACGGGTTGCCCGCCCAGTCGAGGCCCTCGAGGAAGGCCTCCATGGCGGCGGGCTCGCGCAGCTCGGCGAGCGCGTGGAGCGGTGCGCGCGGGCCGGCGTCGAAGAGCTCGAGGGCGGCGATGCAGTGCGCCGTGGTGTGGAGGGGGTGGTGGGTCGCCTCCTGGAACAGCCCGGTCTCGGGGTCCTGGAGCCCCTGGAGCGTGGCGATCCACGTCTCGCGCTCCTCCCGCGGCAGCCGGCCCCGGGTGTAGAGCAGGTTCGCGGCGTCGGCGCAGCCGTAGGGGTCGAGACCGAAGTGACGCTCCCGGCGCTCGTGGGGCAGGGTCCAGCGCGCGTAGGCGCCGGGCGCTCCCAGCGCGTGCCGGGCGAGGATCGCGTCCACGGATTCGAGGATGGGGCGCAGGTCGAGCATGGGGCTCCCGCGGGGCGCCCCAGCATACCGCGGCGGCCGGCCCGCACTGACACAACCCGACCCGGCGCACCACGACCCCGAGGAGCCATGCCCTTCCCGCGCCCCGCGCTGCCCCTGCTGGCCGTCCTGGGTGCTCTCGCGGGCGTCCAGGCCGGCGCGACGTCGCCGGCGGCCGCGCTCGCGATCCACCACGCCCACACCGACCTGGACGATGCCCTCGGGCCCGGCGGCGACCTGTGGGAGAGCCGCTACCGCCTGGAGGACGCGGCCTTCGCCACGGACCGGGGCTTCAGCATCCAGTTCGACGTGGCCCTCTACCGCGCCCTCGAGGATCCGCCGCCCGCCGTGGGGCCGGACTGGGACGTGCTGGTGCTCCAGCCCGACCCCGGCCTGGGCGCCGACGGGCTCTACGACGCCCTGGCCCGGGTGGACGCTCCCGACCCCGAGGCCGGCTTCCGGCTGCGCTACGTCTGGCTCGGCAGTCCTGGCGGCCCGGGCCCACAGCCGTTCACGCTGAACGAGTTCGCGCCGGACGGAACCCTGCTCGCGGTGCTCGAGACGGGCGTCACGGTGCCCGAGCCCGGGACCGCCGGACTCCTGGCGGCTGGCGTCGCCGCCCTCGCGGCGGCGCGGAGGCGGCGCCCTTGAGGAGGGCCGCCGTCGCGCTGCTGGCGCTCGTCGTGCTGCCCCTGGCCGCTCCGGAGTGCGAGCCCACGCCGCCTCCCGCGGACCACGTGGTCGTGTTCGGCGACTTCACGCTGCGCTACCGCGTGGCGGAGAGCACGCGGCTCACGCGCACGCGCTTCCGCTACCGCTTCGACGCAGAGATCGAGAACCGTGGCCCCGCCGTCCGCGAGCTCGAGGTCCTGGTCGTCAGCACCATGGTCGGGACCCGGGTCGTCGAGGGCTCGCTGGCCTTCGGGGACCTGGCGCGGGACGGCGTCGCGCCGAGCGCGAGAGGGTTCGCGATCGTCCAGGATCGGCGCGCGCCCTTCGATCCATCCGATCTGCTGTGGCTCTACACAGCCGAGGTGGCCCGCGACGCCGAGGGCTTCGAGATCGATCCCCCCGGCGCCTGGTACGCCGGCGACCTCCACGTCCACGCCAGCGGCGCCAGCAACGACACCGACGGCATCTCGTTCCCCGAGGACATCGCGCGCATCGCCCGGGAGCGGGGCCTCTTCTTCGTGGTGCTGACCGACCACAGCAACAGCACGGGGAGCGATCCCTTCACGACCGACGAGGATCCGGCCCTCTTCAACATGGGCCCCGAGTTTCCGTACTGGGACCTCGCGGCCTCGCTGTCGGAGCCCGGCGCTTTCCTGATGGTGGACGGCAACGAGCTGAGCCCGCGCCGGCCCGACACCGGACCCACGGGCCACGTGGGCTGCATCCCGCCGGTGCTCGACGGCTTCGACCTCTCCGGCGCGTTCGTGGACCGCCCCTTCGGCGCGGTGAACGGCGCCGAGACCGTGGCCCAGGCCAACGCGCGCGACTGCTTCACGGTGGTGAACCACCCCTACGGTCCGCTGCCCTGGACCCGCTACGACTGGACGAGCTTCCAGTACGACGCGATGGAGGTCTGGAACGGCGGCGCAGGGATCGGCTTCTCGCCCACGGAGCGCGCGGCCCACGACGCCTGGCGCTGCGATCTGGTGGCCGGGCGCGACGTCGTGCCTCTCGGCACCAGCGACGTGCACCGCGTCTTCACCGAGCCGCCGGGCTTCCTGGGCTCCCCGGCCCTGGGCTGGCCGCGTACCTCGGTGTTCTCCGCGGCGCCGGACTGGCCCGGCCTGGTGGCGGGCCTGAGCGCCGGCCACGTCGTGGTCCACGAGGGCGACAGCTGGCTCGAGCTCGACGGCTACGACGCCGCGCGGCTGCGCGCCGAGAGCGGCACGGTCCGCGAGATCCGGCTGCGCGGACGCCTCGACGTGCGCGCGGCCAGCGCCCGCCTGGTGCTGAGCCGCGCCACGGGTTGCGTGGACCGGCGGCCGCGGGGCGACACGGCGCCCGTCGAGGTGGTGGAGGACGTGCTGCTCGACGAGCCCATGGCGCCGGGAGCGAGCTTCGACCGCGCCGTGGCGATCCCGGGAGACGCCGGCGTCTACACGGCGACGCTGATTCCGGAGAGCCCGGTCCCCATCCACTACGTCGCGCTCTCCCGGGCGCTCGTGATCCGGACCGTTCCCGGGCCGTGATAGGATCCTGCCATGCCCTCCACCCGCATCACCCGCAGCCTGCGCCCGCGTCGCCTCCTGCTCCTCGCCCTGCTCGTCTCCCTGGGCGGTCTCGGCCCCCTCTGCCCCGACCGCCGGGTCGCGCCCGTGACCCTCGACGACGGCCCGCGGGCCGAGGGCGTCGACGAGCGCGCCGCCGAGTTCCTGGAGTTCGCCACCGCGGTCCAGACCAACGGCATCACCAACGCGATCTCCCACATGGAGCGCGACACCGTGGATCCCGGCTACACGGCTCCGGTGGGCGCCATCGACGTGGAGGACTGGGCCTCGCAGTTCGCGAAGCTCGACACCTACCAGGACACGCGCGACTTCGACGGCCTCTACCTGATCAACGCACTGCTCGGCTACGAGGACCACCCGTACCTGACGCCCGCGCTGTGGGACCGCATCCGCGAGGCACTCCTCGAGTTCAAGTACTGGTACACGGATCCGACGCCGGCCCAGCCGGACCCCGCCGACCCGGAGCGCGACTGGGACAACAGCTTCTACTGGACCGAGAACCACCAGATCATCTACCACGCCCTCGAGTACCTGGCGGGCCAGCGCTTCCCCGACGAGTGCTTCGTGCTGCGCGGCTTCGAGGCCAGCGGCGACTGCTCGGCGGAGTGGGAGATGACGGGCCTCGAGCACAAGGAGCGCGCCCGGGGGAAGATCCTGAACTGGCTCGACGAGCGCTGGCTGCTCGGCTTCTCGGAGTGGCACTCGAACATCTACTACCAGAAGGACGTGACGCCGCTCCTCACCCTGATCGAGTTCGCCGACGACGAGGAGATCCGCCAGCGCTCGGCCATCATCCTCGACGTGCTGATGCTCGACCTCGCCACCCACGCCTGGCGGGACGTGCTCGGCGTGACCCACGGCCGCTCGGCCATGAAGGACAAGCGCCGCGGGCCCACCAACGACACCTGGGGCATCACCCACCTGATGTTCCGCCAGCAGGAGGAGCTGGGGTACAACTCGACCGGCGAGGCGGGGGCGACGCTGCTCGCCCGGGCGAAGCGCTACCGCATGCCCCAGGTGGCGCTCGACATCGCGCGCGACCCGCGCAGCTTCGTGGACCGCTCGCGCATGAGCCTGGGCCTCGACGAGGGCGCGCCCATCACCGACGACCCCGAGGCGCCGCTCGGCTTCGGCTTCGAGGACACCGAGGAGAACTTCACCTTCTGGTGGGGCCTCGGGGCCTGGACGGTGTGGCAGGTGGTGCCGCTCACCATCACCAACGCCGAGCGCTACAACCTGTGGCCCACGGAGCTGCTCGAGCCCTTCGCGCCGCTGCGCTCGCTGATCGGGGATCCGCCCAACATCCCCTTCGGTCAGCAGATCGCCCAGCAGATCTGGCCGCTGGGCGCCGTCGGGTTCCTGGAGGAGGTGAACACCTACACGCTGCGCACGCCGGACTACATCCTCTCCACCGCCCAGGACTACCGGAAGGGCGCGAACCAGGGGCAGCTGCACTCCTGGCAGGCCACCCTCGGCTCCGACACGCTGGTCTTCACCACCCACCCCATGAACCCGCTCCAGCTTCCCTCGGAGTGGATCTCCCGGGACGAGGGCGAGCCCGGCTACTGGACCGGCACGGCGTCGTCGCCGCGCTCGGCCCAGCACGAGAACGTGGGCATCCACATCTACTCGCCGGGCTACGCCGACGGCGGGCTGATCGGCTTCCTCGACTTCGAGCCCATCACCCACGCCTACTTCCCCCAGGACCACTTCGACGAGGTCGTCGAGGGCCCGAACGGGAACTGGGTGCTGGGCCGCAAGGACGACGCCTACATCGCGCTCTACTCCTGGCGCGAGACCCAGTGGCAGGACGTCCCCGACGAGGAGAAGGCGCTGCTGCCGCCCTCGCCGAGCGGGCCGATCACCCGGCCCTTCGACCTCGTCGCCCCGGGCGGTCCGGACAACGTCTGGATCGTCGAGTGCGCCCGCGCCTCGGACTGGGTCTCCTTCGAGGCCTTCCGCGACGCCATCCTGGCCGCCGAGATCGTGGTCACCCCGGGCCCGCCGGACTGCTCCTTCTGCGCCGGCGGTCCGCCCTTCCCGACCTACGACGTCTCCTACGACTCGCCGAGCCAGGGGCCGATGACCTTCGGCTGGCGCGATCCCCTCGTGGTCGCCGGCGAGGAGGTCCCGCTCTCCGACTACCCGCGCGTCGACAACCCCTGGGTGCGCGCCGAGCGCGGCTCCCCGGCCTGGCTCGTGCAGAGCGAGACCTCGGGCCTGCTCCTCGAGTGGCCCGAGGCGCGCCGCGAGGCGTGGCGGGTGAGCGGGCCCTAGGCCCTCGTCACAGGTCGGTAGGCGTCTTCTTCGTACGCAGTGGATCGGAGCGGGAAACATTGATCCCGGAGAAGCACCTAGCCACGCTTCGTCGCCTCGAGGTAGGGGAGCAGACCGAGCGTGAGATCGATCGGATGTATCGTCTCACCGAGGCGCTTACGGGGGATTCTCTCCATTTCAGCGCCATCGCGTTCTACGCCTACCTCACAGATGGACGCAGTGTTCTCGGGGAGAGGTTGCGGAGGCACGTTCGCGAGAACACCTCGATCGCTGCCGTAGAGATCGCCCGAGTGCAGGCCGAGATCCGCAAGACTCACGCGCTCAGCTATCCCCACATTCCTTCAGAGCTCGACCGTATCGCGACGCATCTTCGAGAGGAGTTCCAGCTCAACACCGGCACCGCCGCTCGGACCGCTGCCCTACTCGAACCGATTCTCCTCAACCCCAACGAAACTAGGGCGACGATCGCACCGCTCTTCGGAGTGGGTCAGGAGGACTTCGACGGTCGGGCCCGCCTTGCACGAGAACTGTTGAGAGTTGCGGCAGATCCCCGTCCAGTGATCGAGGTTCCTGGGAGGTACGTCCTCACTGTAAGCTATGAGGAGAACAAGTTTCAGGCTGATGTCACCGAGGCCCTTGCACGTGGACGAATAGTCGAATCGCTCGGAGGCGTGGAGATTCCGGGAGAGGTCCGGTTCCCGATGCGGGCCGTCTTTGTGGACCCGCTCCGCGACGTTTTGGGTGAGTTCGAGGACTTGATCAATAGCAAGAAAGCCACGGAGGCGGAGTTCCAAAGGTTCTTCGAGAGACATCCCGAACTACTATGCATGCTCGGGAGCTACGACGATGTTCGGTCGCAGGTGACGGTCAAGTTCGAGTCGGCAGTAACCCCCTTGAGCGGGAGCGGTTTTCGGCCAGATTTCCTGCTTCGCAACAGCCTAAGTGGGAACTGGGATCTTCTGGACATCAAGAAGGCACGACAACCACGACTGATCGCCGGCCGTGGCCTGTCGGCGCATGATTCTCGAAGGCCATCGGAGAAGCTCGCCAGGGCCTTGAGTCAGATGCGCGAGTATCGCCGGGCACTCGACCAGTTGGAGGCGAGAGCAAGTCTGAAAGCACGGTACGGGATCGTCGTTTCGCAGCCCACACTGATCCTGCTCATGGGACTCGAAGAGAACTTCCCGGACGTCGGAAACTTCGAGCGTTCCGAGTTGATGAAGGCAGTCAGTCCCGATGTCGAACTCGTAACCTACGATCAGCTGTTCCGTGTTGCAGAGCACCGGAGGCTCTCTTGAGATTCTGCGTTCGGTCCCGATCTGGTCGACCTCCCCGGTCTTGGTCGTTCAGCATCGAGTTGGGACGCGCTACTTCCCGCGCGCCCGCGCGCTCTCGCGCGCCGCGCGGTGGGCCGCCTCGTCGAGGCCGAAGCGCAGCACCAGGACGAACGCGAGGACGTGGACGGCGAGGGGCCACAGCGAGATCAGCACCCGCATGCCGAAGAGCGTGCCCTCGCTCTGGGCCACGTTGGGCTCGAAGCCGAAGACGCTCAGCATCGTTCCGGTGAGCCAGCCCGCCACGCCGCCGGCGGCCTTCTGGGCGAAGTTCCACGTGGCGAAGTAGGCGCCCTCCTTGCGCTCGCCGGTTCGCCCTTCGTCCCAGTCCACCACGTCGGCCTTGAGCGAGGGGCCCACCACGCTGCCGCAGCCCGCCATGGCGCCGAACAGGATCGTCCCGGCCATCACCCACAGGAAGTCGCCCTCGCCCATGAAGAAGAAGCCGCCGAACACCACCATCTTGCCGAGAATCGAGAAGAGCCAGACGGGCTTCTTGCCCCAGCGGCGCGCCGCCGCCAGCCAGACCGGGATGCTGAGCAGCAGCGTCACCAGCGCGCCGAAGATGTAGGCCGCGGTGCTCCCCGGCGTGACGAGGACGTAGTCGGAGACGTAGGGCAGCAGGATCACCAGCACCGAGAAGCCGAGCTGCTCGAGCAGGAAGACGCCCACCAGGATGCGGGCGTGGGGGTTCCCCAGGACGTCGCCGAAGGCGCTCGCGGAGCTGCGCGCGCCGCGCTCCTGGAACTCCTCGCGCTCGCGCATCGCCGCCGTGGTGAGGAGGATCAAGACCGCGCCACCCGCCCCGATGGCGACGGAGATGCCCGCAGCGGGCCCGCGCGGGTCCTCGGCGCTCTCGAGCAGGAAGAGCGCGCCCGCGGCCAGCATCATGCCCAGGCTCTCCATGGCCTGCATCAGCCCGAACACCCGGGTGCGGTCGTGGTAGCCCCGGGAGAGCTCCGCCGCGAAGGCCATGTGGGGCACGCGGAAGGTGGTGTAGAAGGTGAAGAAGAGCAGGAAGGAGGCGGTGATCCAGGCGACGAGGGCCGGGCCCGAGAGCTCCCGGGGCGGGCTCCACAGCGCAACGATGCTGAGGCCCAACGGGATCGCCGAGGCCAGGAACCACGGGCGACGGCGGCCGAAGCGCGTGCGGGTGCGGTCCGAGAGGTGGCCCACCAGCGGGTCGCTCACGGCGTCCCAGATGCGGCCGGCGAGCAGGATCGCGCCCATCACCGCCGGCGCCACCAGCAGCACGTCGGTGGCGAACTTCAGCAGGTACATCGAGGTGAGCGCGCTGCCGACGAACACCCCCAGCACGGGCGCGCTGAAGATCAGGATCTGGCCCGTGGGGATCCGCTCCTCCTCGAGGAGCGGGAGGTCGGGACCGGCGTCGGGGGAGGCGGCCACCGTCTAGACCTCGCGGCTGCGCGGGAGCCGAATCTCCTCGACGAGCTCGACCACCTCGACCGGAGGCGGGCGCGTCGCGAGGCTCAGCGGGATGGCGACGGCGAAGTTCAGCAGCATGCCCACGGCGCCGATGCCCTCGGGGCTGATCCCCAGCCAGTAGCCCTCGGGCGCGCTCGCGGGCGAGACGTACTCGAACCAGACGATGTAGGTCGCGGTGAAGAGGATCCCGGCCAGCATGCCCGCCACGGCTCCCTCCCGGGTGGCTCGCTTCCAGAATATGCCTAGGACCAGGGCGGGGAAGAAGCTCGAGGCGGCCAGGCCGAACGCGAAGGCCACCACCTGGGCGACGAAGCCCGGGGGGTTGATGCCGAACCAGGCCGCGATCAGCACCGCCACGGCGGCGGTCGCCCGGGCCAGGGAGAGCTCGCGGCGCTCGGAGAGCCCCGGCGCGAGCCAGGACTTGGCGAAGTCGTGGGAGATGGCCGAGGAGATCACCAGCAGCAGGCCGGCCGCGGTGGAGAGCGCGGCGGCGAGGCCGCCGGCCGCCACCAGCGCGACGATCCAGGCCGGCAGCCGCGCGATCTCCGGGTTGGCGAGCACCATGATGTCGCGGTCCACGCGGAGCTCGTTGCGCTGGGCGTCGCCCGAGAGGGTGATGCGGCCGTCGCCGTCCTTGTCGTCGAAGCCGATCAGCCCGGTGGCCTCCCAGCTCTCGAACCAGGGCGGCACGTTGGCGACCGCGACGCCGTGGAGCGACTGGATCAGGTTCACCCGGGCGAAGGCGGCGACGGCCGGGGCCGTGGTGTAGAGCAGCGCGATGAAGACCAGCGCCCACAGCGCGCTCCAGCGCGCTGCGCGGGCGCTCGGCACGGTGTAGAAGCGGATCAGCACGTGGGGCAGGCCCGCGGTGCCGACCATCAGCGCGCCGGTGATGGCCAGCACGTCGAGCATGCCCTTCTTGCCCGGCACGAAGGCGTCGGTGTAGGCGGGCATGCCGAGCTCGCGGTGCAGGTGGTCGAGGGTCTCGAGCAGGAAGCGGCCCGCGTTGGTGCCCTCCGCCACCGTGGCGCCGAAGCCGATCTGGGGGACGGGCTGGCCGGTGATCTTCCACGAGATCGCCACCGCGGGGATCAGGTACGCGACGATCAGCACCGCGTACTGGGCCACCTGGGTCCAGGTGATGCCCCGCATCCCGCCCAGGGTGGCGTAGAAGAGCACGATCACCATGCCGATCACCACCCCGGTCTCGACCTCCACCTCCAGGAAGCGCGAGAACACCACCCCCACCCCACGCATCTGCCCCGCGATGTAGGTGAAGGAGACGAAGATCGTGCACAGCGCGCCCACCACGCGGGCGGTCTGGGAGTAGTAGCGGTCGCCCAGGAACTCGGAGGTGGTGAACTTCCCGTACTTGCGCAGGTACGGGGCCAGGAGCAGCGCCAGCAGCACGTAGCCGCCGGTCCAGCCCATCAGGTAGATGGCGCCGGTGTAGCCCATGAAGGAGACCAGGCCCGCCATGGAGATGAACGACGCGGCGCTCATCCAGTCGGCGCCCGTCGCCATGCCGTTGGCCAGCGGCGGGACGTCGCGCCCGGCCACGTAGAACCCCGCGGTGGAGCGCACCCGGCTCCACACCGCGATGCCGACGTAGAGCGCGAAGGTGACCCCGACGAGGACGTAGGTCCAGCCGCGAACGTCCATGGCGGCTCAGTCGACGCCGTGACGCCGATCGAGGCGGTCCATGCACAGGGCGTAGACGAGGATCAGCACCACGAACACGTAGATCGAGCCCTGCTGGGCGAACCAGAAGCCCAGCGGGAAGCCGCCCAGCTGGAAGCGGTTGAGCGGCTCGACCCACAGGATGCCGAGGCCGTAGGAGGCGATGGCCCAGATCGCGAGCAGCAGCGCCATGAGGCGAACGTTGGCGCGCCAGTAGCCGCGTCTCTGCGGGTTCGCCTCGCTCACGGGCGGAAGATGGCACGGACCCGTCACCCTCGCCGCCCGGGCCCCATGGTACTCTGGGCCCATGCAGCCGCGCGCCACTCTTCACTTCGGCCCCCTCGCCTCGCGGCGCGACTTCCTGCGCGACACCCTGCGCGCCGCCGGCGCCCTCGCGGTGGGTGCCGCGACGGCGGGGCTCCCGGAGAGCTCCGGCGCGGGGCGTCGCCGCGGCGGGACGGGCGGCATCCGCGGCGCGCGGAACTACGGGCCCCTCCAGGCGCCCGACGCCAACGGCATCCGGCTCCCGGCGGGCTTCGCCTCGCGGGTGGTGGCGGTCTCGGGCAACGCCGTCCCGGGCACCGCCCACGTCTGGCACGCGCAGCCCGACGGCGGTGCCTCCTTCGCGATGCCCGACGGGGGCTGGGTGTACGCGTCGAACAGCGAGGTGGGGGGCACCGCGGGCGGCGTCGGCGCCCTGCGCTTCGACGCTGCGGCGAACCTTACCGACGCCTACTCGATCCTCACCGGCACGCGGCGCAACTGCGCCGGCGGGCCCACGCCCTGGGGCACCTGGCTCTCCTGCGAGGAGGTGGGGGGCGGCGTGGTCTACGAGTGCGACCCCGGCCAGCCCTCCCAGGGCACGTCGCGCGACGCCCTCGGCTGGTTCACCCACGAGGGCGCCGCCGTCGACCCCTTCAACGGCCACGTCTACCTCACCGAGGATCTGCCCGACGGCCTGCTCTACCGCTTCACCGCCGACGCCTTCCCGGACCTCTCGAGCGGCTTCCTCGAGGCCGCCGAGGCCGTGGGCCCGGACCCCTTCGCGCTGCGACCGCTGGTCTGGCACCCCATCGACGACCCGAACCCGGGCGGCGGCGCGACGCCCACCCGCCAGCAGGCACCGGCCGCCACGGCCTTCGACGGCGGCGAGGGCATCTTCTACCAGAACGGCAAGGTCTACTTCACCACCAAGGGCGACGGCCGCGTGTGGTCCATCGAGACCTTCGGCCAGTCGCTCCGGCTGCTCTACGACCAGGCGACCTCGAGCAACCCGATCCTCACCAACGTGGACAACGTCTTCGTGACGCCGGTGTGGGACGTCTTCGTCGCCGAGGACCCCGGCGACCTCCAGATCGTCGCCATCGCGTCCAACGGCAACGCCTACCCGGTGCTCCAGGTGACCGGCCAGCAGATGACCGAGATCACCGGGCCCGCCCTCGACCCCTCGGGCACGCGGCTCTACTTCAGCTCCCAGCGCGGTGGCGCCAACGCCACGGGCATCACCTACGAGGTGACGGGGCCCTTCCTGGACTGACGGTGCTCAAGCCTCGGGGCGCAGCACCCGCCCGTAGCGCGACTTCTGCAGCAGCTCGCTCGCGCAGGTGCCGGGCTTCGTGTCGTAGGCGAGCAGCGCCACCAGCCGCGGCGTCGCCCCGCGCGTGGACGAGACGCAGTGGATCGAGTGGCGGCCCTCGAACAGCAGCAGGGTGCCGGGGGTCATGGGGATGCGGGTGGGCTCGCGCTCGCCCGAGAGCACCCGCTTCACGCCGTCGTAGTTCTCGTCCTCGGGGCTGCGGACCAGCGGCACGTAGAGGAAGTCGCCGCCCTCCTCGGCGTCCTGGAGTGCGATGGAGACCACGAAGTCGGCCTGGTCGAAGTGCCACTCGCACTCGTCGCCGTCCTCCATCACGTTGAGGCTGAGGGCGCCGAGCGGATCCGAGTAGCGGTGCAGCTCGCGCTTGCCGAGGGCCGCGGCCAGGAAGTCCTTCAGCGTGTCCCAGTCGTAGAGGACGCGCAGCAGCGAGTCGGCGGGGATCTGGTCGTAGGCGAGCGCCGCCAGGGAGAACGGGTTCCAGCTCTGGCGCGGGTGCTCGGGCGGCCAGTCGGGGCTGGGAAGCTCGAGGTAGGGGGTCGCCTTGCCCTCGTGGTGATGGGCGTCGGGGGCGAGGCGGGTGGACTCGCCGGCGAGGCGCTCGACCACCTCGGGGCGCAGGAAGCCCGGCAGCTCGCAGGCGCCGGCCGTGCGCAGCTGCTCGCGGCAGCGCTCGACCAGCGCCTCGTAGCCGGGCGAGCCCGGCCGGTGCACGGGATAGCGGTCGACGTCGATCAGCTCGCTGGCGCTGGGCATGGGGCTCCTCGTTGGCGCGTGGCTGCAGGCGGCCGGCTGCCGCCGGCCAGCCTGCAGGCCGACGCCAGAGACTAGCGCCCCATGATCCCCGACAGGGTGGCGGGGCCCCAGGACTTGATCTGGCGCGCGAGGTTGCCGCCCAGGTAGGTCGAGACCTTCTGGGACACCCGCAGGTAGCGCGCCCAGGCGGGGCTGCCGTTGCGCACGTCGAGCCAGGCGTCCATCTCGGTCTCGCTCGCGTAGCCCACCGAGATCACGTGGCTCACCGGGCCGCCGCCGGCCACCACCCCCGAGAGGTAGACCTGCCCCGGGAACTCGCGCCCCACCGAGGAGCCCATGAAGGTCTCGACCGCGCTCAGGAACTTGGCCGGGTCGCTCACCTGGAAGGCGTGGGTCATCCAGACGGTGTCGCTCTCGGAGAGCTCGCCCCAGCTCTTCACGGTCCGGTACAGCGTGGTGGAGGCCGGCGTGCTGCGCCGGGCCATCACCTTCGTGAACTTGTCCCAGGCGCGGTCCGCCTGGAGCTTCGCGACGAACTGCTCGCGGTCCGCGGTGGAGGCGTAGATCGGCACGAAGCTGTGGGTGGCCGGGTCGTTGCCGTCGGCGAGGCTGGCGAGCAGCAGCAGCTTGCCCGGGAACTGCTGTCCGGCCTCCGACTGCATCAGCTTGTCGGCGGCCTTGAGGATCTTCGGCGCGTCCTGGGGCGTGGCCGTGAAGCTGATCAGGCTCCAGGTGGGGTTGGCGGCCGCGGACTGGGCCAGGAAGAGGGATCCGATCGCGATGATTCCGAGACGTCGCATGGCGTTCCTCTCGTGGTTGGGGCCGCGGCCGACCCGTCGAGCGACCGGCGCGTGGCCCGCGCATCATGTCACGGGAGGAGACGGCGGGGTTGGGGAATCAGCGCCCTGAACGCGGTTCAGCGCGCCTGCGGCGGGCCACGACGAAGACGGGCACCAGGGCGAGGAGGATCTCGGGATCGAGGCGCCCGCACGCGGGTGCGTCCTCGGAGATCACGTAGGTCTGGTTCGGCTCGAGCCAGCCGCGTCGCACCACGCGCCCCGACGCGGGGAACTCGACCCGCACCTCGTGGACCCACTCGGTCCCGGGCGCGAGGCCGAAGTGGAGCTCCGCCTCGCTCTGGCCGAGGAAGTGGCTCGCCACGCCCACCTCGCGCACCTGGGGCGCGGCGCCGGGCCGCGGCCACAGCGTCACCCGCGCACCCGCGGCGTCGCGGTTGCTCTCGGTGCCCTGGATCCGCAGCCGCAGCCAGCGGCTGCCGGCCGCGAGCTCGTTGCGGTAGAGACGCGGCGTGCCGGCGTTGTTCACCACCAGCAGGTCGAGGTCGCCGTCGCGGTCGTAGTCGAAGGTGAGCAGGCCCTTGCCGGAGCTCGTGTCGAGCACCCCGACCTCGCTCGAGACCTCGCTCGTGGCGCCCGTGCCGTCGTTCTCCCAGACCCGCATCGGGTCGGCGTTGAAATCGTCGTCGATCCCGGTCTGGGGGTAGATGACGCCGTTGGTCATCACCAGGTCGAGGTCCTCGTCGTTGTCGTAGTCGAAGAACACCGTGCCCCAGCCCCAGAAGCCGTCGCGCACGCCGGCATCGTCCGTGGCGTCGGAGAAGAGCCGTCCGCCCTCGTTGCGGTACAGCCGGTTCCCCGTGTAGCCCCAGGAGCAGTTCTCGGTCTCGCAGGTCTCCGCCGGATCGCGGATCGAGGTCACGAACCAGTCGAGGTCGCCGTCGGCGTCGAAGTCGCCGAAGGTCGACCCCATGCCGTTCTCGTCGGTCCCGACCCCCGCCGCCACGGTGCCGTCGAGGAAGGTGCCGTCGCGCTGGTTCCAGAGCAGCCGGCTGGTGCCGAAGTCCGCCGCCACGGCGAGGTCCTGCCAGCCGTCGTCGTCGAGGTCGACGAAGGTCGAGGCGAAGCCGTCCACCCGGTCGAGGACGGCGTTGGCACTCTCGGTGACGTCCTCGAAGTGGCCCGGCGCCTCGGCGCCCCGGTTGCGCAGCAGCCGGGAGTGGTCGTCCCGCAGCCACTCGTTCAGGTGGAGGTCGAGCCAGCCATCGCGGTCGTAGTCGCCCAGGCTCGCGCTGAACAGCAGGCGGGGGAGGAGGCTCGCGTCGGCGGCGCCGCGGGCCACGGCCTCCTCGTCGAAGCGCCCGCTGCCGTCGTTCACGAACAGGTAGTTGCGGCCGTTCACCGGGTCGTCCCCGGTGCCCACCACGGTCACGAAGAGGTCCGGGTCGCCGTCGTTGTCGAAGTCCCCGAAGAGGGCGCCGTTGCTCTGGAGGTCGAAGGCGTCGAGGCCCGCCGCCTCGCTCACGTCCTCGAAGCGGCCGTTGCCCAGGTTGCGGAACAGCAGGTCCGGCGCGTCGAGCCGGGTGACGAAGACGTCGGTCCAGCCGTCGCCGTCCACGTCGGCCACGGCGGCGCCTCCCGTCATGGGGAACACCTCGCAGGCCAGGGAGGCCTCCATGCAGTCCAGGAACGCCGGCGGCACGCGCTGCACGTAGGAGAGCCCGGCCTCGTCGGTGACGTCCACGAAGGTCGTCTGGCCCCCGGCCGGGGCAGCGGCGGCCAGGCCCAGGGCGAGGCCGGCGGCGACGAGCAGCGGGGGGCCGGGGGGGCGCATGGCACCATCTTAGCGCGAGAGCAGGTACTTGATGCGCGCGTTGGCGGGGGGCTCGGAGTCCTCCTCGGCGAGCCCGAGCCGCTCCCGGCGGGCGCGCTCCTCGCGCTGCTCCCGGGCCAGCTCGCGCCGCCGCCGGGTGGGCTCGTAGCGTCCCAGCTCCCCCGGGCCGCGCTGGCGCCGCTCCCGGGCGCCGTACCAGGTGAGCAGGTCCGTGCGGCCGTCGCCGTTGAGGTCGGCCAGGTCGTAGTCGAGGGCGGACTCGTACTCGATCTTCCAGTCGGGGGAGCTCGCGTAGCGCGCCTCGGCGTTGCCGAGGTGGATGCGCAGCTGGTCGTTCCCGGAGTCCGACACCAGGTCCGCGAAGCCGTCGCCGTTCACGTCCGCGTTCAACGAGAGCAGCGGGTCGAAGCGGTCCGTCCCCGAGCGGGTTCCGGTCAGGTAGCCCATCACGTCGATGTGGTAGTCCACCACGACGCGCCGATCGACCTTCGCGAACTCCTTGCCCGGGTCCTGGGCGAAGCGGCCGTTCTCGCGGAGCAGGAACAGCCGCAGCTGGACCCGCAGGGAGTTGTCCGTGACCGCGCGCAGCGCCTGGCTGGGAGCCACGTGGAAGTAGGGCACCACCAGGTCCTTGCGACCGTCGCCGTTCAGGTCGCCGATGTCGAAGTCCGGGAAGACGCTCTCGGAGCGCACCACCTGGTCGGCCCGCTCGAGGTAGCGGAGCCCCGGCCGGGCCAGGAACAGGTGCCGGTCCATGCGGGTGCGCTGCTCGGGGCTCCCCCACTTCATGACGAGCAGGTCCACGAGCCCGTCGCCGTCGAAGTCCTCGAAGGTGAGGCCCTGGCCCGCCAGCGCCGACTCCTCCTCCTCGGGGGTCAGGATCGAGGGCTCCGCCTCGACGCTCGGGGCCTCGGGGAAGCGGCCCGTCTCGCCCTGCAGGAAGATGCGCAGGCCCTCGCCGAGGGTGGCGAGGTCGACGCGGCCGTCGCCGTCGAAGTCGCGGACGAAGACGGCCGGCGCGGTGAGCCGCGCCGAGGTGGCGCGCAGGTAGCTGCGCGGCCGGATCAGCCGGGTGACGTCGGCCACGTCGCCGCGCAGGCGGTAGGAGACGCGCGCGGGGCTCTCGAGCACCTGGAGCCGCTCGAGGCGGCCGTCCTTCCAGCGGTGCAGCGCGGGCCCTTCGAGGGTGGGCACGATCCACTCGTGGCGGCCGTCGCCGTCGAGGTCGTGGAGGAAGCGCAGCACGTCCATGCGGCCGGGCTCGCCGTCCTGCATCAGGCTGCGCAGGGGCACGGGCCGCAACGGCGCGAAGCCTTCGCCGGCGAAGCTCGCGACCCGCGCCCCGTCGCTGCCGAGCACCACGAGCTCGGCGCCGGGGCGCCCGTCGAGCTCGGCGACGTCGAGCACCCGGCCCGACTCCGGCAGCGCCAGCTCGGGGCACTCCGGCGCGAAGCCGCGCTGGGCGTCCTGGAGGCAGGCCCGCGCCGAGAACCGCTCCCGCTCGCCGGGATGGCGGTAGACCAGCAGCAGGTCCAGTCGGCCGTCGCCGTCGAGGTCCGCGATGCGCCGCCCCTCGATCTCGCCGGGCAGTCGCAGCTCCCCGAAGCGGAAGTGCTCGGACTCCCCCTCCACGGCGCGGGCGGTCCCCGCGGCGAGGGCCAGCGCGAGCCCCGCGGCGAGGCCCGCCCCCCGGAGCCCGTCCCTCACAGCGCGTAGTCGCGCCGGCGCAGGCCCAGGGCGGCGAGGGCGAAGAAGGCGAGCGCGAAGGAGCCGCACACGAACAGCATGCGTCGCACGTCCTCGCTCCACCAGCTCTCGATGGGCACGCCGGTGGGCAGGTCGTCGAGGCGGTACATCGGGACGAACACCTGGGAGGGAAAGCCCAGGGCCATCCAGGGGAGCAGCCGGGTCTCCCCGCCGAGCTCGAAGCGCAGGCCCAGGCTCGGCGGGATCAGGGCCAGGGAGTCGATGAAGAGGTAGAAGATCAGCCCCATGATGATGGCGCCGCCCATGGTGCTCGAGTACGAGGACACGCAGATGGCCAGGGAGGCGATGGCGAGGTACGCGAGGAAGATCAGGACCGTCGCCACGGCGATCTCGCGCAGCACGGTGCGGCCCTCGAAGAGCAGGTAGTCGTTCTCGGTGAGGTCGCCCAGGCCGTAGAACCACCAGCCGGCGCCCAGGGAGACGGCCCACAGCAGGACCAGCAGCGCGGCCACCATGACGGCGGCGGTGCCGTACTTCGAGACCAGCAGCTGGAGGCGCGTCACGGGGCGGGTGAGGATGTACTTGATGGTCGAGTGCGAGACGTCGAGGGCGAACAGGATGCACATCATCACGAACACGATGGGGGCCGAGGTGTCGAGGAAGCGGGTCATCAGGCTGATCGCGAAGGCGTAGCCCGAGCCCGAGCTCACCCGGATGGCCTGCTCGGCGTAGTGGGCGAGGATCGCTCCCGGCACCGCGATGCCCGCGATGGCGACGTAGCCGGCGATCACCACCCAGTAGCGCGAGAGCTTCACCAGGTCCGTGCGGACCAGCCGCCCGACGGTGGCGAGCCAGCCGATCACGGGATCTCCGAGGACTCGCCGGTGAGCTCGACGAAGACCTGCTCGAGGGTGCGCCGGTCCGCCGAGAGGGCGAGCACCGAGAAGCCCGCCTCGACCAGGGCGCGGCTCACCGCTCCCAGGTCCTCCGGGTCCCAGCGGAACTCCAGGTGGCCGCGGCGCACGCGCGTCGCCTCGGCGCCGAAGCGCTCGGCGAGCAGGCTCGCGACCCCCTCGTCCTCGGCCTCGGGCACGCGCAGCTCGACGCGGTCGGCGCCCTGCCCGAGCAGCTCGTCGAGGGGGCCCGAGCACAGCACGCGCCCGCGGGAGATCACCGCCACCCGGTCGCAGATGCGCTCCATCTCGCCGAGCAGGTGGCTCGACAGCAGGATCGTGGTCTCGCCCTCGTCGCGGATCGCGCGGATCAGGTTGCGCACCTCGCGCATGCCCTGGGGATCCAGGCCGTTGGTGGGCTCGTCGAGCACGAGCAGGCGGGGCCGCGCGAGCAGCGCCAGCGCGATCCCGAGGCGCTGCCGCATGCCCTGGGAGTAGCCCTTCACGCGCTGGTCGCCGCGGCGCCCGAGCCCCACGCGCTCGAGCACCTCCTGGATGCGGGCCTCGTCGACGCCGCCGGAGAGCCGCCCGAACAGCCGCAGGTTCCGGCGGCCCGAGAGGAACGGGTAGAAGGCCGGCCCCTCCACCAGCGCACCCACCGCGCGGATGGCGCGCTGGAAGTCGCGCCCCACGTCGTGGCCGAAGATGCGCACGCTGCCGCGGGTCGGGGCGACGAGCCCGAGCAGCATGCGCAGGGTGGTGGTCTTGCCCGCGCCGTTCGGTCCGATGAAGCCCGCGATCTGGCCCTCGTCGACGCGCAGGCTCACGTCCTCGACGGCGGTGAGCTCCCCGTAGCGCTTGCAGAGCCCCTCCGCCTCGAGAGCCGCCGGGTCCGCCATCGCGCCAACGGTAGCGCCCCTCAGCGCTCCGGGGTGAGCCAGACCGGCGACGTCCAGGCGCGCTCCTGGAGGGTGCGGGGCACGCGCGGATCCGTGCAGCCGTCGGGCCGCTCGGCGGCGGGAAGCTCGAGACACTTCCAGGTGGTCCAGCGACAGCTCGGGTTCTCCAGCACCCTGGCGTAGTAGACGGCGCCGGCCCGGGGCGTCGGGTCCGGGTCGGTCCAGGTGGCGCACAGCTCGTCGGCGCCGCCGCCCCGCAGCGCGCAGGTCTCCGGATCCACGGAGGCGTCCGAGGCGCCGCCCGCCACGTCGTGCACGGCCTGGTGGAAGCCGTCCTCGCCCAGCCAGGCCTTCACGATCTGGAGCCGCTGGAGCGGGGCCCCGCGCGGGTCGCGCCGGGCGTGGGCGACCAGGCGCAGGGTGGCGTCGGCGCGCGGGCGCGGGGGCAGGGTGCCGCCCATGGGCACGCCCCGGGCGTAGCCCCGGGCGACGAGGTCTTCGCCCTCGCACAGGTCCGCGGGCAGGTCCCAGCCGGCGAAGAGCCGCGGCTCGATCCGGTTGCCGCTGGTCGCGAAGGCCTCGCGCCGGGCGAGGGCGTCGAAGACCGCCTCCCGGGAGTTCTCCTCGGCCCACACTCCGGCCAGGCCGCCGGCGCTGCGGAACACGTTGGGCCGACGCTTGTCGCCGATGGTGAGGAGCTGCTCCCGCGTGAAGCCGAACTTGCCGACGTAGCTCGTCTCGGCCGTGGCGCCGGGGTTGCCGAGGTGGCTGTCGGTGCTGCCGATGAAGCCGAACACGTAGGGGTTCACGCCGATGCGCTCCGCCTCGCGCAGCCCCTCGACCAGCGCGTAGCGCACGTAGTCCAGGCGCGAGATGCAGCCCCGCCCGCGCTGGGCGCCCTCGCCGGTGCCGTCCTCGCAGTCCTCGACGGCCTCGCCCGGGAGGTCGCGGATCTTCTCGAAGTCGCACAGCTCGTCGGGGCCGCCCAGCACGCCGTAGAGCCCGTTTCGGCACTCGGACTCGCCCTTGTACTGCACCATCTCGACGATGGGCTCGAGGCCCCCGCGCAGCCGGGCCTGGGCGCGCTGCTCCTCGAGGGGCAGGTCCCGGTACCAGACGGAGAAGAGCTGGCCGTTCGAGAGGTTCGGGTTGTGGGGGATCGCGATGGCGTCGCAGCCCGAGTCCGTGTCGACGCACTGGCTGCGCAGCTTGCGCCAGAACCCGGGCTCGGTCGGCGTGTCGATCCACGAGATCGGCAGCTCCGGGACGATCTCGTTGCGGAAGATCACGTTGCGGTGGATCTTGGTGAAGGACGGCGAGCGGCTGTACTCGTAGCCGTGCAGGGTGGTGAAGCGGCACGCCGCGCTGCGGTCGTACCAGCGCTCCGTCGCCTCCTGGTTGGCCTCCCAGGCGGTCCGGGTGCGCGCCCGGCAGCGCGAGGCGTCCTCGCCGCAGATCTCCTCGTTGCGGCCGCGCAGCGCGACGGCCCCGGCGAGCTTCTTGCGGAACCCCTTCACGCCCACCAGCCAGGCGAGCCAGGACTCCTCCTCGCCCCGGAAGATCCGGCAGGAGCGCGTGTCGTAGACCTCGGACTCCGGGTCGCGGCACAGGGCGGTCTCGCCGAGCCACTCGGCGTGGTCGGTCACGGCGGCGAAGTCGAGGGGGCGCTCGATGCGCACCGTCGCGCTCGGCCGGCCGTCGGCGCCGTAGGGCGGCAGGCCGATGGGCTCGCCCCGCGCGAAGCGATAGGCGTCGTCCGGCGTCACGAGGGTGCCCTGCACCCAGGCGTCCATGGAGAAGCCGGTGTGGACGTGGAGGTCGCCGAACAGGGCCCGGCGCAGGGGGGTGCGGTCCGTGCAGGGCTCGCGGGGGGCCGGCGTCGCCTTCTGGGCCGGCCGGGATTCGGGCTCCCAGGGCTGCTTGCCCGGATCGAGCTTGCAGCCGAGGGCGAGCCCCAGCACCACCAGCGAAGCGAGCGCCCGTCGCACCCGCGCTCAGCCCTCGGACACGATGCCGTGGAGGTTCGCCGGGACCTCCGTGGCCCGTCCGAGCCGGAAGCGCAGCGCGCACTGCGCGCAGCCCGTGCCGATGGTCCGGGACGCGTCCACCCCCATCCCCATCAGCCGGCTGTAGGTGACGTCCACGAAGTTGCAGTAGGGCGCGAGCTCGCGGACGTCCTGGGCCTCGTACCACTTGTTCACCGCGCACTCGTCGAAGACGAAGGAGACCTCGCCGCCCGGGCCGCGCTCGAGGCGCCACACGAAGTCCTCGGCGAAGCGGCGCTCCTGGGAGCGCCGCGCCTGGGCCTCGAAGTAGCGGCGTACCGGCGCCGAGAGCGCCAGCCGGCCGATCCCGCGCAGCAGCGGGCGGGGGATCCGCCGCAGCCAGGCGTCGAAGGCCTCCTGGCAGGCGCGCACCGTGTCCCCGGCCGGCCTGCCCCGGGCCCGCATCGCCCGGTGGAGCGCGACGAGCCAGCCGTTCGCCGTCATCACGGGCTGGAAGGCGTTTCGCGCGCCGCCGATGCCCGGGATCTCCGGGCGCAGGCGCTCGTGCTCGTCGCGCGCCGCCGCCACCACCTCCTCGGCGAGCTCCGCGCCGTGGTGGCGGGCGAGGACCGGGCGCACGTTGCGCAGGAAGACTTCGAAGGAGCGGTGGCGGCTGGGCACCGGGCGGCCTCCGAGGCCCATGCTATCCCACCTTCACCGATCCTCGATCCCCCGCTACCCTGCCGGCTCCAGGCCCCCCTGGAGCTGGTCCCGACGGATGCCCGCCCATCGCCGTCCGCCGATTCCCTTCAGCGATGCGCCGCGGGGGACCTGCCGCTGGTGCGGCGAGGCGATCCTGTACGCCGCCGGTGCGAGGCAGGGCGAGCTCGACCGGCGTCGCCGCTGGCACCCGGCCTGCGTGGACCGCTACATGGACAGCGACCCGCGCGAGGCCCGCCGCCGGGTGCGCAAGCGCGACCGCGGCGTGTGCGCGGCGTGCGGCGTCGACACCTACGCGATCCGGCGCCGCCACCGCGGCCGGGGCTCGACCCGCAAGCTGCGCGAGCTGGGCTTCAAGCCCCGCAAGTCGCTCTGGGAGCTCGACCACGTCGTGCCGCTGATCGACGGGGGTGGCCACGAGCTCGGGAACCTCCAGACCCTGTGCACGCCGTGCCACAAGGCGAAGACGACGCGGGAGGCCGCCGCGCGGCGGAGCGCCCGGCTGGAGCACGAGGAGGAGGCGCTCCTCGCCGAGGCGGAGCGCACCCTGGCGCGCTCCGAGGGGATCCTGGCCGCGCTCGACGCCCCGTCGCGGCAGCGGGGCGGCCCGTGACCCACGGCGACGAGGAGGGGGACGCCCGAGCCGTCGAGATCGCCCCCGCCGACCTCGCGCCCGACACCCTGCGGCGCGTCGTGGAGGCGTTCATCACCCGCGAGGGGACCGACTACGGGCTCGTGGAGAAGAGCCTCGAGTCGAAGGTGGCCGACGTGATGCGCCAGCTCGAGCGCGGCGAGGCGCGCATCGTGTTCGATCCCGAGAGCGAGTCCGTCGACATCGTGCCCCGGGAGGGGCGCCGCTAGCGCCAGCCGCGGGGGTTCGCGCGGAAGGCCTCCCTCCATGCCGCGAGCCGGCGCCCCAGCTCGGCCGCGACCTCGGGCCGCGAGTCCGCGACGTTGTAGGCCTCCGCCGGGTCGCGGCGCAGGTCGTAGAGCAGCGGCCAGGTGCCGAGGGTGGGGACGGCCTCCGCCGCGCCCGGCGGCCGGTAGTCGCGCCCGGCCAGCAGACCGCCCGCCGGCGTGTCGCGCTTGTCGAGTGGCACCGGCCACACGTAGTGGCTGTTGCGCTCGATGTACTTCCACGGCCCCGCGCGCAGGGCCTCGACGTCGTAGTCGTGGAAGAAGTAGAGGGTGCGCTCGGCCAGCTCGGCGCGGGCGCCCGAGAGCACGGGCCACAGGTCCGCGCCGTCCACCACCCGATCCTCGGGCGGCGCCAGCCCGGCCAGGCCCAGGAAGGTGGGGAGCAGGTCGATGTTCATGGCGGGCGCCTCGCTCACGGCGCCGGCGGGAACCCGGCCCGGCCACCAGGCCACGAAGGGCACCCGGAAGCCGCCCTCGTAGCTCTGGCCCTTCCGGCCGCGCAGGCCGCCCGGGTCGCCCTCGAACCAGGGACCGTTGTCGCTGGTCACGACCACCAGGGTGCGCTCGGCGAGGCCCCGGCGCCGCAGCGCCGCCACCACCTCGCCCACGCTCCAGTCGAGCTCCTCGACAGCGTCGCCGTAGGGGCCCGCCGCGGAGCGACCGGCGAAGCGCTCCGAGGGGAAGAAGGGCTGGTGCGGGTCCTTGTGGGCGAGGTAGAGGAAGAAGGGCGCGCCGCCGGCCTCCTCGACGAAGCGCACCGCCTCCTCGGTGAAGAGCCTCGTGTAGTGCGCCTGGTCGAGGGCGATGTCGGCGACGACCTCCTCCCGGTCCCGCCAGAAGGCCACGGGCCAGTCGTCGTTCGACATGTTGAAGCCCACGAAGCGGTCGAAGCCGTGGCGCGAGGGGTGGTACTCCGGGAGGGCGGTGAAGTCGCCGAGGTGCCACTTGCCCACGGCGAAGGTGCGGTAGCCCGCGTGCTTCAGGGCCTCGGGCAGGGTGATCTCCGCCTCCGGCAGGCCGCGCACCGCGTTCCCGCCACCGGCCATGTCCACCGCGCCGAGCTTCGCGAACACGACGCCCGCCCCGTAGGTGAGCCGGCGCAGCCAGGTGTCGTCCGCGGCCTGGAGGGCGGTGACCACGCCGCTGCGCAGGGGGTAGCGGCCGGTGAGGAGCCCGACCCGCGAGGGCGAGCACAGCGGCGCGCTGGCGTAGAAGTGCTCGAGGCGCATGCCCTCGGCGGCCAGGGCGTCGATGTGGGGCGTCTCGATGGCGCCGCTGCCCTGGACGCCGAGGTCGCCGAAGCCGAGGTCGTCGGCCAGGATCACGACCAGGTTGGGTCGCGGCGCCGCCGCGTCGACGACGCGCACCGCCTCCGCCCGGGCGACCCCGGGCGCCGCGCCGAAGGCGTCGGGCGCGATCCCGTGGCGCATCGGGGCGAGGGCCGCCGCCGCGAGCCAGGCCGCGAGCCCCAGCCCCACCCCGAGGACGGCCCAGCGCACCTCAGTCGCCGCCGAAGGGCAGCAGCTCCCGGACGCGCTGCCGGATCGCCTTCCGCTTGATCGCCGCCATGCTGCGCTCGATCTCCTCCGGGCTCTGGAAGGGGATCTCGACCTCCGCCGGCTCGGGCTTCTCGCCGCCCGGGAGGATCAGGCCCTCGTCGGCGACGCTGAACAGGAACGGGAAGATGCTCCGGAAGACCGGCGAGAAGACCCACAGGTTGTCCATCGCGACGTCCACCTCCTCGCGGGGGTCCTGCTCGACGTTGTAGACCAGGGGGGCCCACAGGCGGCGCCAGGAGCGATCGCGGGGCGCGGGGTCGTCGCCGGTGAGGAACACCTTGAACTGCCGCCACTTCACCGCCAGCAGGGTGCGGCCCGAGAAGATCAGCAGCGACTCGCGGGCGGACCCCGACGTCTCGCCCAGCAGCAGCGGTGTCTGGTCCACCCCGTCGATGGCGCGGTCGCCGGGCACCTCGGCGCCGGCGAGCCTAGCCAGGGTCGGGAACAGGTCGACCAGGGCCACGATCTCGTTGCTCGCGCGACCGGCGGCCACGCGGCCCGGCCAGCGGACGATGAGCGGCGTGCGGATCGATCCCTCGAAGGCGCTGCCGAGGTAGCCGCGGAAGGGGCCCGAATTCGACACGACCGGGTAGTTGGCGGAGTCCGGCCCGTTGTCGCTCAGGTAGAGGACCAGGGTGCGGTCCGCGATCCCCGCCGCGTCGACGGCGTCGAGCACCTGCCCGACGCGGTGGTCGTGGTCGACCATCATGTCCGCGAAGGCGCCGCCCCCCGAGCGGCCCGCGAACTCCGGGTGGGGCAGGTAGGGGTGGTGCACGAGCGACCAGGAGACGAACAGGAAGAAGGGCTGCTCGGCGCCTGCCCGCTCCCGGACGTACGCCGCGGACCGCTCCGCGATGCGCTCGTCGATGAGCGGCCGGTTCGCGGTGGTGTAGGGCTCGACCTCGCGGACCTCTCCGCCCCGCTCCCCCTCGAGCAGGAAGGGGGGCTTCACGACCTCGGGATCGAAGCCCACGCGCTCCACCCAGCCCGCCACCCCCGTGGAGAAGGGGAAGCCCCACCAGACGTCGAAGCCCTGGTCCGTGGGGAAGCGGCCTGGCTCGCCGCCCAGGTGCCACTTGCCGAAGATCGCCGTGGCGTAGCCCGCCTCGGAGAGGGACTCGGCGAGGGTGACCTCCCAGGGCGAGAGGCCCCCGGGAAGGCCGGGCGGGGAGGCCCGCCAGGTGCCCGAGCGCACCGGCATGCGGCCGGTCATGAGCGCCGAGCGCGACGGGGTGCACTCCACCTCCACGTTGAAGTTGGTGAAGCGCATGCCCTCGGCGGCCAGCGCATCGAGGCGCGGCGTCGGCGCGCCGCGCAGGGCGCCGCCCCCGTAGGCCCCGATCTCGCCGAAGCCGAGGTTGTCGCTCAGCATCAGCAAGATGTTGGGCGGCCTGGCCCCGGCCGCCGCGCCCGCGGCAAGGGCGAGGAAGGCCGCCCCCAGGAGGGCGGAGGTCCTCAGCGGTGCTCCGGTTCCCACTGACGGCGCATTCTATCGCCGGTGGCAGGCCGGTGTCAGGAGCCGTTCTCGATCAGGCCGTGCAGCCGCTCCCGGAACACGTTCTTCAGGTCGTCCACGCGCAGCTCCCCCTTCTCCGGATCGCGGGGGACGATGACGGTGCGCTGCGTGGCGAAGTCGAAGGGCGGCGGGGAGCCCTCCTCGCGCACGGGGATCCAGCTGGCGGGAATCGGCGAGGCGACGTCGCTGCGCCCGTGCAGCATCCCCGCTTCGAAGACCACGTTGATGTTGTCGCGGTACTGGTCCTTCTTCCGTCCGGTCGGCTCCGACATGTAGAAGACGCCGTAGCGACAGCGCGCGAGCTGGCCGAGCAGCTGCTGATCGATGCTCCCCGGCCGGTTCATCTCCTTCCAGTAGACCTCGTCGAAGGTGTCCCGGAACTCCCGGATGACGTCGCGCAGGGCCTCGATCACGTCCCCATGGGCGCGCTCCGAGGAGGCCAGGAATATCTTGGGCTTGGTGAGCTTGAGGAGGGGCTCGTTCAGCACGTCGTCGAGGGCCGTGATCGCCTCCCCCGTCCGTCTCGCACGCGAGTCGCTGTCCCGCAGGCACCGGTAGGCGATGGAGAGCGCCAGCGCGAGGTTCGAGAGCTCCCGCTTCGCAGCCGGTGTCTGGTCGATGCGCTCGGTGGTCTCGAAGCTCACGAGCCCGAACTTCCGACCGCTCACGTAGCGCAGCGGAACGAGAATGGAGGTGCGGATGTCCTGCTGGGTCACGTCCCGATAGCGGGGAAGATCCCGGGCGCCGGACCACAGGTCCTCGTAGGTGCTGGCCTCCCGGAGCACGTCGGTCTCGGGATCGCCGCTCACGATCCAGAGCTCCTTGCCCGCGGCGAACGCCAGGGAGGCCTGGCTCGAGTAGCCACGCTCCTCGTCCCCGACCGGGATGACCCGGATGTCTCCCTCCTGGACCAGGCCGAAGGGGCTCAGCCCCGGCTCCGGCACGGCCTGCTTGCGTTCCTGCTCCACCCCCAGATGCACCTCGGAGCTGATGAGCAGCCGGGTCGACGTGATGCCGAGGGTCTTGCTGGTGTACTTGTCGACCACGTCGCGGACGCGCCTGAAGTTGCGTGCGTCCATCGAGTCCAGGGCGAGCGCGAAGCGGATGAGCTGCTCTCCAAAGCTGGAAGTCACGGAACTCCCTCCCGAGTTGGGGTTCTCCGATCGCTTGCGAACAGCGTGCCAGGCGCGACGCGCGAGGAGCTATGAACTGCTTCACAGGCCCATGCGCATCCGGCTGTCCGTGTGGGGAACATCCGCGCTAGGCTGTGTGGCGCGATGCCCTACATCGAGAGCCGCCTGGTCCACGACGCCGACGCCCACATCATGGAGACCCCCCACTGGCTGCGCGACCACGCGGATCCGGCGATCCGCGACCGCATCGATCCGCCGGGCTACGTGAACGAGCTGCGCCAGACCGGCGACAACGAGAGCCAGCTCGCGGACATCGACGCCGCCTTCCGGAAGATCTGCGAGAGGCACGCCTCGCCCGAGTACCGCGCCGACGAGGCGGCCGAGATCATGAGCCGCAAGAACTTCGCCGCCACGGGCTCCTTCCTGCCCGAGGACCGCCCGCGCGCCATCGACCTGATCGGCGTGGCGAGCCAGCTCGTGTTCAACACCTTCCACAACCGGCGCCTCCACGACTGGGAGCACTCCGGCGATCTCGACCTCGCCTACGGAGTGGCCCGGGCCCACAACCGCGGCATGCTCGAGTTCTGCTCCGTGGACCCGCGGCTGCTGCCCACCTGCTACGTCCCCCTGGCGGACTTCGAGCGCACCCGGGCCATCGCCGAGGAGTCCCTCGCCGAGGGCGCCGCGGCGCTGCTGGTGGCCTCGGGCTGCCCGGCGGGCCACTCGCCGAGCCACGTCGGGCTGGACCCGCTCTGGGCCCTGGCCCAGGAGGCCGGCATCCCCATCGTGCTCCACGTCGGCGGCACCGGCGACCTGATCGATCCCAGCTACTTCCGCAACGGGCTGCCGATCCCGCCGGACTTCCACGGCGGCGAGGAGAACTTCCGCTCCGTCGACTACATGGGCATCCCGGGCCCGCCCATGCAGACCCTCGCCACCCTGATCTTCGACGGCGTGCTCGAGCGCTTCCCGGAGCTGCGCATCGGCGTGATCGAGCAGGGCGCCATCTGGCTGCCGAGCTGGATGCGCCAGATGGAGTCGGCGGTGGAGGCCTTCGGGCGCCACGAGGAGCGGCTCCAGAAGCTCTCCCTGCGGCCCAGCGAGTACGTGCGCCGGCAGATCCGCGTGACCCCGTACCCCACCGAGGACGTCGGCTGGATCACCGAGCAGGTGGGGCCCGAGGTGTGCCTGTTCTCCACCGACTACCCCCACGTGGAGGGCGGGCGCAGGCCCTTCGAGCGCTTCGAGCGCAGCTTGGGCGACGCCCCCGAGGCGGTGCGCCGGCGCTTCTACGCCGACAACTTCGTGGACCTGATGGGCCGCGGGCTGCCTTCGTGACCCGGCCCCAGCCCGGCGACCTCGTCCTCCACCACCCCGCCGTCGGCATCACGGCGCGGGTGCTCTTCACCCTGATCTTCTTCCTCTCGGGCGTCACCCACTTCACCGACGTGGCCGGCTACGTCTCGCTGATGCACGATTCGATCCCGGTCCGGGAGCTCTGGGTGATCGTCTCGGGGGTCGTGGAGCTGGCCGGGGCGATCCTCGTGCTGCTGAACTTCCGGCCGCGCCTCGGCGCCTGGCTGATCGTGGCGTTCCTCGTGCCCGTCACCTTCACGGTGCACGGGGTGGGGATCTTCACGGCCCCCGACGAGACCTTCCGGGGCATCCAGATCTCGATGTTCCTGAAGGGGCTGGCGATGACGGGCTGCGCGCTCTTCATCACCCAGCTCGGGGTGGCGCGCGAGCCCGAAGAGGGCTCGCGCGGCTAGGGCTCACCCGGCCGGTACTCGCGCTCGAGGTTGGCGCGGATCTCGGCCTCGTCGAGCCACACCGGCTTGAGCCGGCGCTGCACGAACAGCGGCGCCTGGTCGGCGTAGTGGGGCGAGTCGGGGCGCCCCATGGCGTTGCCGTACTGGTGGATGCTTCGCGAGCGCACGCCGTCCTCGCCGAAGGAGGCCAGCAGCACGTAGCTGTCGCCGGTGTGGCCGGCCACGCGCCCGTCCTCGAGCTCGCCGCCGTAGACCGCGTGGAGCACGTCCGGCCCGCCGCCCACCCCGAGATCCACGTCGCCCCGGCGCAGCCGGTTGACCTCGCGCCAGGGCGGGTCGATGCGGCCGTGGTCGCGGTGCAGCGCGGCCACGGCGCGGCGGAACTCCGTCGCGAAGTCGGGAAGCGGCGCGCCCTCGCGCCGGGCGTTCAGGCCGCCGCGGGTGGCGAGCACGCCGAGGGCGGCGTGCCGGCTCCCGGGCTCGACGCGGAGGTCCCAGGCGGCGAGGTGGGCCGCGGCCGCGTCGAGCCGCGGCTCTTCGAAGGGCGCGGTGGCGAGGATCTCGCCCACCCAGCCCGCCACCTCGGAGCGCTCGGAGTAGGCCATGTCGTACTTGATGTCGTGGAAGACCGCGTCGTCCACGGGCGGTGCGGTGGCCAGGCGCTCCAGGGCCCGCAGGGCGCGGTTCGTCATGCGCGTCTCGATGCCGAGGCGGGCGGGGTAGGCGCCGGGCTCGGGGTTGCCCGCGCCCACGGTGGTCCGGAAGGGCGAGCTGTTGCAGTTCTGGACGAACCCCGAGGCGGGGTTGGTGACCCGGGGCAGCGCGTGGAAGGGCAGGTAGTCGCTCCACAGGGTCGCGCTCGTGTCGCCGGGCAGGATGCCGGACCAGTCGTGGCCCTCGGCGCGGCGCGGCAGCAGCGCGTTGTAGAGGTAGTGGACGTTGCCCTCGACGTCGGCGTAGCCGGCGTTGAAGGAGGGGATGGCGCGCATCGCCATGGCGGCCTGCCACTCGGCGAAGCTCGTGGCCTTGTTCATGCGGTACCACTGCTCCACGTGGCGGACCTCGCCGTCGCCCGCCCAGCGCAGCGCGTAGCTGCCGTGGGAGAGGCGCAGCACCGGCCCGTGCACCGACCAGGCCAGCTCCCGCGTCACCGTCCAGCGCAGGGGGCCGAGGATCTTCACCGGGATCTCCACCTCGGCGGTCTCGAGGCGGCGCCACTCGCCGTCGAAGCGGTAGCGATCCGGGTCCTCGGGATGCAGGGCCAGGCGGTAGACGTCGATCAGGTCCGGACGGTTCACCGTGAAGGCCCAGCCGAGGTGGCGGTTGTGGCCGTGGAGGATCACCGGGGAGCCCGGGAACACGCCCCCCACCGCCTCCCAGCCCTCGTCGCTGCGCACGTGGGCCTCGTACCAGGAGACCGGCCCCTCCCAGGGCTGGTGGGAGTTCACGGCGAGGCGCGCGCGGCCGTCCTTCGAGCGGCTCGGCGCCACCGCGAAGGTGTTCGAGCCGGCCACGCCGCGGCCCAGCAGCGCGGCGAGGCGCGGGTCCGCGATCGGGCTCGCGGCCGCCGTCCCTCCGGCTCCGGGGCCCGCGAACAGCCTGGCGAGGGTGCGCTCCATGCCGAAGAAGAAGGGCGCCTTCTGGACGAAGCCCGCCACGAGGTCCCGGCCGTCGACGGGGAAGAGCTCCGCGTCGGCCTCCCCGGGGTGCAGGGCGGCGTAGCGGTTCAGCCCGGCCGCATAGGCGTCGAGCAGGGCCCGCGTCGCGGGCGAGAGGTCCGTCTCGTAGCGCCGGGCCACGTGCTCGCGGACCCGGAACAGCGCGATCAGGTAGTCGTTCACCGCCGCGTCGCGCCCGTGGCGGGCCGCCAGGCGACCGCGCGCGGCGCGCAGGACATACTGCAGGGTCTCGAAGTCGTCCTCGGCGTGGGCGTAGGCGAGCCCGAAGGCGGCGTCGGCGTCCCGGCGCCCGAACACGTGGGGCACGCCGAACCGGTCCCGCAGGATGCGCACGTCCCACTCCGATGCGGCGTCCCCCTCGGATGGGGCGGGCGCCACGGCGCCGACGCCGCCGCGACAGCCCGCGAGCACGAGGCACGCTCCCAACACGACGGCCCGGAACGAGGCGAAGTGGACGGTCCTTCTCGATCTCTCCACGCGCGTTTCGTCTCCTCGACGGGAACGATACGCCATCCGCGGCGCTACCCTCCACGCACGAGGAGGAGCCCCCCATGGCACGCTTCGACCGCTACGCACCCGGGCAGTTCTCGTGGGTCGACCTGCTGGCCCCCGACCTCGAGGCCGCCGCGAAGTTCTACGGAGCCGTCTTCGGCTGGACCGCGGAGGCGACCCAGGAGGATGGCGGCGCCCGGTACGTGATGCTGCGCAAGGGCGGGGTGGACGTCGCGGGGATGGGCGCGCCCACCGACGAGATGAAGGCCGCCGGCGTGCCGCCCCACTGGAGCAGCTACGTCTCCGTCGCCGACGCGGACGCCACCGAGGCCCGCGCCCGGGAGCTCGGCGCCCGGATCCAGCTGCCCGTGCTCGACATCCAGACCGACGGGCAGCTCCTCGGCCGCATGGCGGTGCTCGTCGACCCGGGCGGCGCCCACCTCTCCGTCTGGCAGCCGGGCCTGCACGCCGGCAGCGGCCTCGCCAACGTGCCCGGGAGCTTCTGCTGGAACGAGCTGTGCACCCGCGACGTCGAGGGGGCGGTGGCGTTCTACGAGGCGCTGTTCGGCTGGAAGATCGGTCCCGGCGACGACGAGAACGGCTACCGCACCATCGAGCAGGGCGGGCGGCTGAACGGCGGCATCCTGCCCTGGCGGCCCGAGATGGGCGACGTGCCGCCGAGCTGGTCCGTCTACTTCGCCGTGGAGGACTGCGACGCCAGCGTGGCCAGGATCCAGGAGCTCGGCGGCCAGCTCTACATGGGGCCCGTCGACATCGAGCCCGGGCGCTTCGCGGTGGTGGCCGATCCCCAGGGCGCGGTCTTCAACGTCATGCACGTCGACAACCCCGACGACTGACCGCGTGGACTTTTCCCCACGCCCGGGCGACAGTTGGCTTACGGCGATGGGTCTTCGTCGCGCCTCCATGGCCGTCGCGCTGCTGCTGGCGGGCTGCACGGGGCCGGTGGCCGTGGGCGAGATCTCCCCGGAGCGGATCGCCTCGAGGCTCACCCGCAGCGCGCTCCAGGGCTCCGAGCTCAGCGAGGACGCCCGCCAGACCGTCTACCAGCTCGGCCTCGAGCCCCGCTGGCGCGAGGACCCGGACGGCGTGGTGGCGGAGCTCGCCGCCCGAGCGCGGGACGGCGGTGGGTCGGCCCTGCTTCCGACGCTGGCCGAGGCCGCGCTCCTGCGCGCGCGGGGCCAACGCGACGCGGCGCCGGCGCGCGGGCTCGAGCTGCTGGCGGCGGCGAGCGCCTGGCGCTTCCTGCTGGCGGACCTCGCGGACCCGGGCGCCGCGCCGCCCGACGCCCTCGACGCGCGCGTGGATCGCGTGCGCCGCATCTACAACGCCGCCGTCTCCCGGTTCGCGACCGGGGTCCAGCTCCCGGGCTGGAAGGCCGGCGAGACGCGCCCCTTCGCGACGCCCCTCGGCGCCGTGCCCGTCGCGACGCTCGGCGACGGGCTCGACCCGGCGCGCTTCGAGGCCGTGCGCGCCGCCGACGGCGTCGAGGTGCGCGGGCTGCGCAGCCACCACCGCTGGCACGGCCTCGGCGCCGCGCTGGTGACGTACCGCTCCATCGATCCCGAGGATCCGCTCGACGCCTTTCGCCCGCCCGAAGGGGTCTTCCGGCCCGTGAACGCGCTGCTCGAGTTCGACGAGGACGGCGCGGCGCGCCTCGTGCTGCGGAACCTGTGGCGCGTGCGGAGCGCGGAGCTCGTGGGCCCCGGCTCGCGCCGGGTGGTGCCGCTGGAGGGCGACCCCACGGCCCCCTACGCGAGCCTCGTGGCCAGCGCGCGGCTGCCGAGCCTCGCCCGCACCGGGCTGCTGCGCGGCGCCGACGCCTGGTACCACCAGGGGCTCTTCCTCCTCGAGTCCTACGACCCGGAGCAGGTCCCGCTCCTCATGGTCCACGGCCTCGCGTCGAGCCCGCTCACCTGGCTGGAGGTGACCAACGAGATCGCGGGCGATCCGGAGCTCTCCGACGCCTACCAGATCTGGCACTTCATGTACCCGTCGGGCGTTCCCTACCTCTACGCCGGCAGCCTGCTGCGCCGCGACCTGGCCCGCCTGCGCGAGGCCCTGGACCCCGAGGGCGACGACCCGGCCTTCGAGTCCCTCGTGCTGATCGGCCACAGCATGGGCGGCCTGCTCTCGCGAACGCTGATCTCGGCGAGCGGCTCGCGGCTCTGGGACGCGACCTTCCAGGTGCCCCCCGAGGCCCTGGTCGGTCCCCCCGAGCGCAACGCGCGCGTCCGCGAGGTCTTCCACTTCGAGCCCGACCCCTCGGTGGGCCGCGTGATCTTCGCCGGCACCCCCCACCGCGGCAGCGAGCTCGCGGACTCGCTCCCCGCCCGGGTGGGCAACTCCTTCGTGCGCCTGCCCGAGGACTTCACCGGACTCTTCCGGGGGGTGACGGCCGACAACCCCGAGGCCACCACCCCGGCCATGCGCGCCATCCTCGAGGGCGGCGGCCCCACCAGCATCCGGGCGCTCTCGCCGCGCCACCCGCTGATCCAGGTGCTGGCGCGGCTGCCCATCCGGCCGGGCCTGCCCTACCACACCATCGCCGGCGACGACGGCCGCCCCGACGCCGAGCCCGTGAGCGACGGCGTGGTCACCCTGGAGAGCGCGCGCCTGGCGGGCGCCGCCTCGGAGCTGGTGGCGCCGGTGGGCCACACCGACTTCGGCGACCCCGCGGTGGTGGCCGAGGTGAAGCGCATCCTGCGCCTCCATCTCCGCTCCCGCTAGCCTGCTTCCGTCACCGGCCGGCCGGCCTCGACGGCCCCGGTCCCGCGGGTAGGATCTCGCGCGGGCATGAAGGTCCTTCCGTCCCAGCTCTCGGTGCTGCTCTACCAGCCGGAGATGCGGCGCAACCTCCGCGCCCTGTTCCGCTTCTTCGCCCTGCTGGGCGCCACCATCGTCGCCTTCTCGCTGATCTTCCACCTGCTGATGCGCTGGGAGGGCCAGCAGCACTCCTGGCTCACGGGGCTCTACTGGACCCTCACGGTGATGAGCACCCTGGGCTTCGGCGACATCACCTTCCAGAGCGACCTGGGCCGCGCCTTCAGCATCCTGGTGCTGCTCTCGGGCATCGTGATGCTGCTGATCGTGCTGCCGTTCACGTTCATCCGCTTCTTCTACGCGCCCTGGCTCGAGGCCCAGGTGCGCCAGCGGGCGCCGCGCAGCGTGAAGGAGGAGGTCCGCGACCACGTCCTGATCTGTCGCTACGACGAGATCGCGGTCGGGCTGATCAAGCGGCTCGAGGAGTTCTCGATGCCCTACTACGTGATCGAGCCGGACCCCGCAGCGGCGGCCCAGCTGCACTCCGAGGGCGTCTCGGTGGTGTCGGGCCGGCCCGCCGCCGCCGCGACCCACCAGGCCCTGGGTGCGGAGCGGGCGCGGCTCGTGTTCGCCAACCTGGGCGATGCGGCGAACACCAACGTCACCCTCGGCGTTCGCGAGGTCGCGCCCGAGGTGCCGATCCTCGCCCTCGCCAACGACGAGAACTCCATCGACGTGCTCGAGCTGAGCGGTGCCACGCAGGTGCTGCCGCTGCGGCAGCGCCTGGGCGAGCAGCTCGCCAGCCGCGTGGCGGAGGGGACCGCCCACGCCCACCGCATCGGGCGCTTCGAGGACCTGGTGATCGCCGAGTTCCCCATCGAGCGCACCGCCCTGCCCGGGCGCACGGTGCGCGACACGCGGCTCCGGGAGCTGACCGGCATCAGCATCGTGGGCGTCTGGGAGCGCGGCAAGCTGCTGCCCGCCGGCCCCGACACGCTGCTGTCCGACCACAGCGTTCCGGTGATCCTCGGCACCGAGGAGCAGCTGCTCGAGCTCGACGCACTCTTCGTGATCTACCAGCCCAACGAGAACCCGGTGCTCGTGATCGGCGGGGGCAAGGTGGGGATGGCCGCCGCCAAGGCGCTGAAGGAGCGCGAGGTACCGGTGACGATCATGGAGCGCGAGCGCGACCTCGAGCCCCAGCTGCGCCGCGTCGCGGACCGGGTGGTCATGGGCGACGCCGCCGATCTCGAGGCGGTCATGCGCGCGGGGCTCGCCGACGCCCCCTCGGTGGTGCTCACCACCAACGACGACGCGACGAACATCTTCCTCGCCGTCTACTGCCGCCGGCTGAACCCCGAGCTGCGCATCGTGAGCCGCATCACCGACGAGTTCAACCTCGAGGCGATCCACCGCGCGGGTGCCGACTTCGCCCTCAGCCACGGCTCCCTGGCGGCGAAGTCGGTGCTCTCGGCCATCCGCGGCAGCGAGCTGGTGATCCTCGGCGAGGGGGCCGACCTGTTCGTGGACCGGGTGCCCTCGGCGCTCGAGGGCAAGACCCTGGGCGAGAGCGGGATCGGCGCCAAGACCGGTCTCCACGTGATCGCGGTGCGCGCCGAGGGCGAGCTGGTGACGAACCCGCGCGCCAGCGAGGCGCTGCCTCCGGGCGGCGAGCTCGTGATGCTCGGCACTGCCGAGCAGCATCGCCGCTTCATCAAGCTGGCGAGCTGACTCAGGCCCGGGTCGGGCCCGAGCCGGCCTCGAGGGTGGGCGCGACGGGCCGCTGCGCGGCCAGCCGCCGCAGGTGGCGCCCGAAGCCGCGCATCACCCACAGATGGACCCGGGCATGGGTCTGGTTGTAGATCAGCCAGGGAAGCGCGGGCCGGAAGTCGTGCACCGCCGCCAGGGCCTCGCGCCCGCCCGGCACCTCGCGGAACTCCAGGCGTCCGAGAGGACCCGCGGCGCGCTTCACCAGCAGCCCGCCCACCACGTCGAAGATCTGGCGGTCCGAGGCGCTGCGCTCCGGGGCGAAGCGCAGCTCGAGCAGCAGGAGCCGCGTCCCGACCAGGAAGAAGCGGCAGGCGGGCCCGTCCACCTCGCAGCGCAGCAGCGGCCAGCCGAAGCGCGGCAGGAAGCGCAGGTACTCGCTCGCCATCCAGTCCGCGTCCCGGCCCGGCGGGAGCACGAGGCGCTGGATCGAGCGCACCGTGCTGGCGCGGCGCAGGAAGGCGCGGTCGAAGGGGATGACGTTCCACAGCGGGTTGGGGCGGGCCTCGCCGCCCGGGCCGAGGGAGGCCCGGAGCGCGTCGTCGAAGCCCTGGGTCTCTGGAGCCAGGCGCGCCTGGAGGGGGTTCTCGGCGCACACCATGTCGTGGCGCAGGCTCTCGACCAGCGGGTTCACGAGCTGGCGGGAGGCACCGCTCACGAGCGTGACCCAGAGCCGCGAGAGCTTCGGCGAGAAGAGCGGCACGCCGACCATGAGACGCCGGCGCCCCAGGATGCGCGCGACCCGCCGCAGCATGCGCCGGTAGGTGAGGACGTCGGGCCCGCCGACGTCGTAGGTCTGCCCGAAGGTCTCCGGGTTGCCGACGCAGAGCTCGAGGGCCCGGACCACGTCCACCAGCGAGATCGGCTGGGTGAGGGACTCGGTCCAACGCGGCAGGATCATCGCCGGTAGCCGCCGAACCAGGTTCACCAGGATGTCGAGGGAGGAGCCGCCCGGCCCCACGATGAGGCCCGCGCGGAGCGAGGTGAGCGGAACGGCCCGGGAGCCGAGGGTGCGCTCGACCTCGAGGCGGCTGGCCAGGTGGGGCGAGAGGGGCTCGTCCCCCGGCGTGAGGCCGCCCACGTAGAGCAGCTGCTCCACGCCCGCGGTCTCGGCGGCCCGGGCGAAGTTGTCGGCGAGCAGCAGGTCGAGGTCGGCGAAGCTCGCCTGGGTGAGACGCGCCGACGGCAGCATCGAGTGCACGAGGTAGATCGCGCAGTCGACGCCCTCGAGGGCGCGGTCGAGATCGCGCAGCGAGAACAGGTCGCAGCGGCGCCACTCGACCCCCTCCTCCCGGGGCGGGTTGGCGTAGAGGGCCGGGGAGCGCGTCAGGCCGATCACCCGGTGCCGCTTCGCCAGGGCGCGGCGCACCACCTCGCCGACGAAGCCGGAGGCGCCCGCGATGGCGACGGTCGGCCGTTCGACCCCGCCGCCCATCAGCCGCGGCTCGCCGCGATGGCGACGGTGAAGAAGTCGAAGGCCGCCTTCTCCCGGTGGCGGAGGGTGAGGCCGCCGGCCTCGAGGATCGGGCCGAGCTCCCGGGTGAAGTCCGAGAACAGCGCGTCGGTGAGCACGTTGGCGGCCCGCCGCAGCAGCGAGGGCCGCTCCCCGTCGCGGACGAACTTGTCGAAGATCGACAGCGTGCCGCCGGGCTTCAGCACGCGGCCGAGCTCCCGGGCGCCGGCGAGCGGGTCCGGCATCACCGCGAGGACGAGGTGGGCGATGGCGTGGTCGAACTCGCCGTCGGGAAGCGCCAGGGACTCGGCGTCCATCACCCGGGCGTCCACCTTCGCATCCAGCCGCTCGGCGCGCCGGGCGATGCGCTCGACCATGGGCGGGTTCAGGTCCGTGGCCACCACCTCGACGCCGGGCGGCAGGTACTCGAGGTCGAGCCCGGTGCCCGCCCCGACGATCAGGACGCGGGAGCCCGGCTGGGGGTCGAGGAGCTGGAGGGCGCGCCGGCGGGCCGCCCGGAAGCCGAGCGCCTCCAGGGGCGCGATCAGCTCGTCATAGACGGGAGCCGCCAGGGAGTAGCAGATCTCGTTCCAAGCCCTCGTATTTACGAGCATTTCAGGTTCCTCGTCGACTGCGCCCCGCAGGATGTCTCATCTCTATCTAGACATAGCATAGACAGTAGATAGCCTCCGGACCGTGACCCGAGCCGCCCCGTCAGACCCGCCCACCGAGGACTACCTGTCCGGCCAGGATGCCGCCTTCCTCGGCTGGGAATCGCGCCGCCGGCCCATGCACGTGGGCGTCCTCGCCACCTTCCGGGTGGCGCCCGGAGGCGTGGTGCCGAGCATCGAGGCCCTGCGCAGCACCCTCGGGCCGCGCGTGGCGCGGGAGCCCCGCTTCCTGCACCGGCTCGTGCGCAGGGGGTGGCGGCGTCGCCCGGTCTTCGTCCCCGCGGAGGGGGTGCGGCTCGAGGAGCACATCCACGCCGGCCCGACCCCGGCCGCGTCGGGTCCCGCCTCGCTCCCCGCGCTCGTCGACCGCATCGTGTCCGGTCCCCTCGATCCCTCGCGCCCGCTCTGGCAGTTCTGGCTGCTGCCCCACGCCGAGGGCCCCGGCACCTACGCGATCGTCGCCAAGGTCCACCACTGCCTGCTGGACGGCATCGCCGGGGTCGGCGTGCTCGAGCGGCTCCTGGGTGGCGGCCCGGTCCCCGTCGAAGAGCCCCGCCCCCACCGCGCGGCGTCCTCCCCTTCACGGCGCGGCGGTCTCGTGCGCCAGGCTCGCGCCTTCGGCCGGCTGATGGGGCGCGTGCTGGCCCCCGGCCCTCGCACCGGGCTCACCGGCGACGTCACTCCGCGCCGCCACCACAGCTGGCTCGCCGCCGACCACGGGGCCCTGGCCGCCGCGGGCGACCGCAACGCAGCCACCCACAACGACGCGCTCCTCGCCGCGGTCTCCGGCGCGCTACGCCGCTGGCTCGCGCGCGAGCCCGGCGAGCTGCCGGACAGCGTGCGTGCGTTCTGTCCCGTCAGCCTGCGGGATCCGAGCGAGCGCCGGGGCACGGGCAACCACCTCTCGCTGTGGCTCGTGGACCTGCCCGTCGGCGTCCGCGACCCCGCCGAGCGCATCGCGCGCATCGAGCAGTCCACGCGCCGCCACAAGCGGCGTCGCGACTCCGGGGGCGGCGCCGGCATGGCGCGGCTCTCCGAGCTTCTGGGGGTCTGGGTCTCGAAGCTGGGGATGGCACTGGCCGCGCGCCGCCGCGCCTTCAGCGTGCTGGTGACCAACATCCCCGGGCCCACTCGCCCCCTCCACCTCCTCGGCGCTCGTCTCGAGCGCCTGGTCCCCTTCGCGCCGCTGCTCCCGGGCCAGCGGGTCGCGGTCGCGGCGGTGAGCTACGCCGGCTCGCTCCAGTGCGGCGTCAGCGACGGCTGGCGGCAGCGGCGCGAGGGCGAGGTGTTCGCTGCGGCGCTCCAGCTCTCGCTGCAGGAGGTCTGCGTCTCCCCGGCCGTGGAGCTCTCCGCGCCGCTCTTCGCCCCTCCCGCCTTCGACCCCCCTGCGCTGGTCGTCGGCCGACGCGCCGAGGCGGTCTGACGGTGTCGGCCTCGCCCTACGACGACCGCGTCCCGCGGGACCTGCCCGACCTCACCGCCCGCCCCGCCGTGCCCTCGGCGCGGAGCGAGGCCCTCCGTCAGCTGTTCTACGAGCTCGTGAGCGGCGTGAGCGGTGGTGCGCTGGCGCTCTTCATGTGGGGCCACATGCTCTTCGTGGCGTCGATCCTCACCGGCGAGCGCGGCTTCGACTGGCTCGCCGAGGGGCTCGAGAAGGTCTACGTCGCCCAGCCCACGGTCTTCGCCATCGCGCTCCTGTTCCTCGTCCAGGCCGTGATGGCGAGCCGCAAGATCCCGGCGCAGCTCCACGAGCGCCGCAAGATGCGCGAGATCGCCGCCCAGCTGAAGCAGAAGCCCTCGCTGCCGGCGAACGCCCTGCGGCTGAAGCCGCACCTGGAGTCGATGCTCTGGCTGTGGCAGGTGCGGACCGGCATGGTGATCCTGGTCCTCGGCAGCTTCCACATGGTGCTGGTGGGGATCGACGTGCTCACCCCGCTCTTCGGGGAGCGCACCGGCATCGAGGCCTCGTCCTCGATGGCCCGCGTGGGCGCCGGCCTCTGGCTCCTCTACGCGCTCCTGCTGGTGTGCGTCGAGTTCCACGCGAGCGTGGGCCTCTACCGCCTCGCGGTGAAGTGGGGCGTGGGCTCGCGGTTGTCCCGCGGCACGCTGCTGACCCTCGAGCGGGTCATCTTCGTGAGTTTCCTCGGCCTCGGCCTGTTCACCCTCGTGGTGCTGGCCGGCTGGATCGATCCGCCCCTCGCGCTCCTGCTGGAGTCCTCGCCCTGATGGAGAAGCTGCACGCCACGGACGTCCTCGTGATCGGCGGCGGTCTCGCCGGCGAGCGCTGCGCCATCGAGGCCGCGGCGGCGGGGCTCGACGTCGTGCTGCTCTCGGTGGTGCCGCCGCGGCGCAGCCACAGCTGTGCGGCCCAGGGCGGTATGCAGGCGGCCCTCGGCAACTGCGTGAAGGCCGAGGGCGACGATCCCACCCTCCACTTCCTCGACACGGTGCGCGGCTCGGACTGGGGTGCGGACCAGGAGGTGGCGCGCATCTTCGCCGACGAGGCGCCCGTGGCCGTGCGCGAGCTGGCCCACTGGGGCGTGCCCTGGACCCGCGTGCGGCCCGGCAGGAACACCTACTTCGTCAAGGGCGAGAAGGTCGAGATCGAGGAGTCCGAGGCCAACGCCGGCCTGATCATGCACCGCAACTTCGGCGGCACCGCCAAGTGGCGGGCCTGCTATGCCTCGGCGGGCACCGGGCACGCCGTCCTCTACGCCGTGGACGGCGAGGTGGTGCGCCTCGGCATCGACGTGCGGGAGCGCGTCGAGGCCACGGCGCTGATCCACGACGCCGGCCGCTGCTGGGGCGCCGTCACCCGCTGCCTGCGCACCGGTCGCCTCGGTGCCGTGCTGGCGCGGGCCACGGTGGTGGCCACCGGCGGCCACGGGCGCATCTACGGCCAGCACACCACCAACGCCATCATCAACGAGGGCACCGGCACCGCCCTGGCCCTCGACACCGGGCGCGTGCCCCTCGGCAACATGGAGGCGGTGCAGTTCCACCCGACGGGCCTCGTCCCGAGCGGGATCCTCGTCACCGAGGGGTGTCGCGGCGACGGGGGCCACCTGCTGAACCGCGCCGGCCAGCGCTTCATGGTGGAGCTCGAGCCCGAGAAGCAGGAGCTCGCCAGCCGCGACGTGGTCTCGCGCCACATGATGCAGCAGATCCTGGACGGCCACGGCGTGGACAGCCCCTTCGGTCCCCACCTGTGGCTCGACCTGTGCCACCTCGGTGCGAGGCACCTCCAGACCAAGCTGCGCGAGGTGAGCGAGATCTGCCGCGACTTCCTCGGCATCGACCCGGCCGACGAGAAGATCCCGGTGCGGCCGATCCAGCACTACTCCATGGGCGGCGTGCGGGTGAACAAGGACGGCCAGGCCTACGGGCTGGCGGGGCTGTTCGCCGTGGGCGAGGCGAGCTGCTGGGACATGCACGGCTTCAACCGCCTGGGCGGCAACAGCCTGGCGGAGACCATCGTGGCCGGCCGCGTCGTCGGGCGGCGCGTCGCCGAGTACGCGCTGGCCGAGAGCCTCGAGGTGGAGACCGCGTTGGCGGGACGCTTCCTGAGCGCCGAGCACAAGCGCGTGCAGGGCTGGCTCGACCGCACCGGAGGCGGGCCGAGCGTCTACGACGTCCGCGACGCCATCGCGGAGACGATGGTGCGCCGCGTGGGCGTGTTCCGCAGCGGCCCGGAGCTCGAGCGGGCCGTGGAGGAGCTCCGCCAGCAGCTCGATCGCGTCGAGCGCGCCGCGCTGCGCTCGAAGGCGCCCGGCATGAACCCGGAGCTGAGCTTCGCCCTGCGCCTGCGCGGCATGGCGCGGCTCGCCTACGTGACGGCGCTCGGCGCACTGGCCCGCACCGAGAGCCGCGGCGCCCATTGCCGCACCGATCATCCCGCCCGGGACGACGTCAACTGGCTGAACCGCACCCTGGCGCACTGGCCCGAGGGCGCGTCGGAGCCCGTGCTCTCCTACGAGCCGGTCGGGCTCCTCGACCTGCCGCCGGGCGACCGGGGCTACGGCCTCTCGGAGCGCATCGACATGGAGACCTCCCTCGAGAGCTACAACGCGGGAGTCGAGGCGGCCCAGCGCGCGGCCGGCTCGCTCCCCACCGCGGAGCCCATGGGCTCGCGCATGCGCTGGCGGGCCTGGGAGGGCGCCCCGGAGCGCCCCACCCCCGACCGGAGCGAGTGACCCCGATGGCACACGAGAGCACCGACGCCGCCCGAACGCTCACCTTCGAGATCTTCCGCTTCAACCCGGAGCAGCCCGAGGTGGAGCCGCACCTCCAGAGCTTCGAGCTCGACGAGACGCCCTACATGACACTGTTCCTCGCGCTGAACCGGATCCGCGAGGAGCAGGACCCGAGCCTGCAGTTCGACTTCGCCTGCCGCTCCGCGGTATGCGGCTCCTGCGGCATGCTCGTGAACGGGCGCCCCCGGCTGGCCTGCAATACCCTCACCCGCGACCTGCCCGACGTGATCCGCCTGCACCCGCTCCCCGCCTTCCAGCTGATCGGCGACCTCTCCGTCGACACCGGTGTGTGGTTCCGGGAGATGCACCGGCGCGTCGAGTCCTGGGTCCACGAGCGCGCGCCCTTCGACCCCGAGGCCCCCGAGGAGCGCATGGACGACGAGCTCGCCCAGGCGATCTACGAGGGGGAGCGCTGCATCGAGTGCGGCTGCTGCGTGGCGGGCTGCGGGGTCGCCAACGTGAACCCGCGCTTCGTGGGCGCCGCCGGCATGAACCGGATCGCGCGCTTCATGACCGATCCCCGGGACGCGCGCAGCGACGAGGACTGGTTCGACGTCGTGTCGACCGAGGACGGCGTGTTCGGCTGCGTGGGCCTGATGGCCTGCCACGACGTCTGCCCCAAGGGCCTCCCGCTCCTCGAGGTCTACGCCTACCTGAGGCGCCGGATGCTCGGCGCCGGCCTGTCTCGCGGCGGCTCGAACGAGCTGCTCCAGATCGAAGCCGCCTAGAACCCGATGGCCAGCGGCCAGTGCGCCGGCCGGGAGACCCCATGCCCAGAACCACTACCGCAGAGCCCGGCTACGCGATCGGCACCGTCGCGGGCCTGACCGGCCTCGACCCGCACACCATTCGAGCCTGGGAGCGGCGCTACGGCGCCGTCGAGCCCCAGCGCGGCCCGCGTGGCATGCGCCGCTACGACGACGAGGCGGTGACCCGCCTCCAGCTCCTGAAGGCCGTCACGGACTGCGGCGAGCCCATCGGCGCCGTCGCGACCCTCCCCGACGCGGCCCTCCGGGAGCGCCTCGGCCGGCTCGCCGGCATGGCGGCGGACGGCGCCGCCGGGCCGGGCCAGCGACCCACCTCGATCGCCTTCCTCGCCCCCGGCCTCTACTCCCAGGTCGGCGCCGACGCCGCCTCCCTGGGCGGGCTGCGCGTCGCGGCCGCGGAGGCCGAGCTGGCCCCCCTTCTGGAGAAGCTCCGCGACGCGTCGCCGGAGATCGTGGTGACCGAGCTGCACTGCCTGGGCAGCGAGCCGCTCCACCACCTCGAGCAGATCCAGGACCTGTGCGAGCCGAGCCTCATCCTGGTCGTGTACGACTTCGCCAAGGGGAGCGAGCTGGCGCGCCTGAGCCGCAGCGGCGCTCGTCTCGTGCGCGGCCCCCTTCGCCTCGCCCAGCTTCGCCAGGCCATCGAGGACTTCCTCACCATCGAGGCCACCGCGAGCCGCCGGCGGGTGCGGCCGATGCCCACCGACGCGGTGCCCGACGCGCCCCGTCTCTACGACGACGCCCAGCTCGCCCGGCTGATGGAGTTCCAGAGCGCGGTGCAGTGCGAGTGCCCCAGCCACGTGGCTTCGCTCGTCGCGAGCGCACTGGGCTTCGAGCGCTACTCGAAGGACTGCGAGAGCGTGAGCCCCGAGGACGCCGCGCTCCACCGCTACCTGGCGGCCGCCTCCGCCCGCGTGCGCCACGAGCTCGAGACCATGCTCGAGCGGGTCTGCGAGCACGAGGGCATCCACATCTAGTCCTCCGGGGCAGGCTCACCCCGTGGGCTCGCGGGTCACCACGTCGGTCCGGACTCCCAGGGGGCCCCGGGGCACGAACACGCGGATGAGCTCCTCCCCGCGGCGCACCTCCACCGCGGTCTGGGCGCCGGCGTCGCCGTCCAGGGTCGCCTCGCGCAGCTCCATCGGGTTGAAGATGGCCTGGTCGCCGTATCTCACCACGACGTCCCCGGCCCGCAGGCCGACGCTCTCCGCGGCGGACCCCTGCATCACCTCCGACACCTGGACCCGGTTCGGGTGACCGCTCGAGTAGAGCGTCCAGTCGTAGAGCTCGTCGCCGAACTCCTCCCGCGTGCCCAGCAGCTCGCGAAACAGGGTCGAGCTCTCCCTCGCGTAGCGCGGCGTGTCGAGCCAGCCCTCCCGAGCGGCGCGGTCGCGCAGGTAGAGGCGGTCCAGCTCGATCTGGTCCACGCGCTCGCGGTAGGCCCGCACCTCGGCGCGCGGGAACCCCGCCGCGATGAGCTGCTCCTCGGGGAAGCTCGATGCGACGCGCGAGGCGGAGCCCGCCGCCGTCCTCGAGCCGGGCGATGCGCTCCGCGAGCGCCTGCCGCTCCTGCCGCGCACGCCGTAGCTCCTCCTCGAGCCGCTCGATCGTGCGGCTCTCGGGGTCGGGAGCCGCCGCGGCGGCCTCGGAGCCGGGAGTCCCGGCGGGCGCGTCGGCGCGCCCGAGCAGCGCGTAGCCGACGAGGAGGGCCGCGGCGGCGGCGCCTCCGAGGGCGAGAGTCGATCGGGACATGGTCGGATCCTTCCTCGTCTCAGGGTACGACGGGCGTGCCGCGCCAGCTTCCGTCACGGTCCCGTCGGTAGTGGAGCCGGCGATGGCCCTCGCGCGCGAGCTGGAGGCACTCGAGCTCCTCCACCGCGCAGCGGACCGCCGCGAAGTTCTCGAAGCCGGCGTCGCCTTCGTCCCGGGCGGGCGCCTGCCAGCCTCCGGGCAGCGCGCTGCCCGGCGCCGGTGCGACGGCGTAGAGCCGGTGCGCGGCCGCTCCCTGGCTCTCCCAGGCCGTGCGCGCCTCGGCGTCGCCGGCGTGCACGGTGGCGCGGGTCTCGGCGCGCACCTGAACCCGGTGGCGCGGGTCGTAGAAGCACCCGCTGACCCGCGGCTCGAGGTCGAGGCCGGCGAGCTTGCCCGCGCGGCGATCCGTGTGCAGCGTGAGCGTGCCGGCCTCCGGATCGCTCTCGCGCAGCACGACGGTCCGCGCCCGGACGCCCCGCTCCGGACAGAGCGTCGCCACGACGGGCGGCCGGAAGGAGTGCCGCGGGTCGCGGGCCGCCCGGCCCAGGCGATGCCAGACGTCGCCCCAGAGCTCCGAGGGCTCGAGCTCGAGCAGCTGGGCCGGGGTCACGACTCAGATCGGGAGGCCCGGCTCCTCGGCGCGCTCGAGCGGGTGGACCGAGTCCGTCATCCAGCAGCCGTCCCAGAGGCCTCCGTGCTGGCGGGAGAGGTGGAACAGGTACGCGCGGACGCTGCCGTCCCGCGCGATCACGGTCACGACCTGCACCGCCTCGCCGTCGCGCTCGAGGACCTCGCCGTACTCGGCCCTGTGGTGGTTCACGAGCGGGAGGTAGGCGGGAGCGCGCACGATGCCGATGAAGCGCTCGAGCGGCCCGGTCATGCGCCGGTTGGCGGGGGACGCGAAACGGAAGGTCGCCGCGATGCCGGCATCGTCCTCGTCGCCGGCGAGGGCCTCCACCTGGAGCCGCACCACCTCGGCGGGCGAGAGGGCCGGAGTCGGGAAGCTCCCGCTTCCGCTGCAGGACGCACAGACGAGAGTGAGGACGAGCGCCGCGGTGTGAACCTTCCTCATGGAGCGGACTCCTTCGACCAGGCGCCTGCGGAGACTAGCTGGCGGGCAGGCGGAGCTGGCTGGGGCCCACCCCGGTCGCCTCCGAGGCGGGGAGCCCGCGGCGCCACGCGCTGAAGGATCGAAGCGAGCCGGCGTGGGGGCGTCGAAGCCAAGGCCAGGGACGGACCTCCGCGGGCCGGATCCGGGACGCGATCCGTCTCCAGCCCGGGACCGGGGTGAAGGTCGCTGCCAGGGCCCGTCCCTGGAGTACCGACTCGGGCGACCCCCGGTGGATCTCCAAGGAGCGCCGGGTCGCGAGGTCGGCCAGGCACTCGGCCATGAAGACGAGTCGCTTCGCGCTCAAGCGGAGCCGTCGCAGCAGCGGCTCGTCGAAGACGAAGATCGCGGGAAGCGCCGGGTTGCCCGCGAGCGCAGGGTCGGCGTCGCCCAGGGATTCGGCGGTGAGCCAGACGGCTTCGGGCTCGGCCTGTCGGACGCGCTCGAGTGGGCCCGCGGTCTCCGGGAGGTCGGGATCGAGCGCGAGGGTCGGAGGCTCGGGGACGGGGTCCCGGCCGTTCTCCCTCGGCCAGTCCTGGATCGGGCAGGCGCCGCGAAGGGAGCACTCGCGGCACAGCGCGGGTGCGCGCTTCTCGACCTGCCAGCGGCTGAACCCGTAGCTCTTCGCCGATCCGCTCCCCACGGTCCACTGCCAGCCGAGACGATTGGCGGCGCGGGAGCCGTCGAGCAGGTGGCGGAAGAACCGATCCTCGCCCTCGCGCCACGGAGCACCGCCTCGCACCGTCCACTGGGAGGCGAGCCACATCCGGACCTGGTTGACCAGCCAGCCGTCGCGCTCGAGCTCGTCGAGGCTGGCCTCGATGCAGCGCATGTCCCGCGGCCACGGATCGTGCCAGGCGCCCTGCGCGACGGGATGGAGGCGCAGGCTTCGCCTGCTGGCGCCGCCGAGACGCGCGTAGAGGTGGCGGGCGTACTCCTGCCAGAGCAGCTCGTCGCGGAACTTCGAGACGTCGCGCGAAGGTCCGTCCGCCACGTGGCTCCAGACCCGGGGCAGGGGGAGCAGGCCGTGGCGGATCCAGGGAGAGAGGCCGCTGGCGCCGCGCCGCCCGGGCGGCCAGACCTCGTTGCGTCGGCGTGCGTACCCGGAGACATCCAAGGAGGCGAGGGCGGCATCCGCGTCCGTCTGGCCGCCACGGAAGCGCGTCGACGCGCGAACCTCGCCCTCGTAGAGTCCGTCGAGGGCCCTCTCGACCCAGGCGCAACAGCCCTCCGGGTCGCAGGGTGGATTCGGGAGCGGCATCGCTTCGGCGGACGTCACGACGCGGCGAAGGCTAGCTACCCCTTGCGGCCGGAAGGAGACCGGCATGGAGACGGTCTGGATCTTCGGCGACCAGCTGAACCGCGGCATCGCGAGCCTGGCGGGTGTGAAGCCCGGCGAGGCGCGGATCCTCATGGTGGAGAGCCAGGGCAAGCTCGCCTCGCGGCGCTGGCACCGACAGCGCCTCCACCTGGTGGTGACCGCGATGCGCCGGTTCGCCGGTGAGCTCGAGCAGGCGGGCTTCGAGGTGGACTACCGCAAGGCGGCGAGCCTCGAGGCGGGTCTCGCCGCCCACCGGCGGCGCTTCCGCCCCTCGCTCGTGCGCGCCATGGAGCCGAACGCCTTCGACCGGCGCCGCCGGCTCGCGGAGCTCGACCTCGAGCTCGTGCGCTCGAACCTCTTCCTCTGCCACTACGAGGACTTCGCGACCTGGGCGGAGAACCAGAAGCGCCTGCGCATGGAGGACTTCTACCGCTGGCAGCGAACGCGCCTCGGCTACCTGATGCAGGACGGGAAGCCGGCCGGCGGCCGCTGGAACTTCGACGCCGAGAACCGCGAGCCGCCGCCGGGAGCGGAGGTCACCTGGGCGGCGCCGCCGCGCTCGAAGCTCGACGACCTCGACGACGAGGTGCTCGGGAGCCTGCCGCAGGGGCTGATGGGCGAGGAGCCCTCGGGCATCTGGGCCACGTCGCGGCGCGGCGCCCTCGCGCGGCTGCGTCACTTCGTCGGCGAGGAGCTGCCGCGCTTCGGACCCCATCAGGATGCGATGACGGAGCGCAGCTGGCACCTCTCCCACGCGCTGCTGAGCCCGTACCTGAACCTCGGCCTGCTGCTTCCCGGCGAGGTATGCGACGCCGTCCAGGCGGCCTGGGAGGCGGGTCGCGTGCCCCTGGCCTCGGCCGAGGGCTTCATCCGCCAGGTGATCGGGTGGAGGGAGTACGTGTGGGGCGTCTACTGGTACTGGATGCCCGGCTATCGCGACCAGAACGCCCTGGGCGCGAAGCGCCCGCTGCCGCCGGCGTTCCAGGACTCGACCCGGACCCGGATGCGCTGCGTGGGCGAGACGGTGCGCGGCATCGAGGAGAACGGCTACGCGCACCACATCCAGCGCCTGATGGTGATCGGCAACCTCTCCCTGCTCGCCGGCGTGGAGCCGATGCAGCTCGTGGACTGGATGTGGGCCTCCTTCGTGGACGGCGCCGAGTGGGTGATGCTGCCCAACGTGCTGTCCATGGCGCTCTACGCCGACGACGGGCGCATGACGACCAAGCCCTACGCGGCGGGCGGCGCCTACATCTCGCGCATGAGCGACCACTGCGGGAGCTGCCCCTACGATCCCAGGAAGCGGGTCGGGGACGACGCCTGCCCGTTCACGACCCTCTACTGGGACTTCCTCGCCCGCCACGAGAAGCGCCTCGCCTCGAACCCGAGGATCGGGCGCCAGGTCCACGCCCTGCGCCGGCTCCGCGACCTGCCCGAGGTCCGCAAGCGGGCCAGGGAGGTCCTGCGGAAGCTCGATCGGGGCGAGCTCTAGGGCCCCCGTGGGGAAGTTTGTCTACTTATTGTTCCTTTTTATATAGACAATTATTTGACAAAGGCTGGACGGCCGCTTTCCTTCGGAGGTACCGCAACCCCTTCGCAAGGAGGCCCGTCATGGCCAGCCCGAGCACCCCCACCACCGAGGCAGCCGCACGGCGCGATGCTGCGCTCCAGTCGGACGTAGCGACCGCGAAGCTGATCTTCTTCGTCGCCGCGTTCCTCTCGCTGTTCGTCTCCGTCTATCTCTTCTTCACCGGTCAGCGCACCGAGGGCGTCTTCGTGGGCCTCTGGGTCCCCTCGATCCTCTCGGCGGGCACGCTGCTGCTGTCGCGGCCCCGCAATGGATGATCTCACGCTGCTGAGCTTCGGCTGCGCGATCACGTTCCTCGCCGCGAGCGGCGCCTACGTGGTCCTGCGAGAGAGCTTCCTCCACGAGTTCCTGAGCCGCCGGGTGCGGAGCCGGGTCCGCCAGCCGGCACCCGCCGAGCGCACGGCCGAGGAGGGCGCGCGGAGCTGACGCCGACGACGGCCCGGCCGGGCTCCTCGCCCCGGCCGGGCCGCCTCCCAACCCCCGAAGGACGCACATGGACGGCAACGAGACCAACCGACTTCGCACTCCCCCGACCTGGGCGCTCGTGCTCGCACCGCTGGTCGTGACCCTGCTCCTGACCACGTACTGGAGCCGCTCGGCCGTCGTCGAGCTGCCCTACAGCGAGTACCAGACCCTGGTGGCCAACGGAGAGGTCGAGGACGTCATCGTGACGCCGTCCCAGATCCGGGGCGTCCTGAAGGCCCCGCGCGACGGCCGCGACCGCTTCGTGACCCTTCGGGTGGACGAGACCGTGGCATCGTCGCTCGACGCCGCGGGCGTCGAGTTCCGCGGTCGTCCGGACGCCACGGCGATCGGACGCTTCCTGGGCTTCGCCTTCCCGTTCCTGCTCTTCGCCGCCCTCTGGATCTGGCTCGCGCGCCGCGCGACCGGGGGCGCCGGCCCCGGGGCCGGGCTGTTCTCCGTCGGCAAGAGCCGGGCCAGGGTCTACGTCGAGGACGATACCAAGACCGGCTTCGACGCCGTGGCCGGCGTGGACGAGGCGAAGGAGGAGCTGCACGAGGTCGTCTCCTTCCTCCGCGACCCCGCCTCCTTCGGGCGCCTGGGCGCCCGCATGCCGAAGGGCCTCCTCCTGGTGGGTCCCCCCGGCACCGGCAAGACGCTCCTCGCGCGCGCGGTGGCGGGCGAGGCCGGCGTCCCCTTCTTCTCGATCAGCGGCTCCGAGTTCGTCGAGATGTTCGTCGGCGTGGGTGCCGCGCGCGTCCGCGACCTCTTCAAGCAGGCCCGGGACAAGGCCCCCTGCATCGTCTTCATCGACGAGCTCGACGCCCTCGGGCGCGCGCGTGCGGGAGTCGCCGTGGGCGGAGGCCACGACGAGAAGGAGCAGACCCTGAACCAGCTGCTCGTCGAGCTCGACGGCTTCGACGCGGCCAGCGGCGTGGTGCTGCTGGGCGCCACCAACCGCCCCGAGGTGCTCGACCCCGCGCTGCTGCGCGCCGGCCGCTTCGACCGACAGGTGCTGGTCGACCGGCCCGACCGCCCCGGGCGCACCGCCATCCTGCGGGTGCACGCCCGCAAGGTGCGCCTGGCCCCGGGCGTCGACCTGGAGAAGGTCGCCGGGCTGACCACGGGCTTCACCGGCGCCGACCTCGCGAACCTCGTCAACGAGGCGGCGCTGGTGGCCACCCGGCGCGGAGCGAACCGCGTCGAGCTCCGGGACTTCAGCGACGCGATCGAGCGCATCGTGGCGGGCTCCGAGAAGAAGAGCCGCCTGCTGAACCCCCGGGAGCGCGAGGTGGTGGCCCACCACGAGATGGGTCACGCCCTCGTGGCGCTGTCGGTCCCCGGCGCGGACCCCGTCCACAAGGTGTCGATCGTCCCGCGCGGCATCGGCGCCCTCGGCTACACGCTCCAGCGACCCTCGGAAGACCGCTTCCTCTCCACGCGGGAGGAGCTGGAGGACCGGCTCTGCGTGCTGCTCGGCGGTCGCGCGGCAGAGAAGCTGGCCTTCCAGCACCTCTCGACGGGGGCCTCGGACGACCTCGCCCGAGCGACGGACATCGCCCGGGACATGGCGACGCGCTTCGGCATGGTCGAGAGCCTGGGCAATGCCGTCTACGCCGGCCAGCCGTCGCCGTTCCTCGGCGGAGCCTCGTCTCCGCCGCGCCCCTACGGCGAGCAGACCGCGCGTGAGATCGACGAGGCCGTGCGGGACATCGTGGACGCGGCCCTGGCCCGCGCCGAGGACGTGCTGCGCACCCACCAGGACGTCCTCGAGGAGTCCGCCCGGCGGCTCCTCGAGCTGGAGACCCTGACCGAGCAGGACCTCGAGCCCTACGTCGAGGCCCTGCGCCTTACCCCCGAGGCCGCCTAGGCCCGATCGGCGGCACTCGCAGGAGAAGGAACGTGTACCGAGACACCGATCCCCGGCTCCCCAAGCCCGCGCCGGCCAAGCTGCTCCGCATGCTCACCCTCGCCCACTGCCTCGATCGCCTGGGCTGCGGCGAGATGGAGACCGCACGCCTGCTGGACGAGTGGCTCGACGAGGGCGGGCCGGTCGTGGGCCGCGTCTCGGGTCCGGCCCGGGACGTCGGCGCGGGGATGGCGGCCGCGGCGTGAGCGCTGCGAGCCCCGAGCCCCGCGCAGCCCTGGTGCAGGGCGCGAGTCGAGGTCTCGGCCTCGCCTTCGTGCGCCAGCTGCTGGAGCGCGGCGCACATGACCGGGTCGTCGCCACGGCCCGGGAGCCCGAGCGGAGCCGCGAGCTCGCGGAGCTGCACCGCCGACACCCCCGCGTGCTGCACCTCGAGCGCCTCGACGTGACCGACGAGGTCTCGGTCGGCCGCGCCTTCGAGAGCGTCTCGCGGCTGGCTCCGGAGCTGGGGCTGCTGCTGAACTGCGCGGGCGTCCTCCACGACGAGAAGGACGTCCAGCCCGAGAAGAAGCTCGAGAGCGTGGACCCGGCGGCCCTCCGCCGGGTCTTCGACGTGAACGCCATCGGGCCGCTCCTCGTCGCCAAGCACTTCCTGCCGCTGCTTCGGCACGACGGGCGCGCGGTGGTCGCCAACCTCTCGGCGCGCGTCGGCAGCATCGGGGACAACCGCCTGGGCGGCTGGTACGCCTACCGCGGCTCGAAGGCGGCCCAGAACATGTTCACGCGCACCCTCGCCATCGAGCTGGCGCGCCGCGCCCCCAACGCGATCTGCGTGGCGCTGCACCCCGGCACCGTCGACACCGACCTCTCGCGCCCCTTCCAGCGGCGCGTCGTGCCCTCGACCCCGTTCGACCCGGACCGCGCCGCGAGCCAGCTCCTCGACGTCGTCGAGGGGCTCGCTCCCGAGCAGTCCGGAAGCTTCCTCGCCTGGGATGGCAGCGCCATTCCCTGGTGAGATGGACGAAGGAGACAGCCATGCATCCCGAGCACAGCCATCGAATCACCCGCCGACAGTTCGCCCGGATCGCCGCGGCCGGCGTCGCCGCCGTGGGCGGCGGCCTGGCCGCGACCTGGGTGCCCCGGCCCGCGGCCGCCGAGGAGGGCGACAAGCTCGTCACCGAGTTCGCGGCCAACCAGCCGATCATCGGGTCGCTCAACTACGTGAACGAGTCGGTGAAGGAGGGGCAGGTGTGCGGAGGCTGCGTGCTCTACACCGGACCCGCCGAGGGGCTCGGCAAGTGCGCGCTCTTCCAGCAGGGCAAGGTGCCGGCCAGGGGCTGGTGCCAGTCCTGGGCACCGAAGCCGCCGACGCCCTGACGGTCTCGGCTCGGCGGACGTCTCGCCCGCCTCAGTGAGCCGGCAGCAGCGAGACGTGGCTCATGCGCGCCCACGAGGCGGGCGAGCGCAGGGCCGGCCAGAGCAGCTCCAGGCCGGCGCGCTGGGCCCGACGCAGCACGGCCGGCGCGACGTCGAGCAGCGGCCGGCGGTCGAGCTGGGCCATCACCAGCTCGAAGACCGCCTCCTTGGCGGCTCCGAGGGGCGGGCCCGCCAGGGCGCGGCCCCCCGCCACCAGGAAGCAGGAGAGGTCTCCGAAGGAGACGAGCATCGGCTTGCCCGACGGCCGGAACCGGCGCAGCGGCCGGTCCCTCAGCAGCCGCGCGGCGTTGTCGGCGGCGTGGCGGCCCATGTCGAGGGCGTGGTAGGCCTGCTTGCCGAGGGGCTCGGGCAGCGCGGCGGCGTCCCCCACCACCAGCACGTCGTCGTCGGCGGTGCTCAGCAGGCTGGGCTCCACCGGGGCCCACGCGCCCGGCGCCGGCGCCAGGCCCGAGGCCGCGAGCAGCGGCGGCGCCACCGGCCCACCGGTCCAGATCGTCGCGGCGGCCTCCAGCACCCGGCCGTCCTCGAGCCGCACCGAGTCGGCGCGCACCTCGGCCACCCGCGCGTCCACGTGGATCGACACGTCGTGGTCCCGGCACAGCCGCCGCAGATGCCGATCGAGGCTCGCAGGCGCCTCGGGCAGCAGGCGCTCCCGGGCCTCGACGACCTGGACGCGCAGGCAGTCGCGCCGGCGCCAGCGCCGCAGCACCTCGCCGAGCGCCTCCACGCCCTCCAGGCCCCCACCCACGATCACCACCGGGTGCCGCCCGCCCGCCCGCGCCAGGTCCTCGAGCCGGCGTCCGATCCGCGCGCACTCGTCGACGGACTTGAAGGGGAGGGCGTGGCTCTCGACGCCGGGCACGCCGTGGCTGGCGTTGACGCCGCCGAGGGCCACGATGAGCGCGTCGTAGGGGATGGGCCGCCGGCCCTCGACGTGGACGCGCCGGGCGGCGAGGTCGATGCCCTCGACGTCCGCGCGCACCAGCCGGTGGCCGGCGCCGCGCACGATGCGGTCCCGGGGCAGCCGCAGCAGCCGCGGCGTCTTCACCCCCGAGACCAGCTCGTGGATGTTGGGCAGGAACTCGAAGTGCCGGGTGCGGTCCACGAGGGTGACGCGCACCGAGGCGGGCAGGCGCGCGGCCGCGGCGAGGCCCGCGAAGCCCCCGCCCAGGATCACCACCCGCGGGCGCGCGGCGGCGCTCACGACCCCGCGCCCGACAGCCGGGCAGCGAGCGCGCTGCCGCTGCGCCAGGCGGCCTCGACCTTGTCGCCGCCACACCAGTCCCCGCAGGCCGCGAGGCCGCTGGCGGGGTCGTGCAGGAACGGCGCGGCCAGGGGCTTGGTGGCGCGCGCGAAGCGCCAGCGGTGGCCGGCGAGGTGGCGCACCGCGGGCAGCCCGGCTCCCAGGAGATCGGCGAGGGCCGCGACCAGCTCCGGCGCGAAGGCGTCGGGCGCGCGCTCGAGGTTCTCGGCGCTCCACTCCGGAGAGGCATGCAGCACCCAGCGCTCCCCCGAGTCGCGGCCCGGCTTCGCGGAGTCGCGCGCCACCCAGGAGAGCGGGCCGCGCGCCACCAGCGCACCGTCGAGATCGGCCTCGACGCGCGCCGCGAAGCCCACCATCGCGGCGAGGCACGGGGCGAGCTCGGCCTGGGCGGCGCGGGCCGCGAGCTCGGGCGCGGGGGCCAGCAGTGGCACCGCCTGGGGGGCCGGCGTCGCGACCACCACCGCGTCGAAGACGCCGTGGCGTCCGCCGCCCTCCTCCCCCAGCCACCAGGCGCCGGGCTCGCCCTCCACGCTCTCGATCCGCGCCCCGCAGCGCAGGCGCAGGTCGCCCGCCAGGTGCCGCGCCAGCGCGCTCATCCGGGGCACCGCGACGTAGCGCGCCGCGCTCGTCTCGCGCTCGACGAGCTGGCCCCCGCCGCGGGCCTCGACGATGCGTCCGCGCCAGGGCTCGGCGACGCCGTCGCCCACCCAGTGCGCCACGGCCGCGGCGAAGCCGGGGTCCCGGGCGGTGAAGTACTGCGCGCCGTGGTCGAAGGCACCGGCCTCGCCGCGGCGGGTGGAGGTGCGGCCGCCGGGGCCGCGTGCCTTCTCGAACACGCTCACCTCGCGGCCCGCCCGGGAGAGCGCGCCCGCGCAGGCGAGGCCGGCCACGCCCGCACCCACCACCGCGAGCCGCTGCGGCGCCGTCATCGCCGTCCGGCGACATCGGCCGCGTCCGTGCTGACGCGCTCGTAGGCGTCGCGCACGTCGTAGCTCCCGCCGAGGGCGCCGAGGTGGTCGTAGAGCGCGGCGAGGTAGCAGCCGATCGCGAGGAAGTTCGGGTGCAGGGAGGTGCCCGCGTCGCGGCAGCGCACGAACACGTCGTGGAAGGAGTCCTGGAAGGCCTTCGGGTCGAAGCGGACGGACCGCTGGTCGCCTGCGCCGAAGTGGCTGCGGAAGGACTCGCCGGCGGCCTCGATGCCGAGGTCCTCGAGCCCCTCCTGGAAGAGCGCGTCGTCGTCGCGATAGAACCCGGCGTAGACGCGGCGCATCCCGTCGAGGAAGGAGGCGTCCCAGCGGATCCAGTAGGGCCCGGGGTGCCAGGCCAGCGCGTCGCCGCCGTGGAAGCGGTCCAGGCGCAGGTCGATCACCGCGGCGTCGTGGACCAGGAGCTGTCCGAAGTAGATCTCGAGCACCCGCTGCCCACGCGCGCGACGCCCGGCCTCGTCGAGCTCGCGGTGGGCGTCGGCCTCCGCCGCCTCGCCGCCCGCTCGCAGCTCCACCTCGACGCCGCGGCTCGCGAGGGCGCCCCCCAGATCCCCGACGAGGGCCCGGAAGCCGCTCCGGTCCGAGGCGTTTCCGAGCAGCTCGCGCGCCTGGCGCAGCAGCGCCCGGGCGGGCATCACGTCGAAGAACGAGGGCGAGACGAAGTCGGAGAGCTGGCTCCACTCGGCGCCGCCGAGCGTGCGGCGGATCAGACCTTCGGCACTGCGGGCCCACCGGAACACCCACTCGAGGGTCCCTCGCCTCGCAGGGACGGTCAAATCCGCTCGCCAAGGCGGTGCGGCCTGGCTGGGTGCTCGGCAGGAAGCGGGGGGCATGCCGATCCACTAGGCCGTCTCCGCCGTCTCGAGCGACGGCCTCGGCCTCATCCGGGCGAGGGCACCGTCACCGATGCGGAGCCGCTCGACTTCGACGCCCGCCGCCACGCGCCCCCCCTCCCCCTCCGATGACCGCGTCCAAGTCGAAGCTGGCCGACTCCTCGCGGACCGAGACCGTGGCGCTCACCGCCGACGGCATCGCGGCCTTCGGCGGTCCGAGGGCCGTCGGGTCGGGTGGGGGCGCCCCGGACGTCGTCGTCGCGAGCCATGGGGCGGACGGCCACACGGGGGGCTCGAGCCCATCGCTTCCCGACCCGGAGCCGCGGTAGACTCTCCCCTTCCATCCTCGCAGGGGAGGCGAGCCGATGGCCTACGAGCACTACGACCGGCTGACGGCGCTCGACACCGTCTTCCTGGACCTCGAGTCCCCGGGCGTGCACATGCACGTCGGGTCCGTGGGGATCTTCGACCCGGGCCCGCTGGGCGTCGAGGGAGGCGGGATCGACTTCGAGCGCGTGCTCGAGATCGCCGAGTCGGGCCTCCAGCGCGCGCCGCGCTTCCGCCAGAAGCTCGACCGCATGCCCGTGACCGGGCACCCGGTCTGGGTGGACGACGAGCACTTCAACCTCACCTACCACGTGCGCCACACCGCGCTCCCCGCTCCCGGCGACGAGCGGCGCCTCAAGCGGCTGGTGGGCCGCATCATGTCCCAGAAGCTCGACCGCCAGAAGCCGATGTGGGAGCTGTGGTTCGTCGAGGGGCTCGAGGAGGATCGCTTCGCGGTGGTCTCCAAGGTGCACCACTGCCTGATCGACGGGATCTCCGGCGTGGACCTGCTGGCGGCCTTCATGGGGCCGGACCCGGAGTACCGCGCCCGCCGGCCCGAGCACCGTTGGATCCCGCGGCCCGCGCCGGGCTCCCTGGGGCTGCTTCGCGACGAGGTGCTGCGGCGCGCCTCGCTTCCCGCGCGCGCCCTCGGGGCCGCCGCCGAGGCGCTGCGCCACCGGGAACGGACGGTCGAGGCGGCGTCCCGGGCGGCCTCGGGCTTCGCCGAGTCCGTGGCCACCTCGCTCACCCCCGCCTCGGAGACGCCCTTCAACGTCCCGATCGGTCCCCACCGGCGCTTCGACTGGACGCGCTTCGACTTCGACGTGGTGCGCGAGGTGAAGGAGAAGCTCGGGGGCACGGTGAACGACGTGGTGCTGGCCTGCGTGGCCGGGGCCGTGCGCCGCTACCTCGGAGGCCACGGCCTCGACCTCGCCGAGATCGACTTCCGCAGCTTCGTCCCCGTGAGCACGCGCGTGGCGTCCGAGCGCGGCAAGCTCGGCAACCGCGTCTCCATGATCGTGGCGCGGCTGCCCGTGGACGAGCCCGACCCGCGGCGGCGGATCCAGCGCGTCTCCGAGGAGATGCAGCACGCGAAGCGCTCGGGGCAGGCCAGCGGCACCGAGGCGCTCGAGGCGGTGAGCGACTGGACCGCCACCGGCCTGCTGGTGACCTTCAGCCGGCTGGCGAGCACACGCCGCGCCTACAACCTCGTGGTCACCAACGTGCCCGGACCGCCGATCCCCATCTACATGGACGGCGCGAAGCTGCTCCACTCCTACCCGCTGGTGCCGCTCTTCACCAACCAGGCCCTCGGCATCGCGCTCTTCAGCTACGACGGCGGGCTCTACTGGGGCTTCAACGCGGACTGGGACGCCCTGCCGGACCTGCACGACTTCGTCGGTGCCGTGGAGCGCGAGTTCGAGACGCTCCGCAAGCTCTGAGCCGCGAGGACCCATGGCCGAAGCCCACTACGACCGGCTGACCCAGCTCGACAACTCCTTCCTCGTCTACGAGGACAGCGGGCCCGCGGCGGCGATGCACGTCGCCTCCACCCAGGTGCACGAGGCGGGTCCCCTGCGGCGGGACGACGGCAGTCTCGACATCGAGCGCATCGAGGAGTACGTGGCCTCGCGCCTGGACCGGATCCCGCGCTACCGCCAGCGGCTCGCGCGCACGCCGGTGGAGGGGCACCCGGTCTGGGTCGACGACGCCGACTTCAACATCCGCTACCACGTGCGCCACTCGCGCCTGCCCCACCCGGGCAACGACCGCCAGCTCAAGCGCATGGCGGGCCGCATCTTCTCCCAGCACCTCGATCGCGAGAAGCCGCTCTGGGAGCTGTGGGTCATCGAAGGCCTCGAGGGCGACCGCGTCGCCGTCGTCTCGAAGGTGCACCACTGCATGGTGGACGGGATCTCCGGCTCGGAGCTGATCTCGGCGCTCCTCACCCCCGAGCCCCAGGAGAAGGTGCAGGCCCCCGCCGCCTGGGAGCCCCGGCCTGCGCCGGGCGCCCTCGCCCTCGGCCTCGGCGAGGCGGAGCGCGTGATGCGCGCTCCCTGGAAGGTGGGCTCGGCGCTGGCTCGCCTGCTCGGCAACGAGGACGGCGCCCGGCACCAGCTCGCCGAGCGGCTGCGCGCACTGGGCCGCATGGCGACGGACGGCGCGGGCATCGCCACGCCGGTGCCCTTCAACCGGCCCGTCGGGCCCCATCGCCGCCTCGACTGGACGACGCTGCCTCTCGAGCGGATCCGGGCCGTGCGCAAGGCCTCCGGCGGGACCGTGAACGACGTCGTCCTCGCGACGACGGCCGGCGCGGTCCGGCGCTACCTCTCCCGCGACCGCGGCCTCGACCTCGAGGGCATCCGCTTCCGCGTCATGGCGCCGGTGAGCGTGCGGGTCGCCTCGGAGCGCAGCAGCCTGGGCAACCGCGTCTCGGCCTGGACCGTCGACCTTCCCATCGCCGAGCCCGATCCCCTCGAGCGTCTGGCCCGGATCCGGCAACAGACCGCCGAGCTCAAGCGGTCGAAGCAGGCCCTCGGCGCCGAGACCCTCACCCAGGTGACCGAGTGGACCGGCTCCGCGCTGCTCTCCCTCGGCTCTCGTCTGATGACCCTGGGCACGCCCTTCAACATGGTGGTCACCAACGTGCCCGGCCCGCGCCACCGCCTGTGGCTGCTCGAGTCGCCCCTTCTCGAGATCCATCCCCACGTGCCGCTGATGGGACTGCTCGGCCTCGGCATCGCGCTGTTCAGCTACGACGGCACCCTCTCCTGGGGGTTCTCGGCCGACTGGGACCTGGTCCCCGACCTGCACCAGATGGTGACCGCCACCCAGCGCTCCTTCGCGGAGCTCGCCCGGGCCGCCGGAGCGGACTGAGCCTCGGCCTCGGCCCGCGACTCGCCGGCGGCCCTCGAGCAGGGTCGCGCCGTTGCGCAAAGCGAGATGGAACCAGGCGCCTGCTCGGAGTCGAGGAGCCCGGCGCGGCCTTCCGGTCCGGGAAGGCCTTCGAGCGCGGGGATCCGATCCGGCTGCCCTGGGCAGCCGCGGCGCTCCAGGGGCCCCGCGGGGCAGGCTGGCCGAGTGAAGCACTTCACACGCCCGCGGGGTGTCGTCGTGATCTAATCCACCAGCCTTCGCAACCGTCGGTCGGGGAGTCGCCGCACGATGCCCATGCAAGTATTGGCTCTCATGCCCTTCGATCAGTCCTTCGACGACGTATACGCACGGATCGAGGATGCGTGCTCCGCGGTACCTGGGAACAAGGAGGGCGAGATCGAGGAGCTCGCGTGCACGAGAGTGGACAAGCAGCCTGCGAGCTTCGAGATCGTCCCTTCGATCAAGGACCAGATCCGGTCCTCGACCCTGTGTGTCGTCGACCTTACGGACAACAGCCCCAATGTACTTTGGGAGCTGGGCTTCGCCATGGCGCTCAACCGGAAGGTCGTCCTCCTGACCCAGGATCGGGAGAGCGTCGGCTTCAACATTCGAAACCTGCGAATCATCGAGTATCGGCGAGACGACCTCCAGAAGACTCTTGAGCAGCCGCTGCAAAAGGAGTTCGAAGAGCTCGTGAAGCTCGGCCCGGACCAGATCATCGCAACCGGTGACCAGGCTACGGCCCTTGCGATGTCGACTGCCTCCCCAGCTTACTTTCTCGATGCGAGCTTCACGATCCAATACATGAACGAGGCCGCCGCTCTCCTCTTCGAATCGCCGAACGGGGCCGGGCACGGATGGGTCGGTCGGTCCCTACGCGATTTCGTGGACACCTTCTGGAGGCGTTTGAAGAACCTCCCGGACATCGAGAAGAACCTGCAAGCGCAGACCGAGGAGATCCTTGCCGCACGGGAGATGGGTCAGCCCTCGTCAGTGACGCCGCACAACATCGAGAAGATCGTCCTCGAGACCGTGAACTACGGGATAGTAGACCTGCAGAAGACGGGCGTTGCGGTGCGCGATCCGAATACGAAGGAGATCACGGGCTGGGTCGTCTCATTCAACTTCGTTCCCAAGAGCTTCGACGGCTTCCTCGAGAGGCACAAGAACATCATCGAAGGCCGGCTCTTCAAGCCGAGTGGTTCCCCTGCCGGCGTTACTTCACCCACGGTGGAGACCCCGGATGGGCTTTCTGATTGGATCAGCGGCGGGATGCGACTCTCCGATTGCCGGATGGACCTTCACTCCGGATACGCGAAGCAGCAGCGGTGCCTCATGTTTGCGACGCAAATCATGAAGGCGGATCAATCGCGCTACGGGCTCAGCACGGTGAGGGCTCTTCCGCGCTGGTTCTTCGACTATCACAACTCGCAGTACGTGGAGCTGACGTCGTCCGGTGTGGAAGGGCCCATGGGCGTTTTCCGAATCCACATGAACCACGACATGCTCCCATACGTCAACGAGAAACAAAACCTCGACGACTTCGCCAAGGATCTGGTCTCGAGGGACTATCGGTTTGCAGACGTCGGCTGCTACATCCACCCAAAGATCCAGCGCGAGGCGCGACGACGTTGTCTCGCATGGCTCCTCGGATACGCAGCCTGCCGCTGTCACAACGAGAGCCACGAGTACATCTATGCGCAGGTTCCCGTGCAGCAGATGCGGAACTTCCAGCGCTTCCTCTTTCGCCCCGTCGGCAAGGGCTTCCAGTGCGACGGCTGGAACGGAACGTGGTTCCCGATCCTGATTCCCAGCTGGGCCTTCGAGTCCAAGGAGAAACGGGACGACTGGGTCGCGAATCTCCCGAAGCACCTAGCGCCGGAGGAAGAATTCTTCGACGCCGCCTGCGAGGGATACAGGGCTGCCAAGCAGGGACTCGACGAGGGCTTCATCTAGTGTCCCGAATCCGAAGTTCAGCCAAGCATTCGCATGCGTTCCGAAGGCGATTCTGCCAGCGTCCGCGGTGCCTTCTGCGCTCAAACGCAGCGAGGAATCCGGCCCGAACTATCGACTCGGGACACTAGGAGGCCGACCCATCTTGGGTCGGCCTCCTAGCCGGGCGGGATCCAAGCCCGTCGTGCGAGCGCCAGATCTGGGCCAGGGGTCTCGAGTCGTCTCGACCTCTGGGCGCGGGCGCCGACGTTCGGTCCGACGCCGAGGTAGCTTGTGCATCGATGAAGGGAGATCGAGACCTCGGGATGGGGCGGAAGATCTCGCGGCGGGACTTCCTGCACGGAGCCGCGGGGGGTCTCGTCGCCGGCGCTGCCGTGGCGTCGGGCTGCTCGCCCCGGGGCGCGGGGCCTCCGTCGGGGCCGGTGGGGGCCGCCGGGCGGCCCCGCGATCCCGCCGCCCATCCGCCGTCGCGCCTCGGCCTGCGCGGCAGCCACGAGGGCGCCTTCGAGGTCGCCCACCAGATGGCCTTCGAGAAGCGCACCGACTGGGGGCCGGCGCTGGAGCCCGATGCCGGCGAGTACGACCTGGTGGTGGTGGGCGCCGGGGTGAGCGGGCTGGCCGCCGCCCACTTCCATCGCGAGCGGCACCCGGGCGCCCGCGTCCTGCTGCTCGAGAACCACGACGACTTCGGCGGCCACGCCAGGCGCAACGAGTTCGCCTGGCAGGGGCGCACCATCCTCGGGTACGGGGGCAGCCAGTCCCTCGAGGCGCCCTCGGACTACAGCGACGTCGCCAAGGGCCTGCTGCGGAAGATCGGGGTGGAGACGCGCCGGCTCGAGGACGCCTACGACCAGGGCTTCTTCCGGCGCAACGACCTCGCGGCCGCGATCTACTTCGACCGCGCCACCTACGGCACCGATCGCCTGGTGCGCAGCGACCTCGTCGATCCCTCGGCCTTCCTCCCCGTCGCGCCGAGCGGCGTGCCCGTCGAGGAGGCCATCGCGCGCATGCCCCTCGGCGACGCGGCGCGCCGCGAGCTCCTGCGCCTCGTCGGCGGCTCCGAGGATCGGCTTCCGGAGCACTCGCTGTTCCGCGAGCCCGACTTCCTCCAGTCGATCTCCTACCGCGCCTTCCTGACCGAGCACCTGGGCATCACCGAGCCCGAGGTGCTGGGGCTGCTCCAGGACGTGCCGAGCGGCTACTTCGGCCACGGCATCGAGGCGGTGACGGCCCTCGAGGCCCTCGGCTTCGGCCTGCCCGGGCTGGGCTCCACCAGCCTGGGGACCTTCGAGGGCGCGATCCGGCGCGCACTCTCCTGGTGGCTCGAGCCCTACGTGTTCCACTTCCCCGACGGCAACGCCTCGGTGGCGCGGCTCCTGGTGCGCAGCCTGGTGCCCGCGGTCGCGGAGGGCGACGGCATGGAGGACGTGGTCACCGCCGCCTTCGACTACGCGGCTCTCGACCGGGAGGGCGCCCCGGTGCGGCTGCGCCTCGGCAGCACCGTGGTGCGCGTCGAGCACGAGGGCGACCCGCGCGGCGCGGAGCGCGTGGGCGTGACCTACGTGCGAGCGGGTCGCACCGAGCGCGTTCGCGCCCGGCGCGTCGTGCTGGCCTGCTGGAACATGATCGTCCCCTACCTGTGCCCCGAGCTCCCGGCGGAGCAGAAGCAGGCGCTGGGGTCCCTGGTCAAGATCCCCTTCGTCTACACGAACGTGCTGCTGCGCGACTGGCGCGCCTTCCACGCCCTCGGCCTCGCCCTCGCGCACTGCCCCGGCAGCTGGCACCGCCTGGCCATGCTGGACTTCCCGGTGAGCCTCGGCGACTACCGCTTCGGCAGCGATCCCGACGAGCCGGTGGTCGTGCACCTGAGCCGCTCCGTGGTGCGCCCGGGCCCGCCCCCGCGCGAGCAGTCGCGCCTCGGGCGCTACGAGCTGCTCGGGACCTCCTTCGAGACCCTCGAGCGCGAGATCCGCACCCACCTCGGCGGGATGCTCGGGGCGGGCGGCTTCGATCCGGCGCGCGACATCGAGGCCATCGCGGTGAACCGCTGGCCCCACGGCTACGCGTTCACGCCGAACCCGCTCTTCGATCCGGAGTACGCGCCCGGCGAGGCGCCCCACGAGGTCGGTCGCCGGCCCTTCGGGCGCATCGCCATCGCGAACTCCGACGCCGCTGCGAGCGCCTACCTGGACGCCGCCATCGACCAGGCCTGGCGCGCCGTGGAGGAGCTCCCCGCCTAGGCCCCGAGAGGAGGACCGCCGCGATGCAGGGCCAGAGCCGGGGTGCGATCCCCGAGCCGCCGGCACGCGGCCCCTCCGGCGTCCGTCGGACCCTCCGCCCGCCTGTTGGCCCGCTCGCCCGCAGCGCCGCGGCCAGGCGCTCCGGGCCCGCCGCAGCTCGTCCCCGGAGTTCGTTAAAGACGAAGAATCATCCCATCATTATCTATTTTACTAACGGTCTCCCCAGCCCCATGCTCCGCCAAGTGCTTCCAGGAGGGCGTCATGGAGCTGCATCTCGAAACCGCCGGCCTCGACCTCGACGCGTGGAGCCTCGACTTCGTCCGCTCCACCGTGGCGGCCGCCGTCCGCTACCACGAGACCCCCGTGCGGGTCTGGGCCCGCTTCGAGGCCGCCCCCGCCGGAGCGGTCCGGGGCGGGGTGCACTGCGTCCTGTGGGCCGAGCCCCAGGGGGCGCGGGCCATTGCCGTCTCGGCCAGCCAGGCGGACCTCTGCGGCGCGGTCCAGACGGCCTGCGACCGACTCGAGGTGGCCCTCCACGTCGCCCGGGCGGCCGGGACCTCCGCCAGCCCGAAGCCCCTCGCGGCCTGACCCCGGCCGCGAGCCCCGAAGTACGTCATGGCGGCCGGAGCCCAGGCCCTGGAGCTGGATCCCCACGGGGAGCCCGTCCTCGAGACGGCCCCGGCCGGACTGGTGCGTCGGCTCGTCGAGTCGGCCCTCGGCGAGATCGACCCGGAGCGGCAGCCCGTGGAGCCGCGCGAGAGCGGCGCCGCGACCTGGCAGGAGGACCTCGAGCTCGCGGTCCGGCCCCACGGCCTCGCGGCGCGCACGGTCCTGCTGAGCGCGCGCGACGCCGTGGGATCGGCGAGCCGGGGCACTCCGCTCGTCACCCGCCGCGAGGGCGAGGGCGAGGGCGAGAGCGGCCCCGCGTGGTTCGCGCTGCTCGACCGCGCCTGGGGGCGGGCGCGGCTGGCGGGCCCGGAGGAGACGGACCTGTGGCTGGGTCCCCGGGGCGTGGCCGGCGCGCTCGCCGCGAGCGATCCCGACGCGCTGCTGCCCTGGGTGCTCGTGGAGCCCGCCTTCCCCGGCGCCCGGGCCGCCTCGCCGGCGGCCGCGAAGCCCCACGCCGTGCCGCCGCTGCGGCGGCTGATCGGACTGGTGCGGCCCGACCGCAGCGACCTGGGCACGGTGGTGCTCTACGCCGTCCTGATCGGAGCCCTCACCCTCGCCACCCCGATCGCGGTCCAGCAGCTCGTCAACACCGTGGCGTTCGGCGGGCTGATCCAGCCCGTCGTCGTCCTCGCGCTGCTGCTCTTCGCCGGCCTCGCCTTCGCGGCGCTCCTCGCCGGGCTGCAGGCCTACACCGCCGAGCTGATCCAGCGGCGCGTCTTCGTGCGCGTGGTGATGGACCTCGCCCGACGCCTCCCGCGGGTGGAGCTCGGCTCCCTCGACCGTCACCACGGCCCGGAGCTGGTGAACCGGCTCTTCGACGTCTTCACCGTGCAGAAGATCGGCGCGTTGCTGCTGCTCGAGGGCACCTCGGTGCTGCTCCAGACCGGCGTCGGCCTGCTGATCCTCTCCTTCTACCACCCGCTGATGCTCGCCTTCAGCATCCTGCTGCTCGCCGCCATCGCGCTGGTGGTGTTCGGCTTCGGGCGGGGCGCCGTCGGCACGGCCGTGGGCGAGTCGAACGCGAAGTATGCGGTGGTGGGCTGGATGGAGGAGCTCGCCCGCCACCCGGTCGCCTTCCACAGCCGCGGGGGGCGGATCTACGCCGCCGAGCGGGCCGACCGCCTGGCGTCGGCCTACGTGGCGGCGCGGCGCCGCCACTACCGGATCGTGCTCCGCCAGCTCTCCGGCGCGCTCGCCCTCCAGGTGCTGGCCGGGAGCGTGCTCCTCGCCCTCGGCGGCGCGCTCGTCGTGTCGGGCCAGCTGACCCTCGGCCAGCTCGTCGCCTCCGAGCTGATCATCACCGCCATCGTGGCCGCCGTGGCGAAGCTCGGGAAGCAGCTCGAGAGCTTCTACGACCTGCTGGCCGCCACGGACAAGCTGGGTGTGCTGTTCGACCTGCCCGTCGAGCGCGAGGACGGGTCCCCGGCCCCCGAGACCCGGGACCGGGTGCACATGGAGCTGCGCGACGTCTCCTACGGATGGGACGACCGCAAGGTCCTCTCCGACCTCTCCCTGGAGCTCAGGCCCGGGGAGCGGCTCGCCCTGCGCGGACCCTCGGGCTCGGGCAAGAGCACGCTGATCGACCTGCTGGCCGGGCTGCGCGCGCCGACGAGCGGGTTCGTGGCCCTCGACGGCAGCGATCTCCGGGACCTGAAGCTCGAGGTGCTGCGCGCGTCGGTGACCCGGGTCGGCGAGCCGGAGGTCTTCTCGGGATCCGTCCTCGACAACCTGCGCGTGGCCCGGCCGGAGCTCAGCGTGGCCGAGGCCAGCGAGGCCCTCGCGACCGTGGGCCTGCTCGACGACGTGCGCGCGCTCCCGGACGGCCTGCGCACCGACCTCGCCACGGACGGCCAGCCCCTCTCGGGCGGCCAGGTGGCCGCCCTGATGCTCGCCCGGGCGCTGGTGTCCCGGCCCAGGCTGCTGCTCCTCGACGAGGCGCTGGTGGCCCTCGAGGACGCAGAGCTAGAGTGCGTACTCGACACCCTGTTCGCACCGGAGGCGCCCTGGACCCTGGTGGTGGCGGACGAGCGGCCGGAGGTGCTGGCGCGCTGCACGCGCACCCTCACCCTGGGCAGCGGCAAGTCGAGGAGGACGTCGGCGTGACTTCGGGATTCGGCTCCTCGCGCGTCGAGCTCTCCGCCCTCCAGCTCGTGCAGAGCCCGCGCGCCCTGCGCATGTTCTCGGCCCTGGTGGTGATGATCCTGTTCGTCGCCGTGTTCGCCCTCGCCTGCGTGCCCTGGCAGCAGAACGTGCGCGGCGCCGGCCGCGTGGTCGCCTTCGACCCCTTCGACCGGATCCAGACCGTGGCGGCGCCGGTGAGCGGCCGCGTGCGCCAGGCCTGGGTGATCGAGGGCTCGCGGGTCGCCGCGGGCGACCCGCTGCTCGAGATCGTCGACAACGACCCCTCGATCCTGCGTCGGCTCGAGGAGCAGCGCGCCGCCCTCGAGGCCCAGCTCGACGCGTCCCGGGAGAAGGTCGGCGTGTTCCGCTCCCAGGTGGAGGCGCTCCAGGACGCCCAGGGCCTCGCCGTGGAGGCGGCGGAGAGCCAGGTCGAGGTGGCGCGCGCCGGCGTCCGCTCCGCGCAGCACGACCTCGAGGCCGCCCGCGCCGTGGAGCAGCAGGCCCGGCTCAACTTCGAGCGGCACCGGGAGCTGGTCGAGGAGGGCCTCGTCTCGGAGCTCGACTTCGAGGTGGCGGACCGCGCCGCCAAGGAGGCCCGGGCCCGGGTCCAGCAGCGCCGCCAGGCGCTCTCCGCGGCCCGCTTCGACGAGCAGGCGCGGGTCGCCGACCTGGGCCGCGCCAAGACCGAGGTGCAGGCCCGCATCGAGTCCGCCCGGACCGGCGTCCAGTCCGCCCAGGTCGAGGCGGCGGCGCTCGAGGAGCGGCTCACCGCCCTCGACGTGCGCATCGCCCAGCAGAACACCCAGCTGCTGACGGCGCCGCGGGACGGCACGGTGTTCCGCCTCTTCGCCAGCCCCGGCGCCGAGCTGGTGCGGGCCGGCGACCCTCTGGTGCAGCTGATCCCCGATGCCGGCAGCCGCGCCGTGGAGCTCTGGCTCGACGGCAACCACGTGCCGCTGGTCTCCGACGGCCGCCCGGTGCGGCTCCAGTTCGAGGGCTGGCCGGCGGTGCAGTTCGCGGGCTGGCCGTCGGTCGCCGTCGGCACCTTCGGCGGCCGCGTCGCGCTGGTGGACCCGAGCGACGACGGGACCGGGCGCTTCCGCGTGCTGGTCACCCCCGACGCCGACGACGAGCCCTGGCCCGAGCCGGCGTTCCTGCGCCAGGGAATGCGCGCCAAGGGCTTCGTGCTCCTCGATCGCGTGAGCATCGGCTACGAGCTCTGGCGCCAGGCCAACGGCTTCCCGCCCGCGGTGGCGCTCCAGGGCCGCCCCCCCGGCGAGCCCCTGCCCGCGGTGGCGGCACCATGAGGGTCGCCGCCGCAGCGCTCGCGCTGGCGCTGGGAGCGGCCGATCCCGTCGGCGCGGAGCCCGCGGAGCAGTCGCCCCGGCAGCCCCTCGCGCTCGACGAGGTGCTCGCCTCGGTCGACGCCCACTACCCGCTGCTGGATGCCGCGCGGCGCGAGCGCGACATCGCACGGGGCGCACTGCGCGCCGCCGAGGGCGGCTTCGACACCCGCCTCGTCGGCATCGGCGACGTGCGGGAGCTGGGCTTCTACGAGAGCTACACCGGCGAGGGGATGCTCGAGCAGAACACCCGCCTGTGGGGCACCCGCTTCTTCGGCGGCTACCGGCTCGGGCGGGGCGAGTTCCCCTCCTACGACGGGGCTCGCCAGACGGATCGCGACGGCGAGTTCCGCGCGGGCTTCGAGCTGCCGCTGCTGCGGGGACGCAGCATCGACGAGGCGCGCGCCCGGCTGCAGCGAGCCGAGATCGACGTGCGCCGGGCGGGGCCGCAGATCGAGCTCGAGCGGATCGACTTCGAGCGCGACGCGAGCGTCGCCTACTGGAACTGGCTCGCCGCGGGGCTCCGGGTCGAGGTCTCCCGCCAGCTCCTGGACGTCGCCGCGCAGCGCCAGGACCAGCTCGAGCGGCGCGTCACCCGGGGCGTGGTCCCGCGCATCGACCTGGTCGACAACGAGCGGCTGATCGTCGACCGCCGCATCCGCCTGCTCGGGGCCGAGCGCGACGCCGAGCAGGCGTCCCTCGGCCTCTCCCTCTTCCTGCGCGACGCCGACGGCAACCCGGAGGTGCCCGGCCGCGATCGGCTGCCCGAGGACTTCCCCCCCGAGGAGCCGCCGGACCGGATCCCCCTCGGCCCGGACCTGGAGCGCGCCACCCGCTCCCACCCGCTGCTGCGCAACCTGTCCCTCCAGCGCGAGCGCACCGAGGTCGCCCTCGACCTGGCCCGCAACGACGTGCTGCCCGACATGGACCTGCTCGTGGAGGGCTCCCGCGACACCGGCCAGCCGGACCCCGGCATCTCCACCGAGGGCTCCATCGAGGGCGACCCGCGCAGCGACACCGAGGTCCGGGCGCGCATCCGCCTGGAGCTGCCGATCCAGCGCCGCGACGCCCGCGGCCGCGTCGCGATCGCGCAGGCCGAGCTCTCGCGCCTCGAGAGCCGGGAGCGCTTCGCCCGCGAGCGGATCGAGGCGGACATCCGCCGCGCCCTGACCGGCGTGGAGGCCGCCTACGCCCAGACCGAGGCGGCGCGGGACAACCTCGAGCTGGCCCTTCGCCTGCGGAGCGCCGAGGAGCGCAAGCTGCTCCTCGGCACCAGCAACCTGATCGACGTCAACATCCGCGAGGTCCAGGCCGCGGACGCCGCCGTGATGCTGATCCGCACCCAGGCCGCCTACTACCGGGCCCTGGCCAACTACCGCGCGGCCGTGGGCTCCTGAGCCGGGGGAGAGCCGGGCCGCCACACCCGGACTAGACTCCCGCGAGCCGCCGACCGGCGGCCCTCCCGAGGAGCCCCCATGATCAAGCGCACCCTCCACGGCCTCGCCGTCGGCGCCACCGGCCTGTTCTCCCGGATCCTTCCCGACCGGGTCCCGGTCACCTTCGTGGGCGAGGACGCCGCGCGCGAGCTGTGCGAGGCCCTGGCCCGCACCGGCGCCCGCAAGGTGCTGGTCGTGACCGACGCCGTGCTGGCCGAGATCGGCATCGTCGGCCGCATCAGCCAGGCCCTCGAGGCCGCCGGCGTCGCCTCGGTGACCTACGACGGCGTCGAGCCCGATCCCACCTTCGCCCAGGTCGAGGCCGGCCTGGAGCTGCTGCGCCGGGAGGACTGCGACGCCGTCCTCGCCCTCGGCGGCGGCTCGCCCATGGACGCCGCCAAGGTGATCGCGGCGACGGCCACCAACGGCGGCGACGCGCGCAAGATCGAGGGGCTCTTCAAGGTGCGCGAGGCCCCGGTGCCGATCTACGCGATCCCCACCACCGCGGGCACGGGCTCCGAGGTCACCCTCGCCGCCGTGGTGTCGGAGACCGAGAGCCACGTGAAGCGCTTCTTCGTGGATCCCAAGCTGCTGCCCGACATGGCGGCCCTCGATCCCACCCTGATGACGGGGCTCCCGCCGCGGGTCACCGCCGCGACGGGCATGGATGCGCTCACCCACGCCGTCGAGTCCTTCATCGCCACCACGGCCAAGCCCCAGACCGAGGCCTGGGCCACCGCCGCGGTGAAGCTCATCTTCGCGAACCTCCCCACCGCCCACGCCAACGGCAACGACCTCCAGGCCCGCAAGGCCATGGCGCTCGCCTCCTACTACGCGGGGCTCGCCTTCACGCGCACCAACGTGGGCTACGTCCACGCCATCGCCCACACCTTCGGCGCCCTCTACGGGACGCCCCACGGCTGGGCGAACTCCATCGCGCTGCCCCACGTGCTCGAGTTCTCGCTGCCGAGCGTGGTGGACCGCCTCGCGCGGCTCGGCGACGCGATCGGCGTCGCCGGCTCGAGCGCGGAGGAGAGGGCGCGCGCCTTCATCGCCGCCGTGCGCGACCTGAAGGCGAAGGTCGAGATCCCCGAGACCCTGGAGGCGCTCCGGGCCGAGGACGTTCCGCGCATCGCCCAGCAGGCCCTCGCCGAGGCGCACATGAACTACCCGGTGCCGCGCTACATGGAGCAGGGCGACTGCGAGGCGCTGCTGCGCGGGATGGTGGGGGCCGCCTAGCGCGTCCTACAGGCCGACGTGGTTGCAGAGCATCTCGCTGCACTCGTCGGCCCAGCGGCGCAGCTCGCGACCGCGCACGCCGCGGTGGGTGATGGTCTCGGAGACGCTGGCGAGCACGGTCTGGATGAAGCGCGCGTCGAACTCGCGCCGGCCGCGCCGCTCCGGCTGGGCGTGGCGCAGGAACTGCCGGATGCGCTCGACGCCGCGCCGCTCGACGCCGGCGAACTCCTCGGAGTCGCGGAAGTAGACGCGCGCGAGGCCGAGGGCCTCGCGCAGGGGCGCCTCGGCGGCCTCGGTCTCGAAGAAGGCGCGCACGCCGGCGAACACGCGCTCCCGCGGGCTCTTCGAGCCGTCGGCGAGGATGCGCGCCACCGCGGCGGAGGTGTCGGCGATCTCGAGCTCGTGCAGGCGGAAGAGCAGGGCCGCCTTGTTGGGGTAGTACTGGTAGAGGGAGCCCACGCTGATCCCGGCTCGCTCGGCGACCCGGTTGGTGTTGAAGCCCGCCGGTCCGGCCTCCTCGAGAACGCGAGTCGCGGCCGCGAGGATCAGCCCCTCCATGCGGCGGGAGCGCTCCTGACGCGGGGACTTCCGCGGGGTTACGTCGACGGCCGGGGGGCGGGGCATTGCGAGTACCATACACGAGCAATCACTCGTATTCTAGCCCCACGCCCGAAGGAGACCGCCATGGCGAACCCCGATGCCGCACTCGACGCCCTCCCGGACCCGCAGGTGCGGGCCCTGCTCGGTCGGCTCCACCGCGAGGCCGACCGCCAGGAGAAGAGCGTCTACCTGAAGTTCCTGGACCAGCTGCCGCGCCTCGCCCTGGGGCGGGCGATCCCCTGGGAGCGCTTCGGTCACCGCCTCGACGACAAGTTCATCTGCCTGGACCGCAGCCAGGGGGTGTTCTGCTACCTGCTGGCCCGCGCCCTCGGCGCCCGGCGCATCGTCGAGTTCGGCACCTCCTTCGGCGTCTCGACGATCTACCTGGCGCTGGCGGTGCGCGAGAACGGCGGCGGCCGCGTGATCGGCACCGAGCGGGTGCCCGCCAAGGCGGCCCGGGCGCGGCAGCACCTGCGCGAGGCCGGGCTCCTCGAGCTGGTGGAGATCCGCGAGGGCGATGCGACCGAGACCCTGCGCGACCTCGAGGGGCCGGTGGACCTGCTGCTCTGCGACGGCTTCCCGCCGGCGATGCTCCCGGTGCTGAAGCTCGTGGCGCCGCACATCCGGCCCGGTGGCGCCGTCGTCTCGGACAACGTCGGCGCCTTCTGGGCCGACCACTCGGACTTCCTCGCCTGGGTGCGCGACCCCGCCAACGGCTTCCAGTCCGCCATGCTCGCCATGAACGAGGGCACCGAGCTCTCGGTGAAGGTCGGGGCGGCGGCCTCGGCCGGCGCGGCCGGGCAGGGGGCCGTGGCATGCGCCTCCTGATCTTCCCCGCGCTCCTGCTCGGCCTCTCGGGCCTCACGGCCTGGTCCTTCGGCGACCGCCTCGTGCTCCCCGAGGAGCTCGACGACGTCGTGGCCGGGCTGCGCGCCCAGGGCTCCTACGCCTGGGCGGTGGGGGGCGGCGTGATCCTCGCGGACGCGCTCCTCCCCGTGCCGAGCACGGGTCGACCTCCGTCCCAAACCGGGCCCGCAGGGCTCGCTCGGCTAGGCGTCGGGCGGCGCCAGATGGAAGAACCACTGCTCCTCGGGCGACGAGGACGGGCCGCCTCCGTACTTCGCGCCCCCCTTGTCGAAGAGCACCCGGTGCAGTGCCGGGTCGTCCACCCGGCGCAGCGTCCGCCGGTAGCGCTTGCCTTCGACGCGCAGCACCGCCCGTGGGTCTGCGAGGGCCTCCTCGTGCCAGCGCTTGAAGGGCGGGAAGTTCAGGCTGCAGGGCACGTAGGCCTGGCCCTCGTGGACCACGAACCAGGTCGTGCGCGAGCGGCCGCCGCTCTCGAGCTCCACCTCGCGCACCTCGGCGAGCGCGTCCCAGTCGATCTCGCCGGTCTCGACGAGCTCGCCGCCCCGGAGCGGGCCGCCGGGGAAGATGGCGATGGGGCCGTCGGTGAAGCAGGCCGCGAAGGCGACGGCCACCACCGCCACCCCGACGCCGGCCACGACCCGCACGATCCAGCGAAGTGCAGTCCTCATGGAATCCTCCTGTCTCCTTCTGCGGGCGCGCCGAAGATCAGTGCTCGGCCCAGCGGGCGTGCCAGGTCTCGAGGCAGCCCTCAACCACCTCGCGCAGCTTCCGCGGGCCCGGGCGCTGGCCGAAGAGCAGGCCGCGCACGAGGGTGTAGTGCTCGATCATGCCCTGGAGCTCCGAGCGCGCGCGCTCGACGTCGATCCCCTTCTCGAGCCCGCCGTCCCGGGCGAGCCGGCGGATCTCCCGACCGAACTCGCCCGCGAAGATCGCCTTGCCGTGCTTCGCGAGGCGCAGGCGGAAGCCCTCGGTGGCCTCGCTGTTGGCGACCACGGCGCGCACCAGGCCCACGACCCGGGGCGTCGAGAGCAGGCGTCCGTAGCGCAGGCACAGCTCGGTGAGCGGCGGGTCGTCGCCCGGGGGCCCGGGCTCGCGGCGCCGGGGGAGGAACTCCTCGACGAGGGCGTCGAGGACGGCGCCGAACAGGTCGGCCTTGTCCTCGTAGTGGCGGTAGACCGTGGCCGTCGAGACGCCGGCCTCCTCGGCCAGGGTGGCCATGGAGACCCGGTCGAAGCCGCGCTCGGCGAACAGCCGGGTCGCCGCCGCGACGATGGCGGCCCGCTTCTGGTCGGCCCGGCGGCTGCGGAACTCCTCGAGAGTCATCCCTTCCGAAACGATAGCTTTTCGTTTCGATCGAGCTAGCCTGGGGGGCTCTGGAACGGAGGGGGCATGAGCCAGCTGGATCTCGCGGGGAGCGTCGCGGTCGTGACCGGCGGCGCGAACGGCATCGGCCTGGCCGCGGCCCGCCGCTTCGCCGGCCTCGGCGCGCGGCTCGTGCTGGGGGACGTGGACGAGCCCGCCCTGGAGGCGGCCTGCCGCGAGCTCGGGGCCGAGGGCGTCCGCTGCGACGTCGCCCGCGAGGCGGACCTCGCGCGCCTGGCCGAGCGGGCCCGCGCCCGGGGGCCGGTGCGCGTGGTGATGGCCAACGCCGGGGTGGCCCTGGGCGGACTCTGGGAGGCGGTGCCCCTGGCCGAGTGGTCCCGGGTCCTCGACGTGAACGTGCTCGGCGTGGTGCGGACGATCCAGCCGCTGCTCCCGGACCTGCTGGCCGCGAAGGCGGGGCACGTGGTGGTGACGGGCTCGAGCGCGGGCCTGTTCGGCGACCCGAGCGGGCTCAGCAGCCCCTACGCCACCTCGAAGCACGCGCTGCTCGGCCTCACGCGGACCCTCGCCACCTACCTGCGGCCGCGGGGCGTGCAGGCCCACCTGCTCGCGCCGCGCATCACCGACACGGCCTTCCCGCGCAAGGCGCTGGTCTGGACCGCCGAGGGCAGCCGCGACCTGCGCGACCGCGAGGTCGAGGACGCCGACACCGTCGAGCAGGTCGCCGACGCGCTCGTCGACGGCATGGCCGAGGGGCGCTTCCTGATCAGCCTGGCGCCCGACACCCACGAGGCCCTGCACGCCTTCGCGGAGACGCTCGAGCCCTGAGCGCCGCCGCCCAGGAGGCCGACCCGAGAGGGTCAGCCGACGACGCGGAAGATCCCGCGAAGCGGAATCGCAGCCAGGAGGCCGACCCAGGATGGGTCGGCTTGCGCCGCAAAGCGAGCCCGGAGGGCTCGCTCAGCTAGGCGACGAGCCGCGAGTCCCCCGCGCCGCCTCCCTCGACGCGCCAGCGCCGCGTCGCGAGCCCGGCGAGGAAGGCCTCGTCGTGGCTCACCAGCAGGAGCCCGCACGGACAGTCCGAGAGCGCCGCCTCCAGGCACTCGATGGACGGCAGGTCCAGGTGGTTGGTGGGCTCGTCCAGGACGATCAGGTGGGGGGCGCGCAGCATGCCGAGCGCGAGGAGCAGCTTGCGCACCTCGCCGGGGCTCGGCGTGTGGCTCTCGAGCAGCCGATCCGGTCGCGAGCCCAGCCGGCTCACCACGTTCATGACGTGCCCGAGCCGATCGGCGGGCAGCCGGCGCGCCTCGTCGAGGATCCGGGCGCCGCGGTCGGCTTCGACCTCCTGGGGCAGCACGGTGAGCCGGTCCGCCGGGACCTTCGCGTGGGCGACGAGGTGGCCCACGAGGGTGCTCTTCCCGCTCCCGTTCGGACCGGTGATCGCGATCCGCTCGTCGGGCCCGAGGGCGAGCTCGGGCAGGTGCAGCGCGCGGCCCGCGCCGAGGGGGATCGAGCCCGGCTCGAGGTGGAGCAGCGCCGGACGGGGCGAGCGTGAGCCGGGCAGCCAGATGCCGAGCTCGGCCGCCTTCTCGACGTGGGCGGCCGCGAGGCGCGCCTCCGCCCGGCGGCCGCGGCCCTCGAGCTGTCGCAGCAGGCGACCCGCCTGGCCGTCCTTGCCCGAGACGCGGGCCAGGTTCTTCTCGAAGCGCGCGTCGTGGTCCTTGCGCGCCAGGCCCCGCTTCGAGCGGTCGCGGTGGGAGCGCGCGGCCTGCTCACGACGCCGGGCGATCTCGCGCCGCGCGCGGTCGCGCTCGCGCCGGGCCTGCTCGCGCTCGCGGCCCGCGCGGGCACGGTCCGCCTCGCGCTGGGCCCGCCCCTGGGAGTAGCCGCCCGGCACCAGCGTGGCGCGCGGCGGGTCGAGCCACAGGCAGCGGGTGCAGAGCCCGTCGAGCAGCTCGCGGTCGTGGCTCACGAGGAGCCCCACCCCGCGGTAGCGCGCCAGCGCGCCGATCAGCATGCGGCGGGCGTCGGCGTCGATGTGGTTCGTGGGCTCGTCGATGGCGAGGAGCGCCGGCGCACGCCACAGCGCCGTGGCGATCTGGGCGCGCTTGCGCTCGCCGTGGCTCAGGGTGGGCCAGCGCGACGCGAAGTCCGCCTCCACGCCGAGCCGCCCGCGCAGCGCGCGGGCCTCGCCGTCCGTCGCGGCGAGCAGGACCCCCAGCCCTTCGGGTGGCCGGTCGGTGCGCTGCTCGCAGTGGATCGCGGAGCGCGGCGACTGGATGCGCCCCTGCTCGGGCGCCCGCGCACCGGTGGCGAGGCGCAGGAGCGTGGTCTTGCCGGCCCCGTTCGGGCCGACGATGCCCGTGAAGCCGCGGGGGAAGTGGACGCTGAGCGAGGAGAAGAGCGGATCGCCGGCGGCGTCGTGTCGAAAGCACACGTCGTCGAAGACGACGGAAGCACGAGAAGGCATGAGTGGCCCCGAGAGGAGGGGTCGAGCCCGAGGGCCCGGCCCGAGTGATTCGAACCCGGAGGGATTCGAGCCCGAAGGGCTCGACCCGGAGGGATTCGAAACGAGTCCCGTTCTTCAGAGCCGCTCTATCATTCCCCTCTCTCCGCGTGCTTCGAGGCGCGCAGAAGGTAGGGGGCCGCCGCCCCGCGGGCAACGGTTGGAGCGCGGGCGCGCGGGTTCGCCATACTGCCGCGGTGTCGCGCGCAGAGCGCCTCGTCACCGGCCTGCTGCTCCTCGCCTTTCTCGCCAAGCTGGGCTTCGACCTCTGGGCCCTCGACCGCGGCTTCGAGATGGGCGACGAGGGCGCCTTCCTCCTGAACCTGAACCATCCCGAGGGCGCCTTCCCGCCCTTCGAGTTCTACCGGCTCCTGGGAGCGGTGGCGGGCGGGCCGTGGATCGGCGTGGCGGGCGCCCGCGCACTGCGCCTCGCCGCCGAGCTGTTGGGCTCCCTGGCCCTCGTGGCCGGTGTCTTCGCCTGGGCGCGCCGGCGGGTGCTGCCGCGCGAGGTGCGCTTCGTCCCGTTCCTCGCCCTCGCTCTCCTCGGCACGCTCCTCCACGTCGCGAGCCGCTCCTTCGGGTACAACGACGCGACCAACCTGTGCGTCTACGGCGCGCTCGGCTGCGTGTTCGCCCTGGCCGGGCGCGACGCCGGAGGCCGCACTCCGCTGCTCGCCGCCGGGGCGGGCCTGCTGCTCGGGCTCCAGCTGTGGATCAAGTTCCCCACCGCGATCCTGTGGGTGGGGGTCCTCGCCGGTGCCCTGGGCGTCGGCTTCCGCTGGCTCCCCGGCCGGGAGCGGGCGCGGCTCGTGGGGGTCTTCGCGGCGTCCTTCGCGGCGGGCGCGCTCCTCGTCGTGCTGGGCACCGGAGGCATCGGGCCGCTCCTCGCGCGCCTCGAGATCGCCGCGCAGATTCCCGCGCTCTCGGGCTACCGGCCGCTGGAGATCCTCGCCCGCTACCTCCGCTTCGACCTCGGCACCGCGCTCCACGTGCTGCTCTTCGCCGGGGGCTTCGCGGCCGTCGCGGGCCTGGCGTCGCGCTTCGCCCGGCTCTCCCTCGACGTCGCGCTCTGCGCGGGCCTCGGTGTCGCGTCCGCGATCACCTTCGTCTCGGCGGAGCGCAGCCACCCGTTCTTCCACCACCCCTCGCTGATGGATCTCGCGGCCCTCGCGGTGGGGCTCTCGCTCCTGCTCGCGCTCCGCGTCCTCGCGAGGGAGCGGCGCGCCGAGGTCGCGGTGCCCCTCGCGATCCTGCTCGTCGCGCCCTGGCTCCAGATCGCGGGCACCAACGTCACCCTCACGCTGCGACTGCCCTCCCACGTGCTGCCGCTCTTCGTCGTGCTGGGCGTCGCGCTCCTCGACCTGCGCGCGCGCGCGGGCTGCGTGCGGCTCCACGCGCTCTTCGCGGTGCTGGCCGTGGCGCTCACGGGCTGGCTCTTCGTCCACCACCGGGCCCTCGAGCCCTACGGCCTGCGCTCGGCCATGCACGAGCAGACCCAGGGGGTCGAGTCCCTCGGCGTGCGCGTGGACCTCGCGACGCGCAGCTTCCTGCGCAAGGTGGAGCAGGCCTTCGCCGAGGCCGGCTTCCGGCCCGGCGACCCGGTGCTCGCCCTCGACTACATGCCGGGTCTCGTCTACTTCCTCGGTGCGCGGTCACCGGGCTACAACGTCTACCTGTTCGACACTCCGAGGCTCAACTGCTTCAGCCTCGACCACGCGGGCCTCGAGCGGCCGCCCTTCCTGGTGCTCGGCCGCGCCATGACCGACGCCCAGGGCGAGTGCCTCGACGCCTTCGCGTTCCCGGCAGACTTCGAGCTCGCACGGAGCTTCGTCTTCCCCTACGAGGAGGTCTACCGCGGCTTCGGCGGCTACGGGATGTCCCACGTGCACATCTACGTGCCCGCGGAGGCTACTCCCGGACGCGGACCCGCAGCGTCCGCGACGCGCTCCACAGACGGAAGCTGAAGAAGCGCTCGAAGCGCGAGCGCGGCCGGTTGCGCAGCACGCCCCACACCGCCCGGGCCGCGGTGACCGGGCGCAGCAGGTAGTAGGCGCCGTAGAAGACCAGGTAGCCGCCGATGCGCAGCGCGTGGACGAAGCCGCTGCTCCAGCGCGGGTGCCAGGAGGTGAAGCCGGTGGTGAAGTCGAGGTTGCGGTCGAGGTCGAGGAAGTACGCGTCGCTGAGCTCCACCCGGCCCTCGCGGAGCGCCGTGTCGTAGTACTCCGAGCCCGGGTAGGCGGCGAAGCGGTTCAGGAACAGGATCGAGAAGCCCGCCCAGACCATGCGCAGCAGGTAGCGGTAGGTCTCGAGCACGTCGCGCAGGCGCTCCTCGGGGAAGCCGATGATCATGAAGGCGCTCACCCGCAGCGGGATCTTCTCGCGTCGGATCGTCCGCACCACCTCGAGCACGTTCTCGAGGTCGATCCGCTTGCGGTTGATCTCGAGCACCCGGGGCGAGCCGGACTCCGGCGCGAGGATCAGCTCGTCACAGCCCGAGCGCGCCATCAAGCGCAGCAGCTCGGCGTCGAGGGCCTCGCTCCGCGTCCCCGCCGCGGTCTTCCAGGTGATGCCGAGGTCGCGCTCGATCAGCTCGCGGCACAGGTCCTTCGCCCAGCGCCGGTTGATGATGGGGGTCAGGTCGAGGAAGTGGAAGTCCGTCGCCCCGTAGGCGCGCATGTAGGCTTCCATCTCGTCGGCGATGTCCTGCGGATCGCGGGTGAAGTAGTGCACGCCCCACATCTGCTCGTTCGAGCAGAACTTGCAGGTGTAGGGACAGCCGCGGGAGCCGATCACCACCATGGGCCGCTGCGCCGGCTCGTAGGACATGGACGCGAAGAGGCCCGCGTCGATGTAGCGCTTCACCGGGAACAGGTCCCAGGCCGGCCACGGGATCTCGTCGAGGCTGCGCCGCCGCCGGCGCCGCGGATTGGTCCGCACCCGGCCCTCGGCGTCCCGGTAGGCGAGGCCCTCGATGCGGTCCGGCCCGGGCGCCCCCGCCTCGCCGGCCAGGTGGGCCGCGAGCTCGCACACGGTCTCCTCGCCCTCGCCCAGCACGGCCCAGCGCGCCGGGCTCTCGCGCAGCACGAGGTCGGTGCAGTGGGTGACGTGCTCGCCACCGCAGACGAGGGCCGCCTCGGGCAGCCGCCGGTGGATCGCCTCGAGGACGGCGCGCGAGATCGGCCAGAAGCTCGAGAACATCGTGCTCACGCCGACGACGTCGGTGTCCGGGTCGATGCGCTCGGCGATCTCGTCGGGCAGCAGCCCGTGGACGAAGAACCCGTCGCCGAGGTCGGTGACGCGCCCGATCGCCTCGCCGAGGCCGTCGACGGCGGCCACCTCGTGCCCGGCCTCGCGCAGGCTGGCCGCCACGTAGGCCAGGCCGATGGGCGGCTGGATGGCCGGCAGCCCCTTCACGTTCCGCACGTGCAGCGGAGGGTGGACCAGCGTGATCTTCATCGACGCCGCCAGGGTACCAGAGGTCGGGCGGATCCCCGCGCGCGGCCTGCCTCCGCTTCAGGAGAAGAGCGCGCGCACCACGGCCCGATGGAGCAGGAAGCCGAGGGGCAGGGCGGCGCAGCCCATCGCGTAGGCCTGCCAGAAGCCGAGGCTCCAGCGCTCGGCGAGCAGGAAGGGAAGGAAGAAGGTCAGGCTGATGGGGATGGCGACGAAGATGCTCCGGGCGAGCAGCAGCGTCGACTCCTCGCTGCCGTGCTCGCGGAAGGAAAGTGGGAGCACGAGCATGGTGGCGAGGGGCAGGGCCACGAAGAAGCCGGCCAGGGCCGGCAGGCGCCCCGAGAGCCAGGACGCGAAGCCGATGACCAGCGCGGAGACGAGGACGTTGAGGGCGAGAGTCAAGAGCGGGCCTCCATTACTCCATCGATGCGCTCGCTCGCGAACGCCAGCATGCGCTCGATCGCCTCCCGACCCGCCCGGTGGGGGAACGCCATGAAGGCGTGGATGGCGCCGGGCCAGAGCGACAGCTGCGCCTCGTTGCCGGCGGCGAGCCAGCGGGACGCCATGAAGAGCGTGTCGTCCACCAGCGGGTCGAGGGTGCCCACCGTGAACAGCGCCGGCGGCAGCCCGGTGAGGTCGGCGAACAGCGGCGACACGTCCGGATCGCGTCGCCGGGACGGATCGGGCACGAACTGGTCCACGAACCACTCGACGATCGGCGTGCTAAGCACGAGGTTGCGGTCGCCCCAGGCGCGCACGCTCGGCGTCAGCGTCAGGTCGTAGCAGCCGAAGACCAGGTTCGCGCCGGCGAAGCCCGTGAAGCCGTGGCGGTCGCGCATGCGCAGCAGCGTCACGGCGGCGAGATGGGCGCCGGCCGACTCGCCGCCGATCAGGAACGTGGAGGTGCCGAACTCCTGCGCCGCGTTCTCGACGAGCCAGCGGGCCGCGGCCTCGCAGTCGTCGGGCGCCGCCGGGTAGGGGTGCTCGGGAGCCAGGCGGTAGTCGACGCTCACGACGGCCGCGCCGCAGCGCTCGGCCAGCTCCTTCAGACGCGGGTCCTGGTGGTGCGCGCCGCCGATCACCCAGCCGCCCCCGTGGAGGTGGAGGAAGGCGCAGCGCGGCGTGCCTTCGGGGAGGAACTGGCGCAGCCGGAGCGGGCCGGCCGGCCCGTCGATGGTGCGATCGACGCCGTCCGGGAGGATCTCGAGGGGGAGCGGCCCCTCGCCCGACTCGCGCTCGGCGCGCGTCTCCTCGGGGGGGCGCTCGTGGACGGCGGGAACGTCGGCGAGCACCTTCTCGACCAGCCGGTTCAGCTCCTGCGTCTCCTCGGGCACGGCCTCGTCGCGGAACAGCTCGGGATCGAACAGGGGAGCGCTGCGCATGGGGGCAGCGTAGCCCAGCGCCCCCGCGGAGCGGACCGCTCGCGGCGCCGGCAGGTACGCTGATCGCGTACGTGCTGGGACTCGGGGCGCGCACGGTGGGGCTCCCCGCATTGGTCATCGCGTCGGCGTGGGCACTGGCGCGTACGATCGCATGCGCGAGCGCCAAGGCGACGCCGTGATCGGCCTCGACCAGGACCAGAGGTCGTGCAGGCGCAGCAGACGGCCGGGCGCTACGTCCTCCGGAGCGACGTCTGCGATCCCGAGTTCCTGCAACACGTGCAACGCCTGGGCTGCGTGCGGGCGGCGCGGCTGGTCTTCCCGAGCCAGCGGGAGGCGGCCGACGTGGCGCGCGTCATTCGGAGCGGGCTTCGCGGGACGCATCGCCGCGACGGCCAGGTACGCCGACCGGATCCCGCTGCTCGAGAAGGCCGGCGTCGGGCTCGCGTTCAACCTCCGCGCGGACGCCGGGGCGGCCTTCGCCGACCACGTCATCCAGGGGGTCGCGGCGGATCCGGCGGGAGCGGGTGCGTAGGACGCCGGCGTCGGTCCGGCCGACGGCGCAGCGAGAAGGCCGCGAAGCGGCTCGGCAGCCAACGCCGGATGCTATTCTCCTCCGGTGAGCCTCGTCGACCGCGCCGAGTACTGCGCCTACCTCGCCGGCACCGGGATCGCGCGCCGCCTGCCCCTGTCTCGGACCCGGCGCATGGCGGAGCGTGCGGCCCGTCTCTTCTTCGACCGCGACGGACGCCACGCGCGACGCGCTCTGGTCAACCTGCGTCTCGCCTATCCCGAGCTCCCCGAGCCCCAGCTCCTGGAGATGGGGCGCCAGAGCTTCGTCCACTTCGCTTGGAACGTGATCGACTTCGCGCGGTCGGAGACCTGGAGCGACGCGGAGCTCGAGAGCCGGGTCGAAGTCCGAAACCCGGAGATCCTCGAGTCGGCGCTGGCTCGCGGACGCGGCGCCCTGCTGCTCACACTCCACCTCGGGAACTTCGAGCTGGCGATCCGCGCCCTCGGACGCCGCTTCCCCGGCTTCGCCGCACTGGGACGGGTGCAGAGCAACCCGCTGATCCAGGAGCGCCTGGCGCGCAACCGCACCCGCTCCGGCGCCGAGCTCATCGACCGCCGCGGCGCGACGAGCGCGGCGCTGCGGGTGCTGAGGCAGGGGCGGACCCTGGCGATCCTTCTCGACCAGTACGTTCGCCGCGGCCACGGCGTGTACGTCCCGCTGTTCGGCCACCGCTGCGCGACCTCGTCGGGCATGGCGATCCTCGCCCTGCGCACCGGCGCGCCGGTGGTGCCGGGCTACATCGTGCGCGACGGGCTCGACCACCACGTGATCGAGTTCCTCGCCGAGCTGGAGCCTCCGCGCGACAGCGCTCGCCGGGAGCAGATCCTCGAGGCCACCGAGAGCTACAACCGGGTCATGGAGCACCTGATCCGCAAGCACCCGGAGCAGTGGATGTGGGCCCACCGTCGATTCCGCCGCAGCCCCGACCTCCGCGGCGACCCCTACGAGGATCCCGGAGGGTCCTAGCGGTCTCGCCGTTGCGCGAGTGCCGCCGAGCGGCGTCGGCTGGTGCACTCGACCGCGCCTGAAGGGGAGCCCCGTGGCACGCCGGGAGGGATTCGAACCCCCGACCCCCAGGTTCGAAGCCTGGTGCTCTATCCAGCTGAGCTACCGGCGCGCGCAGGGGAAGGAGCAAGTCTCGGAGACGGGTGCTCCGGCGTCAAGCGGTCGTCGTCGTCGCCGAACTCGACGAGCTCGTGCTCGAGGAGGCTGCGTCCCACCAGGCTGAGCTCGAGTCTGGGGCGGGCCCGCCAGCCGAGCCGCAGGTCGAGGCGCGCGGTGCTGCCCACGTCGCGGCTGCGCAGGTCGCCGATCCAGTAGAGCAGGGTGTCGAGCTCGAGGCGGTGGGGCAGGTCGAGGAGGGAGCGCAGCTGGAGCTTTCGCCACCGGTGCCGGCGACGAGGAGCGCGCCCTGGGTCTCCCGGCGTCGCGGGTGATGCCGTTGATGACGCCGTTCACCGCGTTCGCGCCCCACAGCGTGCCGCCGGGTCGCAGATCACCTCGATGCGCTCCACGTCCGCGAGCACCACGTCCTGCAAGTCCCAGAACACGCCGGAGAAGAGTGGCGAGTAGACGCTGCGGCCGTCCGCCAGGACGCGCAGCCCATTGGAGAACCGCGTGCCGAAGCCGCGGGCGCCGATCGCCCAGCTGCCCGCGTCGATGCGCGCGACGTGGAGCCCCGGCGCCAGCCGCAGCGCCTCGGGCGGGCTCGTCGCGCCGCTGCGCCGCAGGTCCTCGTTGGTGAGCACCGTGACGGCCGCCGGGGCATCGAGGACGGCGCTCGACGCGCTTCGAGACGGAGTGGACCTCCGCCTCGAGCAGCTCCTCGAGGGTCGGGCGGGTGAGATCCCGGGGGCCCGCATGCTCGGCGGCGCGGGTCGGGAGCGCGGGCCCGAGCAGCGCGAGAGCGGGCATCGCTCGGCGTGGGCAGGGTCCCCCGGGAGCCCCATCCAGACCCGCCCCTGCGCCACTGCAGCCCTGCGCGGCAGGGGGGACGTCGAATGCTTCGGTGGAGATGCCGAGGCCGGAGCCCGGTGGTCGGCATCCGTAGAACCCCGTCTCGAAGCCGGAGACGGCGGGAAATGCGAACGGGGGCGCCTAAGCGCTCCGCGCCTCCTCGATCGGGGCGTGGCGGACGCGCCGCGGACCGGGGAAGTAGTCGTCGCGCAGCTCCCAGGGCACGCCCAGTGCCGAGAGGATCTTGCGCTTGGTGGCCTGGCGGCAGGCCTCGCCCTTCTCCACGGCGTGGACGGTGCGCGCCGCCACCTGGGCGCGCTCGGCGAGCTCGTTCTGGGTCCAGCCGCGCGCCTGCCGCGCGGCGCGGATGCGGTTCATCGGGGCCTCGGGAAGGTATCCATCGAAGAGACGATGGTAGCGCCGAGACCGGCGTCAGGCACCGACAGCAAGGCCCCACGCTGGGGAAGACCCGCAGCCGGCCGGGCCCGGAGCCCGGGCTCAAGATGCTGGATTCATTGGGTTTTCAGCGCCAGCCCGAGAGCCCCGGGCCGCCCGGCAGGACGGACGCCAGGCTCTGATAGGTGTGGGGCTCCTTCACCACGGGCTCCCAGTCGCCGACCGCGATCACCAGTGCGACGAGGACGGCCCCGGCGAGGGCGCCCACGGCCTGGAGACCCAGCCGCTCCGCCCAGGCGGTCTGGGGTCGCCCGGCCCAGCGGGCGAGCCCGGCGAGCCGCACGTCGGCGTCGCGGGCCGGTGCCAGGGGGACGAGGGAGAGCGGCAGCCGCCGCAGCAGGGCCTCGGCGGACTCGAGCTCCTCGAGCGACCGCGCGCAGCGGCGGCACTCCTCGGCATGGGCGCGGACCGCGGACTCCTCGGGCGCGGGAAGGGTGCCGTCCAGCACCGCGGGCAGCAGCCGGCTCGCTGCGCGATGCCTCATCGCGGCCTCCGACCGAGCTCGCGCAGCAGCGGGCGCATGGCGGTCACCAGCTCCTTGCGGCCGCGGCGCAGCCAGGTGCCCACCGTCGCCAGGGGCACGCCCTCCTGCTCGGCGATCTCGGTGTTGGTGAGGCCGTGATGGATGCGCAGCACCAGCGCCCGGCGGTGCTGCGGCTTCACGTCGAGCAGCGCGCTCGCGATGGCGGCCAGCATCTCCCCTTCGAGCACCTGGGCCTCGGGGCTCGTGCCGCTCTGGCTGGCCGCGAGGCGCGCCTCGGCGAGGACGCGACCGTGGGCGTCGCCGCGCCGGCGCCGCGCGCGCAGCAGGTTGACCGAGCCGTTCACCGCGGCGCGGTGCAGGTAGCTCCAGAGGCTCGCGGTGCCGCGGTAGGCGGCGCGCGGCAGCGCGAGGAAGACGCGCTGCACCACGTCCTCGGCGTCGGCGTGGTTGCCGACGATCCGGTACGCCACGCCCTCGAGCCGCTTGCCGTAGCGGCGGTGGACCTCGCTCAGCACCTGGGTGTCGCCCGCCAGCCAGCGCCGCTCGAGATCGGCGTCGGCCGCCCGGCCTCCGGCACGCTGGGTCGTGGTTCCGCTCACGGGCTCGCACCTTCCCCCGCAAGATGAGACGGCTGCGGGGGTGACTCCGATTCATCGTACCCGAGCCGTGTCGATTGCGTGCCCCTGGGGGAGCCCGGGGCGGTTCCCACGACGCGGGAAGAATCCGCCCGAGGGCCGCGAATAGAGGGCTCGCGCGCGTCGTCTGGGTCCTAGCCTGGGCGCGGCCGGGGTGACCGGGGTGGGGGCGGACGCTGGAAGGGAATCCGATGGAATCCATCTTCGATGCACTGAACGAGCTGCAGCGCGGGGGCGCCAGCGACGCTCTCGCGAAGCAGCTCGGCGCGGACACGGGAGCGACGCGCAGCGCGCTCTCGTCCGCGCTTCCCGCGCTGGTGGGCGCCCTCGCGCGCAATGCCGGGCGCCCCGGCGGAGCCGAGGCGCTGCGCGGCGCCCTCGAGCGCGACCACGACGGCAGCGCCCTCGACGACCTGGTCGGGACCATCGGCGGCGCGATGCTCGGCGGCGGGGGCCGCGGCAAGGCGCTCGACGGCGAGGGCATCCTCGGCCACATGCTCGGCCGCCGGCGCGGCGCCGTGGAGCAGGAGATCGGCCGACGCAGCGGGCTCGACGCGGGCAGCGTCGGCAAGCTGCTCGTCGCACTGGCGCCCCTCGTGATGGGCGCCCTCGGCCGCGCCCGGCGCGAGCGCGGCCTCGACGACGGGGGCCTGCGCGAGACCCTCGGCCTGGAGCGGCAGCGCTCCGAGGCCGCGGTGCCCGGCGGGCTCGGCCCGCTCGAGCAGATCCTCGACGGCGCCGCCGACGGCTCCTTCGACGGCGGCGACCTCGCGCGCATCGGCGGCGGCTTCCTGCGGCGCTGGCTCTCGCGCCGGCGCTGATCCACACCGACCCGCACGACTCGAACGAAACGAACGACCCGAACGGAAGGGAGTACCCATGGGACTGATCGACTTCGTGAAGGACGCCGGCGAGAGGCTCGTCGGCGGCATCAAGCAGGCCACGGGCCAGGCGCCCGAGGTCTCGACCGAGCAGCTCACCAAGACCATCCACGACCTCGGCATTCCGGTCCAGGACCTCGCCATCACGGTGGCGGACGACGTCGCCACGGTGCGCGGCACGACCGAGAGCCAGGCCGACCGCGAGAAGGTCGTGCTGCTCGTGGGCAACAACCAGGGCATCGCCCGGGTGGACGACCAGCTCGTCGTCGAGAAGCCCGAGCCCGCGGCGACCTTCTACACGGTGAAGTCCGGCGACAGCCTCTCGAAGATCGCCAAGGCGCACTACGGCGACCCGATGAAGTACCCGGTCATCTTCGAGGCGAACCGTCCGATGCTCCAGGACCCGGACAAGATCTACCCGGGCCAGAACCTGCGGATCCCGCCGATCGAGAAGGCCTGAGCACTCGCGGGGGTGGCGGTCTCGCGCGACGGGCGCGGGACCGCCACCCCCGCGCTCAGCCGGCCCGGGCGCTCTCGTCGTCCGCCTCCGCCTCGGGCTCGGAGGCCAGCAGCGCGGCCACCTTCGCGGCCAGCGCCTCGGGCTCGTAGGGCTTCGAGAGGAAGCCGGACACGCCGTCGACGTCGAAGCGCCGCGAGACCTCCCGTGCGTCGTAGCCGCTGGAGAGCAGCACGCGCAGGTCCGGCCGGATGCGGCGCAGGGCCAGGAAGGTCTCATCGCCGCCCAGGTCCGGCATGGTGAGGTCGAGCAGCACCAGGTCCACGGCGCCCGGGTCCTGGGCGAGCGCCGCGATCGCCTGCCGGCCGCCGTCGGCCTCGCGCACCCGGTAGCCGCTGGCCTCGAGGCAGCGCCGCGCGGCCTCGCGCACGCCGTCGTCGTCGTCGACGACGAGCAGCCGCGCGCCGTCTCCACCGGAGACCGGCACGCGCCGCTTCGGGACCTCGTGGACCGGGAAGTAGGCCCGGATCGTGGTGCCTCCGCCGGGCGTGCTCTCGACCCGCAGTGCGCCCTCGTGGGAGCGCACGATGCCGTGGCAGGCGGCGAGCCCGAGCCCGCGTCCCGTGAACTTCGTGGTGAAGAACGGGTCGAAGATGCGCTCCGCGGTCTCGGCATCCATGCCGCAGCCCGTGTCCCGGACGCTCATCACCACCGCGGGCCCCTCGGCGATCGAGGTGCCCGAGACCACGTCGGCGGCGGTGGCGGCATCCACCTGGGCGAGGCGCGTCTCCACCACGACGCGGCCCTCCTCCTTGCCGACGGCCTCGGCGGCGTTGCGCACCAGGTTCATCACCAGCTGCTGGATCTGGCCGGCGTCCGCCGCGACCCCCGGCAGCCCCTCGCCGAGGTGCAGCTCGAGGCTCACGTTGGAGGAGAGCAGGCGGCGCAGCAGGTTCTCGATGTCGGAGATGCGCGCCGACACGTCGAGGGGCTCGAGCACCGTGCTGGCGCCGCCCGAGTAGGCGAGCAGCTGGTCGGTGAGCCGCGAGGCGAAGCGCGCCGCCTCGATGGAGGCCGCCAGGGGGGAGCGCGCCGGGCTGCGGTCGGGCAGGTCGCGCAGGGCCAGCGAGCTGTTGGCGAGGATCACCGTGAGCAGGTTGTTGAAGTCGTGGGCGATGCCGCCGGCCAGCATGCCGAGGCTCTCGAGCTTCTGGGCCTGGCGCAGCCGCTCCTGGAGGCGCTCGGCCTCGAGGCGCATGCGCTGGCGCTCCATCGCGTAGCGGATCGCCCGGCGCAGGCCGCTCTGGCTGAGCTCGCCCTTCACCAGGTAGTCCTGGGCGCCCGCCTGGAGCGAGCGCAGCGCCAGGTCCTCGGCGCCCGCCACGGTGAACACCACGATGGGGACCAGGGGGTCGCGCTCGCGCACCCGGGAGACCGTCTCGGCGCCCTGGCTGTCGGGCAGGTGCAGGTCGAGCAGCACGACGTCGATCTCGCCGGGCTCGAGGCGCTCGAGGGCCGAGGCGAGGTCCTGGCAGCGGTAGAGCCGGAAGCCGAAGCCCGGGCCGCTGGGCGTGCCGAGGGTACGCTGCACGAGGAGCGCGTCGGCGGGGTCGTCCTCGACGAGCAGGATGCGCGTTCGGAGGTCGTCCATGGCACTGCCCCCCGACACTGCACGGTACCACATCCCGTTCCGACAGGCGGAACGCCGTCGCAGAACGGGTGTCGTGGCTCCCGGGCCCCGGGCGGCGCTCAGGCGTCGGGCAGGGCCACGGTGGTGAACCAGTAGCGAGCCAGGGCGCGGAAGCTGCGGAAGAACTGGTGCGCGTCGAGGGGCTTCACCAGGTAGGAGTTGCACCCCAGCGCGTAGCTCTCCTGGATGTCGCGCGGCCGCGCCGAGGTGGTGAGCACCACCACCGGGATCCGGCGCAGCTCGGGGTCGCCCTTGAGCGCCGCCAGCACCCCCTTGCCCGAGGCGCGCGGCAGGTTCAGGTCGAGGAGCACGAGATCCGGGCGCGGCGCAGCGGCGAAGGGCCCGCGCCGGAACAGGCGGTCGAGGGCCTCCTCGCCGTCGGCCGCCTCGTCGAGCACGGCGGGCGCCGTCCCTTCGGCCTCGAGGGCGCGCCGCGTGAGCTCCCGGTCCGCGGCGTCGTCCTCGACCAGGAGGATGCGGGGCGGGCGGCGGGGGCCGGCGGCCATGGCTCTGCCTCCTCCCCGCGCCCCCTCTCGCGCGGGAGTCTACTCCCGGGCGGTCGGCCCGCTAGCGCCGGTGGCTGGGCTTGCGCCGCCGGCTAGCGCCGGCCGTCCCGCTTACGCCGCCGGCTAGCGCCGGCCGCCCCGCTTGCGCCGCCGGCTAGCGCCGGCGGCGACCCCGGCGCGGGAAGGCCTGGTTGATGCCGAAGAGGAACTGGAGCAGGCGGATGGCGTGGAGGGAGAGGAAGGGCTTGCCGCTGGTCAGGAGCGCGACGGCGATGTCGCGGTCCGGGTCGGCCCAGCCGAAGATGTTGGTGAAGCCCAGGTGGCCGAAGGCGCGCGGCGTGTCGGGGCCGAACAGGCCGATGGGGCTGTCGCCGAGCATGGGGCCGAGGCCGTAGCGCAGCGGGATGCCCAGGGTGAGGTCGATCTCGCGGTAGGCCTGCTCCGCCGTGGCGTGGCGCACGGTGCGAGGGTCGAAGACCCGCACGCCGTCGAGCTCGCCCTCGTCGAGCAGGCACTGGTAGAAGCTCGCCAGCTCCCGGGCGGTGCACACCACGTTGGCGGCGGGCACGATCCCGGTGAGGAAGCGGGGGTCGTTCGAGATCTCCACCGCATCGGCGTAGGTGACGCCGAGGGCGCGCCTCATCAGCATGCCGACGGGGGGCGGCAGCGGCGGGCCGGTGAAGGCGTTCTCCGCCACCCGCTCCACGTCCCGCGCGCGCACCCCGTAGCCCATCCAGTGCATGCCCAGGGGCTCGGCGATCTCCTCGCGCAGCACCTTGCCGATGTCCTTGCCGGTGACGCGCTTCACCACCTCGCCCAGCACGAAGCCGCCGGAGATGGCGTGGTAGGCGAGCACCTGGCCCGGCCGCGACTGGGTGCGGGTCTCGCTCAGGATGTCGACGATCTTCTCGGGAGAGCCCAGCAGCTCGAGGTCCATGGCCTCGGGCGGGATGGCGGGGATGCCCGAGCGGTGGGCGAGCACGTGGCGCAGGGTGATCCACTGCTTGCCGTGGCGGGCGAACTCGGGGATGTAGTCGCAGACGCGATCCTCGAGGTGGACGAGGCCCTGCTCGTCGAGCTTGTGGATCACCATGGCGGTGATGGCCTTCGAGGCCGAGAACAGGCAGAAGGGCGTGTCCGGGGTGGCGAGCACGCGGGGCGCGTCGGCGGGATCGCCCGGCGCGTTGCCCGAGGCGTGGCCGAGGGTGCGGTCCAGCAGCACGTGGCCCCGGCAGCGCACGCAGATCTGGACGGCCGGGTACACCCCGGTGCGGTAGAGCGCCTGCACGCTCGACCACACGCGCTCCACCGCGGCGCGGGTCACGCGGGCGCTGCGCGGCGCCTCCTCCTCGCCCACCGCCGTCACCGCCGACAGGTCGCGGGGGATCGGCGAGCGGGAGAGGTAGGGGATCCGGGCCCAGCTCAGCAGCTGGAAGGGGTCCACGGCGGTGCGGCCCGGGCTCAGGCCGACTCCTCTTCCTCTTCGGGCTGGGGCCCGAGGCCGTAGCCCTCCAGGTCGTCCTGGGTGGCGACCTGCTGGCCTCCGCCGCCGCTCGGGCTCTCCTCGCTTCGCATGTCGCGCTGGGCCTGCTTGAGCGCCGCCTTCTCGGCCTTCTTCAGCTCGCGCTGGCGCTTCAGGACGGATGTCCGGCTCTTCTTTCCCATGGCTCTCTCGCTTCGTTCGGTTCGTGTCTCGGCGTCTTCCGCGACGCCCGTTCTCCGGGTCGATCCGGGTCGAGGGGTTCAGTGACGCTCGGGGCGGAGGATCCGTTCTACCCTCCGCCCCGAGAGATCGCCAGGGGCGGCCGCGCCGCCCCGGCCTCGTGTGGGACCGCGGCCCGCCTCAGCGGCCGCCGCGGTAGCCGCCGCCGCCTCCGCCCCCGCCGCCGGGCCGGCGCTCGTGGGCCTCGTTCACCCGGAGGCTGCGGCCTCCCATGTCGCTGCCGTTCAGCGCCTGCACCGCCGCGTCGGCGGCGGCCGCGTCCATCTCGACGAAGGCGAAGCCGCGCGAGCGGCCCGTCTCGCGGTCGGTGATCACGCTGACGGACTCCACGCTGCCGTGCTGGGAGAACAGGTCGCGCAGGTCCGACTCGGTGGTCGAGAATGGGATGTTGCCAACGTACAACCTCTTGCCCAAACCATGCCCTCGCCACCCGGACCCGAACCCCTCGCTGGCCGCGGGTGACCATCACTCGAATCCAGGCCGGACCGTCCGACGGCGGATCCCGAGCGTCTTCGACTCCGCCCGCTCCCGGGAGGTCGGGAGACCGGCGGGAAAGGCAGACTCGATGGAGAACAAGCCGGGGGATCCAGGACGAGTGCACCGATCGGAGGACGGCCCTTCGAATCGGAAGGGTATCACACGGCCCGCGGGGAGCCCGCGGGGAGCAGGCCTCCCGGCGGCCGGGAGGGCCCCCGGGGAGGCGTCCCGGCCGGGGGGCGCGGGCCCCGGCCGCCGCGCGTCAGCGCCCCCGGCTGAGGCGCCCCACGTCGATGAAGCGGCGCATGCGGCCCTTGCTCCTCATGGGTGTCCCGGTGCGGTTCCAGAACTCGATGCGGTTCCCGGTGCCCGTCTGGACGTTCACGATGATGTCCGACACCACCGTCAGGTCCCGCGGCTCGGGCACCGACTCCCACCCCTGGTACTCGGTGTAGTCCTCCTCGTCGCTCCAGCGGTGGTTGTGCCAGATGATCTTCCAGAGCTCCTGCTTGCGGTCGTAGGCGAAGGAGTACATCGGCTCGAGGGTCTGCTCGTCGATGTAGATGTCCTTGTGCTCGTAGGGGTGGGCCTCGTTGTTGGGGATGAAGCGGATCTTCACCGCGTGGCGCATCTCCCAGCGGTCGTCGGCGAAGGAGAGGCCGTAGGGGCCGAAGTTGTGGTCCGGGTCGTAGGGGTAGGCGCGCACCTTGGTGTTCATGGGCGCCAGCAGGTCCTGCTCCCCGAGGCACTTCCACTGGTACTGGGGCACGATGCCGTTGAAGCTGAACAGGTCGTCGAGGGTGAAGTCCGTGCCCGAGACCGCGTCCGTGCGCTGGGCCGTCGAGATGCGCCGCACCCGCCGCAGGGTGGGGACGTAGACCCAGGTGTCGTCGTTGCGCGTGGTGGCCTCCGGGTTGAAGGACGCCTTGTAGCGGTAGGTGAGGAGCGCGATCCCCCGGGCGTCGAAGGGCGCCTCGACCTCGGGGCCGCTGGCGACGTAGCGCTGCTCGGCGCGGAACAGGTCGCCGTTCTGCTCGTCGTGCTCCGGCTCCGGGCGGAAGGCCAGGGAGACGCCGGCGCTGTGGCCCTCGTAGTAGAGCGGCAGCTCCTCGCCGCGGTCCCAGTAGGAGTAGTAGAAGCGCGCCTTGCCGCCGTTGCCCTCCCAGCGGCGCACGAAGTTCCAGGCGATCTTGGCCCCGGCGCCGGGGTCGCCGGCACAGTCGATCGCCTCCATCGGGAAGGGCTGCCCGGCGCGGTAGTCCACCAGGCTGTTCTCGGGCCCGAGCTTCACCTGCCCGGCGTACTTCTTCGTCGCCTCCACGTAGACGGGGGCCGGCGTGTAGTCGCGGTGGGCGGGCCCGATCTCGAGCTGCATGCCCTCGTAGAAGAAGAAGTCGCGGTTCGCCCAGAACTCGGGGGGAAGGAAGGGCTTGAGCTCCGCGAGGCGCTCGTAGGTGAGCACGTCTCCCTCCCGGGGCCCCGCGCCCGGGGCGGCATCCTCCACCGCCTGGGCGCTGGAGACGACCGGCGCGGCGATCGAGAGCGCGAGGAGAGCCGTGGCGAGGGCCGTTGCGGTGCGGAGTCGCTGCTTCATGTGGGGTTCGACGATCCTCGTGGGGGGTCCGATTCAGAAAAGGCGCCTCGCGCGCGGTGCCGCACGAGACGCCTCGGGAAGGGTCTGGGGTGAGCGACGGGATTCGAACCCGCGACCTCCGGGACCACAACCCGGCGCTCTAACCGACTGAGCTACGCTCACCGCAAGGAAGGCAAAGGCTACGAGCGGCCCCGGGTGGTGTCAACGCGGCTGCGTGCGCGTCCCCCCGTCGCGGCCGCTACCCTCTCCCCCCGCGCCCCGGTAGCTCAGCTGGATAGAGCGGCTGCCTTCTAAGCAGCGGGTCGGGGGTTCGAGTCCTCCCCGGGGCGCCAGTCTGGCGGGGCTCGGCGCAGGGCGAAGGTCGCGGACGCGGGAGGCTGAACGTCGCGTGGAGGCGCGCTGCAGCGATCCCGGGTTCCATGGTAGTCTTCCCTGTTCCCGGAACGGCGCCTCGCCCAGGTCCGGCCAGGAGAAGTCGCCCATGCTGGACCCGAACCAGGGCAGGCCGGAGGCCGCCGCCGTCATCTGGGATCCCTCCGCCGATCCCGCGGCGGACGCCGCCGGCTCCGAGGCGCCGGGCCACGGCCGAGTCATGGGGATCCTCCAGGGGCTGGTGGCCGTCGGCGTCGGGCTGGCGCTCTACCGCTTCTGGTCCACGACGGTCGGCACCGTGGTCGTCTCGATCGGCAGCATCGTCGCCCTGTCCGCGCTGATCTCGCCCGCCGGCCTGTACCTGGGGATCCGTAGGTTCTTCGCCGCCCTGGGACGCTGGACCGGGACCGCGCTGACCTGGATCCTGATGCCCGCCCTCTTCTACCTGTTCTTCCTTCCCTTCGGGACCCTGCTGCGTCGGGGCCGCAGGGACCGTCTCCGCCGCTTCTACGAGCCGGAGACCGAGACGTACTGGGAGCCCCACGAAGGGCTGCACGCGTCGTCGGGAAGCTACGAGAGGCAGTACTAGCCGTGAGAATCCTCGGGATCAGCTGCTACTACCACGACGCCGCCGCGTGCCTGGTCGAGGACGGCGAGATCGTCGCGGCCGCACAGGAGGAGCGCTTCACCCGCAAGAAGCACGACTCCGATTTCCCTGCGAACTCCGTGCGCTATTGCCTGGCCGAGGGCAACGTCCCGGCCGACGGCCTCGACGCCGTCGCGTTCTACGACAAGCCGATCCTCAAGTTCCATCGCATCCTCGAGACCTACCTCTCGGTGGCGCCCTCAGGCCTGCGGCCCTTCATGAAGGCGGTGCCGCTCTGGGTGCGCGAGAAGCTCTGGATCGAGCCCGAGATCGGGAGCGAGCTGGAGCGCTGCGGAGTCGAGCCTCCCGACGCTCTCTACTTCCCGGAGCACCACGAGTCCCACGCGGCGAGCGCCTTCTATCCGTCGCCGTTCCGGGAGGCGGCGGTTCTCACCGTGGACGGGGTCGGAGAGTGGGCGACCGCCACCCTCGGCGTGGGCGAGGGAAGGGACCTCCGGCTCCTCAAGCAGATCTCGTTCCCGCATTCACTCGGCCTGCTCTACTCGGCCTTCACCTACTTCACGGGCTTCAAGGTGAACTCGGCGGAGTACAAGCTGATGGGGCTCGCCCCCTATGGCCAGGGCCGCTACACGCGGCTCATCAAGGAGCACCTGATCGACATCCGCGAGGACGGCTCCTTCCGGATCAACATGGACTACTTCGGCTACCTCGACGACCTCGTCATGACGAGCCGGAAGTTCGAGGAGCTGTTCGGGCGCCCCCCTCGCGAGCCCGAGGCGCAGATCACCACCGACGAGATGGACCTCGCCAAGTCCATCCAGGAGGTGACCGAGGAGATCGTTCTCAAGATGGCCCGGCACGCCGCGAAGGTGACGGGCAAGGACCACCTGTGTCTCGCCGGTGGAGTGGCCCTCAACTGCGTCGCGAACGGCAAGATCCTCCGAGAGGGCATCTTCAAGGGGCTCTGGATCCAGCCCGCCGCCGGCGACGCCGGGGGCGCGCTCGGCGCGGCGCTCGCCGTCTGGCACAACGCGCTCGGAAACCCTCGCGAGGCCGACGACGTCCACGACCGCATGAAGGGCGGCTATCTGGGGCCCGAGTTCTCACCCGAGCAGATCCGCCGCTTCCTCGACGGCCGCGGCTGCGCCTACCGCGAGCTCTCGGAGGACGAGTGGGCGCCGACGATCGCCCGCCACCTCGCCGACGAGAAGGTGATCGGCCTGTTCCACGGGCGGATGGAGTTCGGTCCGCGCGCGCTCGGCAACCGGTCGATCATCGGCGACCCGCGCTCTCCGAAGATGCAGTCGACCATGAACCTCAAGATCAAGTTCCGGGAGAGCTTCCGACCCTTCGCCCCGTCGTGCCTCGAGGACCGGCTCTCCGACTGGTTCGACATCGACTGCCCCTCGCCCTACATGCTTCTGGTGGCGCCCGTGCGCCCCGACCGCTGCTCTCCGCCCCAGGGCGACGAGCGTGAGCTCGAGATCCACGAGTGGGTGAACCGCTCCCGTTCCGAGCTGCCGGCCATCACCCACGTGGACTACTCCGCGCGCATCCAGTCGGTGAACGCTGAGGTGAACCCCCGCTACGCGGCGTTGATCCGGGCCTTCGACGACCTCGAGAGCTGCCCCGTGATCGTGAACACCAGCTTCAACGTCCGCGGAGAGCCCATCGTCTGCACGCCCGAGGACGCCTACCGCTGCTTCATGCGCACCGAGATGGACTATCTGGTGCTGGGCCCCTTCCTCATCGCGAAGGCCGACCAGCCGGAGTGGACCGAGACCCGGGACTGGTCCAGCGAGTATCCTCCCGACTGACTCCAGGAGACGGACGAATGAGCAAGCTGACCCACAGCTTCAAGCTCCTCAGGGAATTCACCGGGCTGGCCCGCGAGAAGCGCGCCTACTGGCTCGTGCCCCTGGCGATCCTGCTCGGGCTCGTGGCCTTCGTGGTGGTGGCCGGGCAGTCGGCGGCGCCCCTGCTCTACACGCTGTTCTGATCGCAGGCGCTCGCTGGATTCCCGTCTACGGAAGCGGCGGAAGCGGCCTCCGGGCGATGATCGTGAAGAACCCGCCTTCGCGGCTGCCGCTCCGGAGCATCCCCAGCTCGACCAGCAGCCGCTCGAAGGCGTTGCCCGGGCGCTCGGGGTCGAAGAGGCGCTCGTCGCTGGCGACCGGCTGGAAGGGCTTCGAGCGAGGCAGGCTCTTCACGAACTGCAGGCCGGTCGCGTCGAGCCAGCCGAGCGTCTCTCCGATCGTGTGCTTGGACTCGTGAGGGTTCTTGTACTGGTCCATGAACCAGGCCTTCCACTTGGCGCTGCGGAAGCCCCCCTCGCGCAGGTTCGGATCGAGCCGCGTGAAGCGGTTCCCCGTGAGGTTGAACACGAGCCTTCGAAAATCGGTGATGAGCCTGCCGTAGCGATGGTACAGGCCGATGAGGACGTAGCCTCCCGGCTTCACGAGGCGGGTGATCGAACGAAAGCCCCCGAAAGGGTCCGCGGTGTGGTGGAGGACGCCGTTCGAGATCACGAGGTCGAAGTGCTCGGGCTTGAGCGCCGGACGGAAGAGGTTCATCTGGAGGAAGTGGGCCCGTTTGAGACCGTTCGCACGCCTGAAGCCCTGGCCCAGCTTGAGGGAGTTCATGCAGAGGTCGGCGCCGTAGACCTCGCGGTTCGCGATCGAGAGGAAGTTCGTGAGCTGGCCGGTGCCGCACCCGCACTCGGCAATCCTCGCGCCGGGCGGGATCTGGTCGTCCAGCAGCTTGGCGAACAGGCCCCGGCGCGCCTTCTCGATCAGGCTGCCGACGCTGTCGAAGTCGTCGTAGTTCGGGAAGGGCGTCTCCTCGTAGAAGGCCCGGATGTCCGCGGTGACGTCCTTGCGGTCCGCGGGCCATTCGTTGGGCCAGAAGAGCTGCGGGATCCCGTCCTCCACCGGGAAGCGGGCTCCGCAGCCGCGGCAGGCGAGCGAGTCCTCGTCGAGGCCGAGATCGGCGCCGCACGCCGGACAGCACAGCACGGAGAGCTGCCGCTCGAGAGCGTCCCGCTCGCTCGGTTCCATCGGACCGTCCCCCTTCGGGCTGCGCGCCGTTCCCGGCTTCATCGCGAGCCACCGTCACGCGCCAGGGAGCGCAGCGGCTCGCTCTCGGCGATCGCCTTCGCCACCAGATCGTTCCCCACCACGCCCAGGTGGCCGTTCCAGTCCATGTAGTAGGGGTTCTCGCCCCGGGCGATCGCTTCGCGCAGGGAAGGAAGAGTATCGATCCAGCGCATGCCGCGGTCGCGAAGATGGGCTCGCAGCTGATCCCACCAGAGCTCTTCCCAGCGGCTCAGCTCCTTCAGCTCGGGCGGACCCGCAGCCGCCTCGGCGAGATTCGCGAAGCTCAGCTCCTTCGTCGGGATGAAGACGGCAACCACCTCGCAGCGCTGGCCGCACCGGTCCCGCATTCGATCGAACAGCTTCAGGGTGATCGCTGCACCCTCGGCGACTCGCGGATCGTCCTGGTCCAGCGTTCCGAGCCGCGAGGCCGGTGTGAGGACCGTCCGTGCGCGGCCGTCGATCGGAAAGAACAGGGCCGGATCCTTGCCCTCGGCGAACGCCCGGTAGCTCTCCCAGTCTTCCCGGACCATGTCGGCCGTCATTCCCTCTGGCCCGCTCACCAGGACGCGCTTCACGGCGCGCAGGAGCCCCCAGACTGCCGAGTACTTTCGAAACGTATCGAGTATCGGATCGGTCCATTCGCGCCAGGCGCTCCGCTCCGCCGCGCTCGTGCGCTCCCAGGCCTCGTACACGGGACCTGCGGCCTGCGCCTCTTCGATGGCGGCCAGCACCTCCGGATCCTGCGACTTGAGGGCCGGCAGTCGTCCATTCTCGTAGACGGCCAGGTAGCTCCCTCCGACGTCGTTCCCGGCGAAGAACCCGACCAACACGACCTGGGGCGTGAGCTCCAAGGCCTCGTCCAACACGAGCAGGTACTGCGTCGGGTCGTAGCCGCTGAGAGCCATGTTGTAGACGGGGATGCCCGCCCTCTCCGCCAGGCGCTGGGGCCATGCGTTGGCTCGAGCGACCGTGGCGCCGTAGGTCTGGGAGTCGCCGAGGGCTACGACCGGAGCCCGCTCCAGCCGCTCCGCGTTCCGCCAGCCGCTCTCGTCGTGATCCGGAGCCGCCGGGTTGGGGCGGTAGCCGAGGACCGGATCCTCGATGCTCGGCGGGATGCCCCGCGAGAGGACCAGGGCCCAGCGCGAGCTCACGAGCGTGGCGAGGTGGAACACGACCTCGACGCCGAGGAAGAGGCACAGGTACAGGACGACGAGGTAGGCTACGCGGCGCTTCCCGGTCATGGCTTCGCCCAGGTGATGACCTGCTCCTCCGGGGAATGGTTCGCCACCGAGCGTATAGTCCTAGCACGGCCCCCCGCCGAACGGGACCATGGTCGCTCGGGCCGGGCGACCTGAGATGGGCTTCTGGCATGCGTGGCGCGGCCGGCTTCGAGAGCGTACCGACCCCCGCCCGCCCATCCCGCGAAGCCGAGGATCTGCCGCAGTGACCGCGGCCGGTGAGGTTCCGTGCGGTCCGAGCGTCACTCGGTGCAGCCGAGCGGTACCTCGGTGCAGACCAACAGGTGCTTGGTGCAGCGCGAGTGGGGCCAGGACGCGGCTTCTACCGCTCCGTCACCCTGATCGCGGGCGACACCCTCGGCGAGGCGGTCCATCCACGTCCGACGGAGTTCGACCCGACCCGATTCCTCGGGCGACGGGCCGCCGCGCTGAAGCGACGGCTGTTGCCCTTCGGCAACGGCAGCCATCGCTGCACGGGTGCCTTCCTCGGCGAGATGGTGGCGGTCGAGATGGTCTCCCACTGGCTGAACCGGTTCGACCTGCGGGTCGTGCCGGCCGGGCGGCCGGTGCAAGTAGTGGCGCGGCCCTGCACGCAGCCCAAGGGCCTGCGAGTCGAGGTGCTCGCACGCCTCCCCGGCGAGGCTGCGGAGAGCTGAAGCGTCTCGCCGGGGTCCGCCGGCTTGCTCACGCCTCCGTCAGTGCGAAGCCCCGCTGCGGGAAGTGCACGTGCAGCGTTCCGAAGCGATCGGTCTCGCGGGCGACGACGTAGCGCGAGGCCGTCGCGGCCACGAGGGTGCCCGCCACCGGCACGGTTCCGTAGTCGGTGGGGGCGATGGAGACGCGGCGTCCGACGCGGGGGTCGGCGTCGCCGGTCGCGACGGGGAGCGGGCGGGGCTTCGCCGCCCGCGCGGCCTCGAAGGCGCGCTCGGCGTCGAGCTCCTCGCGGGTGCCGTGGCCCGGCGCCTGCATCCGCGCGTACCAGCGCACGAGGTTCGCGTAGCGCGCGTCGAGCGGCTGGCGACGGCTGGCGACGTGCAGCCAGAGGGGGTGGAAGGCGGCGAAGTCCGCGATGGTCGGCGCGTCGCCGGTCAGGAAGTCGCGGTCGGCCAGGCGGCCCTCGAGGTCCTCGAGGTAGGCCTTCATGATGGAGCGGGCGGCGCCTCCCTGGGGCGGCTTCACGTTCGCGCCCTGGACCATGCGCGCGCGGTCGAGCGCGAACTGCACCATGCCGAAGGGGCCGACGGTCCGCAGCAGGGTCCCGAGCAGGGTCAGCGGTGCGACGCTGCCGATCGCGGCGAAGAAGACGTCTCCCTCGGCGTGCTCCAGGATCGCGGAGGCGTCCCCGGTGGCGCGCTCCGGGTCGAGCTCGGGGGCGTCGGCGAGCCGAGCGACCTCCTGGGCGATCACGAAGGTGTCACAGAAGACGTCGGCGCCGATCTGCCCGATCGGGATCCGCCGGTACCCGCCCGAGAGCGGGTCCACGTTCGGCCGGGGCGGCTGGGGCGGCGAGAGCACCGACTGCCAGTGCAGGCCCTTCCAGCCGAGCATGAGGCGGATCTTCTCGGCGTAGGGCGACGCGTCGTAGTGATGGAGGATCAGGGTCTCGCTCATGGCCGGCTCCTCGTGTCCGTTCGAAGCCGGGAGCGTACCAGAGAGGTGTCGTGATTCCGCGGCTGCCGCCCCCCGGCTCACGGCCGTGCCCTCGCGCGCCTCGGGGCTAGCCTCTCCCGCGATGCCCGAGTACGAGCCGGAGCTCAGCCTCCGCGAGGCGCGGCGGCGCTATTTCCAGGCGAACGGCTTCCCGCCCGACGGCGGGTACGAGGCCGACTGGGTGAGCTTCAAGATCGGTCCCATCCCGATCGCCTTCCCCAACACCGCGGGGCGCAAGCGCGCCGTCCCGTTCCACGACCTCCACCACGTCGCGACGGGCTACGACACCGATCTCACCGGCGAGGCGGAGATCGGCGCCTGGGAGATCGCCAGCGGCTGCCTCCGGGAGCGCGCGGCTCTCGTCCTCGACCTGCTCGCCATGTGGCCGGTCCTCCTCTACGCGCCCCGCACCGTCTTCCGCGCCTTCGTCCGCGGCCGCCGCGAGCGCAACCTCTACGGCGGACGCTTCGACGACGCGCTGCTCGACCACGACGTGGGCTGGCTGCGCGAGCAGCTGGGGATCGGCGGGCCGAGCCCCGTGCCGACGTCACGAGACCGCGCGGCCTTCGCCGGCTGGGTGGCGATCGACGCCGCGCTGAACCTCGGCCTCTTCCTGGCGCTCGTCGGGATCGGCCTCGGCGTCCATCGCCTCCTCGGCTGAGAGGACGCCCCGCCGAGGCCCTCACACCATCCGGTTCTGGAGCGGTCGGTCGAGCAGCAGGCGGCCGTAGTCGGCGTAGCGGGACTCGCGGTCGAAGACGACGTGGTTCGAGGCGATGGTGACGTCGCGCAGGGCGCGCTGGATGGGATTGTCGAGGCGGCCGCCGCTCGCACCGGTGACCGAGGCGACGTCCTGGACGGCCTCGCGGCACTGGAAGACGGCGTGGGAGAGCTTCGCGAGCCAGGTGCTGCGGGTCTCCCGGGTGGCCGCGTTGCGCTGGGCCATCACGTCGGCGAGCACGTCGCGGAACAGCAGCTCGGCGGCGTCGACGCCGAGGGCCGCGCGGGCGGCGACGGAGGGCTTGCCGGTGTCCTTGCTGGGGAAGCCGGCGCGGAGCGCCCTGCCTCTCTCGATCGTCTGGCTGCGGTACTCGGCGAGCGCCATCCGGGCGGCACCCAGGATCGGCAGGCCCGCGGCGAGGCCCAGGATGGGCATGATGGGCGTGCGGTAGAGCGGCCCGGCGTGGCTGCGGCAGCCCTCGGTCGAGGCGTCGAGCAGCTCGGCCATCTCGACCTTCCGGTCCTCGGGCACGAACGCGTCGTCGATCTCGAAGTCCCAGGACCCCGTGGCGCACATGCCCGAGACGAACCAGGTGTCGATCGCCGAGACCTGCTCCCGGGGCAGGGCGAAGAACAGCGGGTTCGGATCGCCCGTCGCTCCCTCCAGCATCGCGCCCGCGAGCACCCAGTCCGCGTGGACGATGCCCGTGCCCCACTGCCAGCGGCCGCTCAGGCGGTAGCCGCCCTCGACCCTGCGGGCACTGCCTCCGGCCACGTTGATCGCGCCCGGGGCGAGGGCGTGGTTGCGGTCGGCGAAGAGCTCGTCCTGGAAGCGGCGCGGGAAGGCGGCGAGCCACCAGTTGTGCTCGATGTAGAAGCCGATCAGCCAGCCCATCGAGGCGTCGGCGCGCGAGAGCGTGAGCACCACCTCGAAGAAGGTGTCGACGTCGGCCTCGTGGCCGCCGTGGACCTTCGGGACCATGAGCGAGAAGAGACCGCTCTCGCGGACGGCGTCGATCACCTCGTCGAGCGGCCGGCGGGCGAGCTCGGCCTCCCGCGCGGTGGCCCGCAGCAGCGGCACGAGCTTCTCGGCGGCCTCGATCAGCGACGGCGGGTCCAGGGCGGAAGGCGACACGTCCGATCCTCCGGGTGCCCGTCATCTTCCACGCTCTGTCCGACCTTCGCCAGGCTTCGCCCCACGACTTCCGCGGTCGCTGGCGCTGAGCCGCGCCGGGTAGGCGCCGGACCCCGATCCAGTAGACTCGCGCCCCACACGAGCGGAGGGCGCGATGCAGGGCTTCGAGGGGCGGATCGCCGTCGTCACCGGCGGCGGCACGGGGATCGGGCGCGAGCTGGCGCGCCAGCTCAGCGGCGAGGGCTGCCACGTCGCGATCTGCGACGTCTCCGAGGAGGAGATGGCCCGCACCCAGGCGGCCTGCGAGGTCGGGGCCCCGGCCGGCACGCGGGTGAGCCGCTTCGTCGCCGACGTCTCCGACGAGGCCGCGCTGCGCGCCTTCGCGAGCCACGTCGCCTCGACCCACCGGACCGACGCGATCCACCTGCTCTTCAACAACGCCGGCGTCGCGGGCGGCGGCAGCTTCGTGGTGGACGAGCGCGACGAGTGGGAGAAGACCTTCGACGTGTGCTGGCGGGGCGTCTACCTCGGCTGCCGCGTCTTCCTGCCGATGCTGATGGCGGCGCCCGAAGGCCACGTGGTGAACGTGAGCAGCGTGAACGGCTTCTGGGCCTCTCTCGGGCCGAACACCGCCCACACCTCCTACAGCGCCGCCAAGTTCGCGGTGAAGGGCTTCACCGAGGCGCTGATCGGCGACTTCCGCCTGAACGCCCCCCACCTCAAGGCCTCGGTGGTGATGCCGGGCCACGTCGGGACCTCGATCGTCATCAACTCGAGCCGCGCCTTCGGGCGGGACCCCAAGGAGCTGACGGCCGACCAGCTCGCGGAGATGCGCGAGCGCCTCACCCAACGGGGGATCCCGCTCGCGGGCGTCTCCGACGAGCAGCTGCGCCAGGGCCTCCAGCTCCTGGGCGAGAGCTTCCGCGACGACGCGCCGCTCTCGGCCGCCGACGCTGCGCGGGTGATCCTCGACGGCGTGCGGGAGGAGCGCTGGCGCATCCTGGTGGGCGACGACGCCCACCTGCTCGACGGGATGATCCGCGCCCGGCCCGAGGAGGCCTACGAGACGGACTTCATGAAGGAGTTCGTCTCCCAGAGCCACTGGCGCCTTGCCGGCCTCGCCGAGCAGGCGACCTGACACGTGCCTCGCCCCGTGGGTCGGCCCCCTGCAAGGCGCTCGTCCGGCTGGGTCTTCCTCGTCCTCGCGGTGCTGGCTCCGATGCCCGCCGCTGCCGAGCAGGACGCCGCCGCGTGGCTCGTGAACGAGCTCGTCGTTCCCCTGGGCGAGCGGCTCACCTTCCACACCGTCGTCCAGAACCGCTGGACCGACAACGTCGTGCACGGCTACGAGCGTACCGTCGTGCGGCCCTGGCTGGCCCTTGCCCTGCCGCATCGCCTCGAGCTCGCCCTCGGCTACGACCTGCACGAGTTCGAGGAGCCCGACGGACAGGTCGAGCACCGGGCGTGGCAGCGGATCGCGTGGAGCCACCCGGTCTCGCGGTGGGCCTTCCTGGGCCACTTCTGGCTCGAAGAGCGTTTCTTCGAGGGCGCCGAGGACGTGGCCCTGCGCGGGCGCTTCAACCTCGGGGTCCGGCGGGACCTCACGGCGGACCTCGATCTCACCCTGCGCAACGAGGTCTTCCTGGGCTTCAACGAGACCAGCCGCCAGCGGCGCAAGGGCCTGGTGGAGAACCAGCTCGTCCTCGAGCTGCGCAAGACGCTCTCGGAGCGGCTGCGCTGGAACGTCGCCTACCTCCAGCAGCACAACAGCGGGGCGGGCCCCGACGTCACCAACCACTCCCTGGTGACGGGCTTCACCTGGACCGCGCCGGACCTCGCCGACCTCTTCCGGACGAGGCCCTGACGGCGCGGCACCGCCGGCACGGATCCGTGCTAGCGGCTTGCGAGCGCCTCCTCGCGTAGCGCGCGCTTGTCGACCTTGCCGATCGGGAGGATCGGGAGCATCTCGCGAACCGCGATCGACTTGGGAACCTTGAAGTTCACGAGCTGCTCGCGGCAGAAGTCGCGCAGCCCCGCCTCGCTCGGTCGGGCGCCGCCCTCGGGGATCACCCAGGCGCGGCCGACCTCTCCGTAGACCGGGTCCGGCACGCCGATCACCGCGGCCAGCGCCACGTCGGGATGGCGTTCGAGCACGCTCTCCACCTCGCGTGGGTAGACGTTCTCGCCGCCGGACTTGTACATGCCCGAGAGACGGCCCCGGATGCTGTAGCGGCCGTCGGCGCGCAGCAGGGCCACGTCGCCGGTGTGGAGCCAGCCCTCGGCGTCGATCGCCTGGGCCGTGACCTCCGGGCGCCGCCAGTAGCCCAGCATGACGTGGTCGCCGCGCACCTGGATCTCCCCCTCCTCGCCGGGAGCGGCGGGCAGCCCGTCTGCGCGTACGATGCGCACCTCGTAGCGGGGGTCGGGAGCACCGACGGTCTGCTCGAGCTCGTCGAGATCGGCGTCGTCGGCCGTGTAGGTGACGGAGCCCGTGGTCTCGGTCAGGCCGTAGCTGGTGGCGAGGTGGGCGCCCGTCCGTGCCAGGACCTCGAGGAGCGCCCGGGGCGCGTGCGCGCCCCCCCAGACGATCCCCTGCAAGCTCGACAGGTCGGCGCGCGCATAGGCGGGATGCGCCACGGTGAGCTGGAACATGGTCGGCACCTGTCCCCACGCGGTGATCCGCTCCTTCTCGATGAGGGCCGGAATGCGCGCGGGATCGAACCGCTCCATGAAGAACGCGGTGCCGCCGGCCACCAGCGCGTACGCGCACATGTCGCCCATGAAGCCGATGTGGTTGATGGGGAGGTTCACGAGCAGGCGGACGGGATCGACGTTCCAGCGCTCGGCCTGCACGCGGGAGCAGCGCACGAGCCCGCAGTGGGGCAGGACGGCCCCCTTCGGTCGTCCCGTCGTGCCCGACGTGTAGACGATCAGCGCGGGGTCTCGAGGCCCGACCGTCGCGGCCCGGTTCGCGAGCTCGGCGTCGCTCACGGTGGCGCCCGAGGCGAGCCACTCCTCCCAGGAGAGCTCCCCCGCCCCGTCTCCCAGCATGATCACCCGCTCGAGGGAGGCGCCGTGCTTCGCGAGGGACTCGAGACGATCCCGGTGGTCGCCCTCGGCATCGCGAAGGAACCCGAGGAGCACGACGGGATCGGCATCGTCCACGAAGTAGCCCAGCTCCGGCAGCGGGTACTTGGGATTGAGGCCCACGGTGAGGGCGCCGATGCGCGACGCGGCGAGCAGCAGCGTGAAGCACTCCGGGCGCGGTGTGCCCAGGATCGCCACCCGGTCGCCGTGCTCCACGCCCTCGGCGAGCAACGCCTTGGCGAGCGCCTCGACCTGGCGGGCGAGCCCGGCGTAGGTCCAGCGCCGCGCGTCCGAGACGAGCGCCTCGCGGTCGGGATCGACGCGCGCCCAGTGGTCCACGTAGTCGGCGAGGACGGGAAGGTCCGGGGGGATCGGCATGGGGTCTCGGCTCCTCGTGCCCGCCGGCGCTAGTCCGTCTGCACCAGGAAGAGCCAGCGCGCGGCCACGTGCGGCCCCTCGGACCCCTCGACCTCGAGGGTGACGTCGTTCTCGATCAGGAAGCGCCCCGGAGCCTTGGGCTCCACGGCGGAGAGGGTGAGTCGCCCGCGGATCCGCGAGCCCACCGTCACGGGCCGGATGAAGCGGACGCGGTCGTAGCCGTAGTTGAGCGCGAACACGAGATGCCCCTTCGGATCGGGCATCAGGGACTCACCCACCGCGCTCAGGTGGGAGAGGAGCAGGTGGCCCTGGGCGATGGTCTTGCCCCCGAAGGGGCTCTCCTTCGCGCAGCGCACCGGGTCGTTGTGCAGCCAGTCCGCGTCGCCCGTGATCTCGGCGAAGCGGTCGATCTTCTCCTGGGTGATCTCGACCCAGTCGCTCACGCCGAGCTCTTCGCCGACCCGGCTCGTCAGCTCGAGAAGGGCGGGGTTGGGCGCGCTCATTCGAACTCCAGGGGTCCGTACTCCGCCGCGACGCAGCTCGTGTCGAGGGGCAGGACCGGCTCGATCAGGAAGTCCAGCACCTTGGTGATCGGACACACCCCGGTGGGAACGACTGCGTGGCCGACGCTCGGGAACTCGATCACCTGGACGTTCGAGAGAGAGCTCGCCGCCAGCACGGCGTTCTCGATCGGCGTCACCGGGTCGAGGTCGCCCACCAGGATCAACGTCGGGACGTCGCTCTCCACGGGTTGGCGCTCGGAGAGGTCCAGGGTGCCCGACGGCCAGAACGGGCAGGAGTCGTAGAGCGCGAGCTGGCGGGGCAGCAGCGCGGTGGCGAAGGCCGATCCCACTCCGAGGTGCGCCCGCTCCAGGTCCTGCCGCGAGAGGATCGGGCTCCACTCCCGGCAGATGGCCGAGTTCCGCATGCCGTCGCTCGAGCCGAGGCTGAAGTCGCTCGAGCTGCCGAGGAGCTCGAGCAGCGGTCCCTCGTCGCCTCGGGCGAAGGCATCCACCGCCCGGGGCAGGGCCGGAAGCGAGAAGGTGTCGTAGAGGATCAGCCGCACGGCCTCGGCCGCGCGGGCGGGAGGCACGCCGGAGCCTGGGGCGCCCGCCTCCACGAGGGCCCTCTCGAAGCGCGCGCCGAGGTCCGGGTAGCGCCCGGCACAGCCGGGGTCGGCGGCGCACGCGGCGAGCAGCCCGTCGAGGGCGTTCTGCGCGTAGCGCGGGTAGTTCTCGAAGAAGAGCTCCTGGGGCGGGGCGGGCGAGTCGAGCACCACGCTGCGGATCCGCTCCGGGAACTGGCGGAGCGTCTCCAGCGCCAGGTGACTCCCGTAGGAGACGCCGTACAGGTTCCAGGTCTCGGCGCCCAGGGCGCGCCGGACCGCATCGACGTCGCGGGCGTTCTCGACGGTGCTGAAGGCCCCCAGGTCGAGGCCGTCTCGAAGCAGGTCGAGGGCACAGCCCAGCACCGTCTCGGGGTAGGCCGTCTCGTTGCCCGGCTCCGGGTCGAGGTCGCAGCTCAGGCGGGGAGCGGAGAAGCCCGTGCCCCGCTGGTCAAAGGCCACGAAGTCGCGGCCGATGGCGTTCACGAACAGGGCCGCCGTCATCAGGAACGGCTCGATCGTCTCGATGGCGTGGCCACCCGGGCCGCCCATCAGGAACACCAGCGGATCGGCCTGGAGGCTCGCATCCCGGGGCGCGCGGCGCACGATGGTGGCCAGCTCGACGATCGGGGTCGGCTTCACGTCCCGTCTCAGGGGGACACGGATGCGACCGCACTCCAGCACCTCGCCGAGGGCACCGGGCGTCTCGATCGGGCACGGGCCGCGCTCGAAGAGCGGGCGCTGGCCGGGCTCGGCGCAGGTGAGGGGCGGGATCGAGGCGAAGATCGCCTCCAGGGTGGGATCGAGGTCCGCTTCGGCGAGGCTCGAGCTGAACGCCACGGTCACGTTGCGGGAGAGGGAGTGCCCGGCCCAGGAGCCCCAGAAGCCGCCGTGTCCGCGCCAGTCCTTCGCCCCGACCCGCGGCCACTGGATCCCGAATCCGTACTCGCGGCCCGACAGGTCGGGCCGCTCGGCTTCGAGGAGGCGGTGGAGCGAGGCCTCCGAGAGCAGCCGCCCCTGGAACAGGCCGGCGTAGAAGCGCGTGAGATCCTCGGCGGTGGAGATCAGTCCCCCGCCGCTCCAGTCGAAGCTCGGATCCAGGCCGAGCTGGACCGCGTCGAAGACGGTGAAGAACGGGTGGGCCACGGGGACGTCCGGGCGCTCCTCGTAGCCTCCCTGGTAGGTGGACGTCATGCCCAGGGGCTCGAACACCAGGGAGCGGTAGGTCTCGTGGAGCGGCTCGCCCGTCACCGCCTCCACCACCAGCCCGGCGAGCAGATAGCCGAAGTCGCTGTAGTGGTACTGGGCGCCCGGCGGTCCGACGGGCTCGCCGTTCGCGATGGCCCACTCCACCAGCTCCAGGGGCGGCCAGAAGCGGTTCTGCTCCGAGGAGACGAGGGCGAAGAAGGCATCGGACGAGGCGTGATCCCACAGGCCGCTGGTGTGCCCGAGGAGCTGGGCGAGGGTGATCTCGCGCCCGCGGGAGACGCCGTCCAGCACGTGGACGCGATCCACCAGCTCCGCCGGCAGGTGGTCGATCAGCGTGTCCTCCAGCCCGAGCCTCCCCAGCTCGGCGAGCTTCATCACCGTCACGGCGGTGACGGTCTTCGTGGTGCTGGCGATCCAGAAGGCGTGGTCCGGGGTCATGGCCTCGCCGGTTCCGCGGGGATCCGCCGAGCCACGGGCCGTCTCGAACGCGTAGTCGAGGCACGGAGCCTCCACGCGGAGCACGAAGCTCGGCACGTCGCGCTGCCCCGCGGCCTCGTCGGCGATGGCCTCGAGGCGCGCGTCGAGTGCGGCCCGGTCGAACCGCGGCTCCGAGTCGCACTTGCGCACGCCGACGAGGGCGAGGAGCGCGAGCAGCCCCAGGGCCAGCGCGCCGCGCGGGGCTCGGACGAGTCGGGGTCGTTCGGACGTCATGGCGGGCTCCTTCGCTCGCCTCGAACCTACGCCCGACCCGCGCCGCGAACCATGTACAATCCCACAAATCACGGAAGAAAGATTTGGAGTAGGAGTCCCCCCATGAAGCCCGGAGGGTTCCGGATTTCGCAACGAATCCGGTCGCATCGGACCGAGATTGCGGATCGCATCGCCGACGCCGTCCGCCGGGCGCTTCCCGAGTACCGAGCCTTCCCGCGAGCGCTCGTGGCCTCCGCCGTCGGGATCGACCTCGACCTGTTCGCCGAGCTGCTGGCCGCGGATCGCGCGCCCACCGCGGCCGACGCCCAGCGCTCCCTCGACGTGGCGCGCGCCCGCGCCCAGGCGGGCATCTCCGTCGCCGTGTTCCTCGACTCGCTCAACGTGGCGCGGCGGGAGGCCCTCCGGCTCGTCGACGAGATGGCGACCGAGGTCCGCGTCTCGCCGCGGGAGCGGCGGCGCGTCGAGCACGCGCTCGCGGACTGGATCGGGATGCTGATGGTCCAGGCCGCGCGAGCCTTCCTCGAGATCTCCCGCGGCGAGAGCGGTGCGGAGCGCCAGCGCGCGGCGCTGCTGCGATCGCTGCTCGCCGGCGAGCTCGACGCGGACGTCCGGGGGCGGGCGGCGCTCTTCGGCCTGCGGCCCGAGGGTCGCTACCGGGCCTTCGCGGCACGGCCGGGCCGTGCGGAGACCCCTGCGGACCTGGCCTACGCCGTCGCGAAGAGCGGAAGCCGGGGCTCCGAGTCGTCCGTGGTCGCCGAGATCGGGGACCGCGTCGTGGGTCTCGTGATCGATCGCCCCGGCCTCTCCACGCCCGACGCCGTCCTCGGTCTCGGTCCTCCCGTACCCCTCGGCGACCTGTCGCACTCCTACGCGCAGGCCTCCCGGGCTCTGGCGGGCGCGATCGTCGCCGGGCGCAGCGGCATCGTGACCCTCGGCGACGTCGCCCTCGAGTCCGCGATGCTGGAGGACCCGGCCCGCAGCGATGACCTGGTCGCACGCTACGTGGCGCCGCTGGGCCGGGACGCGAGCGCCGAGCGGATCCTCGAGACCGTCGAGTCCTGGCTCGAGCACGGGGCCAGCGTCCAGGCCGTCGCGGACCGCCTCGACGTCCATCCGAACACCGTGCGCTACCGGCTCCAGGTCTACCGGGACCGGACCGGTGAGGAGCTCGACGGCTTCGAGATGCGCTGCGCGGCCTGGTGGGCGCTGCGCTGGTGGCGCGTCCGCCAGGAGGAGGCCCGTGGGATGCCTCAGCCGGAGACGATCCCCCGCTCGACCGCCTCCTCGTAGGCCGGGAAGTCGGTGTAGCCCTCGGCGCTCGGGGTGTACCAGTGGCGTACCTCGGCGTCGGGGTTGAGGGGAAGCCCCTCGGCGAAGCGCCGCACCAGGTCGGGGTTGCTGATGAAGGGGCGGCCGAAGGAGACGAGGTCGGCGTGGCCCGCCCGGATCGCCTCCTGGGCGGTCTCCCGGGTGTAGCCGCAGTTGCCCATGAGCGGCGCGCGGAAGTGGCTGCGGAACTCGGCGAGGGTCATGGGCTCGCCGAGGTCGTGGAAGCCGAAGGCGAGGCCGTCCATGACGTGCAGGTAGGCCAGGTCGTGGGCGTCGAGGCGCGAGGCGACGTGGACGAACTGCTCGCGGTAGTCGGGCGAGCCCATGTCGTTGTAGCTCCCGTTCGGCGAGAGCCGCACGCCGACCCGCCGGGACGGCCAGACCGAGGTCACCGCCCCGACCACCTCGCCGAGGAACCGGAAGCGGCTCTGGACGGAGCCCCCGTAGCCGTCGCTGCGCCGGTTGGTCTTCGACTGGAGGAAGGTGTCGATCAGGTAGCCGTTGGCGCCGTGGATCTCGACCCCGTCGAAGCCCGCCGCCCGGGCCCGCTCGGCGGCCTTGCGGAAGTCCTCCACGATCCCGGGGATCTCGTCGGTCTCGAGCGCCCGGGGCACCTCGTGGGGCTGCTTGCCCTCGGGCGTGTGGATGTGCTCCTCGTCGATGGCGATCGCCGAGGGCGCGACGGCGCGCTCCGGCGGGTGGAAGCTCGTGTGGGAGGCGCGCCCGCTGTGCCAGAGCTGGAGGAAGATCGGCGTGCCCTCGGCATGCACGGCCTCGACGACGCGGCCCCAGCCCTCGGTCATCTCGTCGGTGTAGATGCCCGGCGAGTCGACCCAGCCCTGGGCCTGGCGGCTGACCACCGTGGCCTCGGTGAGCACCAGCCCGGCACCCGCCCGCTGGGCGTAGTACCGCGCCATGGCGTCGTTCGGGACCCGCGCGGAGCCGGCCCGCGCGCGCGTCATCGGGGCCAGCACGACCCGGTTCTCGAGCGCCACGTCGCCCAGCCGGAAGGGCGTGAGCAGGTCCGGTCGCGCCGCGTCGTTCATGGGGGCGTCCTCCTGGGTGGGATCGGGCGCGCTTCCGACCCTACCTAGCTCTACCTAGCTCCCATGGCGCTTCCGTGGAGGCCCGCCGCCGGGCTACGCTGCCCGGCGCAGCGAGGAGACCCATGACGCGCCCCAGCGTCCGCGAGCCGGCCCGCGAGATCGACGTCGTCCACGAGACCGACGTGCTGGTGGTGGGCTCCGGCCCCGGCGGCCTCGCGGCCGCCCTGGGCGCGGCGCGCGCGGGCGCGGAGGTCACCCTCGTGGAGCGCTTCGGCTGCTTCGGGGGCAACGTCACCGTGGTGGGCGTGGAGGGCATGGCCTGGTACCGCCACGAGGAGACCGTCGAGGCCGACGGCATCGGCCGTGAGTTCGAGGAGCGCGCCGCGGCGATGGGCGCCGCGGTGCCCGAGTCCCAGTCGCTCTCCTACGAGCTCGACTCCGAGGGCTTCAAGGTGGTGGCGGACCGGCTGGTGGAGGAGGCCGGCATCCACCCCATGCTGCACCGCCTGTTCGTGGCGCCGCTCCTCGAGGGCGACGCGATCCGCGGCATCGTGACCGAGTCCAAGGCCGGGCGCGAGGCGATCCGCGCGCGCCGCGTGATCGACGCCACGGGCGACGCCGACGTCGCCCACCGCGCCGGTGCCCCCACCCGCAAGACCCCGCGCGAGGCGATGATGGCGGCCTCGGTGATGTTCCACCTGGCCGGCGTCGACAAGGCGAAGTTCCTCGACGGCGTCCGCGCGGACCCCCAGACCTACGGCGACTGGAAGGTGGGGGAGGGCTGGACCGTCGAGACCGACGGCAAGGAGGACGCGCTCTTCTCGCCCTTCCTCCGCAAGCCCTTCGAGCGCGCCATCGAGGCCGGCGTGATCCCGCCGGAGCTGCAGACCCTGGCCGGCACCTGGGGCGCGGTGCACGACAGCGGCGAGCTCACCTACATGAACCTGATCCACCTGAAGGACTGCGACGGCACCGATCCCGACGACCTGACTCGCTCCGAGATCGAGGGCCGGCGCCAGGTGCTGCTCGCCATCGAGGCGCTGCGCCGCTACACGCCGGGCTGCGAGGGGGCGCGGCTGCGGAACTTCGGCATGACGATCGGGATCCGGGACACCCGCAAGATCGAGGCCGCCTACGACCTCACCGAGGCCGACGTGCGCGGCGAGGCCCGCTTCGACGACAGCATCGGGATCTACCCCGAGTTCATCGACGGCTACGGCGTGCTGATCCTGCCCACCACGGGCCGCTACTTCCAGCTCCCCTACCGCAACCTGCTGCCCAGGCGCGTGAAGAACCTGCTCGTGGCGGGCCGCTCCACCGGCGGCGACCGCATCGCCCACGCGGCGACGCGCAACATGTCGTGCTGCGCCGTGCTGGGCCAGGGCGCGGGCGTCGCGGCCGCGGTCTCCCTGGCGAGCGGGAAGCCGCTCGACGCCGTGGACCTCGGCGCCGTGCAGAAGGAGCTCGAGCGCCAGGGGGTGCGGATCCGCTAGGGGCTGACGAGCCGGGGCCGGTCGCGCCCGTCGGCGGCGCGGGGGCTCGGCGAGGGGGCCGGAGGTCGTCGAGGCGCAGGTCGCGCTTCAGCCAGACGCACTCCATGGCCTCAGTGGACGGTGGGGCCCGCGCCGGGCGGACCGCCGGAGAGGGCGTGGCTGCGCAGCGCCTCGAGGGGGACCACCTCGAGCGCGGACTCGTGGGTGGCCTCGAGGTCGACGAAGGGAGCGACGCCCGCCTGGAAGGCCTCGAGCCAGCGGCTCGCGCACAGGCACCAGCGGTCCCCCGGCCGCAGGCCCGGGAGGCCGGGCCCCGCCCTCGTGAGGTCGTTGCCGCGACTCGCCGAGAAGGCGAGGAAGTCGGCGGTGACCTGGGCGCAGACGACGTGGCGGCCGCGGTCCTCGGGGCCGGTCTCGCAGCAGCCGGTGCGGTAGAAGCCTGTGAGGGGGTCGGTGGAGCAGTCCTGGAGGGGCCGCCCGAGCACGTTGCGGGCCCCGGGGCGCCGTCGTTCCTGCATCCCCCCAAAGCTACCTATGGGGGGTCGGCGCTCCAGGCCGCGCTCGCCGCCCGGCTGCTCCATACTCGGGGCCATGTCTCGCTGGGCAGCTCTCGGGCTCCTCGCCCTCGCCGGGCTCGCCGCCCTGGCCGGGCTGCGCTGGGTCTCGGTGGCCGCGCCCGTCGGCACGGCCTTCGCCGCCCGGGTGACCTGCTCCCTCGCCCACGTCTCGGGCCAGCCCCTCGACGGGTTCCGGGACTACGTCGAGGCCGAGGTCTACCCCCTCCCTCGGCTGGGTCTCGAGCTCGCCGTCGAGGAGGACGGCGCGCGGGCGAGCTCCTTCGGCGGGATCTTCCGCGCGCGCGCGGTCCACCGGCGCGGTCTCGGCTGCACCCTGCTCGTCGGGGGAGGGGAGGCCACGGCGGGTGCCGCCTCCGGAGTCGAGCCCGCGGCGCGTCGCACGAGCCCGTCGCTCCCCTGGCCCGAAGGGAAGGCCGGGCCCGCGGCGGCCCCGGCTCCCGCCGTCGCCGCCGCGCTCGAGCGCGCCTTCTCGGAGCCCGGTCCGCCGCTGCACCGGCGCACGAAGGCCGTGGTGGTGGCGCAGGACGGGCGCCTGGTCGCCGAGCGCTTCGCGCCGGGCTACGGGCCCGACACGCCCATGCTCTCGTGGTCGATGGCGAAGAGCGTCACCATGGCGCTGATCGGTGCGCTGGTGCGCGAGGGAGCCTTCGACCCCGCGCGGCCCGCGCCGGTGCCCGAGTGGCGCGGTGCCGGCGACCCGCGCGGCGCCATCACCCTCGACCACCTGCTGCGCCAGTCGAGCGGGCTCGACTGGGACGAGACCCTGAACGCCACCAGCGACGTCTCGCGCATGCTGTTCCTCGAGCCGGACGCCGGCGCCTTCGCGGCGGCGGTTCCCCTCGCCGAGCCGCCCGACACGCGCTGGTACTACTCGAGCGGAACGTCGAACCTCGTGGCGCGCATCGTCCGCGACCACTTCGGTGGCGATCCGGTCGCCCAGGCGCGCGGCGCCCGCCGGCTGCTCTTCGAGCCCCTGGGCATCACCAGCGCCGTGCTCGAGCTCGACGCCTCGGGCAGCTTCATCGGCTCCTCCTTCGCGTTCCTGTCGGCGCGCGACTGGGCCCGCTTCGGCGAGCTCTTCCGGCGCGAGGGCGTCTGGAACGGGCGGCGCGTGCTGCCCGAAGGCTGGGCCGAGTACGCGCGGACGCCCACGCCGGCCGCGCCACGGGGCGAGTACGGCGCCCACTGGTGGCTGAACGCCGGGCCGCCCGGCGCTCCCGAGGAGCGGCGCTGGCCCGCCCTGCCCCCCGACACCTACGCGGCGCGCGGGCACAGCGGCCAGTGGGTCGTGGTGGTTCCGTCCGCGCGGCTGGTGGTGGTGCGCCTCGGCCTCACCACGCCGGACGTCGAGTCCCAGGACGGCACCGAGGCCCTGGTGGCCGAGCTGCTGCGCGCCCTCGACTAGCGGCGGCTCAGCAGTCCGGCGGGTTGCACAGGATGTCGAGGTGCATCCCGCACAGCGTGGCCTCGAGGGGCGTGAGCCACCGGTAGGTCGCGTTGTTGCGGCAGAAGAGCGGGGTCGTCTGGAGGAAGCTCGCCGTGGGGGCCGAGAACAGGAACTGGTTCAGGAACGGCGTCTCGTCCTTGAAGCAGAACGTGGTGGGCCGGGAGAGCGGACCGAAGCACGGGCACGAGACGAAGCCCTGGTCGGTGGTGTCCTGGATCCTCGCCCGGGCGGGGAGCTCCACCCCGTAGGCGATGGGCTGGAGCGCGAACGGGGCCGCCGGGCCCGTGAGCGTGCAGCCCTGCACGTCGATCTCGACACCGTCGCCCACGGCACCGATGGCGAGCTGGCTCACGTTGGCGACGGTGCAGTCCGAGATCTCGAGCAGGCTCTTCGCGCCCCCCGCCGGACCGGGCGGCCCCGCAGCCTCGATGCCGATGCCCACCAGCGAGCCGTCGGCGTTGCGGATGTTGCGGACCGTCACCTCGCGGACCGAGCCGTCGATGCGCCCATAGCGGATGCCGATCGCGCGCACCGGGCCCACCATCGCCGAGAGCCCGTCCACGGTCAGGTTCCGGATGTGTACCTCGGCGGCGGAGATCACGTCGATGGTGGGGCCGGACTGGCCCGCGGCGCTGATCACGACCGCGGTCTGGACGGCCCCGACGCCCTCGATCGAGAGGGTGCGGTCGAGTCCGCCGTCGTTCACCACCACTTTCTCGAGGTAGAGGCCCGGGCAGATCTGCACCGTGGGCTCACCGAGGATGAGGGCCTGGTTGACCCCGTCCTGGACGTTCGTGACCACGAGAGCAGCCTGGCCGGTGCAATCGGTGCCGGTCGGCTCGACCACGATGGGGGCGACGAAGGCGCGGGCGGAGGGGGCCAGGAGCGCCAGGCCCGACGACGCCGCGAGGAGCAGGACCAGCGAACGGAACGGAGCGCATCGCATCTTCGGATCCTCGGCTGCATCTCACCGCCCGGCCCGGCCAGTATGGACCGCCGACGCCGCTGCTGTCACCCCTCGTCGCGCCGGCGGGGTAGCGGCTGCCGCGGGCGCCCGCCTACCATCGCGTTCCCCCGAATCCAGCGAGGAGCCCCGACATGAAGCTCTACACCGGCCTCGGCCCCAACCCCCGCGTCGTCCGCATGTTCATGGCGGAGAAGGGGATCGAGATCCCCCTCCAGCCCGTCGACCTGATGGTCGGCGAGAACCGCCAGGCCGCCCACGTGGCGCGCAACCCGTCGGGCCAGCTGCCCTGCCTCGAGCTCGACGACGGCAGCCACCTCGCCGAGATCACCGCGATCTGCGAGTACCTGGAGGACAAGCACCCGACGCCGCCGCGGATCGGCGCGACGCCCGAGGAGAAGGCGGAGACGCGGATGTGGGTGCGCCGCATCGACCTCAACATCATCGAGCGGCTCGCCGACGGCTTCCGCTTCGCCGAGGGGCTGCCGATCTTCAAGGAGCGCATCCACACCATCCCCCAGGCCGCCGACGACCTGAAGGCGATCGCGCGGGAGAAGCTCGAGTGGCTGGACGGCCTGATCGAGGGCCGCGAGTTCATCGCGGGGGACCGCTTCACCCTGGCCGACATCCTGCTGTTCGCGTTCCTCGAGTTCGCCGCCACCGTGGGCCAGCCCCTGGACCCCAGGAACCAGAACCTGGTGAAGTGGTACGAGCGCGTCGCGGCGCGCCCGAGCGTCGAAGCCAGCAAGCATGCCTGAGCGGGTCTGCGTGGTGGCGGGGGTCGGGCCCGGCAACGGGACCGCCTTCACCCGGCGCTTCGCCCGGGAGGGCTACCGCGTCGCCATGCTGGCCCGCAGCGCCGAGCGCCTCGACAAGCTCGCGGCCGAGGTCCCGGGCGCCCGGGGCTGGGCGATCGACATCGCCGAGCGCGACGCCGTGGTGGAGACCTTCGAGCGCATCCGGGCGGACCTCGGCCCGGTGGACGTGCTGGTCCACAACGCCGCCGGCGGCGCCTTCAACGAGTTCATGGACCTGCTCCCGGAGACGCTCGAGCTCACCTTCCGGATCAACATGCTGTCGCTGCTGCACTGCGGGCAGGCCGCGGTGCCCCAGATGCTCGAGCGCGGGGGCGGCGCCATCGTGGTGATCGGGAACACCTCGGCCTGGCGGGGCAAGGCGGGCTACGCGGGGTTCGCCCCCACCAAGGCGGGCCAGCGCATCCTCGCCCAGTCGATGGCGAGGAGCCTGGGCCCCCAGGGCATCCACGTCGCCTACCTCGTGGTGGACGCCGTGATCGACGTGCCCTGGGCCCGGAAGGCCTTCGCCGACCGCCCCGACGAGTTCTTCGCCCAGCCCGACGCCATCGCCGACGCGGTCTGGCACGTGGCGCACCAGGAGCGCTCGGCCTGGACCTTCGAGATGGACCTGCGGCCGTTCGCGGAGAGCTGGTAGGCGAGGAAGGGGAGGCCGGGCGGCGCCGGGGGCGGAGCGGCGCGCACGCTGCGCCGGCGCCGTGGCGCGCTAGCATCCAGGCCGGCGGTGGCGCAGGCGGAAGCTGGGGCGGTGCGGGACGCGAAGGACCCGGAACGCATTCAATGGCGACGGATCGTGGCGGGCAGCCGGCGCGACTTCGACCGGCTCTTCGACACGTACCAGCCACGGGTCTACGCCTACTGCCTGCGCCGGCTCCGCACCCGCGAGGCGGCCGAGACCGCGACCCGCCGGATCTTCCTCGACCTCGCCCGGGCCCTCCACCAGGAGCCTCCGGACTCGGTGCTCGCCTGGATCTTCCGGCGGACCCGGCGGGAGGTCGCGCGACGGCCTCGCCGCATCCCCGTCCGTAGCCGCTAGAGCATCGGCCCCTCCGTGGGATCCTCCCCTCGTAACGTCGTTTCCTTGCAGATCAGGCACCTTTTTGTGACCCAGGTCACAGACCCGGGGGGTCTCCGCACGGCAGGCTCCTCGCCGCGCCCGACTGTTCTCGGACGGGGGAACCGTGTCGCAGCCTGCCAAGGCGTTTCGCAAGGCCAAGAAGCCGCGCTCCCGGAAGCGCGACCGCGAGGTCGCGGAGGCCGCGGAGCTGCGTGAGTTCCTGGAGGACGACGCAGCCGAGGACGCCGAGCCGGGCTTCCGTGAGCGCCTCCGGGAGGAGTGCTGGCAGATCCTCCAGCGGACCCGGGGAGGCGACACCTCCGACTCCTGAGGGCGTGCGGCCCGGCCGCCCGCGGCGCCTCGCCACCCTGCTGCTCGGGGGCGCCCTCACGGCCGCGCACTGCCCCGGCGCGGGCCCGGGGCCCCCCGCGGCCACCTGGGGACCGGACTCGCCGCCGGGCGAGCTGCACGCGCTGCTGCTGAACGGGGGCGGCGCCCGGCGCATCAACTACTTCTCCCACCTCGAGCACCTGCGCAAGCTGCTGGGCGTGCTCGCCGGCGCCGGGGTGGCGCCGGCGCGCATCACCGTGTTCAGCGCCGACGGCGCCGACCCCGCCACGGACCTCGCCACCCTCGACGCGCCGCCGGACCCGAGCCTGTGGCTGCTCCCCAGGAAGCTCGCGGAGCGACTGCGGCGGCCCATCCGCTACGTCGACTCCGCCATCGAGGGCTTCGCGCTGCGGCCGGCCACGCGCCCGGCGCTGCGCCGCTGGTTCGAGCGCGAGGGGCGCCGGCTCGAGCCGGGCGACACGCTGCTGCTCTACGTCACCGACCACGGCACGAAGAACGAGGACGACCTCCGGGACAACCGGATCAGCCTGTGGGGCCAGTCGCTCGCCGTGGGCGAGCTGCGGGTGCTGCTGGCGCGCCTCGACCCGGGCGTCCGCGTCGTGCTGTGGATGTCCCAGTGCTTCTCGGGATCCTTCGCCAACGCGATGTGGCCCGATGCCGACCCCGGCGGCCTGCCACCGGGCAACGTGTGCGGCTACTTCTCGGTGCCTCCCGACCGCCGGGCCACCGGCTGCTACCCCGAGACCTTCCTGGCCGGGGGCGTCGGCCACTCGGACCGGATGCTCGAGGCCCTGGCCACGGCCCCGCGCCTCCCGGCCGCCCACCGCAGCGTGCTCGTCACCGACCGCAGCCCCGACGTGCCGAACACCACGAGCGACTTCTTCCTGAAGGAGCGCGTCGAGCGCCGCGCCGACGCCGAGGGGCGCGCGGCCTCGGCGCGGATCGACGAGCTGCTCGAGGCGGCGCTCGCCGACCCCCGCCCCTGGCAGGACGAGCTCGCCGTGCTCGACCGCCTCGGCCGGTCCTTCGGCTTCGCGAGCTCGCGCTCGATCCGGGAGCAGGCCTCTGAGGAGATCCAGCTCCGGCGGCTCGCGCGCCAGCTCGACACCTGGGCGGAGCGCTGGGAGGCCGCCCTCGAGGACCTGCGCCGCGCGAACCTGCGGCGCTTCGCGGCCGCCCACCCGATCTGGGAGGAGAAGATCGCGACGCGCAGCGTGCGCGAGCTGATCCCGAGCCTGCGCGCCCTCGAGCGCGAGGCGCTGCTCGGCGCGCTGGTGCCCTTCACCCGGGCGAGTGCCGAGACCGACGCGCGTCTCGAGGACCTGCACCGCAGGGCCCGCGAGGCGCGGGAGGCCGGCTACCGCGCCGAGGTGCGCCTCGCGGCGCTGCTCCGCATGCGCGTGCTGCTGACCCGCATCGCGGGCCGCCATCAGCTCGCGCACGAGGGGACGGCCGCGGAGCGCGATGCGCTCGCGCGCCTCGAAGCGTGCGAGGATCTCGCCTTCGGCCAGGCGGCGGAGGCGTCGCCCGCGTCCGGGCCGGAGCCGCCCCAGCCCTTCCCGAGCCTCGCCGAGGAGCGGCCGGTGCTCGAGGGGCTCGTGCCGGCCTGGCTGGGCATCGCCTACGGGCCCGTCGAGGCGGCGCGGCGCGAGCGCGAGGGGCTGCCGCCCGGCGCCGCCCTCGTGCGCGGCGTCACCCTGGGATCCCCCGCCGAGGAGGCCGGGCTGCGCGAGGCCGACGTCGTGCTCGGCCCGCCCGGTGCCGACTTCCAGGAGCCCGGCTCGGTGCGCGAGTGGACCCTGCGCGGCGAGGTCGGGGCGCCCCAGCCGCTGCGCGTGCGGCGTGACGGCGAGGAGCTCGCGGTGCTCGTCCGCCTGCGCGCCCCTTCGCTGAAGCTCCCCCGCCTCGGCGAGCGCCCCCGCCTCGGCGACCCGGCGCCCCCAACCGCGCTCGAGCTCGTGCGCGGCGGTCCCCCTGCGCCCGGGAGCCCGCAGCTGCTCTTCTTCTGGTCGGCGTGGTGCGAGACCTGCCGGGAGGCGCTCCCGGCGCTGCGTGCTCTCGAGCGGGAGCGGGGCGTCCCGGTGGTGGCGATCACCGAGGACGGCGCCGAGACCGTGGAGCGCCTCCTCGCCGGGGCGGTGGAGCCCCTGCCCGGGCGGATCGCCCTCGACCCGCGCCGCGCCGCCCACCGCGGGTTCGGCGTGAGCGGCCTGCCGACCTTCGTGTGGGTGGACGCGGACGGCCGGGTGGCGGGCTACCAGGTGGGCTACGAGGCCGGCAGCCGGCTGCCCGGGCCGGGCGAGCCGGGTCCCGGCGAGCCACGTCCCTAGGCCGGGGACTGCCGGTAGACTGGGCCGCCATGGACGACCTGCCCGCCTTCGGCCTGGCCAACACCATCACCGGCTTCGCGACGCTCTTCTCGGGCTGCACCTGCCTGGTGCTGGCCCACGGGATCGCGCGCCACCCGGCGCGCTGGCACTTCGTCTACTGGACCCTCGTCGTGACCGGCGTCTTCACCATCACGCTGCACGGCTTCGGCGAGACCAACGCGGTGCTGGGGCCGCGCTGGTTCTGGGCGTTCCTCGACACGGGCAGCAACATCGTGGTGGCCTGGGCGCTCGCTCTCGCGGTGCTCGGCGACTACTACGGCGAGGAGGCGCAGAGCCGCGGCCGCCTGCTCCTGACCGGGGCCATGCTGGCCGGCGTCGCCTGGCACTTCGTCGACAAGCTGCCGTCCACGGAGCGTCGCTACCTGTTGCCCCTCGGCGAGTGGGGCGGCTTCTACCCGGGCGAGACCTGCCTGATCCTGCTCTCCTGGACGGTGGTGGGCCTGTTCGCCGCGCGTCGCAGCCTCATCCCCGCGCCGGCCCGGCCCCTGCTCTGGCTGGTCTTCGTGCTGTTCTTCCTCGGCATGCTGCTCGCCACGGCGCGCAACGACGTGGTGCTCTTCCCGTTCCTGGCCCTGCACGCGCTCTGGCACCTGGTGGGTGCCTTCGCGTTCATGGTGCTCTGGGGCTTCAACCACGTGCGGTTCGGCGCGGAGGCGCAGCGGACCTAGGCGTGCGCATCCTGTACGGCGTGGTGGGGGAGGGGATGGGGCACGCGACGCGCTCGCGGGTGGTGCTCGAGCGCCTCGCCGCGGCTCACGACGTCCACGTCGTCGTGTCCGGGCGCGCCCACGACTACCTCCGGGCCCATCTCGACGCGGAGAAGGTCCACCGCATCTGGGGCCTCAGCATCGTGCACGCCGAGGGCGCGGTGGTGCCGAGCGCCACGGCGATCCAGAACCTGGCGGGCGCCCTCGCCGGACTGCCCAAGAACGTGGGCAAGTACTTCGAGATCGCCACCCGGTTCGACCCCGAGGTGGTGGTCTCGGACTACGAGAGCTGGTCCCACCTGTACGGCAAGGCCCACGGCGTGCCCGTGATCTCCCTCGACAACATCCAGGCCGTGGCGCGCTGCGTGCACCCGCCGGAGATCACGGCGGGCCACGAGGCGACCTACCGGCTCGCCCGCGCGTTCACGGGCTCGAAGCTCGCGGGCTGCGACCACTACCTCGTCACCAGCTTCTTCCGCCCCGAGCTGCGCAAGCCGCGCACCACCCTGGTGCCGCCGATCCTGCGCCCGGAGCTCCTGGCGGCGCGGGAGCGGCGCCGCCGCGGCGACCACCTGCTGGTCTACCAGACCGCGTCCGGGGACGAGCGCGTGGTGGAGAGCCTCCACGAGGCGGGCGTCGAGTGCCGCATCTACGGGCTGCGCCGCGGGCTCGAGGAGGAGGTCGTCGAGGGCCGCCTGCGCTTCCGGCCCTTCAGCGACGCGGGCTTCATCGAGGACCTGGCCGGCTGCCGGGGCGTCGTCGCCGCCGGCGGCTTCACGCTGATGAGCGAGGCGGTCTACCTCGGCAAGCCGCTCCTCGCGGTGCCGATCGCGGGGCAGTTCGAGCAGGTGATGAACGCCCGCTGGCTCCAGCAGCTGGGCTACGGGCGCTGCGCGGAGGCGCTCGACGCCGCGGCGCTGCACGACTTCCTCGAGCGGCTGCCGGCCTGCGAGGAGCGACTGGCCGCCTACGCCCAGGTGGGCAACGACGAGACCTTCGCCGCCCTCGACGCGCTGCTCGCGCGGGCCGCGGCGGGCGCGCTCCTCGGCTGAGTCACCAGCGGTACCGAGGATCGGTGCGCGCCGGGTAGATGCCCTCGACGAGACCGTCGAAGCCGTAGGCGGCCAGCAGCCGGCAGTCCTCGTGGGCCTGCTCGAGGTCGGCGCGTCGCTTCGCCTGGTGGGCGAGCAGGCCGGTGCGCCGCTCCTGCATCTGGCGCGCGATGTCCTCCGCCGGGAGCGCCAGGCCCTGGAGCTGCTCCGCGTCGAGCCCGGTCGTGGCGAGCCGGCGGCCCTCGGCGAGGAAGCGCGCCGCGCGGCGCTCGAACCGTGCGAGGCTCGCCGCCAGCCGGTCCGCATCGGGCGAGCCGACGGCCCGGCAGTGCTCGAGCTGCAGCCGCGCCTCGGCGAGTTTCAGCGGGTGCGCATGCAGCGGTCCGTGAGCCAGTCCTCCGAGAACCACTGGCGCGCGTACACGAGGTAGCGCCGGCCCGCCTCGAAGGGGATCCCGCAGCGGCCCGCGCCCCGCGGCGCACGCACCGTGACCTCCTCCCGGTCCTCGAGGTTCTTGAGCGCCTCGACGATCCGGAGGCGGGTCTCCCAGTTGCCGTCGCTGCCGTCGCCCTGGGGACCCGGCTCGGTGGCGACGACCTCGCCCACGAAGACCGCGCCCGCGTGGGTCCAGGCGAGCTGGGGCGTGCTCTCCTGGCAGCCGCAGGCGTGGGCGGGCGCGGATCCCCACGCCACCCCGAGCCACGCCAGCCCCGCGACGAGCCCCCACCTCACGCGCGTCACCCTAGCGGAGCGCCCGTTGCCGGCGCCGCGAGGGCAAGTCTTTTCACAGGGGAAGGGACTTTCCTTCCTGCCGGTGTGCCGAGGTGTGCAGCTCGGGATCCTTCCGCTGCCCCGGCGACCGCTTACGCGAGCGCGCTGCACGGCACGCGACTTGCTCGTCCTCGAGCTGCCCCCGGGAAGGCACGAAGGGGATCTCCGTGCGTTCGACGCGATCCGTGCTCCCGGGCCTCGCTGCCGGCCTCCTGCTCATCCTGGCTGGGAGCCCCGCCGGCGCGCTCACCCTCCAATTCGACTACTCGTTCGACGCGCTGGGCTTCTTCGACGACCAAGCGCGGCGGGACCGCCTCGAGGCCGCGGGCAACCTGATCGGGGGCCTGCTCCTCGACGACCTCGACGCCATCACGCCGGGCGGCGTGAACAGCTGGAACGCGGTCTTCTTCGACCCGGCCACGGGGCTGCAGACGAGCGTCGCGGACCTCGTCGTCCCCGCCGACACGCTCATCGTCTACGCCGGCGGGCGCGACCTGCCGGGGACCGCGATCGGGGAGGGCGGCCCCGGCGGCTTCAGCGGCGGCGGCTTCCAGTCCTTCCTCGACACGCTCAACTCCCGCGGCGAGCCCGGCGCCCTCGCGAACCCCGAGACCGACTTCGGTCCCTGGGGCGGCTCGATCACCTTCGACACCCTCACGACCTGGAACTTCGACGCCGGGCTTCCGGGCGCGGGCGAGAACGACTTCCTCTCCGTGGCGCTCCACGAGCTCACGCACCTGCTCGGCTTCGGCATCCCCATCGTGGACTCCTGGCAGAACCTGGTGGATGCCGCCTCGGCGAGCTGCGCGACGGGCACCGAGTTCCTGGGCGCCAACGCGATCGCGGAGAACGCCGGCACGCTGTGCCTCGAGACCGACGGCGGCCACTGGGAGGAGGGCACCCAGAGCGTCGCCGGCCCGAGCCCGCAGGAGGCGGCCCTGGACCCGACCCTCACCGTGGGGACCCGAAAGCTGCTCACCGACCTCGACCTGGCCGGGCTGCAGGACATGGGCTGGGTCGTCGTCCCCGAGCCGGCGACCCTCGCGCTGCTCGCTCTGGGCACGGCCTGGCTGGGAGCGCGGCGGCGGCGCTGACCCACCGCCCGGGCTCCCGACGCGCCTGCCACGCCGTCGTCGCCGGCCGCTACCCTGGCGGCCGTGACGGGCGCCCAGGGTCCTGACGCCGCATCCAACGCCGGGACGCGTCCCGCCGCCCTCGTCGCGTCCGGGCTCGTGCTCCTGCTCCCGATGCTGGTCGTCTACTGGCCGGCCCTCGGCTACCCGTTCCTCGGGGTCGACGACCTCCACCACGTCGTCAACAACCCCGCCCTGCGCGACCTCTCCTGGGAGGGGATCCGGTACCTGTTCCTCGAGGACGACCGGGACATCCGCTACCTGCCGCTCACGTACCTGAGCTTCGCCGTGGAGCTTCGCCTCTTCGGTCCCGACCCTCTCGTCTTCCACGCCGTGAACCTGGTGCTCCACGGCGCCAACACGCTCCTCGTGGCGGGGATCGTGTGGCGGCTCACCCGGAACGCCCCCGCGGCGCTGGTGACGGGGCTGCTCTTCTCCCTCCACCCGGTGCAGGTGGAGTCCGTCGCCTGGGTGATGAGCCGCAAGAACGTGCTCTTCCTGTTCTTCTTCCTGCTCGCGGCGGAGGCCTACCTCGCCTTCACCCGCCTGCGGAGCCGGCCGGGCGGGCGGGGGCTGGCGCTCGCGGCGCTGGCCTGCAGCCTGACCCTCTACGTGCTCGCCTGCCTCTCCCGGGTCGCGGCGATCACGCTTCCGGCGGTCCTCGTCCTCCTCGACCACTTCGAGGCGAGAGAGGCACGGCCTCGCCTGATTCCCTTCCTGCGCGGGAGCCTGCCGTCGAAGCTCGTCTACCTGCCGCCGCTCGTGCTCTTCTTCGCCCTCTCGGCGAGCTCGGACGCCCCCAACCCCTTCGTGACCGAGTACGCGTTCAGCGGCCTCGAGTGGGTGCTCATCGTCGGCCACAACCTGTTCTTCTACGTGGCGAAGACGCTGCTGCCCGTCCAGCTGGGGATCTTCTACGCCCTGCCCGCGCCCGGCGCGCTTCCTCTCCGCTTCGCGGTCTACGCCGCGCTGGCAGTGGCACTGGTCGGCGTGACCTTCGCCTGCTGGGCGCGCGGCTGGAAGGGCCCCTTCCTGGGGCTGTCCTGGTACCTCGTCACCATCCTCCCCATGGCGATCGTGCTGGCCTTCTTCTCGGACCTGCCGCTGCTCGCCGCAGATCGCTACCACTACCAGTCCTCCATCGGGCTCTTCCTGCTGGCCGGCCTGGGCTTCGCGGCGCTCTGGCGGCGCCGGGAGGCGGCGCGCTGGGGGCTCGCGGCGGCGGGGGTGGCGCTGCTCGGGGGGCTCGGCTTCCTGGCGGCCGAGCACCGCGCGTCCTTCCGCAGCACGGTCGCGGTCTACGAGCAGCTCCTCGAGCACCATCCGTCGGACGAGTTCTACTACCGGCTCGCGTTGGAGCACCACGCCGCGGGTCGGACCGAAGAGGCGTTCGCGGCCCTCGAGGACGCCGACCGCGCCCGCCATCGCATCTTCTTCATGGACTTCCTCTACTACCGGCTGCGGCTCGTGGAGCTCTACCGCCAGAAGGGAGACCTCTCCGCGGCGGCGGACCAGCTCGAGGCCGGACTGGCCTCGGTCCCCAACGCCTACGAGCCCGACGCCGTGACCTCCCCTGCGGCCTACCTCGCCCTCGCGGAGCTGCGCCGAGCCGTCGACGACGTGGAAGGCGAGCGCCGCGCCCGCGAGCTCGCCGCGGCGGTGCCCCCGGATCCGAGCCACTACTTCGCGCGCCAGTGGATCCTCGTCGCGCCCGATGCGGCGCGGGGCTTCTTCTGGCGCTGGGTGGACCGGGAGCCCGAGAGCCCGGCCGCGTGGACCCACCTCGCCCTCCACGCCCACCTCACGGGGCACGCCGGCCTCGCCGAGGAGTGGCTCGAGAAGGCCGCCGCCCTGCGCGATCACTAGGACACGCTCAGCCCAGGCCTTCGTCGAGCCTCGCGCGGTCGCGGTCCGGCGCGGCGCCGCGGCCCCTCGACAGGCGCAGCCACCAGACGAGCCAGGCCGCCTCCCAGACGACCCAGCGGGAGAGCTTGCTGCGACCGTCCACCCGGTCCGAGAAGATGATGGGCACCTCGCGCACGCGCAGTCCCCGCCGGGCGGCCGCGTGCACGATCTCGATCTGGAACGCGTAGCCGTCGCTCCGGATCTCGCCGAGCGGGATCTGCTCGAGGGCGCTGCGCCGGTAGCACTTGAACCCACTCGTGAGGTCGCGCACCGGGAGTCCCGTCACCGCCGCCGCATACAGGTTCGCGAGGACCGAGACCGCCAGGCGACGCAGCGGCCAGTTGAGGACCCGGACGCCGTCGCAATAGCGGCTCCCGATCGCCACGTCGGCCGTCTCGCAGGCGGCGAGCAGCCGCGGGATCTCAGCGGGGTCGTGGGAGAAGTCCGCGTCCATCTGGAGCACGAAGCGTGCGTCGGTCTCGCCGAGGGCCTTCCGGAACCCCTCCACGTAGGCGGTGCCGAGACCGGCCTTGCGGCGACGGTGCAGCGCCCGGACTCGCGGGTCCTCCTTGGCGAGCTCTTCGACGACCTCCCCGGTGCCGTCGGGGCTGGCGTCGTCCACGACCAGGACCTGCAGGTCGGGATCCTGTTCCAGGATCGCCCCGACGATGCGCGAGACGTTCTCCCGCTCGTCGTAGGTCGGCAGCACGACGAGAGCCTTCACGGCCGGATTATCGCACAGCCCCCCTCGGGGTCGGAGCCCGCCGTGATACCCTGGTCGGTCGTGGATCGGTACGGGTCATGCGGGTCACCTTCGTGGCGCTCGCCTTCCGAGCAGCGGGTCGTGGGCCATGTCTCCGCCACCGCCCGTCGGGAGGGGCACGCGGTGGGCACCGCGGTGCGCGCCGCCGGCGTCGACGATCGCCGGGCCCCGAGCGTCCTGCGCCCGGCTCCCTTCGCCGACGACCGCCCGGACGCCGTCCGCGGCCTGTGCCCCGACGTGCCGACGTTCTCGGCGTCGACCGGGACCCATCGCTGGTTCCGCGGTCTGGCGGAGGAGACGGAGCGGCGCCTGGGCTCCGCGCGCCACGCCCGCGGGCGCCGCCAGCCGGCGCCGCTGGGGGGCAGCCGGACACGGACTTCGGCGTCCCTCCGCGCGCCGGGCTCGGCCCCGGGGACGGCCTCGCTGGAGGCCGACTGACGTGGAGGCGGGCGTCGCTCGCGAGTCCGGCGCAGGCCTGGAAGAGGCCCTCGAGATCCTCCTCCCGCTGGAGCGCGAGCTCGCCTACGCGAACTTCCAGCCCGTGGCGGCGCGCCCGGGCGCGGCGGCGGCGCTGCACCGCGAGCGCTTCCGCGCCGCCGCGGAGCGGGGGGCGGCGTTCGTGGCCCGGGGCGGCGACGGGCGTCCCCTGGCGGCCGTGCACTACGAGGATCGCCCCTTCGAGTCCGAGCACTTCGGTCTCGCGATGGCGCGCCTCGAGCCTCCCGTCGCGGTGCCCGGAGCGGACGAGCGAGCGCAAGCGCTGCGCGCGCTCTACCGAGGGGCCTTGGGCGGACTCGCCGAGGCCGGAGTCGCGCACGTGGCGGCCCGCGCCTCCACCCGCGACCGCGCGGCGGGCTGGGTGCTCCAGGAGCTGGGCGGCTTCCACGTCGACACCCAGGTGTCCTGGATGGCGGCGCTCCCCGGCGTACCCCACGACTCCGCGCCGCCGCCGGTGCGCATCGAGGTCCACGACGCCGCGAGCGTGGCCCGCATCGACCGCGCCTGCTGGAAGACCCTCGCCGAGTGGGGCGGGCGCGCCTTCGACCGCGGCCCCCTGGTGTTCGACCAAACGCTGCCGCACGAGCGGGCGCTACGGGTCTACCAGCGCTGGACCGAGCAGGTGATGGCCGGGGAGTGGGCGGACGCCGTCCTGCTGGCGCGGGACGGGGCCGAGGTGGTGGCCTTCATCTCCATGCAGCACCTGCCCGACGTGTCCGAGGCGGCGGGGGCGGCGGTGTGCGGTCGCGGGCTCGGCGCCACGCTGCCGGACTACCGGGGCCTGTTCACGGCGATCCAGCGCGAGATGATCGCCGCGCGTCCCCTCGGCGCCGCCTACATGGAGAACGAGACCCAGGCCGCAACCACGGGCAGCATCAACGTCTACGCCAAGCTGGGCTTCCGCTACCTGCGCTCGACCTCGACCTTCCACCTCCGGCTCGACGGGCGTCTCGACCGGCAGGGGCCGCGACCGTGCGCGTGACCTTCCTGGGCCACGCCTGCCACCTGGTCGAGGTGGACGGCGTGCGGGTGCTGACGGACCCCTGGCTCGTGGACCCCATCTTCGAGGGCCACGTCGAGCACGACCGGCCCGTGCCCTGCTCGGTGGCGGACCTGCCCCCCATCGACGTGATCGCACTGAGCCACGGGCACCTCGACCACTTCAACGCCCCGACTCTCGCCGCCCTCGCGGACGCGTCGATCCGGGTGGTGCACCCGCCGGTGCGCTTCACCGAGCTCGACGCCAACCTGCGGCGGCTGGGCTTCACCCGCCTGGAGGCGCGGCGCGACTTCGAGCGGTTCGAGCTGCGCGGCGTGCGGGTCGTGCCCACGCCCTCGCGCGGCGTCCTCGACGAGTGCGCCTGGTGGATCGAGGGCTCGTCGGGCCGCTTCTGGAACGGCGTCGACGCGCCCCAGTCGCCCGACGTGGCGGGGGAGATCCGCGGGCGCCTCGGCGTCCCCGACGTCTGCGCGCTGAGCCACAACTCCTTCGACCAGCCGGCGCTGCTGGGGCTCGACTCCTTCAAGCCCGCCGACCACGGGCCCCGGGGCGCCGCCGAGTCGGCGCGGGTGCTGGGCGCGCCCGCGGTCTTCGCGGCGGCCTCCAACCTGCGCTGGTGCGGGCCCTCGGGCCCGGCGGTCACGCGCAAGGTGATCCGCCGCGGCGCCAAGGACCTGGCCGCGGCCCTCGAGGCCGGCGCGCCCGAGGTCGCGCTCCTGGACCTCCAGCCCGGCGACGCCTGGACCCGCGAGGGAGGCGTCGAGCGCGAGGCCATCGGCGGAACGCCGGCGCCGCGCGTCGCCCACGACTACCTGCACCCGTTCCTCGGCACCGGGCTGCGCTGGTGCGGGCCCGAGCGCCCGAGCACCGAGGAGGCGTTCCGGGTGGCGCTGGTCGGGCGCCTCGCCGGCGCGCCCGAGGCCTCGCGCTACGTGGGGCAGCGCGTCGCCATCGAGGTGACGGGCGCGGACCCGGGGCTCCACACCGTGGACTTCGCGCGTCCCGGCGCACCGCCCGAGCCGGGCGACGTCGGCGCCGCCTTCGCGCTGCGCATCGAGGACGAGGACTGGAAGGACCTGTTCGAGCGGCGCGTCTCCTGGCAGGTCCTGCTCGTCTCGGACCGGCTGCGCGTGACGCGGGCGCGGCACGGGGCGCCCCCCGACGGCCTCCACTTCGTCTACGCCCTCCAGGCGATCTTTCCCTAGCCGGGGGGAGGCGGGCCGTCCCGGTCGGGGCCCCGCCGCACGACGAAGGCCGGCGAGCGGCCCGCCACCTGCTGGTAGATCCGCCCCAGGTACTGGCCCAGCACCGCCGTGGCGAGGAGCAGCGCGCCCACACCGAAGAACGTCAGGGAGGCGGCCTGGAGGAACGGCCCCTCCGCCGGCAGCACCGCGCACAGCGCGATGCCGACGCAGCCCAGGCCGAAGCACCCGAGCCCCACCACGCCGATGGTGGCCAGGGGCAGGGTCGAGAAGCTCGTGATCAGGTCCACGTTGATGCGCAGCAGCGAGCGCAGCGTGTAGCGCGACTCGCCGGAGCGCCGCGGCTCGTGGCGCACCTCCACCTCGGTGACCGGGAAGCCGAGCCACAGCGCGAGCGGGAACAGCGGCTTGCCCGGGGCCCAGATGCGGCGCACCTCCTCGACGACGTTGCGCCGGTACGCCTTGAACTGGCCGCCGAAGTCGCGGATGCGGGCGCCCGTGAGCCGACGCGCGATCCAGTGGATGGCCCGGGAGCCCAGCCAGCGCACGAAGCCCTCGTAGCGCTGGACGCGCAGGCCGGTGGCCACGTCGGCGCCCTTGTCGAGGGCGTCGAGGAGCCGCGGGATCTCCTCGGGCGGGTTCTGGAGGTCGCCGTCGATGGTGACCACGACCTCGCCCCGGGCAGCGAAGAGCCCACAGGCGAGGGCGGCGCTCTGGCCGAAGTTCCGGGTCAGCTCGAAGACCCGGAGGCGCGGGTCCTCGGCCTCGGCAGCGCGCAGCCGCTCCCCCGTGGCGTCCGTGCTGCCGTCGTCCACCAGCAGCAGCTCGAAGTCGAGCTGTCGCGCCTCGAGGACGGCGCGGAGGCGCCGCAGCATCTCGTCCACGTTCGCCTCCTCGTCGAGGAACGGCACCACCACGGAGACGTCGGGCCGGCGGCTCACGCCCGGGCGCTCCGCAGCACCGCCGCGGCACGCTCCGAGCCGGCGCAGAGCACGAGATCGAGGGCCGAGAGGTGGGAGACGAAGGGCCCGTGGAGCTGCTCGTAGACGGGGTGGACGTAGTCGTGGAACGCGACCCGGAAGCCCAGGGACTCGAAGAGCGGCACGTCGAAGTAGCTGCGCCCGGCGGCGCCCTCGAGGAGCTCGCGGGCTCCCAGGGCCTCGAGGTATGCGGCGACGCGATGGGTCGGGCCCGGCTGCTCCGGGAAGCGCTCCCGGTAGCGGGCCTCGAGGCCGAGCTCCGACGACAGCAGGATCGGCGTGCGCACGTCGAGGCGATCGGCGAGGAAGCGGATGCTGGGAAGCGTGGCGTCCACCAGGCGCGGCGTCGCGGCCGGGATCTCCTTGGCGAGGCCCTCGAGGGTCTCGTCCACGGCGACGCCGCGGGCGTACAGGTGGCGCAGGGTGGTGAGGTGCTTGCGCAGCCAGGGCACGCCCTCCTCGAGGCGGACCTCGCGGAGCGGCGTGGCGTCGTCGGCACGCACGGGCAGCGTGAGCCACACCGGACCGTCGGGCCCCTTGACGCGGTTGCGCCGCGCCCATCCCGAGGAGCTGTAGGCGAGCTCGTCGGCCACCAGGAACGCGTCCACCTGGAGCATCTGGTCGAAGTAGCCGAGCCAGGGCAGGTAGCCGGGCTGGATGCCCGCGATGCGCGTCGCCATCAGGTCTCCGAGGCCGAATAGCTCACTATGGTACCCTAGGCTCGATGCGGCGCGCCCTCGACTTCCCTCGGCGCATCAACGTCGAGCTCACCAACCACTGCAACCAGCGCTGCCGCCTCTGCCCGCGTCTCGGCTTCACCCGCCCACTGGGCTTCATGGAGCCCGAGCGCTTCCGCCGCATCGCGCGGGAGTGCGCCGGGCACCGGACCGCGCTGTGGCTGCACTTCCTCGGCGAGTCGCTGCTGCATCCGCGGATCGTCGAGCTCGTGCGCTTCGCGAGCGCGGTCGGCGTCCCCCAGGTCGGGCTCTCCACCAACGCGGTCTCGCTCCACGGCGAGCTGGCCGAGGGCCTGCTGGGTGCGGGGCTCGACCGGCTGGAGTGCTCGATGGACGCGAGCGACCGCGACGGCTACCTCGCGATGCGCGGCCGCGACCACTTCGAGCGCGTGACGCGCAACGTCGAGGGCTTCCTGGCGCGCAAGCGCGAGCGCAGGCTCCAGCGGCCCGTGGTCTCGATCCAGTTCATGCGGACGCCGACGGTGGAGGCCCGCCTCCCCGACCTCGTCGAGCGCTGGCGCCCCCACCTCGGCGCCGACGACTTCGTGATGACGATCCAGCCCGCGTCCTTCTCGGGGGCCGTGGCGGTGGAGCTGCCCCAGGCCCCTTCCGCCCGACCGCCGTGCCCGTGGCTCTTCGAGGCCCTGATGGTCCTCCAGGACGGGACCGTGACGATGTGCGGCGCGGACTGGGACGCCCGGGCGCCCCTCGGGAGGGTGGGCGCTCCCGGCGACGCCTCGATCGCGGCGATCTGGCGCGGAGCGGAGATGGAGCGGCGCCGGGCGGCCCACCGCGCCGGGCGCCACGGCGCCGTCGCCGCCTGCGCGGACTGCGAGGACTGGCGCCTCGCCGACGGCAGCGGCTACGTGAACGCGCTCGAGGAGCTGGACGCGGCCGCGCCGCTGCGACGCCCTGCCTAGGCCCCGTCGGGCTCCAGCACCAGCACGCGGTTCGCAGCCACGTCCTCGCGGACGCTCTCGGAGCCGTCGGGCCACACGACCCGAACCCGCTCCACCCGGGTGGCTTCGCCGAGGCCGAAGTGGGCCTCGAAGGGCGGCTGGGAGAGGTAGCTCCCGCCCGAGAGGATGCGCCGCCGCTGGCTCTCCCCGTCGCTCTCGACGATGACGGTCGCGCCGACCGCCAGCCGGTTGGGAGCCCTCCAGCGCGGTCGAACCACCAGCCAGGCGCCGGCCTCACGCGTCGCATTGAGCAGCACGTAGCCGGGCCCGTTGTTGGTGCTCGCCACCAGGTCGAGGCGCCCGTCGCGGTCCAGGTCGCCGGCCACGAGGCCGCGCCCCACCTCGCGCATCCGCCCCAGGTCGCCCGTGCCGACGGTGACGTCGGCGTAGCGGTCGCCGCGCCGCTCGTAGACCAGTGGAGGCTCGGCGAGGCAGCGGGGCTCCTGCACCCACTCGCCCCGGAAGGCGGTGAGGTCGGGGTCGAAGGGGGTGGGATGGCCGTTCACCATCACCAGGTCGAGGTCCCGGTCGTTGTCGAGGTCCTCGGCGGCGACGCCCCAGCTCGTCACGCCCAGGGATCCCGCCGAGAGGCCGAGCTCGTGGGTGCGCTCGCTGAAGAAGCCCCCGGAGGCGTCGCCCAGGCGGTTCAGCACGGCGGCGTTGTACTCGGTGCGGAAGTTCGTGTAGAGCAGGTCCAGCGCGGAGTCGCCGTCGAGGTCCGCCACGGCGACTCCCATGCCGGCACGGGCGTCGTAGAGGCGCGTCGCCGTCGAGGCGTCCTCGAAGCGCCCGGCGCCGAGCCCGCGGTAGAAGCGGTTCGGCGACTCGTCGTTGGCGACGAAGAGGTCCGGGAGGCCGTCGCCGTCGAAGTCCGTGAAGGCGACCCCCAGGCCGCGGCCGGTCTCGTCGGCGACGCCCGCCTGCTCCGTGACCTCCCGGAAGCGCCCGTCTCCCTCGTTGCGGAAGAGCTGGTTGGCGGCCGGCTCGTACATGTGGGGCGCGAACAGCGAGAGCCGGCTGCGCTCGTCGAAGAGCAGCCGGACGACGCGGTCGGGCTCCCGGTCGGGACGCTCGACCCACTGGGAGACGTAGAGGTCGAGGTCGCCGTCGCCGTCCATGTCCGCGAAGGCGGCTCCGGTGCTGGCGCCGCCGTCCCCCGCCAGCCCGGCCGCCTCGGTGACGTCCTCGAACCGCATCCCGCCGAGGTTCCGCAGCAGCCGATTCGAGCCCCAGTGGGTGACGAGGAGCTCGGGGAGGGCGTCGCCGTCGAGGTCCGCGGCCGCAACCCCGTAGGCGAAGCCCGTGTGCTCGAGCCCGGAGCCGGGGGTCGCGTCGTCGAAGCGACCGTCGCCGCGGTTGCGCAGCAGCCCGTTGGCCGCGCCTCCGGCGGGCGCCTCCCGGGTGCCGCCGAGGAAGAGCAGGTCGAGGTCTCCGTCGGCGTCGAGGTCGAGGAGCGCGAGGCCCGAGCCCATGGTCTGGTAGAGCGCGTCGATCCGCTCGCCCCGCTGGTGGTGCCGGAAGCCGGCGCCGCTGCCGGCGGTCGCGTCCACGAAGCGGAGCGCCGTCCCGCCGAGCCTCGCGCGCTCGGTCTCGAGGCGCGGGCGCAGCACGTCGTGGACCCACTCCGGGAGGCGCGACTCCTCTCCCAGCTCCACCAGGCGCGCGTAGTGGAGCAGCGCCCGCGGCAGGTCGTCCTTGGCGAGCCAGGCGCGCACGCGGGCGGGCGCCACCCGGTCCTCGAAGAGCCGGGCGTCGGCCTCGATGGCGTCGAGCCTCGCGAGGGCGGCGTCGGGATCGCGGCGCTCGAGGGCCGGCTCCACCCGACGGCGCAACGCCCACTCGACGCGCAGGGAGGGCAACGCGCGGTCGGTGTAGAGCAGCAGGGTACGCCCGAAGGCGAGCAGGTCCTGTGCGAAGGCGATCTGGAGCCCGACCAGCGCGACTCCGGGGACGGCCCACCACCAGCGCAGCCGGCGGCCGCGCCTCGGGCTGCGGCGCCGGCGCTCTCGAACGCTTGCTGCCTCTTCCATCGGGTCGCTGGGCTCCGCCACCGCCGGCCGGAGGTATGATAGGTCAGGCATGTCCCGGGCTTCCGTCGATGCAGTGCGGGTGGGGCGGGCGCGGGAGCGCGGCTCCGTGGCCTCCCGGGCGGCGCTCGTCACCCTCGTCCTGCTGGCTGCGACGGGCGTGGCCCTGGTCTTCGCGCCGGCGAGCCCGCGGGGCCAGGCCCTCCTGCTCGTCCACGTGGCGATCGGCTGCGCGGCGGCGCTTCCGCTCGGGGTCTGGGTGGCTCGCCACACCGCGCTGCTCTGGTCCCTGGAGCGCGGCGCCTCGCGGACCCTGGCGCTGCTCGCCACGGGCCTGGTCCTCGTCTCCCTGGCGAGCGGCCTCGGGCTGGTCGCGCTCTACGTCGGCTCGGGCTTCCCCGGCGCTGGCCCGCGGTGGCTCCACGCGGCGGCCGCGGCGGGAATCCTCGTCCTGCTCCCGGTTCACGTGGTGAGCGCGCGGCGGCGCACCGGCGCGGCGGAGCGGGGCCACCCAGCCCCCGTCGTCGTGGCCCTGGCCCTCACCGCCCTGGCGGTCTGGCTCCTGGGCCCGGCCCTCGACGACGGCGGAGGCCTGCGGCCCGTGCCTCCGGACCATCCGCGCACGCCCGACGGTGGCGTCTTCGACGCCTCCTTCGTCCGCACCACCCACGAGGGCTTCGTCGAGCTGCGGCGTCTCACCGGAAGCGAGACCTGCGGGTCCTGCCATCGCGAGATCTTCGAGGAGTGGTCGGCCAGCGTGCACCGCTTCAGCGGCATCGACAATCCGCTGGTCGCGGCCGCGACGCGGCCCGCCGAGGAGAAGGGAGGGCTCGCTGCGGCCCGCTTCTGCGCCGCCTGCCACGAGCCCGTGGCGCTGCTGTCGGGCGCGGTCACGGAGTCCGTCTTCCGCGTCCCGCCCGGCCACCTCGAGACCGGGGTGAGCTGCCTGGTGTGCCACGGCATCCAGCGCGTGCCCGGCACCGACGGGAACGGGCGCATGGTGTACGCGCCTCCGGACGGGTTCGCGTTCCAGAACCGCGGCTCGCGGGCTGCCGACGCGCTCAACCGCCTGCTGGTGCGGAGCTTCCCGGAGGCCCACCGCGAGGCCATGACGCCGCCGGTGATCCACACCTCCCACCAGTGCTCCTCGTG
>JANQFK010000053.1 GCA_028277885.1 Myxococcota bacterium
CGGCGGGCGCCGACTCGGTGACGCCGATGTCCGCCATCGCGATCGGCTCCATCGCCGGCGTCCTGGTGGTGGGCTCGATCATCTTCTTCGACCGCGTGAAGATCGACGACCCCGTGGGCGCCATCTCGGTGCACCTCACCTGCGGCATCTGGGGCACCCTGGCGGTGGGGATCTTCTCCACCAACCCGGAGCACTCCCTCGGCATCCAGCTGGTGGGCGTGCTGGCCTACGGCGCCTTCACGTTCCTGAGCGCGCTGCTCATCTTCGGGACCATCCGGGCCACCATGGGCCTGCGCGTCTCCGAGGAGGAGGAGCTCGAGGGCCTCGACTACGGCGAGCACGGCATGCACGCCTACGACTTCGGCGGCACGCCTCTCGGCGTCGCGTCGTCGGGTTCCCTGGCGGCTGGCGCCTCGGCGCCCTCGGCCGCCCTGGCACCCGAGCGCGGCTGAGCCGCGAGGAGACACGTCATGAAGAAGATCGAAGCGATCATCAAGCCCTTCAAGCTGGACGACGCCAAGGAGGCGCTCGGCGAGGTCGGCGTCCAGGGCCTCACCGTGACCGAGGTCCGCGGCTTCGGCCGGCAGAAGGGACACACCGAGCTGTACCGGGGTGCGGAGTACGTCGTGGACTTCCTGCCCAAGGTGAAGCTCGAGGTGGTGGTCACCGACGACCTGGTCGAGAAGGTCACCGTGAAGCTCACGGAGGCCGCGCGCACCGGACGCATCGGCGACGGCAAGATCTTCGTGCAGCCGGTGGAGGAGGCGATCCGCATCCGGACCGGCGAGCGCGGAGACACCGCCCTGAGCTGAGTTCCGCAGCTCGAAGGTCGAGCTGGATGCCCGGGTCCCCTCGCGGGGGGCCCGGGCATCTCTCGTCTCGGGCCCGGCGTCTCAAGCGCGCTCCGCCGTCCGCCGATCCACCCGGGGCAGCGGCCGTCCCGCCGCCGTCCGGAGGAGCCGTGGACTCCCTTCGCCACCTCGACCCGCCCGAGCCCCCGACGGGCGCGCCCGACGCCCAGCAGCTCGAGAGCGAGCTGCGCCGGGCGCTCGAGCAGGGGGACCTCCACGTCGACTACCAGCCCAAGCTCGAGCTCGCGAGCGGGCGCGTGGTGGGGTTCGAGGCCCTGGCGCGCTGGCACCACCCGGAGCTCGGCAGCGTACCGCCCGACCGCTTCATCCCCGTGGCCGAGCAGGCGGGGCTGATCGCGGCCCTCGGCGAGCACGTGCTGCGCACGGCCTGCCGCCAGGCCCGGAGCTGGCGCGACGAGGGCCTCCCCGCCGTGCGGCTCTCGGTCAACTTCTCCGCCCAGCAGTTCGTCGACGAGGCGCTCGCCGACCGGGTGATCGAGACCCTGGACCGGTTCGCCATCACCGGGAGGCAGCTCGACGTCGAGATCACCGAGAGCGCGATGGCGCGGAACCGGGGCGTCACCGCACGCGTGCTCGAGCGGCTGAAGGGCATCGGCGTCACCGTCTCCCTCGACGACTTCGGGACGGGCTGCGCCTCGCTCGTCCAGCTGAGGCGCTTCGCGGTGGACACGGTCAAGATCGACGGCTGCTTCGTGCGCGGCGTGACCCATGACCCCGAGGCCGCGGAGCTCACCGCCGCCATCATCTCCGGGGCGAAGGCGCTCAGCCTGAACCTCGTCGCCGAGGGCGTCGAGACCGAGGACCAGCGCCTGTTCCTGGCGCGGCTCGGCTGCGACGAGGTGCAGGGCTACCTGTTCAGCCCGCCGCTCTCGCCCGAGGACGCCACGGCGTTCCTGCGCGAGCGCGCGCCCGCCTCCGAGCCGGCGCGCGCCTTCGCGTCGGGCTAGGGCGCCGACCCGGGACGGTCGGCCTCCGCCGCAATGCGAGCCCGCAGGCCTCGCTCGGCTAGCGGCCCGCCGGCTCCCCGAGGATCGCCACGGCGCGCAGCGGGGCGCCGCTGCCGCCACGGATCTTCATGGGCAGGGCCACGACCCGGAAGCCGCGGGGCGGCAGGGCCTCGAGGTTCGCCAGGTTCTCGAAGGCCGGGACCTCGTGCTCGAAGAGGATCCGGTGGCTCTCGAAGAGCGTCGACCAGCCGGGGTCGATGCTCGCCGTGTCGATCCCCACCGCGGACGCGCGACGCGTCTCGGCCAGCCAGCGCGCGGCCTCGGGGTGGAGCCCGGGGAAGTGGAGCTTCGCGACGGCGCCGGGGCCACGCTCGGCGGTGCCCAGGTAGCGCGCCCGGTCCGGCCAGTGGCGGCCGAAGCCGGTGCGCAGCAGCACGATGCTGCCCTCGGGGATCGTGCCGTGGCGCGCCTCCCAGGCGACCAGCTCCGCCACGCCCACGGCGTGGCCGGGGTTCCGGGCGCAGGCATCGCTCACGTCCACCAGCACGCCCTGGCCGATCAGTCGCTCGAGGGGGATGGCGTCCACGGTGGAGCGGCCCTCGGCGAAGTGGATCGGCGCGTCCACGTGGGTGCCGCCGTGCTCCGCCGAGCGGAAGCGGTGGGCGGCGTAGTAGTAGCCGGCCTCGGTGCGTCCCTCGAACCCGCGCTCGAGCACGAAGCCCTCCTCGGCGGTGGGCCAGTAGACGGTCTCGGCGTCGAAGGCGTGGGTGAGGTCCACCAGGCGTCCCGGCGGCGCCGAGCCCTCGCAGGCGAGGGCCGAGGCGGCGACGACGGCGAGGGCGAGCTTCACGCCCGCAATCTACCGCAGGCGCCGCCGTGGGCGTGGGGGACGATCAGTCCCCGTGGAAGCGCACCTGCTCGGCGAACCCGATCAGCTCGTCGAGCTGGTCCGGCGTCCGCGCGGTCAGGATGAAGCCGAGCGCCCAGTCGCCCTCGACGCGCACCAGGTACGCCTGGAGGATCTCCATACGGGGAAGGCGGAGCGCGTAGTCGCGCCGGTGGAAGGTCCGCCCGCCCAGGGTGAGGGGCTCGATCCCGCCCGTCGGGTGGTAGGGCATGGCGCCGCGCTGGAGGGTGTTGTCCATCACGCCCAGGAAGTCGGGGCCGGAGGTCACGCCCGGCAGGTGGCCGACGCCCTCGGCCAGCACGATCAGGCTCGGGTTGAAGGGGACCGGCGACCCCAGTGGCTGCTCGGACAGGGTGAGGAGCTGGTGGGTGCGCGCCAGGGAGTCCTCGAGCTGGGCGCGCAGCAGCGCGTCGTCGCCCGCCAGCGCCGAGTTGCCGACCTTGCGCAGGTGCTCCTCGGCCTCCCGGGGCGCCACGGCCCAGCCCTCGCGCAGCGGCAGGGAGAATCCGAAGAAGTCGTTCTCGTAGTGGGTGTCCGAGAGGCGGTCGTCGGTGGGGCCGCCGGAGGCGTCCTGGGAGACGAAGTTGCACGCCGGCACGAGGGCCAGCGCGAGCAGGGCGCACCGGGCGCCGCGTCGGATCGGGTGGGTCACGCCGGGCCTCCGTGGGGTCCGCAGGCTCGTTTCGGCGCGACGCGGCGGGGGGCTTGAGCGGGGCGCGCGCCCAGGAGGCCGACCCAGGATGGGTCGGCCTCCGCCGCAAGGCGAGCCCGAAGGGCTCGCTCGGCTAGCCGAGCGCGGCGGCCACGAGGGCGCCGAGCAGGCGCTCGCGGTGCGCGGGCTCGAGGTCCTCGGGGTGCCACTGCACGCCCAGCTCGAAGCCTTCGCCCCCGGCCTCGATGGCCTCGACGACGCCGTCCTCGGAGCGGGCGCAGACACGCAGCTCCGGGCCCGGGTCGGCCACGGCCTGGTGGTGCCGGCTGTTCACCGCGCAGGGCCCGGCCCCGAGGATCCCGGCCAGGCGCGTCCCCGCCTCCACCCGGACCGCGTGGCGCTCCTCCGCGGCGAGCCGGTGGCGCCCGGCGTCGGGCCGGTCGTGGGGCAGGTCGTAGACGAGGCTCCCGCCGCGGTGCAGCGCGAGGAGCTGCATGCCGTAGCAGATGCCCAGCACGGGCCGCCCCCGCTCGAGGAAGGCGGCGAGCAGCGCCCGGTCGAAGGCGAGCTGCTCCGGCGCCACCGGGGCGAAGCGCACCTCGGGCGGGTAGGGGCGGTCGGGCAGGAAGTCGTCGCCGCCCGGCAGCAGCAGCGCGTCGACGCGATCGGCGACGGCCTCGGGCGACGCCTGGTGGGAGACGTGAAGCGGCACGCCGCCGGCCTCGCGCACCGCGCTCGCGTAGGCGACGTCGAGGTAGTGGGTGCGCCGTCCCGCGCGCAGCCGCCGCGCGGCGTCGAGACCGAGGGGCAGCGCGACCAGCGGACTCATGCCCGGCCCGTCGCCGCGACCCGCACGCCGAGGTAGGATCCCGCCCGACGCTGGACGCCCCGCGCGGCGGCAACCCCCCAGCGCAGCGGAGGAACACGATGGCCATCCAGGTGGGAGACAAGATTCCCTCGATCACCCTCAAGGCGGTGACTCCCGAAGGCACCCGCGACATGACGACCGACGAGATCTTCGGCGGCAAGAAGGTGGTGCTCTTCGCCGTGCCCGGCGCCTTCACGCCGCTGTGCTCCGCCCAGCACCTGCCCGGCTTCGTCGAGCACGCCGCCGCCCTCAAGGCCAAGGGCGTGGATACCGTGGCCTGCCTGTCGGTGAACGACGCCTTCGTGATGGAGGCCTGGGGCAAGGATCGCGGCGTCGGCGACGCGGTGCTGCTGCTCGCCGACGGCAGCGCTGACTTCACCCGCGCCGTGGGGCTCGAGCTCGACGGCGCGAGCTTCGGCATGGGGGTGCGCTCCCAGCGCTACGCCCTGATCGTCGAGGACGGCGTGGTGAAGCATGCCGCCGTCGAGGCGCCCATGAAGTTCGAGGTGAGCAAGGCCGAGGTCATCCTGGAGCAGCTCTAGGCCGGCCCCGGCCGGCCGAGCGAGCCCTTCGGGCCCGCCTTGCGACGGAGGCCGACCCATCCCGGGTCGGCCTCCTAGGCGTCCCGCGGAGCGCTCGCCCGGCGCGGCCCGGGCGGCGTGGCGGGCTCGTCGTCGCGGCCGCCGCGGATCAGGCGCAGCTGCGGCGCGGCCGGCTCGGACTTCGCGCCGCCGCGCGGACGCCAGCGCCACCTTTCGCGTGGCTCCCGGCGCGACCGCCAGCGCGACACCCAGCGCGACACCCAGCGCGGTCGGGCGGGAAGCCAGCGACGCAGCGTCTCGTCCTCGAGCTCGTCCCGCCACCACGCTCGCGCGACCCAGCGGCCGATGGCAAGGAGCAGGACCATCAGGACGAGCTCGCCGCCCGCCAGGGGAAAGAACGGCATCGACCCTCCGTCGGGGATGCCCCATTCTAACCCGAACCCGGGCGGGTCGCGCACGGGTGTCGCGCCCGAGGAGGTCCGATGAGCACGCTGGATCCCGCTCGCGAGCGCTACGTGAGCCTCGCGACGTTCCGCAAGAGCGGCCGCGAGGTGCGGACGCCCGTGTGGATCGCCGCCGCCCCCACCGACCCCGTTGCCCCCGCCGGCTCCGCCGGTGCCCAGGGAAGGCGCTGCTTCGTCTACACGAACGCCCGCTCGGGCAAGGTGAAGCGGATCCGCGCGGGGAGCCGCGCGCGCCTCGCCGCCTGCGACGTGCGCGGGAAGGTCCACGGCGAGTGGGTCGACGCCACGGCGCGGGTCGTCGAGGACCCGGCGGAGGTGGAGCGCGGCTTCGACGCCATCATCGCGAAGTACGGCTGGCAGATGCGCCTGGCCCTCCTGGTCTCGCGGCTCTCGGGCCGCTACGCGGATCGCTGCATCCTGGGCATCGAGCTCGCGGACGCCTGAGGGCGCACCCCGAGGGTGAGCGGGTTTGCCCGGGGCCCCGGGCCGGGCGACACTGCCCGTGACCGGATCGGCCACGCCCACGCGGCAGCCTGCGGGGTGCGATGAAGGGGGAGGTCCGCATCGCGCGCGGTGCGCGCGCTGCCGAAGCCGTGGTGCTGGAGACCCTCCGCGCCCACGCGGCCGCGGTGCGCGCGGAGCCCGACCAGCCCGGGCGTCTTGCGCGCCCGCTCCACGTGGTGGTGCCGTCGCGCAGCCTGCGCAACCACCTCGCCGAGGCGGCGGTGCGCAGCGCCGGCGCTCTCGCCGGGGTGTCGATCCAGACCCTCCACGGCCTGGCGCACTCCATCCTCGAGCGCTGCGGCGAGTCGCTGCCCGAGGGCGAGGCGCTCGTTCCGGTGCTGAGCCGGCGCGTGGCCCGCCGGGAGCCGGCGCTCCGCGAGGCCCTCGACGGGCTCGAGGACGGCTACGCCGCCGTGGCGGGCTGCGTCTCGGACCTCCTCGACGCGGGCCTCGAGCGCGCCTCGGCCGAGGCCATCGACGAGCTGCTGGGCGAGGAGGTGCGCGGCGCCTCGGGGGCCCGGGCGCGCGCGGTGGTGCGCACCGCGGCGGGCGTCGCGCAGGAGCTCGCGGCCCTGGGGCTCGAGCCGCGCTCGGGGCTCTTCCGGCGCGCGCGGGAGCAGCTCGCCGAGGATCCCGCCCGCGCGCTGCCCGGCGAGGTGCTGGTGCACGGCTACGCGGACGCCACCGGGGTGCAGGCCGACCTGATCCACGACCTGCTGGTGTTCTCCGGCGCGCGGGTGGTGCTGGACCGGCCACCGGACCCCGCCCACCCCGAGCGCGAGGACCTCGGCGCGCGCTTCGTCGAGCGTCTCGAGACGCGGCTCGCGCTGGGCGCGCCCGTCGCCGGGGAGCCGCTCCTCGACGCTCCGGCGCCCGAGCCGCCCGCACCCGAGCTGCTCTGCGTGGCGGGCGTGCACGGCGGGGCGCGCGCGGTCGCGGAGCGGATCCACGGGCTGCTCGCGTCCGGCGTGGCGCCCGAGCGCATCGGGGTGGTGGCCCGCCAGCTCGAGCCCCACGCGACGGCGCTGCGTCTCCACCTGAAGCGGCGGGGGGTTCCCTTCGCCGGGGCTCCCGGTGCGACGGGGCCGGTGGGCCCCGGCGGCCGGCGCATCCGCGCGCTCCTCGACCTGCTGGCGCGCCGCGAGCAGGCCGCGACGGATCGCTGGCTCGACGCCCGGAACGATCTCACCGCCGCCGTCCGCAGCGAGCTGCGCCTCGGCTTCCACACCCTGGGCGCGGCGCGCCTGGTGGACCTCGCCGGCTTCGACGTGGCCGCGCGCCCGGGCGAGGAGGCGGGCCTGCGGCTGCCCGTTCCCGAAGGGCTCGAGGACGACCCGGGCGAGCGACCGCGCCGCCGCCGGCTCGGGCGCCAGCGGCTCGAGGCCGCCGTCGCCGCCGCGGGCGAGCTCGAAGCGCACCTGCGGGGCTGGCTCTCCGCCCGCGACCTCGCCGCGCACCGCCGCGCGCTGGATCGGTTGGTGGGCCTGCTCGGGTGGGGCGAGGACGCGCCCGGGCGGGCGGAGCTGGTCGAGGCGGCGGAGCGCCTGGGCCGGGCACTGCCGGCCGCGCTGCCCCTCGACTTCGAGGAGTTCCGCCTGCTCGCGGAGCGCGCTCTCGAGGGCCGGGGCCGGGTCGAGCTCGGCGGCGCGGGCGCGGGGGTGGCGATCCTCTCGGTCACCGACGCCCGGGCGCGCTGCTTCGAGCACCTCTTCGTGCTCGGCCTCGAGCGCGACGGCTTCCCGCGCATCGTCGCCGAGGATCCGCTGCTCCCCGACGCGCTGCGCTCGCGCATCGAGACGCTGCTGCCCGACGTCCCGATCAAGCGGCGCGGCCACGACGAGGAGCGCCACCTGTTCGCCCAGCTCGTCTCCTCGAGCCCCCGGGTCACCCTGGTGTTCCAGAGCGTGGACGACGACGGGCGCGAGCGCAGCCCGTCCCCCTTCGTCGAGCGCATCCGTCTGGCCCGGGGCGGCGGCCCCGTGCCCCACGCGCCGTCGCCCCTCGATCCGGACGCCGACGGGCCCTTCGACGCCTTCGAGGAGGCGCTGCGCGCGGGTCTCGCGGGGGGCGAGCGCCGCCTCGCGGCGCTGCTGCCCGCGGCGCTGGGGGAGGGGCGGGAGCGGCTGGGCCTCCCCGGCGCGGAGGACGTCCTCGGCGGGGTCGGCGAGGCGCGGCGGCGCGTGCTGCGCGAGTTCGAGCGCGCGCCGGGCGGCGACCTCGGCCCCTGGTTCGGGTTCCTGGGCCGCCGCAGCGCGGCCGCCGAGCCGCTCTGGGTGACCCGCCTGGAGGCCCTGGCGTGGTGCGCCTGGCAGGGCTTCCTGTCCCGGAGCCTGGGGCTCGAGGCCGTGCCCGACGCCCGGGCGGAGCTGCCCCAGCTGACGCCGCTCCGGCTGGGGCTCGTCGTGCACGGCGTCCTCGAGACCATCGCGCTCGACGCGGGCGTGCCGCGCAAGGTGCCCCTCGAGTCCCTCGTCGCTGCGCGGCCCCATCGCGTTCCGTGGCCCGACGCCGCCGCCGTGGAGCGGAGGCTCGAACGGGCCGCGGCCGACGTCGTGCGGGAGCACGGGATCGGGCTGCGCGGCTTCGCGCGCCTGCTGGCCTCCGCGTCGCGTCCGCTGCTCGAGCGCATCCGCGACCTCGACTGGGGGCGGGAGGGCGTGCGCGCCGACGTGGTCGGCGTGGAGATCGAGGGCCGGGCCCCGTTCGCACTGGACGGCGAGGCCCGCGAGCTCTTCTTCCGCGCGGACCGCGTGGATGCCGGCGACCCCGCGAGCCGGGAGCTGCGCCTCACCGACTACAAGGTGGGCCGCCTCGACAGTACCGCCCGGGCGCCGGACGCCCGGGCCGAGGCCCTGCGGCGCGAGATCGCCCAGGGTCGCAAGCTCCAGGCCTTCGCGTATGCGGCCTCGGGGGGCGCAGGCCGGGAGGGCCGCTACGTCTTCGCGCGCTCGAAGCTCGGCGACGAGGGCGAGGCCCTGGGGCTGCGCGCCGACGACGCGGAGGCCGCCGAGGCCTTCGCGAACGCCACCGCGACCCTCCAGCGCGCCTGGGAGGCCGGGAGCCTCACGCCGCGGCTGCTCGCGAAGGGCCTGCGCGAGGCGCCGAACGCCTGCGAGCGCTGCGAGGTGCGGGAGGCCTGCCTCCAGGGAGACAGCGGTGCGCTGCGCAGGCTGCGCGGCTGGCTCGAGGAGGCACCGGGCCGCGGCGAGTCCGGCGCCGAGCAGGCCCTGCGCGCCCTCGCCGCACTGCCCGAGGCCGGGTCGTGAGGGAGGCTCGATGAGCGCCGCCCAGGCCGACGCCCGCGCGCGTCGCATCGCCCAGCGGGGGTTCGCGACGCCGCTCGTGCTCGAGGCCGGCGCGGGCACGGGGAAGACCGCCGTGCTGGTGGCGCGGGTGGTGGCCTGGTGCCTCGGGCCCGGCTGGGAGCGCAACGCGGCGCGGCTCGCCGACGCGCCCGAGGATCGCGTCGCCGCCGAGACCTTGCGACGCGTGGTCGCCATCACCTTCACCGAGGCGGCCGCGGCGGAGATGGAGGCTCGCGTCCACGACGCCCTGCTGCAGATCGAGGGGGGCGCGCTTCCCATCGGGCTCGACGAGGACGCGCTGGCCTCCCTCGGCGCGGAGGTGCGCAGCGCACGGGCGCGCTGGCTGGTGGCGAGCCTCGACCAGCTCGGGGTGCGCACGATCCACGCCTGGTGCCGGCGCCTGCTCGCCGCCCACCCCCTCGAGGCCGAGCTGCACCCGCGCTTCGACGTCGACGCCGACGGGCGGCGCCAGCGCGCGGTGGTGCGCGAGGTGCTGGAGCGTCGCCTCGCCGAGGCCTACGAGGGCGAGGACCTGGCCGACCACCTGGCCCTGGCCCTCGAGAACCTCGGGCCGGACCGCATCGAGGAGGCGCTGGTCTACCTGGTCGAGCAGGGCGTGCCCGCCGAGGCGCTCGCCCGCGAGCCCTTCGACTCGGAGGCCCTGGAGGCCCTCCGCGCGCGCTTCCGGGAGGCCTGCGCGGAGCTGCTCCGGGCCGGCGGCCCGGACCTCCGCGGCCTCTCGCGCTCGCCCCGCGCTCGGGAGCTGGTGGAGCTCGCCGTCGCCGCCGACGAGCGCCTCGGCGACGCCGCGCCGGCGGAGCTCCCGCCGCTGGTCGAGATCGCCGCGGGCTTCGAGGTCCCCCACCGCAAGCTCCTCGGCGAGTGGGCGCGCGGCCGCCTCGCCAAGGAGGTCGAGGCCGCGGTCGGCGACCGCCAGGCCGCCTTCGCGGCGGCGGCCGGCGTTCTCCAGCTGCGCCTCGCCCACCTGGCGCGCCTGGAGCCGGAGTCCCTCGCGCGGGCCCGCCGTGTGCTCGGTCCGCTCCTCGCCGAGGCGAGCCGGGAGCTGCGCGCGCGGGGGGTGGAGAGCTTCGACGCGCTGCTCCAGGACGCCTGCCGGCTGGTCGGGAGCTCCGCGGCGGCGCGCATCCGCGGCGAGATCGACCAGCTGCTGGTGGACGAGTTCCAGGACACCGACGGAACCCAGTGCGAGATCCTGCGCCGCCTGGTGCTGCGCGCGCCCGCCGAGGAGCGCCCCGGGCTCTTCCTGGTGGGCGACCCCAAGCAGTCGATCTACGGCTGGCGTCGCGCCGACCTGGCCGCCTGGTACGACTTCGTGGCGGAGGTGGAGGCCGCGGGCGGCGAGCGGCATCCGCTGGTCGTGAACTTCCGCTCGGTTCCCGCGGTGCTGGGCGAGGTGGAGCGCCTGGTCGCGCCCGTGATGGAGGAGCGGCCGCGCGTGCAGCCCCGCTTCCAGGCCCTCGAGGCGTGTCCGCGCCTGGCGGCCGAGCCCGGCTTCGTCGCCGGCGGGCGCGCTGCCGTCGAGCACTGGGTCTCCTGGGTCTGGGATGCCGAGGCGGGGCGGCGCGCCCCGGTGCGCAGCCGGGACGCCACGGAGCTCGAGGCGCGCGCCATCGCGGCGGACGTGGCGGCGCTGAACCGCGACCACGGCGTGGCGTGGAACGAGGTCGCGCTCCTGCTGCGCTCCCTCGGCGAGCTCGACGTCTACCTGGGCGAGCTGCGCGCGGCGGGGGTCCCCTACGTGGTGGAGCGCGACCGCACCTACTACCAGCGCCGCGAGGTGATCGAGGCCCAGGCGCTGGTGCGCGCCGTGCTGGATCCGCTCGACGCCGTCGCCCTCGTGGCCCTGCTGCGCTCGGCGTGGGTGGGGGTGCCCGACGCGGCGCTGCCTCCGCTCTGGCGCCAGGAGCTGCCGAGCCGCATGGCGGGCGTCCACGACGCGCGGGACGGCACGCGCCGCGAGATCGCGCGCTGGGTGACGGCCGCCGCCCGGGCGATGCCCCGGGACGTGCCCGGCCTGGATCGTGTCGAGGGCTGGGAGCACTCCGCCGTGGCGGCCCTCGAGGCCGTGGGGGCGCTGCGGGAGGCCTTCGATCGCGAGCCCGCGGACCGCTTCGTCGAGCTGCTGCGCGGGGCCCTCGCCAGCGAGCCCAGCGAGGCCGCCCGCTACCTCGGGGGCTACCGGCTCGCCAACCTCGACCGCTTCTTCCGCGACCTCGTCGAGGCCCTCGAGGAGACCGGCGGTGATGCGTCGGCGGTGCTGGCCCACCTGCGGCGCGCGGTCACCGACGAGCGCGAGGCCGAGGAGGGCCGGCCCCGCGACGCCCGCGATCGCGCGGTGCACGTGACCACGATCCACAAGGCCAAGGGGCTGGGCTTCGGCCACGTCTACCTCGCCCAGATGCACAAGGGCGAGGGGCGCGACGACGCCCAGGCGCCGCGCGCGGCGCTGCGCGCGGGCCGCCTCGAGTACGCGCTCTTCGGGTGGCCCACCCCGGGCTTCGACCTGGCGCGGGAGGCCGAGGGGACGGTGCGTGCCGCCGAGCGCGTGCGCCTGCTCTACGTGGCCACCACCCGGGCCCGGGACCGCCTGGTGCTGTGCGGTGCGCCCCAGGAGCGCGGGGGGGCCAGCTTCGCCGCGCTCGCGCGCCCGCGCTGCGCGGAACTCGACCTTGAGGCGTGGATGGGCGAGCTCGCCGCGCGGCAGGAGCCGGCCCGGGTCGACGCCGAGGGCGTGCGCTGGCGCTTCCCCGCCCTCGACGCCTCCCTCGCCGCCCCCGTGGAGCGCGACGCCCCCCGCGACGAGCGCTGGGACCGCGACGCCACCCTGGCCTCGATCGGGCGCCTCGCCGCCGCCCGCGCCCGGGCGCGCGAGCACGAGGCGCGGCCCTTCTCGGAGCCCGCCTCGGCCAAGGAGGCGCCCGGGGAGGAGCGGCGCCCCCCGGACGCCGGCGCGCGGGAGGCCGCGATGCTGGCCGGGGTCGCGCTCCACGCGGCCCTCGAGCACCTCGACCCCCTGGCGGGCGTCGAGGACCAGCGCGCGGTCGGGCGCGAGCGGATCGCGCGCGTGGTCGCGGAGGCCGGGTCGCCCGAGCTGCGCGAGGACGCCCAGGGGCGCGCCGTCGAGGAGCTCGAGCGGTTCCTCGGCGGTCCGCTGCGGGACCGGCTGCGGGCCCTCGCGCCCCACGTCGTGGCCCGGGAGCTGCCGGTGCTGCTGGCTCCCGACGCCGACGCCCGCGCGGTGGGCTTCCTGAGCGGCAAGCTCGACCTGGTCTACCGCGACGGGGCCGGGGCCGAGGCCGCCTGGGTGGTGGCCGACTACAAGACCGACCGCGTGGAAGGCACCACGGAGACGCTCCAGCGCGCCGCCGGCTACCGGCGCCAGGGGGCGATCTACACCCGTGCCCTGCGCGAGGCCCTGGCGCTCCCCCGGGAGCCCCGCTTCGAGCTCTGGTTCATCCACTCCGGCCAGATCCACACGGTGCCTGCCGCCCCCTGAGCCTCCGGCGACCGGCAGCTCGTGCGCAACTCCGCCGCGCGGGACACGCGGGGGTCAAGCGAAACCCCCGCCTCGCCGATTCCGGGTCGAGTTTCCAACGTTCGACCCCGCCCCCGGGCGGAACGAGGCTCCCATGAAGAAGGTACTCGTCCTCGCAGGCCTGCTCGTCGTGCTCGGCGTCGTGGGCGCCGTCGCGCTCGGCAACTTCCGGGCCCACCAGTTCCACAACGGCATCCTCGAAGGCCTGGAGCAGGGTGGCGGCGAGGAGCTGAACATCGTCGAGTCGAGCTTCGCGCCGGGCGTGCTGGGCTCCACCTCCACGGTGGTGTTCGCCCTCGAGCCCGACGTCGGCGAGGACGAGCAGCCGGTCGTCTCCTTCGAGATGGAGAACGACATCCGGCACGGCGCGCTCCCGCTGATGGGCTGGATCGGCTCCGGCGGCGGCGGGACGCCCGTGATCGCCACGATGCACACCACCCTCGCCCTGGAAGGCGAAGTGAAGGACGCGGTGCAGGAGGCCCTGGGCGAGCTGCCGACCCTGGAGGTCGACACCAAGGTGCGCGCCTCGGGCGTCGGCGAGAGCCACGTGTCCATGAAGCCGATCCGCGCCCAGGGTGGCGGCGAAGCCGGCGAGTTCGAGCTGAACTGGAAGGGCCTCGAGGGCGACTTCGTCTTCACCGCGGACATGGACAAGGTGGCCGGCAGCATCGAGTCCGGCGGCCTCGAGATCACCAGCGCGCTGGCGAACTTCACGGCCTCGAGCTTCACCTGGACGCTCGACCAGGACACCGACGCCAGCGGCGTGCCCGTGGGCTTCGGCTCCTTCTCCCTCGACTCCATCGACTTCCAGCCGATCCTGCTCCCGGCGCCGGTGGTCTCCGTGAAGGGCGTCTCCTTGGAGCAGAGCAGCCGCGTCCAGGGGGGCAAGTTCACCTGGGACCTCGTCCACCGCGTGGAGAGCGTCACCGCCGGCGACGAGGTGTACGGGCCCGGCGTGGTCCAGTTCGAGCTCCGCGACCTCGACGCCAAGGCCCTGGCCGACGTGAGCGAGAGCCTCCAGCAGGTGCAGAAGCAGCTCCAGAAGGGCGAGGCCGGCGCGGCGTTCCAGTCCGAGGTGGGCGAGGACCTCACCAAGGCGCTGCCCAAGCTGGCCGCCCACTCGCCCGGGCTCGAGTTCACCGAGATCAGCCTCACGACGCCCGAGGGCACGGTGCGCGGCAAGATCCTCGTGAACCTCGACGGCTCCAACGCCGAGATGCTCCAGAACCCGCTGATGGCGGTGGGTGCGCTCAGCGCCAAGGCCTCCGCCGAGGCGCCGGCGGAGCTGTTCGCCTCGATGATCGACCTGTGGGCGCGCAAGCAGGTGGCGAGCGGGACGATGAGCGTCGGCGAGGACATGGAGGAGACCGTCGCCTACGTGCGCGACAGCCTGATCCACAACCTGCGCAAGCAGGGCCTCGTGGTGTTCGACGGCGAGCGCTACACGACCCGCATCGACTGGAGCCAGGGCCGGCTCACGGTGAACGGCATCCCCGTGAACCCGATGGAGCTCGGCATGCTGACCGCGAACCCCGGCTCGGGCATGAGCTTCCCCGACGAGGGCGGCCCGGGCGGTGGCTTCGGCGGAGACTTCGGCGACGGCGACTTCCCGGCGGAGCTCGGGGACTTCTAGGCGCCCCGTCCGGCGCCGGCTCTCGTCAGGGCCGCGGGCCGAAGGCTCGCGGCCCGCGCAGCGCCTCGAGGCCCGGGCGCACCGACTCCGCCCAGGCGCACAGCGCCGGGCGGGTCTCGCGCGGATCGATCAGGTCGTGGACGCCGAAGCTCTCGGCTCGCGGGAAGGGTGAGCGCCCGGCGGCCAGCTGCTCCTCGAGCTCCGCGCGCCGCGCCTCGGGGTCCGCGGCGGCGGCGATCTCGCGCCGGAACGCCACGGCCACGCCGCCCTCCACGGGCAGGGCCCCGGTCTCCGCCGACGGCCAGGCCAGCACGTGGCCCTCGGGGCCGAAGTGGGCGGCGGCCGCCACCCCGTAGGCCTTGCGCACGATCACCGACACCCAGGGCACGCTCGACTGCTGCACGGCGAACAGCGCCGCCGCGCCGTGGCGGATGGTGCCGGCGCGCTCGGCCTCGGGGCCGATCATGAAGCCGGGCTCGTCCACGAAGCACACCACCGGCAGGTGGAAGGTGTCGCAGAGGTCGACGAAGCGGCGCACCTTCTGGGCCGCATCCGCCGTCATGGCGCCGGCGTAGAAGCGCGGGTCGTTGGCCCACACGCCGACGGGCAGGCCGCCCAGCCGCGCCAGGGCCGTGACCTGGGAGCGGCCGAAGCCGGGGGTGAGCTCGAAGAGCGAGTCGCGATCCACCACGGCGCGCAGCAGGCGGCGCGCGTCGTAGATCCTGCGCCGCTCCCGCGGCACCAGCGCGAGCAGCTCCTCCTCGCGCCGCTCGGTCGGGTCGGCGCAGGGCGCGACCGGGGGCAGGCGGTCCACGTTGGCGGGCAGGTAGGAGAGGAAGCGCCGGATCTGGGCGAGGGCGTCCTCCTCGTCGTCGGCGACGTTGTCGACCACGCCGCTGCGCAGGTGCACGGCGGCGCCGCCCAGCTCCTCCTTGCTCGCCGCCACGCCGAGGGCGCGCTCCACCAGTGCGGGGCCGCCGATCAGCACCTGGGAGGTGTGGCGGGTCATCACCGCGAAGTGGGAGGCGACGAGACGCGCCGCCGGGAACCCCGCCACGGCGCCGAGGGCCGCCGAGGCCACGGGCGCCGTTGCCATGGCCTGGGCGATGGACCGGAAGCGCGGCGGGGCGTAGACGGGATCGGCGGCCGGACGCGGCGCGCCGGAACCTCCTCCGCTTCCTCCGCGGGGCACGCTGCCCCCGCCGCCCTCGAGCAGGCGCACCAGGGGCAGCCGCAGGCGCACGGCGAGGGTCTCGGCGTAGACGCTCTTGCGCAGGCCGGCGGGGGAGGGCGAGCCGCCGCGCTGGGTGAAGTCCTCGCCGCCCACCACGCAGGGGCGCCCTTCGATCTTCCCCACCCCGAGCACGTAGTTGGCGGGGGCGAACCGGAGGCGCCCGGCCTCGTCGCGCTCGGCGTGGCCCGCCACGGACCCCTCCTCCCGGAAGGAGCCCGGGTCGAGCAGGCGGTCCACCCGCTCCCGCACCGTGAGGCGTCCGCGCTCGTGCTGGCGGGCGACGGCGTCCTCGCCCCCGAGGCCCGCGGCCTGGCGGCGCCGCTCCTCGATCTCCTCGACCTCGGGCCTCCAGCTCATGGCGCCGGATTCTACCCCGGGCCCCGGCCCACGTGGCCTATGCTGTGCGCCCCATGAGCGGCGGCAGCCGGGAGACCTGGGAGCGCTGGCGCGCCGACCCCGAGGCGTTCTGGGCCGAGGCGGCCGGGGACCTGCCCTGGCACCGGCGCTGGGACCGGGTGCTCGACGCCGACCGCGCGCCCTTCGTGCGCTGGTTCCCCGGCGGCGAGCTCAACACCTGCCACGCGGCCCTCGACGCCCACGTCGAGGCGGGCCGCGGCGACCAGCTCGCCCTCGTCCACGACAGCCCCGTGACGGACACGCGCAGCGCGCTGCGCTTCGCCGAGCTGCGGGACGCCACGGCGCGCTTCGCGGGCGCCCTGCGCGACCTCGGCGTCGGGGTGGGCGACCGCGTCCTGATCTACATGCCCATGGTGCCCGAGGCGGTGATCGCGATGCTGGCCTGCGCGCGCATCGGTGCCATCCACTCGGTGGTGTTCGGTGGCTTCGCGGCCCGGGAGCTGGCGACGCGCATCGAGGACGCCCGGCCGGTGGTGGTGCTGGCGGCCTCCTGCGGCATCGAGCCGGGCCGCGTCGTCCCCTACGCGCCGCTCCTCGAGGAGGCCCTGGCGCAGGCGAAGTGGCGGCCGCGGCACTGCGTGATGCTGCAGCGCCCGGCCTGCGAGGCGCCCCTCGTGGCCGGGCGCGACCTCGACTGGCGCGACGCCGCCGCCCGGAGCCGGCCCGTCGAGCCGGTGCCCGTGGCCTCGGACCACCCCCTCTACGTGCTCTACACCTCGGGCACCACCGGCACGCCCAAGGGCGTGGTGCGCGATACGGGCGGCCACGCCGTGGCCCTCAAGTGGAGCCTGCGCCACGTGTACGGCATGCAGCCCGGCGAGGTGTTCTGGGCGGCGTCGGACATCGGCTGGGTGGTCGGGCACTCCTACATCGTCTACGCCCCGCTGCTCCTCGGCTGCACCACGATCCTCTACGAGGGCAAGCCCGTGGGAACCCCCGACGCCGGCGCCTTCTGGCGGGTGATCGCCGAGCACGGCGTGAAGACGCTCTTCACCGCCCCCACGGCCTTCCGCGCCATCAAGCGCGAGGACCCCGAGGCGACCCACCTCGCGCGCCACGACCTCTCGGGCTTCGGGGCGCTCTTCCTCGCGGGCGAGCGCGCGGACCCGGACACGGTGGAGTGGGCCGAGAGCCGCCTGGGCGTCCCCGTGATCGACCACTGGTGGCAGACCGAGACCGGCTGGCCGATCGCGGCCAACTGCCTGGGCCTCGGCGCGCTCCCCGTGAAGCGCGGCTCGCCGACGCGCCCGGTGCCCGGCTACGACGTGCGGGTCCTGCGCGAGGACGGCAGCGAGGCCGACGTGGGGGAGACCGGCAGCCTGGTGGTGCGGCTGCCGCTCCCGCCGGGCTGCCTGCCGACCCTCTGGAACGACGACGAGGGCTTCGTGCGCTCCTACCTCTCCCGCTTCCCGGGCTTCTACGAGACGGCGGACGCCGGCCACGTCGACGAGGACGGCTACCTGTGGATCATGAGCCGCACCGACGACATCATCAACGTCGCCGGGCACCGGCTCTCGACGGGGGGCATGGAGGAGGTGCTGGCCTCCCATCCCGACGTGGCGGAGTGCGCGGTGATCGGCGCCGCCGACGCGCTGAAGGGCCAGGTGCCCGTGGGCCTGGTGGTGCTCAAGGCCGGGGTGGAGCGCGACGCCGCGGAGCTCGTCGGCGAGCTGGTCGCCCGGGTGCGCGACCGCATCGGGCCCGTGGCCTCGTTCAAGCGCGCCGCCGTGGTGACCCAGCTGCCCAAGACGCGGTCGGGGAAGATCCTGCGCGGCACCATGCGCCGCATCGCCGACGGCGCGCCGTGGACGCTGCCCGCCACCGTCGACGACCCGCACAGCCTCGAGGTGGTGGGCGACGCACTGCGCGGGCTGGGCTATCCCGCCGAGGAGGCGCGGGCGTGAGCGCGGAGGCCTGGCCCTGGGCGGCGCTCACCGGCGTCTCCCTCGCGGCGCTGCTGGTCGCCGAGGCGCGCGGCCTGCGCGCCGGGGTGTGGATCGCGAAGCCGCTGGCCTCCACGGGCTTCGTCGGCTTCGGCGTCGCCCTCGGCGCCCTGGGCCTGCCCTACGGCCGGGTCGTCGCCGCCGCGCTGGTGCTGTGCTGGCTCGGCGACGTGCTGCTGATCCCGCGCGACGCCCGCGGTCCCTTCCTGGCCGGGCTGGTCAGCTTCCTGCTGGGCCACCTCGCCTTCGCGGCGGCCTTCCTGCTGCGCGGCGTCTCGCTGCCGCCGCTGCTGGTCGCCGCGGGGCTCAGCGCCGTGGCGGCCGGGCTCGCGCTGCGCTGGCTCTCACCCCACGTGAAGGGCGCCATGCGCGGACCCGTGGTCGCCTACGTGGTGGTGATCTCGGCGATGCTGGTGCTGGCCGCCGGGGCGACGGGGGCCGGTGCACCGTGGGTGGTGCTGGCGGGCGCGGCGTGCTTCTTCGTCTCGGACCTGGCCGTGGCGCGGGAGCGCTTCGTCGCGAAGGCCTTCACCAACCGGCTCTGGGGCCTTCCGCTCTACTACGGGGGCGTGCTGCTGCTCGCGGCGAGCGTGGCGCTCTGAGCCCGCGGACGCTCAGATCCGCCGGCGGGCGTGCTCCGTGGGGGAGGTCTGCCGGCGGGGCAGCGCCTCCAGCCGGGCGATCCAGCCCTCGGGGAGGCCGTGCTCCCGGGCGCCCTCGACCAGCAGCGCGCGGTACCAGTCGAAGGGCGGGGCGTCGACGGTGCGGTCCGACACGTAGGTGACGGCGGCGAGGCGGGCGCCCTCGCGCGTCTCGACCTCCACCCGCCTGCGCACGTAGCCGCCCTCGTGGCGGTCGAGGCGCGACCACTCCGCCACGGCGATCTCGTAGAGCACGCCCCAGACGGCGTCGCCGCGGCCCGGCACGAGGTTCGCCTTGCCGGTCCCGTCGGCGCCGCGCTTCCGGACGCGCAGGCGGTGGTCCCGCAGCAGCGCGGCGCCGAGCGCCCGCGCCGACGGCGCGCGGGAGCGCAGCCGCGCGCTCTTCATGTTCGAGCCGTAGGCGAAGTAGCGCTCGATCACACCGCCGCGAGGAGCTGGACGCTGAACAGCCGCGCCGGGTCGGTCCAGACGCCCTCGACCGCGAAGCCGGCGTCCCCCGCCAGCGCCGCGAGGCCCTCGAGGGTGTACTTGTGGGAGGACTCGGTGTGGATGCTCTCGTCCCGCTCGAACTCGACGGTCTCGTCGCCGATCCGCACCGTCTGCGCCTCGACGCTCACCAGGTGCATCTCGACCCGGGTCTGCTTGGCGTCGTAGACCGCGCGGTGCCGGAAGCGATCCAGGCGGAAGTCGGCGTCGAGCTCCTCGTTGATGCGACGCAGCAGGTTCAGGTTGAACTCGGCCGTCACGCCGTCGGCGTCGTCGTAGGCGGCCTCGAGCACCTCCGGGTCCTTGTCGAGGTCGGCGCCCAGGAGCAGGCCGCTTCCCGGCCCGCCGGCCTCGGCGATCCCGGCCAGGAACTCCCGCGCGGCCGCGGCCTCGAAGTTGCCGAGGGTGGAGCCGGGGAAGTAGCCCACCCGGCGCTCGTAGGGCGCGCCGGGCTCGGGCACCTCGAAGTGTCCGGTGAAGTCGGCGCAGACCGGCAGCACCTCGAGCTCCGGGTAGCGGTCCGAGATCAGGCTGGCGGACTCGAGCAGGTGCTCGCGGGAGATGTCCACGGGCACGTAGGCGATGGGCTCCTCGAGGTGGTCGAGGAGGAGGCGGGTCTTGGTGCTGCTGCCGCTCCCGTACTCGACCAGCAGCGGGCGGGGGCCGATGCGGGCCGCCATCTCGCCGGCGTGGCTCTCCAGGATCGCGATCTCGGTGCGCGTCGGGTAGTACTCCTCGAGGCCGCAGATGCGCTCGAAGAGCTTCGAGCCGCGCTCGTCGTAGAAGTACTTGCAGGGCAGCTCCTTGCGCGGCCGGCGCAGGCCCTGGATCACGTCGGCGCGGAAGCGCTCGCGCTCGGGCTCGAAGTCGTGCAGGTCGAGCGCGGCGGGCTCTCGGGTCATCACCCCCTCCATCGGGAGCGCGCAGCGTAGCGCAGCCCACTCAGAAGCGCGGAAGCTCCACCGAGAGCGTCACCAGGTCGAGGATCCCCACCACGTTCAGGCCGCGCATCATGCCCGCACACTCGCCGGGGTTGAAGACCAGGCCGCCGTCGTCCCGCTCGAGGGTGGGCCGGTGGGTGTGGCCGTGGAGCGCGATGCGACCGAAGCGCCCGTCGCCGCGGGAGAGCTCGCGGGGATCGTGGACCACGACGATCTCGCGTCCGGCCCACTGGAGGCGCAGGGGCGGCTCGCCGAGCCGGAAGCCGTTGCGCCGCGCCGCCGCCTCGAGCCCGGTGCGATCCACGTCGTTGTTGCCGTAGACGCCGTGGAGCGGGGCATCGAGGGCTCCGAACAGATCGAGGGTGTCGGCCCGGGTGATGTCGCCGGTGTGGACGATGCGCCGCACGCCCGCGGCGTGGAAGATCTCCACGATGCGACGCACGTTGGGGAGGTTGTCGTGGGTGTCGCTGACGACGCCGATGCGCACGGCCGCGAGTCTACCCGTTTCGCGTTAGACTCGGCCGGCCACGATGCCCGACCTGCTCCGCTGCTCGGCCCCGGCGCGGGCCAACCTGATCGGGAACCCGAGCGACCAGTACGGGGGCTGCACCCTGGCCTGCTCGATCCCGCTGCGCGCCCGGGTCGAGCTGCGCGCCGCCGAGCGCTTCTCCCTCGAGAGCGCGGGCGAGCGCGCCGAGCTGCGCGGCGCGGCGGATCTCACGCCGCGCGGCGACGCCCTCGACCTGGGCCGCGCCACCCTCGCGCACCTCGGGCTCGAGGGCTCCGCCGCGGCGATCCGCTACGGGAGCGAGATCCCCCGCCAGAGCGGGATCGGCGGCTCCACGGCGCTGCTGGTCGCGCTGCTGCGCGCCCTGCTGGCCTGGCGCGGTGAGGAGATCGCGCCCGCCGAGCTGGCCGAGCGCGCCCGGGAGGTGGAGCGCCGCGACCTCGGCGTCGCCTGCGGCTACGTGGACCCGTACCTCGCCGTCTTCGGCGGGCTTCGCTTCGTCGACTTTCGCGGCAAGACCCCGGACGGCCGCTTCCCCGACGAGCCTCTGGCGACGGTGGAGAGCCTGGAGGCGCCGCTTCCCTTCGTGATCGCCGACACCGGCGTGCGTCATTCCTCGGACGCCGTCCATCGACCCCTCCAGGCGCGCTGGCGCGCCGGCGAGCCCGCGGTGGTGCTCGGCTACGAGCGCGTCGCCGAGCTCGGCCGCGCCGGGCGCGAGGCGCTGCTCGCCGGGGACTGGCCGGAGCTCGGCGAGTGCATGAACGAGAACCACGCCATCCAGCGCGGCCTCGGCGGCTCCGGCGAGGCCAACGAGGCGCTGATCCAGGCGGCCCGGAGGGCCGGCGCGCCCGGTGCCAAGCTGGCCGGTGCGGGGCAGGGCGGAACGATCGTCGCGCTGTGGCCCGAGCCCGACCGCGAGCCCCTCGAGCGCGCGTTGCGCAGCGCCGGCGCCGCCGTGTTCCACCGCCTCGAGCCCTGCGAGGGGGTGCGCCTCGACGAGGAGGCCGACCCGACCCAGGAGGGCTCGCTCAGCTAGCGGCACCCGGGCGAGCGGGGTCAGGAGGCCGCGCCGGCCGCCAGGCGGGCGAGGATGCGCGGCGCCTCCATGGCGACCAGCAGCACCTCGCCGACGTCGGGGTCGAGCTGCCCGCCGGGTCCCGCGTCGACGTAGAGCGCCATCTCGATCGACCCCTCGTGGTGGACCGGGAACAGGCCCACGGACGCGGCGGGGGGCACGTCGAGGGTGCGGAAGAAGCGCTCGTGCACCGGGTGGGGGGCGAGGGGGCCCAGGTAGTGGGCGCCGGTGTTGGCGACCAGGCCGAACACGGTGCCCGGGACCGGCGGCACGACCAGCCGGGAGACGCGCTCCGAGCGGATGCCGCGGCCGGCGCCCGCCCAGCCCACCCAGGCGCGTCCGCGCCGCCCGAGCAGCACCACGCGGGGCGCCTTGCCGAGGGCGTGGCGGGCCAGGATCCAGCCCACCTGCTCGCGGTCCGTCGCGGCGGCGAGCATGCGCTTGGCCTCGGCCAGCTCGTCCACCGGGCGGATCTCGCGGGAGGCGTCGCCGTGCCAGTGGCACACGGTCTCCACGAGGTCGAGCTCCTCGGACCAGGGCTCCTCGGCGCGGGGCTCGGGAGCCGGCGGCGCCGCGGCGGCCGGGACCGGCGGCGCGGGCGCGGGGGCCACGGGGACCGCCGGCGCCGGGCTCGCCGCAGGCGGCGCGGCGGCTTCGCCCTCGGGGGTGAGGGGCGCCAGCTCGCGCTCCACGGGGGCCCTCACCTCGCCGGGGCGTAGCGGGGCGCTGCGCCCGCTCGGCGGCAGGACGGCGGCCCCCTCCTGGTAGATGCGCTCGAAGCTGGTCTGGCTGATCAGCTCCTGGTCGCTCGGCTCCCGGGAGGGGCCCAGGATCTCGGTCCGCAGCGCCCGGAGGCGCTCCTCGGCGACGAGGCCGAGGTCCAGCAGCACCGTCGTGAGGCCGCAGCCGCGGCGCTCCTGCACCTTGCGGGCGCGCTCGAGGTCCGGCGGGTCGAGGTCGGACCGGAGCAGCCGCTCGGCGAGCTCCGTCTCGAAATCCGCGCCGGCCTGCACGCTACCGGGATCGTCTGCGTCCGAACTGCCCATTGCCGATGTCCCGGCCCGCGTCGCGGCGGGCGGAAGCCACCTCCGTCGCCGGTGCATCGGCGCGGCCCCCCGGCCGACTTGAGAGGGCGCAGTATGCTCCCGGTCCATTCCCCGGCGACCCACCGTCCACATCGACCCAGGAGCCCCGCATGTCCCATCGGACCTACGAGACCCTGCTCACCGAGCGCAGCGATCGCATCCTGACCGTCACGCTGAACCGGCCCGACCGCCTGAACGCCTTCAATCCCACCATGCAGGACGAGCTGCTCGCCGTGCTCGACGAGGCCGACGCCGACGACGAGGTCCGGGTGGTGATCTTCACCGGCTCGGGCCGCGGGTTCTGCGCCGGCGCGGATCTCGGCGCCGGCGGCGCCACCTTCGAGGCCGGCACGCCGGAGTCGCGCACCGCCCACCGCGACGGCGGCGGTCTCGTGACGCTGCGCCTCTACCAGTGCCGCAAGCCCGTGATCGCCGCCATCAACGGACCCGCCGTGGGGGTGGGGGTCACCATGACGCTGCCCATGGACGTGCGCATCGCCAGCGAGAAGGCGCGCTTCGGGTTCGTGTTCGCGCGGCGCGGGATCGTGCCCGAGGCGTGCAGCTCCTGGTTCCTGCCCCGGGTCGTGGGCATCTCCCAGGCGATGGAGTGGGTGGCGACGGGTCGCGTGTTCCCGGCCTCCGAGGCCCTCGCCGGCGGGCTCGTCTCCCGGGTGGTCCCGCCCGAGGAGCTGCTGCCCGCCGCCCGCGCCCTGGCGGCCGAGATCGCCGAGAGCACCAGCGCGATCTCGGTTTGCCTGGCGCGCCAGCTGATGTGGCGGATGCTCGGCGCCGACCACCCCATGGAGGCCCATCGCGTCGACTCCCAGGCGATCTGGTCCATGGGCCGGTCCGACGACGCCCGGGAGGGCGTGACGAGCTTCCTGGAGAAGCGCGCGCCGCAGTTCCCGATGCGCGTCTCCCGGGACCTGCCCGACTTCTACCCCTGGTGGGAGGAGCCGCCCTTCGCCCCGTAGGCGGAACCGACCACCCCGCCTCGGGAGTTCCGAGGATCCACCCGGCGGCGCGAGTCGCCGATGATCCGAATGGAGTCCCATCGGATCCTGGGAGGGGTGGCATGGGGACGCGCGGCGAGGTGTTCCTCGCCCGACAGCCGATCCTGGATCGACGCACCCGCATCGTCGGGCACGAGATCCTGTATCGCGACGCCGCCGAGGCCGGTGCGGCGGAGATCCTCGACTCCTCCCAGGCGTCGGCGCGGGTGATGCTCAACGCCTTCGGCTCCCTGGACGTGAAGTCGGTCCTGGGCTCGAAGACCGGCTTCTTCAACGTGGACGCCGAGCTGCTGGCCAGCGACATGGTCGAGAGCCTGCCGCGCCACCGCGTCGTGCTCGAGATCCTGGAGACCGTGAAGCCGGATCCCGAGCTGGCGCGTCGCTGCCGGCAGCTGCGGCGGCGGGGCTTCTCCCTGGCCCTCGACGACTACGTGCACGGCGATCCGCGCCATGAGCTCCTCGACCTGGTGCAGTACGTGAAGATCGATCTGCCCGCGATCCCGCCGCGGGAGCTGGCCCGCCTGGTCGCCCGGCTCCGGGCCAAGGACGTGAAGCTCCTCGCCGAGAAGGTCGAGACCCAGGCGGAGTTCGAGCGCTGTCGCGAGCTCGGCTTCGATCTGTTCCAGGGCTACTACTTCGCGCGTCCCGCCACCCTGAGCGGCCGCTCCATCGATCCCGCCCGGGCCGCGGTGATGGAGCTGCTGCGCAAGCTCGCCCGCCACGCCGGCATCCCCGACCTCGCGGCGGACTTCAAGCGCAACGCGGACCTCGGCCTCACCCTGCTGCGCATCGTGAACTCGGTCGAGTTCGCCCGACGCCAGCGCATCCAGCACGTCGAGCAGGCCCTGATCCTGCTGGGCGAGCGCCGACTGCACCGCTGGCTCTCGCTGCTGCTCTTCGCCGGGGAGGACGGCACCGGGCTCGCCTCGCCGCTGCTCCAGACCGCGGCCAAGCGCGGCCGGCTCCTCGAGCTGCTGGCGCGCGAGACCGGCGGGGCCCTGTCCGGCCCCGACGGCGAGAGCCGCGCCTTCCTGACGGGCATGCTCTCCCTGGCCCACGTGCTGCTGGGCGTGCAGCGCAGCGCGGTGGTGGACTCGTTGAGCCTCGAGGAGGACATCGCGGCGGCGCTGCTCGAAGGGGAGGGCGACCTCGGCGCGCTCCTCGACCTGGCCGAGCGGGTGGAGCGCGCGGAGTTCGAGGCGGCCGAAGGGCACCTCGAGCACTTCGGGCTCTCCGCGGCGCAGCTCGCGAGCGCCGAGCTCGCGGCCTTCCGCTGGGCGAGCGGGCTGGAGAGCGCGAACGAGGAGTCGGACTGAAGCCCGCGCCCAGGCCCCCTGGGCTATGCTCGTTCGATGCTCGAGATGCGGCCGCTCCCCCCCTGCGTGCGACGCTGACGGCCCGCAGTGGCCGCGACCCGCTCCTCCTCCCCCTCTTCCCTCACGCGCACGGTGAAGATCGGCTACGCGGCCCCCAGCCTGGCCATGGCGGGCATGGCGGTCCCGATCTTCATCTACATGAACAAGTTCTACGCCGACGTGGTGCTGGTGCCCCTCGGCTACCTGGCCCTCGCCATCGCGCTGGCCCGGGCCTTCGACGCCCTCACGGATCCGATGATGGGCTGGCTCTCGGACCGCACCCGCACCCGCTGGGGGCGCCGGCGGCCCTTCCTGTTCCTGGCGGCGCCGCTGGTCGCCGCCGGCTACGTGGCGCTCTTCAGCCCCCCGGCGAGCCTCTCCGAGGCGGCGGCGGGGGCCTGGTTCGCGGTGAGCTTCCTGCTCTTCTTCCTGTTCCACACCGTCTTCGTGATCCCCCACAACGCCCTGGGGCCGGAGCTGAGCCTCGACTACCACGAGCGCAGCAACCTGTTCGGCTGGCGCGAGGGGTTCGTGCTCGTCGGGACCCTGATGGGTGCCCTGCTGCCGGGCGTCCTCGAGACCGTGCTCGGCGACGCCCGCGCCGGCTACTCCGGCATGGCGATGGTGTTCGCGGCCCTCGCCGTGGGGCTGTCGATCCTCACCCTGGCGACGGTCCAGGAGCGCCGCGAGTACTCGCGGCGCTCGCCCAACCCCTTCGTGCCCGGGGTGCGCCGCGCCCTGCGCAACCGGCCCTTCCGGATCCTGCTGGGCAGCTACGTGGTGGGCAGCGTCACCGCCGCCATGCCGGGCACCCTGGTGCCGTTCTTCATCACCTACGTGATGCGTCCCGAGCGGGTGGTGTTCTGGACCACCGTGGGCGTGGCGGGCTACTTCCTGGCCGGCCTCGTGGCGATCACGTTCTGGATCCGGCTCGCCGGGCGCCTTGGCAAGAAGCCCGTCTGGCTGGCGAGCATCGCGCTGCAGATCATCTCCCTGGGCGGAGCGTTCTTCCTGGGCGAGGGGCAGATCGCGGCGGGGGCGGCGCTCTTCTCCCTCGCCGGCGTGGGCTTCGGGGGCCAGCTGTTCCTGACGCCCTCGATCCAGGCCGACGTGATCGACTACGACGAGCTCCACACGGGCCGTCGGCGCGAGGCCCAGTACGCGGCGCTCTGGGCCCTGCTCCCCAAGCTCCTGGCCATCCCCGGCGCCGCCATCCCGCTCTCGGTGATCGGCGCCCTCGGCTACCGGCCCAACGCCGTGCAGTCGCCGGAGGTGGTCTTCGCCATCCGCGGCTTCTTCGCCGGGGTGCCGGTGATCTTCGCCTCGCTCTCCCTCCTGATCGCCTCGCGCTTCCCCATCGACGAGCGCATCCACCGGGCGATCCGCGACGGCATCGATCGCCACGCCCGGGGCGATTCCGCCCAGGACCCGCTCACCGGCGCCGAGCTGCCGCCGCCGGGCGACCGCGAGGTCGCGGAGGAGACGGGCTGGTTGCTCGACCACCACTCCCCCGGCGAGCTGCGCCGCGCGCTGCGCCGGGGACCCGGGGTGCTGCTGCGCGACGCGCTGCTCGCCGCCGCCGGCGCCGCGGGCGTCGCGGCGGCAGCCGTCGCCCTGGGCGTCTCGCGCATCGAGGCGCTCCGCGACCCGCCGGGTCCCGTCCCCGTGGTCTCCATCGTGGTGGCGGGGATCGCGTTCTCCCTGGCCGTCTTCCACACCCTGCGCGTCCCCTCCGCCCGACGACTGATCCGGAACGGCGTGAAGCCCGAGGTGCTCCAGGCCCAGCTCGACGCCGTGGCCCGCGAGCGCGGGCTCCCACCGAGGCGGACCTGAGGTCGGGCTGCGCCCGACAGATCCCGAGGTCGGGCTGCGCCCGACGGGACCCGAGGCCGGGAACCGAGCCCGGAGCCGGCGGGAGTCGCTACCCTCGGGCGCGATGGTGCCCTGGGTCCTCGTCGGTGCGGTGGTGGGCTACGGGCTGGTGCGGGTGTTCGTCGGGCATCCCACACCGCCCGCCGGCCTGGGCCGGCTCGGGCGCGGCGAGGCCGCCTTCGTGGCCGCCGCCGCCGACGCCCTCTACCCGCCGGGCGGCGCGGTGCCGCCCTCGGGCTGCGAGGCGGGGATCCCCGGCTACGTGGACCGCTACCTCGACCGCGTGCCGCCGCAGACGCGCGGCCTGATGCGGGCGCTGTTCTTCCTGATGCAGCACGCGACGCTCTTCTTCCCGGCGCCGGGGCCGACCGGGTTCCGGCGCTTCTCGTCCCTGGATCACGACCAGCGCGTCGCGGTGCTGAGCGGCTGGGCGACGAGCCGCTTCTTCCCGCGCCGCTTCGCCTTCACGAGCCTGCGCGCCGTGCTCACCATGGGCTACTTCGCGGATCCCGAGGTGCTGCGCCGCCTGGGCCTCGCCCCCTACGCGTTCGAGACGCCGGTGTGCGAGGCGGACCTGCTGTATCCGCCCATCGGCTCGCCGCCCGAGGCCATCGCGCACCGTCCCGAGGACGTGAGCCGTCCCTCGGCGCCGCCGCCTCCCCTCGACCTCGACGGTCCGCTGCACCCGGACTACCGCGAGCCCGCCGGGGCGCGCCCGTGAGCGCCGCGGGGTCCGGCGAGGTCCGGGTCTTCGCCCAGTACGACCGGGATTTCACCGAGCAGGCCGACGTCGTCGTGGTGGGCTCGGGCCCCTGCGGCTCGGTGGTGGCCAAGGAGCTCGCCTGCGCGGGACGCGACGTGGTGCTCCTCGAGGAGGGGCCCCCGTTCACGCCGGCGGACTTCGTGCTCGACGGCGCCACCTCGATGGCGCGCACGATGCGCGAGGGCGGCCTGCGCGCCACCCGCGGCACGGTGATGCCCACCATGCAGGCGATCGCGCTCGGCGGCGGCTCCCTGGTCAACTCCGCGATCTGCGCCCGGGCGCCGGACTTCGTGCTCGACGACTGGTGCGAGCGCTTCTCCCTCGAGGCGACGACCCGCCGCGACCTCGACCCCCACTACGACGCGGTGGAGAAGTTCCTCGGCATCGCGCCGACGCCGGACGCCGTCCAGGGCCAGCGCAACCTGCTGTTCCGCGACGGCTGCGACGCCCTCGGCTGGTCGAGCGAGCCCATCGCGCGCAACGTGCGCGGCTGCCGCGGCAGCGGCGAGTGCTTCACCGGCTGCCGCGCCCGGGCCAAGCAGTCCATGGACGTCAGCTACGTGCCCGCGGCGATCCGCGCCGGCGCGCGGGTGCTCACCTCCCTCCAGGTGCAGCGCGTACTCTCCGACGGTCGCCGCGTCACCGGGGTGGAGGGGCAGGTGGTGGCGCCGTTCCGCGGCTCCCCGAGCCACCGCTTCCGCGTGGACGCCCGCTGCGTGGTCCTGGCCGCGGGCTGCATGGCCACGCCGGTGATCCTCCAGAAGAGCGACGACCTCGCCAACGGCTCCGGCCAGGTCGGGGAGAACCTCCAGTTCCATCCCGGCGTCTCGATCATGGGCGTGTTCCCGGACCCCGTGAGCCCGCAGTTCGGCGCGACCCAGGGCTACCAGAGCCTCCAGTTCATCCGCGACGGCTTCAAGCTGGAGACGCTGTGGGCGCCGCCGGGCGTGCTGGCCACGCGGCTGCCCGGCTTCGGGCACGCGCTCAAGCACACCCTCGCCGAGATCCCGCGCGCGGCGGTGTGGGACGCCATCGCCAGCACCCACCGCTCCCTGGGCCGGGTGCGGGCGCGCCGCGGCTCCATGGATCCGGCCCTCACCTGGCACCTGCATCCCGAGGACGTGCCCATCCTGCGCCACGCCCTCGCGGTGATCGCCGAGATCTTCTTCGCCGCCGGCGCCGAGAAGATCGTGCCCGGCGTCCACGGGCTGCCCGAGGTGATGCACGACCGCGACGAGGCACGGGTGCTGGGGAGCGGGAGCTACGGCGGCAAGGCCCTCACCTTCGCCTCGACCCACGCCTTCTGCACCACCCGCATGCACGGTGACCCCCGCCAGGGCGTGGTGGACGAGCTCGGCCGCAGCCACGACGTCGAGAACCTCTACATCACCGACACCGGGACCTACCCGCGCTGCACCAGCGTGAACCCGATGTTCACCGGCATGGCGCTGGCCCATCGCACCGCGCTCCACCTCGCCGAGCGGCTCTGACGGGAATCGTCGGGGTGATCGAAGCCGTCTGCGAGACCCTCGACACCTACCTGGCGCTGGGCAACGCCTGGAGCGAGACGCCGGACGCCGCCTTCGTCACCTGCCCCGAGGCGCCGCGCATCCGCGACGCGAACCACGTCTGCCGGGTCCGGGCGGAGAGCCCCGAGGCCGTCGCCGGGGTGCTGGAGGAGGCCGAGCGTCGCTTCGCAGGCCTTCGCCACCGCATGTTCTTCTGCGACCCGCGCACCCCCGCGCCCTTCGAGGCGCGCCTCGCCCTCGAGGACTACCGGCGCGACGCCGACCTCCAGCTCCTCCTCGAGGGCGAGCTGCGGGCCGCTCCGCCCCGGGTGGAGATCCGCGCCGCCGAGGACGACGCGGACTGGGCGCGCATCGAGGTGCTGACCCGGCTCGACCACGAGGAGGAGATGAAGCTCGAGCAGCGTCCCGTCACCGACCTCGAGGTGACGCGCCACCTGGTGGGGCGCCGTCGCGCCAAGGGCCCGGAGTTGACCACCTGGCTGGCCCGGGTCGACGGCACCGACTGCGCCTGCTTCTCCTCGTGGCCCGGTCGCAACGGGGTCGGCAAGGTCGAGGACCTCTACACCCATCCCGACTTCCGGCGCCGCGGCATCGCGACGGCGCTGATCGCCCACGCCGTGGACGCGGCCCGCCAGGGCGGCGCCTCGGCGGTGGTGATCGGTGCACGGACCGACGACCACCCGAAGCGGCTCTACGCCCGACTCGGGTTCCGTCCGCTTCTACTGCGCCGATCCTGGCTCAGGATCCTTCCGACCGAGGCTTGATCCCCCCACATCCCGAACCTCCAATTCGGTGCGCCTGGAGAGACTCAAGTAGGGGGGTTGGGCTCCCGATCTGCCCACTGGCTGCATCCAGGTGTGACCGGGGGCACGCATCGCGTCCTCGCTCGACACCGGGCAAGGAGGGATGCCATGCCCGACCCGAATCGACGCCGCGCGATCCTCACCGGGCTCGTTGCCCTCGGGATCCTGGCCGCAAGCCCGGCCGGGGCCGGAACCCCGCCGGTCTCCGCGGGCGATCTCGCCGAGCTGAGCCTGGAAGCGCTGATGGACCTCGAGGTCACCTCGGTCTCCAAGAAGGCCAGCAAGCTCTCGGACTCGCCGGCCGCGATCTACGTCATCACCAACGAGGACATCCGCCGCTCCGGCGCGACCAGCATCCCCGAGGCCCTGCGCATGGTTCCGGGCGTGCAGGTGGCCCAGATCTCCGCCAACCGCTGGGCCATCAGCGCGCGCGGCTTCAACGGCGAGTTCGCCAACAAGCTGCTGGTGCTGATCGACGGCCGCAGCGTCTACACGCCCCTCTTCTCCGGCGTCTTCTGGGACGTCCAGGACGTGATGCTCGAGGACATCGATCGCGTCGAGGTGATCCGCGGGCCCGGCGCGACCCTGTGGGGCGCCAACGCGGTGAACGGCGTGATCAACATCATCACCCGCACCGCGGAGGAGACCCAGGGAGGCCTCGTCAGCACCGGCTTCGGCAGCGAGGAGCGCGGCTTCGGCTCCTTCCGCTGGGGCGGCGAGGCGGCGGAGGGCCTCCACTACCGGGTCTACGGCAAGTACTTCGACCGCGACTCCTTCAAGGACATGAACGGCAACAACGCCCGGGACGAGTGGGAGGTCACTCGCGGCGGCTTCCGCATGGACTGGGACGTCGACGAGGACGACCTCCTCACGTTCCAGGGCGACTTCTACCGGGGCGAGGTCGGCGAGCGCCACCTCACCGTGGACGCCCTGGTGCCGGCCCCGGCCACCACCCTGCGCAACGAGGACGTGGACATCGAGGGCTGGAACGTGCTGGGTCGCTGGACCCACACCTTCTCGCCGACCTCCGAGGGAAGCGTCCAGTTCTACGCGGACCGGACCAAGCGCGACATCGAGTTCGCGTCGGAGGCCCGGGACACCCTGGACCTCGACCTGCAGCACCGCTTCGGCGTGGGCGACCGCCACGACGTGGTCTGGGGCGGCGGCTTCCGCTGGACCAAGGATCGCACCCAGGACAGCCTGCGCGTCCACTTCACCCCGGAGCAGCGCCGCGACAGCCTGCTCAGCGCCTTCGTCCAGGACGAGATCGAGCTGATCGAGAACCGGCTCTCCTTCACCCTGGGCTCGAAGTTCGAGTACAACGACTACACGGGGTTCGAGTACCAGCCCAGCGGGCGCCTGCTCTACAAGCCCCACGAGCACCACACGCTCTGGAGCTCCGTGGCCCGGGCCGTGCGGACGCCCTCGCGGGCCGACGACGACGTCTCCCTGGTGCAGGACATCGCGCCCCCGGGCGGCCCGCCGCTGTTCTTGGGCACGGACCAGATCATCCAGCTGGACGGCAACACGGACATCACGTCCGAGCGGATGCTGGCCTACGAGGCGGGCTACCGGTACATCCCGTCGCCCCGGTTCTCCGCGGACCTCGCGCTCTTCTACAACGACTACTCGAACCTGCGCAGCGTCGAGGGCGTGGGGGCGGACTTCGTCACCGCCGCGCCGAGCGTGATCGTCCTCAGCACCTTCGGCAACAACTTCAGCGGTCGCGCCTACGGCGCCGAGCTGGCCAGCCAGTGGGAGGTGCGCCCCTGGTGGCGGATCAGCGGCAGCTACTCCTTCATCAACCTCGACCTGAACGCCGAGAGCGACTCCGCGGACGTGACCACCGAGATGGGCGAGGAGGGCAACGTCCCGACCCACATGTTCCACCTGCGCTCCTTCGTGGACCTGCCGCGCAACTTCGAGTTCGACACGCTGCTCTACTACGTGGAGAACCTCTCCCAGGGCGACGTCGAGAGCTACGTGCGCGTGGATGCCCGCCTGGGCTGGCGGGCTCGCGACGACCTGCGCCTCAGTCTGGTGATGCAGAACCTGCAGGACAGCCGCCATGCGGAGTTCAACGACACGCTGCTCTGGCCGTCCAGCGAGGTCGAGCGAGCCGTCTACGGAAAGCTGGAGTGGACGTTCTAGACGCGGACGCCGAAGGGCGCCCGGGCGCCGCACGAAGCAGCAGCCTCATCCTGGTTCTCGGCCTCGCGGCCGGGATGCTGGGCGCCAGCGGGCCCGGCGAGTACCAGGTGAAGGCCGCCTTCCTGTTCAACTTCGCGAAGTTCGTGGAGTGGCCGGGCGGCGCCATGGCGTCCGGACGCGAGTTCTCGATCTGCGTCGTCGGCGACGGCGACGTCTCCGAGGAGCTCGAGGCCGTGGTGACGGGTCGCGACATCGACGGCAAGCCCGTGGCGGTGCGGACCCTGTCGGACCCGACGGCGGGCGCGGGCTGCCAGATCCTCTTCGCCATCGACGACGCCGCCGCCGCCGAGGCCCGCGACAGCTCGCCTCCCGGGACGCTCACCGTGGGGCAGAGCCAGGGCTTCGCGCGCCAGGGCGGGATGATCAACTTCATCCTGGTCGACAAGAAGGTGCGCTTCGAGGTCAACAAGCGGAGCGCCGAGACGGCGGGCCTCTCGATCAGCTCGCACCTCCTGAAGCTCGCCCACGACGTGTACGAGTAGGGGGCGAAGCCCGGGATGTCCGCCTTCCGCGACCGCTCGCTCCGTCGCAAGCTCACCACCACGGTCATGCTGACCACGGGGTGCGCGCTGCTGCTCGCCTTCGCGGTGCTCACCGTGAACGAGGTGGTGACGGCGCGGCGCTCCCTGGTCGAGGGCGCCCAGACCCTGGCTGGCGTGGTCGGGATCAACAGCACCGCCGCCCTGATGTTCGACGATCCGGCGGCGGCCGAGGAGACGCTCTCCGCCCTCGCGGCGGACCGCAACCTCGAGGGCGCGGCGCTCTACCGCACCGACGGATCGCTGTTCGCCTCCTTCGTCCGGAAGGAGGGCAGTGCGGTGCCCGACCGGCCGGGCCGCGGGCAGGCCTTCGGCGACGGCTCCCTCGAGGTCTTCCACGAGATCGTGGTCCAGGAGGAGCCCATCGGGACCCTCTACCTGCGCTCGAGCACCCGGGCCATGATGGCCAACATCCGCATCTTCGTGGCGGTGCTGTGCGTCGTCATGGCCGTCGCGATGACCCTCGCCTCCCTGGTGGCGACGAGCCTGCGCCGCGCGGTGCAGGGGCCCATCGACGCCCTGGTGGAGCGCTCCGAGGCCATGGCCCGCGGCGACCTCGGCACCGAGGTTCCCGTGGTCAGCCGGGACGAGATCGGCGTGCTGGCGAGCAGCTTCAACAAGATGGGCCAGAGCCTCCGGGCCGTGGTGGTCCAGGTCCGCCACAACATCCGCGACCTCGCCGGCGTGGGCGAGACCCTGGAGACGACCAGCGCGAACGTCGTGGCCGAGACCCACCGCCAGGGCAGGACCATCGAGTCGGCGGCCGAGTCCATCGGGCGGGTGACGAGCTCGATCCACGAGGTGAACTCCGGAGTCAACGAGCTCGCCGAGACGGGCCGTGGCACGTCGCGCTCCATCGCGAAGATGGGCGGCTCCATCGCCCGGGTCGCGGGCCGCATGGACGAGCTGGCCCCCGCCATCGAGACCACCTCCACGGCCATCGGCCAGCTCACGGCGAGCGTCGAGGAGATCGCCGACAACGTGGGCACGCTGAACGACGCCACGGCCACCACCGAGCGCTCCCTCACCGAGCTCACCGCCTCGGTGCGCAGCGTCCGCGACAACGCCCAGCGCAGCCACGAGCTCTCCCAGGACGCCCACCACGAAGCCGAGCGCGGCATGCGCTCGGTGAACGACACCATCGCGTCGATGCACGAGATCGAGACCAGCTTCAAGCGGCTCGAGGAGATCGTGACCCGCCTCGCCGAGCGCTCCAACGAGATCGGCGAGATCGTGAAGGTGATCGACGAGGTGGCGGACGAGACCCAGCTGCTCTCGCTGAACGCGGCCATCATCGCCTCCCAGGCCGGCGAGCAGGGCAGTGCCTTCGCGGTGGTGGCCGACGAGGTGAAGCGCCTCGCCGAGCGCACCGCGCTCTCCACCCGGGAGATCGCCGACCTGGTCCAGGGCATGCGCTCCGAGTCCGGCAATGCGGTCCGCGCCATGGCGGACGGCGCCGAGACCGTGGAGCGGGGCGTGGGACGCTCCCAGGAGGCGGGCGACCGGCTGCGTGGGATCATGGAGAGCTCGTCGCTCTCGAAGTCCATGGTGGACGAGATCGCCGGGGCCACCGAGAGCCAGGCCGCGGCCCTGGTGCGGGTCGAGGAGGCCATGTCCCAGGTGCGGGCCTTCGTGGAGCAGATCCACCGCTCCACCCAGGAGCAGAGCCGGGCCAGCGGCGAGATCGCCAACATGGTCGAGCAGGTGCAGGCCCTGGGGAACGAGGTGAAGACCGCCACCGTGGCCCAGACCCGGGAGAGCGGGCAGATCACCGAGGCCATGGAGGGCGTCACGCGCATGATCGACCGCATCTCCCAGGCCACCGAGGAGCAGCGCCGGGAGAGCCAGCAGATCGACCGCGCCCTCGGCGTGTTCCGGGAGCTGGCCGACGAGAGCGTGCGGCGCGTCGCCGAGCTCAAGCGGGTGACCGCGACCCTGGTGGAGCGCTCCGAGCAGCTCGACGCGGAGATCGGACGCTTCACGGTCTGAAAGAGTGGTGAAAGCCACCCGGCCCCCGGGCCCGACGCCCGCGCCGCGCAGGGAAGAACTCCCCCTCAACCCGAGCGCAGCTCCGGCCGAAAACTCATGGTGGGGAGGGCCGTCGTCCTCCCTCGAAGAGGTACGGCATGAGGCTCGAGAAGTTCCGGGTCACCAACTACCGAAGCGTGAAGGACAGCGGCTGGATCGGGGTCGGCGACCAGACGGCCCTGGTGGGCCGGAACGAGAGCGGGAAGAGCAACCTGCTGCTCGCCCTGCGCAGCCTGAAGCCGCCGGAGCGCCTCGAGCGGCTCTGCGTCTCCTCGGACTTCCCGGCCGACCGCTCGCGTCTCGACTACTCCGAGGAGCTCGACGTGGTGCAGACCGTGTGGTCCTTCACCGCCGCCGAGCGCGAGCACCTCGCCACGCTCTTCCCCCGCGCGCGCCACGTCACCCGGGTCGAGATCGGCCGCGGCTTCGAGCCGCTGCGCTGGGTGCGCTTCGCGGACATTCCCGCCGCCGAGGCGCCCCTCGCCCAGGCGAAGGATCTGTTCACCCGGCTCGGCACCGCGACCGGCGACGAGGCCGTGGAGGAGCAGACCGTGGACGCCGGCGTGCGTCGCGCCCTCCAGGACCTGGAGTCCGCCATCGGCCGCACCTCCCCGGACCCGAGCGCCTGGGCCGAGGGCGTGCGCCACGCCCTCGCGGACCTGCGACCGCCCATGGACGCCCACGCCCCGGGCCTCGCCGAGGGCGCCCGGGACGCGCTGGCGGAGATCTCGGAGCTCGCCGACCAGGTCGCCAACGACACCGACGCCGAGCACGCCGCCAAGGACTGGGTGCTCCAGCAGCTGCCCACCTTCCTCTACCTGGACGACTACGCCGAGATCCAGGGCCACCAGGACCTGGCCGCCTTCCTCGAGCGCCGCCGGGAGAACCGCCCGGCCGACGGCGACGTCTACTTCGAGAAGCTCCTCAGCGTTGCGGGGCTCGACCCGAGCGCCGTGGAGACCCTGCTCCACGCCGACCACGAGGCGCGTCGCCAGATCGCCAACCGGGCCGGCGCCGTGGTGACCCGCAAGCTGCGCGAGCTGTGGAACGAGCGGGCGCTGAAGATCCGCTTCAACCTCGACGGGAGCCACTTCAACACCCTCGTCTCGGACCCGAACTCCCTCTACGACGTGGAGGTGAACCTGAACGAGCGGAGCCGCGGCTTCCGCTGGTTCTTCTCCTTCTACGTGACCTTCGCCGCCGACGCCAAGAGCGGCTCCACCGAGAACATGATCCTGCTGCTGGACGAGCCGGGCCTCTACCTGCACGCCCTCGGCCAGCGAGACCTGCTGAACCACTTCAAGTCGGACTTCCCGAACCAGATCCTGTACTCGACCCACTCGCCCTTCCTGGTCCCGCCGGACGACCTCTCGGCGGTGCGCACCGTGACCATCTCCGAGGAGGAGGGCACCACGGTGAGCGACCGGCCCACCGGGGACGAGAAGACCCTGTTCCCGATCCTCCACTCCCTCGGGATGGAGGTGTCGCGGGGGCTGTTCGGCGAGGGCTGGCACCTCGCGGTGTCGGAGCTGACCGACTACTGGTTCCTGCGCGCGATCTCCGACTTCGTGCGCTCGCGCTCCGGGCGCTGCCTGCCCCGGGACCTCCACATCACGCCGGCCGGCGGCTGCGCGCGGCTTCCCTACATGGTGGCGCTGCTCTCGGGCCAGGCGCCGCGGGCCCTGGTGCTGCTCACCGACGAGCCCGGCGTCCTGCGCAGCAGCTCCGCGTCCGAGGTGGCCAAGCTGCTGCCGGAGCGGAACCTGGTGCGAGTGGCCGATGCCCTCGACGAGCCCCTGGGCGAGGGGGCCGGCGGCGCGGACGTCGAGGACCTGATCGACCCGCAGCTCTACGACCGCTTCGTGCGCTACTGCTGGCGCAGCGAGCTCAAGGAGCGGAAGCTCGAGCCCGACGCCAGCGTGCCCCGGGTGGTGGAGCGCTACGCCAGGGCCCTGGCCGCCCTCGACATCGAGTTCAACCGCGCGCGCCCGGCGCGGCTCTTCCTGCGCGGCATGGGCAAGAACCCCACCAGCGTTCTGCCCAAGTCGACCCGGGAGCGCTTCGAGCGGCTGTTCGAGCGGATCCACGAGCGGGTCCGGGAGCTCGGGGGCTGAGCGTCGGCGTGCGCCGTCGCGCCTGGGGCCGCGCGCTCGTCGCCGTGCTGGCGGTGGTGCCGCTCACGGCCTGCCTGCTGCTTCCCCGGGGCCGGCCCGTGGCGGTGGACAACCGCGCCGGCTCCTTCTGGACGGGCAACGGCGTGCTGCTCGAGCGGAGCGACGACGGGAAGCACTGCCGCGTCGCGGTGCGCGGCTCCTCGCTCCTCGTCGAGAAGAAGTGGGTGCCCTGCCGCTACGTCCACGACCGCAGGCTGCAGCCCTAGCGGGGGCCGTCAGGCCGACGCGTCGGCGGTGCTCTCCACCCGGCGGCAGACGAAGCGGTTGCGGCCCGCCTCCTTGGCCTCGTAGAGGCAGGCGTCGGCGAGGGCCAGCAGGGCCTCGCCGTCCTCCGCGGACGCCACGCGCTCCACGCAGGCGCCGCCCACGCTGGCCGTCACGCTCAGGTCGGGCTCCCCGTCCCGGGAGAGGGCGGTCTCGGCCACGCGCTTGCGGATCCGCTCGGCCACGGTCTCGAGGATCTCCAGGGTGGTGTTCCCGAGCACCACCACGAACTCCTCGCCGCCGTAGCGGGCGGCCAGGTCGGTGTCGCGGGTGGCCTCGGAGAGGCAGCGGGCCACGAGCTTCAGCACCTCGTCGCCGGTCTGGTGCCCGTGGGTGTCGTTGAACTTCTTGAAGTGGTCGACGTCCACCACCAGCAGGCCGAGGGCGTTCTCGCTGGGCCCGGAGATGCGCGCCGCGACCACGCGCTCGAGGGTCTCGTCGAACTGGGCCCGGTTCGGGATGCCGGTGAGCTTGTCCGTGGTGGCCTTGGACTCGAGCTCCTGGTTCTTGCGCTCGAGCTCCTCGGCCCGGGAGGTGGTCTGCTCGAGGTCGAGGGCCGCTCCCAGGCTGATCTGCACCATCTCCATGCGGGCGCGGTCGAGGATGCCCTGATAGGACTCCCCATCCACGTCCATGTTCAGCATGCTCGCCATCTCGGAAACGTCCTGCTCGAGGCTCACCACGAAGGCGTCGATCTCGTCCTCGGAGACGCCGCAGTACTCGGTGCCCAGGGCGTAGAGGGTCTTCAGCGCCGAGCCGCACTGTTGGGGACGGCACAGCACCGTGGCCGTGGCGTTGGCGAGGGCCATGATGCGTGCCAGCATGCCGACCGGCTCCTCGGCGTCGTCGGAGACGTGCTCGGGGTCGCCCCACCCGCGCACGGTCTGGACGATAAGGGGCGGCAGCTGCCAGGAATCCAGCAGCGCGGCTCCCACCTCGTGGGAGTCGTAGCCGAGCTGCTCCGCCTCGAGGGAGGCCGGCGGGAGCTCCCCTTCGGCCTGCTGGATGAGCGCCCCGTACTCGTCGGGGATGCACTCCGCCATCACGATCTGGCCGAGGCGCCCGAGCAGGCCGCACAGGAAGGCCTCGTCACCGTGCGGGTTGCGCACCAGCCGCGCCAGGGCTCGGCCCGCCACCGCCATGGTGAGGCTGCGGCGCCAGTAGTCGATGTAGTCGAAGCCCCGGTCGCTCTTGCGCGGCAGCTCGTCGGTGAGGGAGAAGCTCAGGGCCATGAGCTTCACGGTCTTCAGTCCCAGCCGCATGGTCGCCGCGTCCAGGGAGGAGACGGCGTCGCCGCGACGGAACATGGAGGAGTTGGCGAGCTTGAGGATCTTTGCCGAGAGGGCCGGGTCGCGGGAGAGGATCGCGGCGAGATCGTCGATGGTGGCGTTCTCGTCGTTGCTGACGCGCAGCACCTCGAGCGCGACCGTCGGAGGACTCGGCAGCTTCTCGGCCTTGGCGATCGCGCCCGGAAGCCGATCGAGCACGCTGGCCTCGCCCATGCAAACCCCTCCTGGAACGACACGGGAACCGGGAGTCGCTGCTCCCGTCTCCTGCGGTGACATCGTCTGCTGCGTGTTCCTACTTGACCCGAGCGAATGCATGGAAGCGCGCGGGTCGGGAGATGAACGGACGCGTCGTCGGGTGTTCGCCGGATCCGATGCGGTGCGCATCGCGCCGATAGCGTGCAACGGGGGGCGGAGGTGCGCGCGCGAAGGCGAGTCTTCGAGCTGCTGGAGGTCGCGGCACCCGGCGACCGCGCCAGCCGCCGGGTCGACACGGCCCTCATCAGCCTCATCGCGCTGAACGTGCTCGCGACCGTGGTCGAGTCGCTGCCGGCCGTGGGCGGCGCCCTCGGCGAGAGCTTCTACCGCTTCGAGGTGCTCTCGGTCGCGGTGTTCGGCGTCGAGTACCTGGCGCGGCTGTGGTCCGTGGTGGAGGGCGAGGACCCCCGCTACCGGAGCCCGGTCCTGGGAAGGCTGCGCTACTCGGTGAGCGCCATCGCGCTGATCGACCTGCTGGCGATCCTGCCCTTCTTCCTCGCGGGGCTCTTCGCGATCGACCTGCGCTTCCTGCGCGTGCTGCGCATCCTCCGCATCTTCAAGCTGAGCCACTACTTCTCGGCCCTCGAGATCCTGCTCGAGGTGGTGCGCGTGGAGCGCCACGCCTTCGGCGCGGCCTTCTTCCTGCTGGGCGTGGGCGTGCTGTTCGCGTCGAGCGGCATCTACCTGTTCGAGCACGAGGCCCAGCCCGAGGCCTTCGGCTCCATCCCCGCGGCCATGTGGTGGGCCGTCGTCACCCTCACCACGGTGGGGTACGGCGACGTCAGTCCCGTGACCGCCGCCGGGAAGATGTTCGGGGCCTCCATCACCGTCATGGGCATCGGCATGGTGGCGCTGCCCACGGGGATCCTGGCCTCGGGGTTCTCGCGGGAGGTGGACCGCCGCAAGCGGGTCTACGTGGCGCAGCTCCACCAGGCCCTCGAGGACGGCGTGATCGACGCCCGCGAGCGGCGCCAGCTGGAAGGCCTGCGCCACGACCTGGGCCTCACCGCGGAGGACGTGCGCGGCATGACGACCCAGCGAAGGCGCACCGATCCCGGCCGGGGCACCGGGAAGTGTCCCCACTGCGGCGAGGCCCTGGTGCCGGACCCGGTCGGGCCGGGCTCCGGCTCCTGAGCTGCGAGACCGCTAGCGCCGGCGCCGCACCCGCGCGGCGACGCCCGCCAGGCCCAGCGCGAAGACCGCCGCGGCGGTGGGCTCCGGGACCCCCGGGCTCGGGACGTCCCCCACCTCCCGGCAGGGCTCGCGGAGCACGCCGCGGATGCCGATCGACGTCGAGCAGACGCTGGCGAAGAGCTGCTCGTTCACGCTGTGCTCGCGCAGCAGGTCGGCGATGGCGTCGTCGAAGGGGATCACGCGCTGGTCGGGCAGGAAGATGCCGCGGGCGTCGAAGTCCACGCGGCCGAAGCGCGCGCTGCCCCCGGGCCCGAAGAACTCGTCGATCACGTCGCACGGCTCGGGCCGGGTGAAGCTGCAGCCCTGGCCCGGGGCCGGGCGGAACGGGTTCTCGCTGCCGACGGCGGGCGGCGGCTCGAGCCCGGGGTTCAGCAGCACCAGCAGCTCGCCGAAGCCAAGCCCGGCCAGCTCGCTCCGCGTGAGGCCGCCGAAGGGCCGAACCCCCACCGCCTGGGCGCTCGTCGCGAGCATCCCCACCAGCGCGAGCGCCATCCCCAGGCCTGCCAGGAACGTCCTTCTCGTGCCCACGATCCCTCCTTCGCCGTCCGGTGTTCGGCGTCGAGAGCCGGCCTGCCCGGGTGAGCCGGCTCGGGCAAGCCTAGAGGGAGTCGAGGACGGCGGCCACCGCCTCGCCCCAGCGCACGCCCAGCTCGTCCACGGCGTGGACGTGGAGCTCGTCGGGCTCGAGGGCGAGGTCGTCGGTGGAGGGCCCCGGCCAGACGTCGGGATGGGCGGCCGCGGCGGCGAGGGTGGCGTCGTGGATGGGCTGCATCACGGGGGAGGGGGTCCCGTCGACGGCGAGGCCCAGGGAGACCGGGGCCACGACGAGCGGGACCCCGAGGTCCAGGACGACGGCGTCGGCGAGGTCCTCGAGGGCGGCCTGGTAGACCTCCGGCGCGACTCCGTACGCAGCGTCGCACTCGCCCTGGTACCAGAGCACTGCGTCGAGCCGCTCGCCCACGTCGGCGTTCGCCACCCACGCGAGCATGCGCTGGTAGAGCGAGCCGACCGAGGCCTCCCACTCCGCGGCGCCGGCGACGAGGCAGGTGGCCGGCTCGGCCGCGGCGACGAACTCGAGCGGCCGGCCGCGGTTCTCGTGCCACCACTCGGCCATCCAGGGCCAGGCCGACGCGGTGTGGCGGAAGGGGTCGTGGAGCGGGTCGTTGGCGAGCTTCCAGATGCCGCCCCACACCAGGTACTCGCGGTAGGAGAGCGAGTGCAGCCGGTGCGCGTAGCTGCTGGTGGCGCCCCGGGGCAGCGACGAGAACCCCGTCGCGTTCGACTGGCCCGCGATGACGAACGTGTCGGGGGGCGGGGCGCCACACTGGACGCCGGCCAGCGCCGGGCCCACGACGAGCAGCGCCGCGAGCCCGAGGCTCCATCGCTGCATCGGCCTCCCCCTCGCTGTGGGCCCCTTCCGTCGCCCGGTCCCTGTATACCAGCCGTTCCCCGTCGGGGGCCACGTTCGGCCTGCGCGGCTCAGGGGCGGCGGGTCGCGAGCGGGCTCGAGAAGCCGTCGGTCCACAGCATGCGGGGCTCGTCGGCGCGGGGCACGTCGGCGAGCGGCTGCCAGTCGTGCCGCGCCCGGAAGGCCGCGAGGGCCGCGGCATCGCGCCCCACCACGACCCACAGCGAGCGCGCCTTGCCGTCGAGCTTCTGCTCCGGCGTCACCTCGGCGTCGTCCCACCACAGCCCCTCGAGCCCCCGGTCGCGCGCGGCGGCGGCGGCGACGGGCCGCAGGTCGAAGAACCCGTTGGTGAGGTGCAGCGCCAGCAGCCCCTCCGGACGCAGCTTGCGGAAGTACAGCGCGAAGGCCTCGCGGGTCAGCAGGTGGACCGGCACGGCGTCGGAGGTGAAGGCGTCCACCACGATCAGGTCGAGCCCCGCGTCGGGCTCCCGGCCGAGCAGCACGCGCCCGTCGCCGGTCCGCACGTGCTGCTCGGCGCGGCCGGACGCCAGGTGGGAGAAGAAGGCCGGGTTCGCGGCGATGCGGGCGACGGCGGGGTCGAGCTCGAAGAAGACGAAGCGCTGGCCCGGCCGGCCGTAGGCCGCCACCGCGCCCGCGCCGAGGCCGACGAAGCCGGCGTCCCGCAGGCGCGGCCCGAGGGCGCGGAACACCTGCCCGAGGGGCCCCGTGGCGTGGTAGTAGCTCGCCGGTCGCCCACCGCCCCCGGCCTCCTGCACCTGCCGGCCGTGGCGCGTCGTGCCGTGCAGCAGGTCGTGGGAGACGATCTCGCGGATCTCCCCGGGTCCCCCCGGCCGGTCCGAGATCGAGACCCGCGCCGTGTTGCGCGTCACCCGGACCACGCCGAAGAAGGTCCGCTCGGCGTGCAGGGTCTCGCCGGTGGGGAAGTCGTAGGCGGAGGCCGCGACGAGCACCACGGCGAGCCCCGCCGCGAAGCGCAGCGGACGGCCCACGAGCGCGGCGCACAGCAGGGCGGCGAGCGCGGCCTCGACCACCATCCGCGACGCCCGGTCCGGCACGGCGCCGGCGAGGAGCGAGTGCGCCGCCACCACGAACGCCCCGAGGGCCGCGGGCAGCGCGAGATCGCTCCAGCGGAAGCCCGCCGCGCCCGCCCGCGCGGGGATCAGCGCGCAGGCCCCCACCAGCACCAGGGGCAGCTCGACCACCGCATCGAAGACCAGCGGCGCGACGAGGGCGTTGAAGACGCCGCCCAGCGCGCCGCCGAGCGCGATCCACAGGTAGTAGCCGGTGAGCCGCTCCGGCTCCGGCCGCCGGTCCGCGAGCCGGCCGTGGCAGACCAGGCCCACGGCGACGAGGGTCGCGAGGTGGAGCGGGATCCCCCACTCCGGCGGAGGCCGCACGAACACCCAGCGGCTCACCGCCACCGCGAGGCACAGCACGGCGAGGGCGACCCCCGTCGCGCGGCGCGGCACGGGCACCCGCGGCGCGAAGGCGACGACGAAGGTGACGAGGTAGGCGGCCAGCGGGAGCACCCAGAGCAGCGGAACCGCGGCGATGTCGGTGGTGAGCTCGAGGGTGGTGCCCAGCATCGCGCTCGACGGCACGAAGGCGAGCCCGAGCCAGATCGCGCGCTCGCTCCAGGCACCGCGCGAGTCCCCGTTGCGGGGCGCGCGGGTCGCCGCCGTGGGGCGCGCCGTCTCCGCGGCCGGACGCCGCAGCATCCAGGCGCCACTCGCCACGCAGCCCGCCGCGCAGGCGAGATAGCCGGCGGACCACAGCCCGCTCTGGGACGCCAGCGCGAGGGAGGGCTCGAGCAGGAACGGGTAGGCGAGCAGCGCCGCCAGGCTGCCGAGGTTGCTGGCCGCGTACAGGTAGTAGGGATCGCGCGCGTCCGGGTGGTCCGAGAGCGAGAGCCAGCGCTGGAGCAGCGGCCCGGTCGCGGCGACGGCGACGAAGGGCAGGCCCAGGCCCGCCACCAGCCGGGCGAGGATCCAGGCGACCGGCGACTCCACGGCGGCGACGGCGTCGGCGCCGTCCGCGAGGGCCAACGGCAGGAACGCGAGGCCCACCGCCAGCAGCCCGCCGTGTACCGCCACCTGGGCGCGCGACCCGAGCCAGCGCGTGAGCCCGTGGGCGTACAGGTACCCCGCGAGCAGCAGGCCCTGGAACCCCACCATGCAGGTGTTCCACACCGCGGGCGTCCCGCCGAGCTGTGGCAGCAGCATCTTGCCCGCCATGGGCTGCACCGCGAACAGCAGCCAGGCGCCGACGAACACGGCGGAGACGAAGAGAGGGATCACGCCGGGGTCACGAGGCGGGGGCGGAAGAAGTGGTGGCCCAGGCCAGAGTCGAACTGGCGACACCCTGATTTTCAGTCAGGTGCTCTACCAACTGAGCTACCGGGCCACGGCGGCGGAATCTAGCCCCTGCTCCGCGCGGGGGCTAGACGGGTGGGTCAGGCGTCCGGGTCCAGGGACGCCGGCAGCGCCTCCCCTCCGGCCTCGGGCGGCACCGCGTCCGCCCGCTCCCGGTCCCGTTGCTTGCTGGCCGAGAACTCGAGCCCGCCGCTCAGGGACTCGGGCTCCTCCTCCTCGGCGATGAGCCGCCGGCCGCCCGCTTCCCGCTCGATGCGGACGTCCTCGATCACGATGTTCTCGAGGGGGCGGTCCCGGGGGCCGCGGCGGCCGTAGAGGTCGCGCTCCACCTCGGCGATGCGGTCCACGACGTCCATGCCGCCCACCACGTAGCCGAAGACCGTGTACTTCCCGTCCAGGGAGCGCGACTCGTCCAGGGTCACGAAGAACTGGGAGCCCGCGGAGCTGGGCCGCCCCTTGTTCGCCATGGAGACCACGCCGCGCAGGTGGGAGACGTTGCTGAACTCGTCGTCGATGCTGTAGCCGGGGCCGCCGCGCCCGTCGTTGCGCGGGTCCCGGTCCTTGGTGAGCGGGTCGCCGCCCTGGATCGCGAAGCCGGGGATGATGCGGTGGAACGTGGTGCCGTCGTAGAAGTCGCGCTCGGCGAGCTCGACGAAGTTGTCCACGGTGCGCGGGGCGAGGTCGTCGAGCAGCTCGATGCGGACGTCCCCGAAGCCCTTGATGGAGAGCACGGCCACGTCCCGGGGCCCGTTCGCGGTCGGGACCGGGATCGGCGGAGCGACCCGCACCCGACGCGTGTCGGCATCCGGCCCGCCGCAGCCCGCGGCGCCGGCCCAGGCCAGCAGTGCGGCCGCCGGCAGCAGCCTCGCAAGGGTTCCTCGTCGCTGCATGTCTCGCTCTCCACGCTTCGGCGCGGGCCCCAGCGACCGGGAGGGCCCAGGCGATGTGATACGGTCCTGCCGATGCAAATTCGTCCGTCCAGCCGGGGGGGTTTAGGGCGAATGACCCGAATGCGTCGCGGTCTCGCGGTCCTGCTCACGAGCTGCGTGCTCGTGAGTGGAAGTGCCTGGGCGGCGGCCCCGGAGCCGGCTCGCGGCCGGCGCGGCATGGTGGTGAGCCCCCAGGCCGACGCCACCCGCGCCGGCGTCGCGATCCTCGAGGCCGGTGGCAACGCGGTGGACGCCGCCGTCGCCACCGCACTGGCGCTCTCCGTGAGTGACGCCCACCACTCGGGCATCGGGGGCGGCGGCTTCCTGCTGATCCGCCTCGCCGACGGGCGCGCCCTCGCCATCGACGCCCGGGAGACGGCGCCGGCGGCGGCCACCCGCGACATGTACCTCGCCGAGGGTGTCCCGGAGAACGCCTCCCGGTTCGGCGCGCTCTCCGTGGGCACCCCGGGCCTGCTGGCCGGGCTCGTGCTGGCCCTGGAGCGGCACGGGACGCTCGACCTGGCCGAGGTGCTGGCCCCGGCCATCCGCATCGCCGAGGAGGGCTTCGCGATCGGAGCGAGCCACGCGCGCGCCCTGGCCTTCTGGAAGCGGGTGGGCCTGGCGGCGCGCTTCCCCGAGACGGCCCGCATCCAGCTCGGGCCCGGCGGCGAGGTGCCCGAGCCGGGCTGGCGCCTCGTGCAGGCCGACAAGGCCCGCACCCTGCGCCGCCTCGCCGAGGAAGGCCCGGACCTCTTCTACCGGGGCGCGCTGGCCCGGGCCCTGGTGGACGCCGTGCGCGAGCGCGGCGGCATCCTCGCCCTCGAGGACCTGGCCTCCTACCGGCCGCGGGTGCGCGAGCCGATCCGCGGGGCGTACCGCGGCCACGAGGTGCTCTCCTTCCCGCCGCCGTCCTCGGGCGGCATCGCGCTGGTCGAGATCCTGAACGTGCTCGAGGGCTTCGACCTGGCCGCCCGGGGCGCCGGCTCCTCGGCCAGCCTGCACGTGATCGGCGAGGCCATGAAGCTCGCCTTCGCGGACCGCGCCGCCTACCTGGGCGACGCCGACTTCGTCGACGTGCCCGTGGCCGGCCTGGTCTCGAAGGCCTACGCGGAGCGGCTGCGCGCCCGCATCAACCCGCCGCGCTGGCGCCGGGCGCCCTGGACCTGGGGGCGCGACGAGGTGGCGATCCGGGTCTCCGGGCCCGGCGAGCCCGCCCACGACGCCGGCACCACCCACTTCTCGGTGACCGACGCCGCCGGCAACGCGGTGGCGGTGACCCAGACCGTGAACCTGGTGTTCGGCTCGGGCATCACGGTCCCGGGCACCGGCATCGTGCTGAACGACGAGATGGACGACTTCTCCATCGCGCCGGACCGCCCCAACGCCTTCGGCCTCGTCGACACCCGCGGCGCCAACGCGATCGCGCCCGGCAAGCGTCCGCTCTCGAGCATGACGCCCACCATCCTGGTGAAGGACGGCCGCCCGGTGATGGTGACCGGCAGCCCCGGCGGCCCGCGCATCATCTCGACCACGCTGCTCACCGTGCTGAACGTGGTCGACTACGGCATGGACGTGATGGAGGCCGTCTCCGCCCCGCGCTTCCACCACCAGTGGGTCCCCGACCGCCTGCTCCTCGAGCCCAGCATCCCCAGCGACGTCGCCGACGCCCTGCGCCGCCGCGGCCACAACGTCGAGTACTCCAAACGCGAGTGGTCGAGCGCCCAGTCCATCACCATCGACCCCACCACCGCCCTCCACCAAGGAGCCGCCGACCCCCGCAGCGACGGCCTCGCCCTCGGCCTCGACTGACCCACCCCCCAACCCCCAAGCATAGGGCCCCGCGGCGCGTCCGCCCCGAACTCCGCACGAAGACGAACCACCCAGAAGCGCGCGCCCGGCTCCAGTGGGGTGTGGGATGCGGAGAACTAGAGCGGAGCGCCCCCGCCGGCGGCAAGGCTCCAGGACGAGCACGTCATCGTCACGGCGCGCGGAGCCGGTTCGCCCGCGCGAGCCATTCGGAGCAGCCCACACCCCACTGGAGCCGGACTCGGATGCCAGCGCCTAGGGGCGAATGACGGCCAGCGTGTACGCCTCGAGGTTGATGACGCGCCGAGCCACCCGGAGCACGTCTTTGCGCGACACCCCCTCCACCCGCTCCACGTAGTGCCGGTCCGCATCCGGGCCCAGCCCGAAGCGCGCGTCGAGGGAGACGTGGGCGGCGCGCACCGCGCTGCGCTGCTGGTCGATGGCGAAGTTCCCGATCAGGTTCCGCTTCACCGCATCGAGCTCGGCGTCGCCCGGCGGCTCCGAGAGCACGCCCTCGAGCTCCTCGAGCAGGCCGCGGCGCGCGGTCTCGAGCTTCTCCGGCGCCGTCGCGATGTAGACCGCAAAGAAGCCCGGCGCCACGCCCTCGACGTTGGTGGCCGCGACGCTGTAGGCGAGGCTGCGGCGGTCGCGCAGCTCGAGGAACAGGCGACCGCCCTGGCCCGAGAGCAGCTGGGCGACCACCTCGAGCCCCTCGCGGTCCTCGTCGTCCACGGTGAGGCCGCGGAAGCCGATCACCAGGTGGGCCTGGGAGCGGTCCTTGCGGAGCTCGGCCTCGTGGATCCCGGTCACCGGAGGCGGCGGAGCGGGGAGCGCGAGGGGAGGGGCGTCGCCGGCGAGCACGTTCAGGCGCTGGGCGAGGGCCGCGGCGGCGTCGTCGGGATCCACGTCGCCCGCCAGCCCGATCACCGCGTTGGCGGGCGTCATCAGGCGCTCCTGGTGGGCCACCAGGGCGTCGTGGTCGACGCGGGCGACGGACTCCGGGGTGCCGAGCACGGGCAGCGCATAGGGGTGGGCGCCGTAGTGCTCCGCGGTGAACAGGTCGAACACCCGCGCGCCCAGCCGGTCCTCGCGCCGCGCCAGCGCGCCCTCGGTCTCGCGCCGCTCGCGCTCGATCTCGTCCGCCGCGAAGGCGGGCTCGAGCATCGCCTCGGCGAGCAGGTCGAGCACCGGCGGCAGCCGCTCGCTGGTGGCCTCGAAGGTGAGGCCCAGGGTGTTGCGGCCGCAGAAGCCGTCGATGTCCGCCGCCAGGGACTCGATCTCCCGGGCGTAGTCCGCGGCGGAGCGGGTGCGGGTGCCGCGCAGCCACATGCCCGCCAGGAAGCTGCTGAGGCCGGCGGTGTCCGGCGTCTCCGCCAGCAGCCCGCCGAGCAGCGCCACGCGGCCCGCCACCACGGGCACGTCGCGCCGCGGCACCACGTGGAGCGCGAGCCCGTTGTCGAGCTCGTAGCTGTGCACGTCGGCGCTGCGGTCCCGGGCCGCGGGGCGCGCCAGGGCGCGGCGCGCCGCCGAGAGCCCGGCCTCCATGGCCCCGGCCAGGGCCTCGCCGTCGAGCCCCGGCTCGGCGGCCTCGGGCAGCACCACGCCGGCCGTGAGCCGCTCCGGGGCCAGCCACTCCCGGGCCACGCGCAGCAGGTCGTCGGGCGTGGCGCGCCGGATCGCCTCCAGGTAGGCGGCCTCGTGCTCGTGGTTGCCCGCGATCACGTGGTAGCTGCCGATCTTGCGCGCCAGCCCCGAGACGCTCTCGCGCTCCCAGTGCTCCATGGCGAGGAAGTTCGCGCGCGCCTTCTCGAGCTCGCGCTCGCTCACCGGGCGCAGGCGCAGGTCCTCCACCTCCCGGGCCACGGCCTCCACCACGGCCAGCACCCGGTCGCTCTCGGCGTCCGCGGTGGCGCCGAACACGCCCGGATCGAGGGGCGTGTAGGAGGACGCGTCGATCCGGTCCGCCAGGCCGTCGCGCTCCTTCACGGCCTGCACCAGGCGCGAGCTCTCGCCCTCCCCGAGGATGAAGCCCAGCAGGTCGAGGTAGGGGGCGTCCAGGTGGCGCAGGCTCACGATGGGCCAGGAGAGGTCGAGGCAGGCGCGCTCGAAGGGTCGGCGCAGCACCGCGGTGCGCAGCTGGCGCTGGCGTCGCTCCACCGCGCGGCCGCGCTCGGCGCCGCCGGTGCGCGCCTCGGCGAAGGCGCCGCGCACCGCCTCGAGCACCGCGTCGGCGTCGAAATCGCCCACCACCACGACGACCAGGTTCTCGGCGGTGTACCAGCGCTCGTAGAAGGCGCGCAGCTTCTCCGAGGTGAAGCGGCACACGCTCTCGGAGGTGCCGAGGATGGGGGCACGGTAGGGGTGGGTCTGGAAGCACTCCGCGAAGACGGCGTCCGAGAGCACGTGGTGCGGGGAGTCCTCGGAGCGGCGGATCTCCTCGAGCACCACCTCGATCTCCCGGGCCACCTCCTCCGGAGCGAAGACCGAGTTCTGGACCGCGTCGGAGAGCACGTCGATGCCGACGCCCACCTGGGAGGCGGGCAGGGTGGCGTGGTAGACCGTGGCGTCGAAGCTGGTCCAGGCGTTGATGCGCCCGCCCATGCCCTCGACCTCGCCCGCCACCTCGCCCACGCCGCGGCGCTCGGTGCCCTTGAAGAGCATGTGCTCGTGGAAGTGGGCCAGGCCGGCCTCGCCCTCGCGCTCGTCCGCGGAGCCCACCTTGGCCCACACCTGGACCTCCACCACGGGGGCGACGCGCACCTCGCGCAGCAGCACGGTCAGGCCGTTGGGAAGGACCTCCATCCGCACGAGAGGAGCCTTCGGCTGGACGCTTTCTCGACTCGAGGGGTCCCGGCTCAAGGTGCTCCGGAGACTAGACGTTCCGGCTCCCCGCGTCCCGTTCTCCCCGGGCGCGGATATCCTCCGCCCATGGACGACGGACGGGTCGGCGTCTACCTCCACGTGCCCTTCTGCGAGCGCGTCTGCCCCTACTGCGACTTCGCGGTGGTGGCGGTCGGGCGCCTCGCCGCGGCCCGGGAGGACCGCTACGTGGCCGCGCTGCTGGCGGAGCTCGCCGGGCGCCGGGGCCTGTTCGAGGGCCGGCCCCTGGCGAGCGTCTACCTCGGCGGGGGGACGCCGTCGCTGCTGCGGCCCGACTCCGTGGCGCGCCTCGTGGCCGGCGTGCGCGCCGCCTTCCCCGAGGCGGAAGCAGGGCTCGAGGTGACCCTCGAGGTGAACCCGAGCCGTCTCGAGCGCGAGCGCCTGCCGGGCTTCCGCGACGCCGGCGTCACCCGGCTCTCCGTGGGCGTGCAGTCCTTCGACGACCGCAGCCTGAAGGTGCTGGGCCGCGCCCACCGCGCCGACGAGGCGCGCGCCACCCTCGAGGCCGTGGCCGAGGCGGGCTTCCGCGACGTCTCGCTGGACCTGATCTTCGGCCTGCCGGGCCAGCGGCTCGCCGACGTCGAGCGCGACGTCGCCGAGGCGGTCGGCTGGGCGCCGGGTCACGTCTCGGCCTACGAGCTCACCGTCGAGGCGGACACCCCCTACGCCACGGCGGTGGCCCGCGGGCAGCTGGTGCGGCCCGCCGAGGACGACGTGCTGGCGATGATGGACGCGGTGGGGGAGGGCCTCGCCGCGGCGGGCCTGCACGCCTACGAGATCTCGAGCTACGCGCGGCCGGGGCGGGAGTCGGTGCACAACCGGCGCTACTGGCAGCGGCGCGCGGTGCTGGGGCTGGGCCTCGGCGCCTGGTCGTGCGAGCCGCCGCGTCCGGGCGCCGAGCACGGCGCACGTCGCGTGAACCCGCGCGGCCTCGACGCGTACCTCGCCCGGGTCGAGTCCGGCCGCCCCGCCGCGGAGGCGCCGCCCGAGGTGCTCGACGCCGCCACCGCCCGGAGCGAGGCGGCCTTCCTGGCGCTGCGCACCGCCCGCGGCCTCGACGCCGCCGGCTTCGCGGCGGAGTTCGGCCTGCGGCCCCGGGACCTCTACGCCGAGGCCATCGACGAGCTGCGCGCGGCGGGGCTCCTGCAGGAGGACGCGTCCGGGGACCTGCGGCTCACCCCCCAGGGAAGACGCCTGTCGGACAGCGTGTTCGAGCGCTTCGTGTGACGCCTTGCAGTGTGGAGGGGGGTCCGGTAGCACCCCCGGCGCGAAAAGCATTCCAGATCCTGGGTCCGCCGTTCGATGTAGGGATCGGGGGGTGCCCGCTCCTCGCATGCGAGACTCTCGTACGAGGAGGCCGACCCGGGATCCGGGACGAAGCGAGGGCCAGATGAACCTCCCCACCCAGATGGATTACGTTCCTCGATCGCCGGAGGAGCGAGCGTGAGCGGCGGAAACGACGTGGACCACAAGCCCGACGAGCTGGAAGGACGCGAGGCCCTGGAGGAGGAGGCCTCCGAGGGGTCGCTCTCGCCGAGCGCCGAGCTCGAGGAGGCCATGCGCGAGGCCGCCGAGGCGGTCGAGGACCGCCAGGCGTCGCGCAAGCCCAAGGCCCAGGAGCCCGAGAGCGAGGCCCTCGCGGCCGAGCTGGCCGAGGTGCGCGCGGAGCTCGAGGGCTTCAAGGACCGCCACCTGCGGCTCCAGGCCGACTTCGAGAACCAGCGCAAGCGCACCCTGCGAGACCGCCAGGAAGCCCACAAGTTCGGCCACGAGAATCTCGTCAAGGATCTCCTGGGGTCGGTCGATAATCTGGAGCGTGCCATCGATCACGCGCAAAGCAGTGATGGCGGGGACTTCGAAGCCATGTTGCAGGGTGTCGAGCTCGTGCGTCGGGAGCTCCTGGGAGCGCTCGGCAAGCACGGGGTGACGGCGATCGAGGCGGAGGCACAGCCCTTCGATCCCGAGGTCCACGAGGCGATGGCGCAGGAGTTCGACGACTCGGTTCCGGTGGGAACCGTCGTGCGCGTGTTCGAGAAGGGGTATCGCATTTGGGACCGGCTGCTGCGGCCGGCTCGTGTGGTGGTCTCGAAGGCCTCCGAGGAGCCGGCGGGCGGGTCCGGGAGCGGAGAAGAGTAGGGAGAAGCCCCGACCGTGTTCGGGGCGCGCGTTCTGGGGGGGTGTGACCGTCGATGGGACGGGTGATCGGGATCGACCTCGGCACCACGAACTCGTGCGTGGCCGTGATCGACGGGGGCGAGCCCCAGGTCGTCCCCAATGCCGAGGGCGCGCGCACCACGCCGTCCATGGTGGCCTTCACCGCCCAGGACGAGAAGCTCGTCGGCCAGATCGCCAAGCGCCAGGCGGTCACCAACGCCGAGCGCACCATCTTCGCCACCAAGCGCCTGATCGGGCGTCGCTTCGACGCCGAGGAGGTGCAGCGCTACTCCGAGATCGCGCCCTTCGGCATCGAGGCGTCGGAGAACGGCGACGCCTGGATCAAGGCCGGCGAGCGGCTCTGCTCGCCCCAGGAGATCTCGGCGATCATCCTGACCAAGATGCGCGAGATCGCCACGGACTTCCTCGGCGAGGAGGTGACGGACGCGGTGATCACCGTGCCCGCCTACTTCAACGACGCCCAGCGCCAGGCCACCAAGGACGCGGGGCGCATCGCGGGCCTGAACGTCCAGCGCATCATCAACGAGCCCACCGCGGCGGCCCTGGCCTACGGGTTCGGCGAGGACAGCGATCGCACGGTCGCCGTGTTCGACCTCGGCGGCGGCACCTTCGACATCTCGATCCTCGCCCTGGGTGACGAGGTCGTCGAGGTGAAGAGCACCAACGGCGACACCTACCTCGGCGGCGAGGACTTCGACGAGCGCATCGTCGACCACCTCTGCGAGACCTTCAAGGAGGCCGAGGGGATCGACCTGCGCTCGGACAGCATGGCGCTCCAGCGGCTCAAGGAGGCCGCCGAGCGCGCCAAGCACGAGCTCTCCTCCACCACCCAGACCGACGTCAGCCTGCCCTTCATCAGCGCCGACGACGCCGGCCCGAAGCACCTGAACCTCACCCTCACCCGGGAGAAGCTCGAGGCGCTGGTGGCGGACCTGATCGACCGACTGGTCGAGCCCTGCACCACCGCCCTCGAGGACGCGGACCTCAGCAAGGACCAGGTGGACGAGGTGATCCTGGTGGGCGGCATGACCCGCATGCCGCGCATCCAGGAGAAGGTCGCCGAGATCTTCGGCAAGGCGCCCAACAAGGGCGTGAACCCCGACGAGGTGGTCGCCATGGGGGCCGCCATCCAGGGCGGCGTGCTCGAGGGCGAGGTCGAGGACGTCCTGCTGCTCGACGTGACGCCGCTCTCCCTGGGCGTCGAGACCCAGGGCGGCATCGCGACCAAGATCATCGACAAGAACACCACGATCCCGACGCGCAAGTCCCAGGTGTTCTCCACCACCGAGGACAACCAGTCCCTGGTGCGCATCCACGTCATCCAGGGCGAGCGCGAGATGGCCGCCGACAACGCCAGCCTGGGCCGCTTCGAGCTCATGGGCATCCCGCCGGCGCCGCGCGGCGTGCCCCAGATCGAGGTCACCTTCGAGATCGACACCGACGGCGTGGTGAGCGTCGCCGCCAAGGACCTCGGCACGGGCAAGAGCCACGCCATCCGCGTGACGGCGTCCGGCGGGCTCTCCGAGGACGAGATCAAGGAGCTGGTCTCCGAGGCGGAGGAGCACGCCGAGGCGGATCGCCAGCGCCGCGGGTTCGCCGAGCTGCGCAACAAGGCCGACGGACTGATCTACTCGACGGAGCGCACCCTCGAGGAGTACGAGGAGCACATCTCCCCCGAGGACGCCGAGGCGATCACCGCCTGCCTCGAGAAGGCGCGCCAGATGCTCGCCTGCGAGGACGCTTCGGGCCTCGAGGCCGCCGTTGACGAACTCTCGGGCCTCTCCTACCAAATGACCGAGTCCCTGTACGAGAAGCTCGGCGGCGAGGGCGCCGAGTAGCTCGGGCGGCTCGCTCCCTTCTCAACCTGTGACGGCCGGCTGCCTCGACCCGGCTCCCACGGTCCATTGGCGCGGCGAGACTACTACGAGGTGCTGGGCGTCTCGCGGGACGCTTCCGAGGACGAGCTCAAGACCGCCTACCGGCGCCTCGCGCTCCAGTACCACCCGGACCGCAATCCCGACGATCCCGAGGCCGAGGAGAAGTTCAAGGAGGCCTCCGAGGCCTATGCGGTGCTGTCCGACGCCGAGAAGCGCCGCCGCTACGACCGCTTCGGCCACGAGGGCGTCGGCGGTCCCGGCGGAGGCGGCTTCCAGGACTTCAGCGGCTTCGAGGGCTTCGGCGACCTGTTCGGGGACCTCTTCGGCGACCTGTTCGGCGCTCGCGGCGGCGCCCGGGGGCGCGGGCGCGGGCGCGGCCAGCGCGGGGCCGACCTCCGCTACAACCTCGAGATCGAGCTGGCCGACGTCCTGGAGGGCCAGGAGGCCACCATCCAGGTCCCGAAGATGCTGGCCTGCAAGACCTGCGGCGGCTCCGGGGCGCGCGCCGGCACCCAGCCCGAGCGCTGCTCGCGCTGCCAGGGCTCGGGCCAGGCGATCTTCCAGCAGGGGCTGTTCCGGATCAGCCGCCCCTGCGACGCCTGCTCGGGCTCGGGCTGGACCGTACGCGACAAGTGCCCCGACTGCCGCGGCAACGGCCGCGTCGAGGGCCAGAAGACCCTGAACGTGCGCATCCCGGCCGGGGTCGAAGACGGCATGCGGCTGCGCGTGGCGGGCGAGGGCGAGGCCGGCATCGCGGGGGGGCCCGCCGGCGACCTCTACGTGGTGATCTCGGTGCGGCCGCACCCGCTGTTCGTGCGCGACGGGCCGGACCTCCACTGCGAGGTGCCGGTCCCCTTCGCCAAGGCCGCCCTGGGCTCGGAGATCGAGGTGCCGACCCTCGAGGGCCGCGTGGAGATGCGCATCCCGGAGGGCACCCAGGCGGGCAAGGTGATGCGGCTGCGCGGCAAGGGGCTGCCGGCGCTGGGCGGCGCCGGACGCGGCGACCAGTACGTGCGCATCTTCGTCGAGGTGCCCACCAAGCTGACGTCGCGCCAGCGCGAGCTCCTCCAGCAGTTCGCCGACGAGAGCGGCACCGAGGTCTCCCCGGTCACCCGGGGCTTCCTCGAGAAGCTGCGCGACCTGTTCGACTAGCGTGGGGCGAAGGGGGAACGTGGCCGTCGCGTGCGCGCGAGGAGCGCTGGAGCTGGCCCTCCCGGTGCTGGCCCTGGCGGGGCTCGTGGGCTGCGCCGCCGTGGCGCCGCCCACCGCGGCCACGGAGTCCGACCGCGAGGCCTACGCCCAGGCGGTGGCGAGCCTCGGGCGCGACCCCGACCAGGGCCGGGCGGCCCTCCAGGCGTTCCTGCGCGAGCGCCCGCGCAGCACCCTGGCCGACGACGCCGCGGTGGCCCTGGCCGAGTGGCACCTCGCCCGGGGCAACGAGGACGAGGCCCTCCAGCACCTGCTGTTCGCCGTGCGCCGCCATCCCAAGGGCGACCGCACCGACGTGGCGCGCCTCCACCTCGCGCGCCTCCAGCGCGAGCGCGGGCACCTCCAGGCCGCCTGGCGCAACGCCTCGCAGATCCGCCTCGACGTGCTGACCCGGGACCAGCGCCTCGAGAGCGAGCGGCTGCTGGCCGACCTCGCCGCGGAGCGCGGCGACCGCGTGCAGCGGCTGCTGTGGCTCTCCCGGGCCCGCGAGGAGGAGCGCGACCCCGCCGAGCTGCGCCGCCTCGACGAGGAGCTCGACGGCGTCGTGGCGCGCATGGAGCGCGGCGAGCTCGCCGACGCGGCCCGCGAGCTCGGCCGCCGCGAGCCGGCGGCGAAGCTCTACCTGCGCTGGGCGGAGCTGGCGCTCGCCGAGGGCGATCGCGAGGAGGCGAAGTCCGCGCTCTCCCGGGCGGCGGGGCTGCCGCTCTCGCCCGCCGCCGCGGAGCGCCTGGCGGTGCTCGAGGGCCGCCTCGCCAGCGTGGCGCCGGGGCCGGGCATCCTGTCGCGCCTGCCCGGGCCCACCGAGGTGCCGCCGGCGCCCGCGCCGGACCCCGCGCGGCTCACCGGGACCCTCGGCGTGGTGCTGCCGCTGTCGGGCCCCTACGCCTCCTACGGCGAGGAGTGCCTCGAGGGGATCCTGTTCGCCACGGGCATGTTCGGCCCCCGCGGCGCCGCGCCCGCCGGCGGGCTGCGGCTCCTGGTGCGCGACTCCCGCGGCACCGCCGAGGGGGCCCGGGAGGCCGTGCGCGACCTCGCCGACACGCGGGACCTGGTGGCGATCCTGGGGCCCCTGCTGCGCCTCGAGGCCGACGCCGCCGCCGAGGCGGCGGAGCGCGAGGACGTGCCCCTGGTGGCCTTCACGCGCCGGGAGGAGATCGCCTACGACCGGCCCCACGTGTTCCGCACGGCGCTCACGCCGGGCCTCGAGGTGGACCTGCTGGTCGACTACGCGCTGCGCGACCTCGGGGCGCGACGCTTCGCCATCCTGCACCCCAAGGACGACTACGGCCTGCGGCTGCGCAACCTGTTCTGGAACGCCGTCGAGGAGCGCGGCGGCGACATCGTGGGGGTGGCGGGCTACGACGTGGACGCCACGGACTTCGCCGGCCCCATCCGCAGCCTGGTGGGCTTCACGCTGCTCACCCAGGGCCAGAAGGCCGCCATCGCCAAGCGCAAGCGCCTCCTCGACGAGGCCAAGCGCAGCACCCGGGAGCGGGCCGTCGAGCTGCGTGCCGAGGCGGCCGAGGTGCGCGGGCCCGGCGGCGAGCCGCTCCCGCCCTTCGTGGACTTCGACGCGCTCTTCATCCCGGACTCCCACGACAACGTGGCGCTGCTGGCCCCCCAGCTCGCCTTCCACGAGGTGCGCGGGGTGCGCCTGCTGGGCCCGAGCGGCTGGGACCATCCCGACCTGGTGCGGATCGCGCGCCGGCACGTGGACGGCGCCGTCTTCACCAGCGCGTTCCACCGGGAGAGCCGGATCCCCGCGGTGGCGGACTTCGGGCGGCGCTTCGAGGCCACCTTCGGCCACCCCCCGGAGTCGCTCTCCGCCGAGGCCTACGACGCCACCAACCTGCTGCTCGACCAGCTCGCCCGGCGCCGCGAGGCGCGCCGGGAACTCCGCGAGGGCCTGCTCGAGGTGCGCGCGGTGGCGGGCGTCACGGGCGTGATCTCGATCCGTGCCGACGGAAACGCCGACAAGCGGCCCCACCTCCTCGGCGTGCAGCGAGGGCGCATCGTATCCCTCGACGAGACCGGAGAGCCTCCCACCCTGCGCGGTGCCCCCGCGCGAGCAGGCCGCTAGCAAGTCCGGCGCAAAGGCCGCGGACCCACGGCGCCGCGCCCGGCGCCGGCGAGCCCCCAGGGCCCCGCCAGGCCCCGCTCGTCGTCGGTCGCGGCGGCTCTCCTGCTCAAGTCGGATCGGGCCCCCGACGAATCACGAGGCGATGTCCAGCGCCGCCTCCGACTTCGAGATCCCCGAAGAGCTGCCCGTCCTCCCCCTCCAGGAGTTCGTGGTCTTCCCCTACATGGTGCTCCCGCTCTTCGTGGCGCGGGAGCGCTCGATCGCCGCGGTGGAGGACGCGCTGGCCGGCAACCGCCTCGTGCTCCTGGCCGCCCAGCGGGACCCCGAGGTCGAGGACCCGGCCCCCGACGATCTCCACTCCGTGGGCACCGTCGCCATGGTGATGCGCATCCTGCGCCTCCCCGACGGCCGGCTGAAGGTGCTCGTCCAGGGCCTGTGCAAGGCCTCCATCGAGTCCTTCGTGGAGAGCGAGCCCGCGCGCTGGGCCTGCGTGAACGCGCTGCCCTCGGACGACGAGGCCGAGTGGTGCGTCGAGGCCGAGGCCCTGATGCGGGCGGTGCGCTCCCGGGTCGAGGAGCTGCTGCCCCTCAAGAACCTGCCGCCCGAGGTCCTCTCCATCACGGCCAACGTCCACGAGCCGGGCCGCCTGGCGGACCTGATCGCCTCGAACCTGAAGCTGCGTCTCGGCGAGGCCCAGGAGATCCTCGAGGTGATCGACCCGATCGCGCGCCTGCGCCGGGTGGACGCCCTGCTGCGCCGCGAGCTCGAAGTCACCACCATGCAGGCGGAGATCCAGTCCCAGGCCAAGGAGGAGATCAACCGCAACCAGCGCGAGGCCTACCTGCGCGAGCAGATGCGGGCGATCCAGCTGGAGCTGGGCGAGGTGGACCCGCGCATCGAGGAGCTCGCCGAGTACCGCGAGAAGATCGAGGAGGCGAGCCTCCCGCCGGAGCCCTACGAGGAGGCCATGCGCCAGCTGCGCCGCTTCGAGCGCATGCATCCCGACGGGCCCGAGGCCCAGGTGGTGCGCAGCTACCTCGAGTGGATCGCCGAGCTGCCCTGGTCGAAGCGCTCCCCGGACCGCCTCGACCTCGCCAACGCCCGGGCCATCCTGGACGGCGACCACGCCCACCTGCGCGGCATCAAGGACCGCATCCTGGAGTTCCTGGGTGTGCGCAAGCTGCGCAGCGACTCCCGCGGCCCGATCCTCTGCCTCTCGGGCCCGCCCGGCGTGGGCAAGACCTCCCTGGGCCGCTCCATCGCCCGGGCCATGGGCCGCGAGTTCGTGCGCGTCTCCCTGGGCGGCACCCGGGACGAGGCCGAGGTCCGCGGCCACCGCCGCACCTACGTGGGCGCGCTCCCGGGACGCATCATCCAGGGCATCAAGCAGGCGGGCACCTGCAACCCGGTCTTCATGCTCGACGAGATCGACAAGCTCGGCTCGGACTACCGGGGCGACCCCTCGGCGGCCCTGCTCGAGGTGCTCGACCCCGAGCAGAACTCGAAGTTCAGCGACCACTACCTGAACGTGCCCTTCGACCTCTCCGAGGTCTTCTTCATCGCGACCGCGAACCTGCTGGAGAACATCCCGCGCCCCCTGCGCGACCGCATGGAGGTGATCCGCATCCCCGGCTACACGCCGGAGGAGAAGGTCGAGATCGCCCGCTCCTTCCTGATCCCCCGCCAGATCGAGGAGCACGGCCTGCCCGGCGACCGCATGCGCTGGTCGCCGGCCGCCATCGCGGCCGTGGCCCGGGACTACACCCACGAGGCCGGCGTGCGCGAGCTCGAGCGCCGCATCGCGGCGGTGTGCCGCAAGGCGGCGCGCCGCGCCGCCGAGGGCGACGAGTCCCGGGTGCAGGTGAGCCGGCGCAGCCTGGCCCGCTGGCTCGGCCCCGCGCCGCCGCGGGACGACGACGGCCCGCGGCCCGGCGACGTGGGCGTCGCGAACGGGCTGGCCTGGACCGAGGCCGGCGGCGACGTGCTGCGCGTCGAGGCCGCCATGACCCACGGCCGCGGCCTGGTGCTGACGGGCCAGCTCGGCGACGTGATGAAGGAGTCCGGCCAGGCGGCACTCACCTACGCCCGGGCGCGCCTGGGCGAGCTCGGCCTGGGCGAGTCGAAGCTCTCGCGCCACGAGATCCACGTCCACGTGCCGGCGGGCTCCATCCCGAAGGACGGCCCCTCGGCGGGCATCACCATCGCCACCGCGCTGATCTCGCTGGCCTCGGGCATCGCGGTGCGGGGCGACGTCGCCATGACGGGCGAGATCACCCTGCGCGGCCGGGTGCTGCCCGTGGGCGGCATCCGCGAGAAGGCCCTGGCGGCGCTGCGCTCGGGGATCGAGCGGGTCGTGCTGCCCGCCCAGAACATGCCCGACCTGAAGGAGATCCCGAGCGAGCTGGCGCGGCGCATCGAGTTCATCCCCGTCGAGGACATGAGCGAGGTGCTCGACGCCACCCTCGAGCGCGCTCCGCGCCGGCGCCGCGGCAAGCTCGCCGGCTCCTCGCGCACCGCCGGCCCCGTCGCCAACGCCAAGGGCCGCTAGGCGGGGCGAGTCCTTCGGACTCGCCTCGTGGGTCGGCTGCGGCCCCCACCCGGCTCGAACCCGCGCCGGCGGGGCTACGCTCGCGCCATGCGGCTCGCGGACGTCGGGGAGTTCGGCCTGATCGAGCGCATCGCGCGCGCGGCCGAGCGCGTCTCGGGCGTCGCGGTGCGGCGCGGCATCGGCCACGACGCCGCGCTGCTGCGGGCGCGCCGGGGCGAGGACGTCGCCGTGAGCGCCGACACCCTGGTGGAGGGCGTGCACTTCCGGCTGGACCGGGAGGGCCCGCGCCACGTGGGCCGACGCGCCCTGGTGGCGAACCTCTCGGACCTCGCCGCCACCGGGGCGCGGCCGCTGGGCTTCACCCTGGCCCTGGCGGCGCCGCCGCGGCTCGCGGTGCGCGACGCCCTGGGCTTCGTGAACGGCATGCTCGACGTGGGCGCCGAGCACGACTGCCCGCTGGTGGGCGGCAACGTGGCCCGGGCCCGGGAGGTCTCCCTCGCCATCACCGTGCTGGGCGGGGTGGGGCGCGGCCGGGCCCTCGACCGCAGCGGCGCCCGGCCCGGCGACCGGCTGTTCGTGACCGGCGTGCTCGGCGCCGCGGCCCTGGCCCGGGCCCGCTGCGAGCGCCGCGGCGGGCGGCTGCGCCACTGCCCGACGCCCCGCCTGGCCGCCGGGCGCGCCCTGGGGCGCAGCGCGGCGGTGCGCGCCTGCATCGACGTCTCGGACGGGCTGGTGGCGGACCTCGGCCACCTCGCCCGGGCCTCGGGGGTGGGGGCCGAGCTCGAGGCGGGCCGGGTCCCCCGGCCCCGCGGCTTCGAGGCGGCCTGCCGCCGGCTGGGCCTCGAGCCCGACCGGCTGGCCCTGGCCGGGGGCGAGGACTACGAGCTGCTCTTCGCCGTGGCGCCCCGGGGCCCCGGCGCCGGGGCGCTCGCCCGCCGCCTGGGGGTCCCGGTCCAGGAGATCGGCCGCATCCGGGCCCGCGGCCTGCACCTCCGGGGGGCGCGGATCGAGCCCGGGGCGGGGGGCTGGCGCCACTTCTGAGCCCGCTCCCGGGGGCCGGCGCGGCTCCCCTGGGCCCTCCAGAAGGGTCCGGAGGGGGCCGATACGTTCGGGGTGCGACTCTCCCTCGCCCACAAGTTCGTCCTCGCCTCGCTGGCGGTGGCCGCGGTGGCGGTGGGCCTGCCCGCCGCGCTGCGCTCCCTGGGCGTGTTCGTGCCCCCGATCGCCGGGGGGCTGCTCTCGCTGTGCGCCGGCGCCGGCCTGGGCTGGGCCTCGAGCCGCCGGCTGCTGCGCAGCTACCCCGCCCTCCTCGAGGTCGCCTCGCGGATCGGCGAGGGCGACCTGAGCGCGCCGGCGGAGCTCGGCGCCCGCAGCCGTCTGCCCGACGAGCACCACGACCTCGCCGGGCGCATCGTCGCCATGCTCGAGCAGCTGCGCGCCCTGGTGGGCCACGTGCAGCAGTCCTCCGAGAGCGTCTCGGCCTCGGTGGCCGAGCTCACGAGCAACGCCGACGGCATGTCGGCGGGCAGCGAGGAGATCTCCCGCACCGTCGCCGAGCTGGCCGAGGGCGCCCGCACCCAGCAGTCGCTGCTCCAGCAGGTGAGCGGCCTGATCCGCGACGTCCACGGCGCCATCGACGTGAACGCCTCCCGGGCGCGCGAGGCCTTCGGCTTCGCCGCCGAGGCGAACCAGAAGGCCCACGCCGGCGTGGACGTCTCGCGCCTCGCCATCGAGAAGATGCGCACGGTGTTCGAGCACGTCGAGCAGGCGGGCGAGCGCGTGTTCCAGCTCGAGGCGAAGACCCGCCACGTGCACCAGATCACCGAGATCATCACCAGCGTCGCGTCGCGTACCAACCTGCTCTCGCTGAACGCCTCCATCGAGGCCGCCCGGGCCGGCGAGGCGGGGCGGGGCTTCGCGGTGGTGGCCGACGAGATCCGCAAGCTCGCCGAGAGCGCGGCCAGCAGCGCCGACGAGATCTCGAAGCTGATCCACGAGATCGAGGCCGACACCCAGAGCGTGGCCGACGCCATGCGCCAGTCGGGCCAGATGATCACCGAGGGTCGCGAGGACGTGAATACCATCGCGTCGTCCCTGGGCCAGATCCGGGCCGCCGTGGGCGAGGCCTCGGCGCGCGCCGAGGAGATCTTCCAGGAGGCCGACAAGCAGGCCGACGACGCGGGCCGGCTGGTCTCGTCCATGGAGGAGATCGCGCGGGTCTCCCAGGGCACCGCCGGCTCCGTCGAGCGCGTGGACGGCACCTTCCGCCGCCAGCGCGAGGCGACCTCGGAGCTCGTCGAGGGCACCCGGTCGCTCGCGGCCCTCGCCGAGGAGCTGCGCGGCGTGTCCCGGCGCTTCCGCACCCGCGGGCCCATGCACGGCCCCGCCGACGAGGGGGTCTAGGTGGAGACCGGGCGCGACGGCGTGGGCGACCGCCTGCTCACCTTCGAGGTGGGCGGGGCCGCCTACGCGCTGCCCATCGCCGACGTGGCCGAGGTGGCCGAGATCCCGGCCATCGCCGGCATCCCCACGATCCCGGCCCGGGTGGGCGGCGTGGTGAACCACCACGGCGACGCCCTGCCGGTGGTGCGCCGGGAGGTGCTCTTCGCGACCCGGGGCGAGCGGCTCGAGGAGCCGCGCCACCTGCTCGTGCTGGCCCGGGATCCCGACGACCCCGAGGCCCTGGGGTTCCCGGTGGACCGGGTGCTCGGCCTGGTGGAGGGCGCCGGCGGCGTGGCCCGCAGCGCCGACGCGGTGGTGGAGAGGCGGCCCATCGACGGCCGCGTGGTGAGTGTGCTCGACACGCAGCAGCTGCTGCGGCGAGCGGTCGAGGCGATCGAGAGGTCCGTGATCGGTCCCGAGCCGGTTCACGGAGGGGAGGAGTGATGCGAGTTCTCGTTGCGGACGATGCGTCGTTCATGCGCCAGATGATCCGGGACATCATCGAGCCCGAGGGGTACGAGGTGGTCGGAGAGGCGTCCGACGGCGTCGAGGTCACGGAGAAGTTCAAGGAGCTCGAGCCGGACCTGGTGATGCTGGACATCGTGATGCCCAAGCGCTCGGGCATGGACGCGGTGCGGGAGCTCGTCGCTCTCGACTCCGGCGCGAAGATCGTGATGTGCAGCGCCCTCGGCCAGGAGGCCCTGGTGATGGAGGCGATGCAGGCCGGCGCCCGGGACTTCATCGTGAAGCCCTTCAAGCCCGACGCCGTGCTCGCCACCCTCAAGAAGGTGATGGAGAAGGAGTAGGCCGGTCTTGGACCTCGCCAAGTACCGGACCCTCTTCCTCGAGGAGGCGCGCGACCACCTGGGAGAGCTCGGCGGCGCGCTCCTGGCCCTGGAGAAGAACCCGGGCAACGGCGAGGCCATCGACCTCGCGTTCCGGATGGCCCACTCGATCAAGGGGATGGCGGGCTCCCTGGGCTACGACTCCATCACCGAGGTCGCTCATCTGCTGGAGGACCGCATGGACGCGGCGCGCGCCTCCGGGCGGGTGGACCCCGTCGAGGGCCTGCCGGTCCTGTTCCGCGGCCTCGACGGCCTCGAGCTCATGGTGAACGCGGTGGCGGACACCGGCGACGCGCCGCCGCCGAACCCGGAGCTCGTCGGCATCCTGACCGGCGACTCGGTGCCCGTGGCCGAGGAGGCGCCGGCGGAGCCCGCGCCCGGGGTCGCGCCCGCCGCCCCGGAGGCGCCCGCGGCCCCGCGTCCCGCCGCGGCCGCGTCGGTGCGCGTCCGCACCGAGACCCTGGACCGCTTCCTCTCCGCGGTGGGCGAGGTGATCCTCACCTCGCGCCAGGCGCGCACCGCGGCCCACCGCGAGGGCCGCGCCACGCCCTCGGCCCTGGGCTTCGACCGCATGGACCGGGTGGTGGGCGAGCTCCAGCGCCGGGCGCTCAGCCTGCGCACCGCGCCCCTGCTGCGGGTCATGGAGCCCCTGCCGCGCCTGGCCCGGGACGTGGGCCGGCGCACGGGCAAGCGCGTCGAGGTGGAGCTGCGCGGCGCCGAGCTCGAGCTCGACCGCTCGATCCTCGACCGCGTGGGCGACCCGCTCGTCCACCTGGTGCGCAACGCCATCGACCACGGCGTCGAGCCGCCGGCGGAGCGGCGCGAGCGCGGCAAGGCGGAGCTCGGCCGGCTGGTGGTGGACGCCCGGCGCGAGAAGGACTCGATCCGGATCTCGGTGAGCGACGACGGCGCCGGCATCGACCTCGACGCCGTGCGGGCGCGGGCCGTGGACGCGGGCCTCGTCCACGAGGGCCTCGCCGAGGACCTGCCTCCCGACGAGGTGGCCGCGCTGGTGTTCCGCCCCGGGCTCTCCACGAAGCCCGAGGTCTCGGACATCTCCGGTCGCGGGGTCGGGATGGACGCCGTGAAGGCCACCATCGAGTCCCTGGGCGGGCGCGTGGAGCTCGAGTCGCGGCCGGGCCTCGGCACCACCACCTCCCTCGTGGTGCCCATCACCGCCGCGGTGCAGCGCGTGCTGCTGGCCGGGGTGCGCGAGGAGACCGTCGCGATCCCCATCTCGAAGGTGGAGCGCATCGTCGAGGTGGAGGCGCAGGGCATCGAACGGTCGGGACGCGAGAGCTTCGCACTGATCGACGACGAGCCCGTGCTGGTGCTCGACCTGGCGCGCCGGCTCGGCCTCGAGCCCTTCTCCGACGACGGCCAGGCCCCGCTGGTGATCGCCGAGGTGCGCGGCGAGCGCGTCGCGCTGCGCGTCGAGCGACTCGCCGGCCAGCAGGAGATCTACGTCAAGCCCGTGCCGCGGCTGCTGGCCAGCAGCCGCGCCCTGGCGGGCCTCACCGTGCTCGGAGACGGCAGCCCCGTCTTCGCGCTCGACGTGAACCAGCTGCTGTGATGGAGTTCGTCACGCCCAAGCGTCCGAAGCGGTCGGACACGGAGATCGATCGGCTCCTCGAGCTGGTGAGCATCGGCGCCGGCCACGCCGCCGGTGCGCTCGCGACCCTGGTGGGCGAGACCTGCTGGATGACGGTGCCCATGGTGTCGCCGGCGGGCGAGCTCCCGCCGGGCAGCCTGTTCGCCGACGCCCGCAGCGAGCCCCTGCGCGATCCGGCTTCGGGGATCTTCTTCGAGGTGCGCGGCGCCCTGCGCGGCAGCATGGCGGTGCTGCTGCCGGGCGACGCCCGCGCGCGCATCCTGCGCGGCATGCTCGGCGGCCCCGCCGCCTTCGAGGACCAGGAGCACCGCGTCTCGGCGCTCCAGGAGCTCGGCAACATCCTCGTCTCCCACGTCGTGTCCGCCATGGCGGACACCCTCGGCGAGACCATCCTCCCCTCGATCCCCACCCTCGCCCTGCGCGACGCCGTGGGCGTCCTCTCCTCCCTCGTCACCGTGCGCGAGACCGACGGCACCAACCTCCGCCTCGAGACGGTGATCGCGGACCGGGACGGGGAGGCGTGGGCGGTGCTCGTCTTTCTCCCGGTGTTCTGAGGTTCGCGGGCGGGTTCAGGGCTTTCTGGACTTCGCAAATCGGGCCCGCAAAGCCGGGCCCGATTTGCTGCGCGCGCCCTCTCGGGCGCTTGCACCACGAGACGCCCGGTCGCCTGGGTGGGCTCGGCGACGCGGCTCCCGCCGCGTCGCCATCGATGCAGGGGCCGCTTCCACGCTCGCTCCGGTAGCGACAGCCGCTCGCCGGGAGGCGTTCCTGGAGGAGACGACGCCGGGGCGGCGTGAGCCGCGCCGGCAAGAGCCGCCCCGGTGGAGAGACGTCAGAGGGGGCAAGCGCGGCCCGCCTTCGGCGGGCTGCGCGCGCAGCGCGGGCGAAGCCCGCGCGGAGTCCAGAAAGCCCTGCAAGCGCGGCCCGCCTTCGGCGGGCTGCGCGTCGCGGCAGCGACGCGCGAAGTCCAGAAGGCCTGCTGCCTGCGCTACCTTCCAGCTTCCATGGAGAGACAGAAGACCCGCGAGCTCCTCGAGGCCGTCGCCGCCGGGGAGGTGTCCTCCGACGAGGCGCTCTCGCGCCTGTCGCGCCTGCCCTTCATCGACACGGCCGGGGCGCGGGTGGATACGCACCGCGCGCTGCGGCATGGGCTGCCCGAGGTGGTGTTCTCGCCGGGCAAGACGGCGGCGCAGGTGATCGACATCGTGCGGGTGCTGCGGCAGTCGGAGCAGCCGGTGCTGGCCACGCGGGTGGAGGCCGAGCTGGCCGACGCCGTGCGGGCGGCACTTCCCGAGGGCGTCTACGACGCCGACTCGCGCACGCTCTGGTTCGGTCCCTCGCAGGTGCCCGTGGTGGGGAAGGGGACCATCGCGGTGGTGAGCGCCGGGACCGCGGACCTGCCCGTGGCCCGGGAGGCCGCCGCCGTGGCGGGCCGCTTCGGCAACAAGGTGGAGACCCTGTTCGACGTCGGGGTGGCGGGCCTGCACCGCCTGCTGGCCGCCGACGAGACCCTGCGCAACGCCCACGTGGTGATCGTGGTGGCCGGCATGGAGGGCGCGCTGCCCTCGGTGGTGGGCGGGCTGGTGGGGCGGCCGGTGATCGCGGTGCCCACCAGCGTGGGCTACGGCGCCTCCTTCGGCGGCCTCGCCGCGCTGCTCGGCATGCTCAACAGCTGCGCGTCCAACGTGAGCGTGGTGAACATCGACAACGGCTTCGGAGCCGCCTATGTCGCGACCCTCATCAACCGGCTCTGAGCGACCGGCGGGGTGGCGGTGAAGCGCTCGGGCGCCGCGGCCGGCGGGGCCACGCGGCGCGCCCGCCCGCGGGCGACGCGGCCCGAGGCCGGCGCGGGTCGCGTGCTGCACCTCGACACCTTCTCGGGCATCGCGGGCAACATGTTCCTCGGCGCGCTCCTCGACGCGGGCCTGTCCCGGCGCGCGCTCAGCGAGGGCCTCGCGGGTCTCGGCGTCGACCACACGCTGCGCGTGCGCCGGGTGCAGCGCGGAGCCCTCGCGGCGCGCCACGTCTCCGTGGGCGTCCCCTCCGCCGGCAGCCGGGGCGGGCGCCGCAAGACGAAGAGACGCCACTCTCACTCGCATCCGCACTCCCACGGACGCCACTATGCCGAGATCCGCCGCCTGCTCGACCGCGCGCGCCTGGCACCGGCCGTGCGCGACCGCGCCCAGGAGATCTTCGCCGCACTGGCCGACGCCGAGGCCCGGGTGCACGGCGTGCCCATCGAGAAGGTGCACTTCCACGAGGTCGGTGCCGTCGACGCCATCGTCGACGTGGCCGGCGCCGCCCTCGCCCTCGACGGGCTCGGCGTCACCGCGGTCACCGCGACGCCGCCGGCCCTCGGCCACGGCCAGGTCGAGACGGCCCACGGCCGGCTCCCGCTCCCGGCGCCCGCCACGCTGCTGCTGCTGGAGGGGCTGCCCACGGTGCCGGCGGAGGTCGCCTGGGAGACGGTGACGCCCACCGGCGCCGCGATCCTGCGCTGCGTGGTCGACGAGTTCCGCCCGCTGCCGGCGATGACCATCGACGCGGTGGGCCACGGCGCCGGCGAGGACCGCCCCGGGCCGATGCCGAACGTGCTGCGCGCGGTGCTCGGTCGGGCCGACGGCGCCCACCGCGACCGCGTCCTGGTCCTCGAGACCAACCTCGACGACCTCTCGCCCGAGCACTTCGACCACGTGATGGACCGGCTGCTCGAGGCCGGCGCCCTCGACGTCTCGCTCCAGGCCGTCCAGGGCAAGAAGAACCGGCCCGGCTTCCTGCTGCGCGTGCTGGGCCGGCCCTCCCAGCGGCTCCCGCTCTCCCGGGTCCTGTTCGCCGAGACGCCGACCCTCGGCGTGCGGGTGGCGGAGTGGGACCGGCTGGTGCTGGAGCGCGAGCTGCGACGCGTCCGCACCGCCTACGGCCCCGTCGCGGTGAAGTTCGTGCGCAGCCCCGACGGCCGGCTGGACGTCTCCGCCGAGTACGACGACTGCAAGCGCGCGGCCCGCAAGCACGGGGTGGCGCTGCGCGAGGTGGTGCAGGCCGCCGAGTCCGCCGCTCGCTCCGAGATCGGGAGCGAATCCGGGGCGGGTTGATTTCACCACGAAGCGGCGCACTGCCGCTTCCCCCCACACCCCTTGACGGCTCTGTGGGCGCTTCTAGCCTCTCCCCGCCCCGTTCTCTCCACAGGAGAATCCCATGGCTGACCTGCCGAACGCAGTGGTGAAGCGTCTTCTCGCGAAGCACGGCGAAGGGCTTCGCGTCTCCGGCTCGGCCCTCGAGCGCGCCGTCGCGGCCGCCGAGGACTACATCGGTCGTCTCGCCCGCGAGGCCCACGCCTCCGCCACCGCCGACAAGCGCAAGACGATCATGGACGCCGACATCGACAAGGCCCGCGCCAGGCTGGGCTGAGAGAGGGCCTTCGGGGTCCGCGAAGGCTTGCAGGTCTTCTGGACTTCGCGCGTCGCTGCCGCGACGCGCTGCGCGCGCCCGGCGGGCGCTTGCATGCCGAGACGCCCGTTCGCCTCGGCGGGCTCGGCGACGCGGCGGGAGCCGCGTCGCCATCGATTCAGGGGCCGCCTCGCTGCCCGCTCCGGTAGCCACCGCTGCGCGCTCGGGAGGCGTTCCTGAACGAGACGAAGCCGGAGCGGCGAGAGCCGCGCCGGCGAGAGCGCCTCCACGTGCGGGCATCTCGTTGTGCAAGCGCCCGAGAGGGCGCGCGCAGCGCGGGCGAAGCCCGCGCGGAGTTCAGAAAGCCCTGCAAGCGCGGCCCGCCTTCGGCGGGCTGCGCGCGCAGCGAGCCGAAGGCGAGCGAAGTTCAGAAAGCCCTGCCCCTCAGTCGCCGGCCTCGAGGCTCCGCAGATAAGTGATCAGCCGCTCCTCGTCGCCGGCGGCGAACTCGTGGAAGCGGAGGCCGATGCCGCCGGGCTCGTCGCTGGTGGCGCCGCGCAGGTAGACGGTCTCGCACTCGACGCGCAGGGGCTCGCCGAGGGTGGGGACGGCGATCTCGAACCAGTCCAGGGTGTGGAGCCGGGACTCGAGGCCCGTGGAGACGAACATGCCGAGGCGGCCGATGGCGGTCGTGAAGCCCGGCACGCGGAGGGTTCCGCAGCGCACCGCGACGCGGTGGGCGTAGCGGGAGTAGCGGCGGAAGCGGGGCGCCTGGAGCAGGCGCGCCAGGCCCGGCGCGATGCGGGCGGCGTCCACCGGCGCGGTGAGGTAGCCGACGGCGCCGATCTTGCGGGCGCGGTCGCGCACGGCGTCCCGGGCGCGGTCGTCCACGATCACCACGGGCAGCTTCTCGATGCCGGCGAGGGTCTGGATCAGCGGCACCAGCTCGAGGCCGTCGGCGCGTCCCAGCTTCGAGTCCACCAGCATGAGCTCGTAGGAGCTGGCGCAGAAGGCGTCCATGGCCTCGACGTCGCTCGGCGCCGCGGTGACCTCGTAGCCGCGCATGCGCAGGGACTCGGCCAGCGCGGTGTTGGCGGCGAGGTGCGGCCCGACCAGCAGCACGCGGTGGCTGCGCCGCTGGACCCGGCGCACCGGCCGGCCGTGCTCCCGCGCCGCCTCGGCGCGCCGCTCCTGGTCCCGCTTCGCGGCGAGCCGGGAGAGCCGCTCGAGGTGGGTCGTGATGGCGATCTGCAGGTCGAGGCCCGAGTCGACGCGCGAGTCGGGCTGGAACAGGCGCTCGTCGGCGCTCGCCAGGTGCTGGCCCGAGAGCGGCCCGCGAGCGGGAAGCACGACCTCGCCGAGGTCGCTCGTGCGGGCTCGCGCGGTCGGGTCGCCGGTTCCGAGGTCGAAGGAGAGCACCGCGTCGCCGGACTCGAGCTCCCACTCGACGCCCAGCCGCTCCAGTGCGTCGCGGCCCCGGCGCAGCCGGGCCACCTGCTCGCGCCACGCCGAGCGGATGCGGCGCTCGATCTCCTCGGCCTCGGTGCAGTCCGAGACCGGGATCAGGGGCAGGAAGAACAGGCAGCGCGGCTGCAGGCACTTGATGGCCTGGTTGCCGACCGTGGCGAGGCGGATCTCCTTGATGCTCCGCTCGCCCTGTAGCCCGGGGAAGGCCTCCTCCCCCACGGGGAGCGTCACCGTGGCGGCGCGGCCCCCCGGCAGCTCGTCGACCTCGAGCCCCATGGCCCGGAATCGCTCCACCATCACCCGCGTCTGGTCCGTCGCCTCGGCGCCGTCCATCGCCACCACCCCCCCCGGGAGCCCCCTCCACGGACGCCCCGGCTTCTCCAGCTTCGGCGTTCCGCCGGCATTTCTGAAACTCCGCGATCGGGCCCCGGGAAGCCCGGGGCCCGATCGCTGCGCACGACCACTCGGGCGCTTGCACCAGCAGACGCCCGGTCGCCTGGGTGGGCTCGGCGACGCGGCTCCCGCCGCGTCGCCATCGATGCAGGGGCCGCTTCCACGC